>NZ_DASPMQ010000001.1:0-71771 GCF_035626975.1 Brevundimonas sp.
AGCGCGGCGTCAACATCATGGGCTTCTGCAAGGAGTTCAACGCCCGCACCGAGAAGGAGCAGAAGGGCACGCCCCTGCCGACGGTGATCACCGTCTACCAGGACAAGTCGTTCACCTTCGTCACCAAGACCCCGCCGGCCAGCTACTACATCAAGCAGGCGGCCAAGCTTCAGAAGGGCTCCGGCCAGACCGGCCGCGAGACCATCGGCAAGATCACCCGCACCCAGCTGCGCGACATCGCCGAGAAGAAGATGAAGGACCTCAACGCCAACGACCTGGACCAGGCGACGAAGATCATCGCCGGCTCCGCCCGGTCGATGGGCCTTGAAGTGATTGGGGCTTGATAGACATGGCAAAGCAATCCAAGCGCCAGAAGACCTTCACCGGGGAACGCGAGGCGGTCCTGCCCTTCGCGGACGCCATCAAGCAGGTGAAGGACAACGCCAAGGCCAAGTTCGACGAGACCGTCGAGATCGCCGTCAACCTGGGCGTCGACCCGCGCCACGCCGACCAGCAGGTCCGCGGCGTGGTCAACCTGCCGTCCGGCACCGGCCGCGACGTGCGCGTCGCCGTCTTCGCCAAGGACGCCAAGGCGGCCGAGGCCCTGGCGGCCGGCGCCGACATCGTGGGCGCCGAGGATCTGTACGAGAAGATCAACGGCGGCTTCATGGACTTCGACCGCGTCATCGCGTCCCCGGACATGATGGCCCTGGTCGGCCGCCTCGGTAAGGTGCTGGGCCCGCGCGGCCTGATGCCGAACCCCAAGGTCGGCACCGTGACCCCCAACGTCGCGCAGGCGGTCAAGGACGCCAAGGGCGGCGCGGTCGAGTTCCGCGTCGAGAAGGCCGGCATCGCCCACGGCGGCATCGGCAAGGCCTCCTTCACCCAGGAAGCCCTCGAAGCCAACGTGAAGGCCTATGTGGAGGCGCTCAGCCGCGCCCGCCCGGCCGGCGCCAAGGGCACCTACATCAAGCGCATCACCGTGTCCTCGACCATGGGCCCGGGCTTCAAGATCGATCCGGCCTCGCTGGGCGCCTGATCGACCTGATCTGAACCGAACGAGGCGGCGGCGGAGAGTGATCTCCGCCGCCGTTTTCGTTTCCGTCAGTAGCCGACGGTGAATCGCGCCCGGGGGTGGCGCGGCGCCTCGACCTCGTCGGCCATGGCCACGGCGTAGTCGGGGAAGGAGATGGCGCTGTTCCCGCCGGCGTCGAACAGCACCTGGTCGCCGCCCAGCCGGAAGGCCCCCCGCCGCTCGACGCCCTCGAACACGATCGACGGCGACAGGAAGGTCCAATTCAGCCCGCGTTCGAGCCGAAGCTTGTCGAGGAAGCGGGCGCCGGCGGCGGCCTCGGCCTTGTAGACCTCCGGGAATTCGGGGGTGTCGATCAGACGGACGCCCGGAGCGACCTCGAGGCTCCCTGCGCCGCCGACGACGAGATAGCGGGCCACGCCCGAGTCCTTCACGGCGCCGATCAGCAGGTCGGGGTCGCTGTCGGCGAACATGACCGCACTGATCACGACCTCGGCGCCCGCAAGCGCCGGGGTCAGGGTTTCAGGGCGATTGACGTCCCCCTCGACCGCGGTGATCCGCTCGCCCGCGGGAATTCGTCCGGGATGGCGCGCCACGCCGGTGACGGCATGGCCCCGGCGGGCCAGTTCCTTCGCGATTTCGGAACCGGCGCGGCCGCTGGCGCCGAGGATGGTGATGTTCATGATGGGTCTCCGGTGGTATACAACGGATACCAAGTGCTCAGAGGAAACCATTCATGCAAGAAGGCACCGACCCGTCATCAGGTTACTCCGGAGTGGCCTCGCGCGGGGACGTCTTCGAACCGCTCTGCCCAACCCGGGACCTGCTGGACCGCATCGCCGACAAGTGGACGGTGCTGTTGCTCACCACGCTGGACGGCGGACCGACGCGCTTCAACGCGCTGAAGCGACGGATAGGCGGGGTGTCGCAGAAGATGCTCAGCCAGACGCTGCGCCAACTGGAGCGCGACGGGCTGGTCACCCGGACGGTCGAGGCGACGACGATGCCGGTGGCGGTGACCTATGCCCTGACCCCGTTGGGTGGAACCCTGGTGAGCGCCCTGAGACCCATGATCGACTGGGCGGAGATCCGGATGACCGAAGTCCGGGCGGCGCGGGAGACCTACGACGCGCGGCCGCTCTCCTGAGCGCTGTCGCGATGGAGCGACCCCGAGGCCGATGCGCCTTCATTCGCGCCGCGCGGCGTGCCGGACATGGGCGATCCTTCCGTGGCCGGACGGGTTGACGCCTTCGCGTGAACGCGAGACTGACCGCACACGGATTGTGCGGGAGATTCGCCGATGCTGGGATGGTTTCAGGCGCTGCTGCCCAGGGAAGACAACTTCTTCCGCCTGTTCGACGCCCATGCGGCGACCCTGATCAAGGGCGCCGAGGCGCTGAGCAAGGTGCTGGAGGGCGGCGACGAGGTGCCGCGCTGGTGCCAGCGGATCGTCGATCACGAGCATGAGGCCGACGCCGTCGCCCGCGAGGTGCTGTTCGCGGTGCGGCGCAGCTTCATCACCCCGTTCGACCGGTCGGATATCCGCGGCCTGACCAACTCGCTCGACGACTCCATCGACCAGATGCAGAAGACGGCCAAGGTCATCACCCTGTACGAAATGCGCGATTTCGCCCCGCACATGCGTCAGCTGGGCAATGTCGCGGTCGAGGCGGCGGTGCTGACGGTCGAGGCGGTGTCGCTGCTGCCGGACATGCGCAAGCACCGGGGCCGGCTGAACGAACTGACCGAGCAGATCGCGCGGCTGGAGAGCGACAGCGACGCCCTGTACGACGACGGCATGAAGGCCCTGTACCAGGCGCACCGGGGCGGCGACGCCATGGCCTTCATGATCGGCGGCGAGGTCTATGACCACCTCGAGAAGGTCGTCGACCGGTTCGAGGACGTGGCCAACCGCATCAGCGGCATCCTGGTCGAGCATCTGTAGGAGCGCGGCCCATGGACGGCGCCCTGCTGATCCTGATCTTCCTGATCGCCGTCGCCCTGCTGTTCGACTTCCTGAACGGCCTGCACGACGCCGCCAACTCCATCGCCACCATCGTGGCGACACGGGTGCTGCCGCCGATCTACGCCGTCGGCTGGGCGGCCTTCTTCAACTTCATCGCCTTCCTGTTCTTCGGCCTGCACGTGGCCAACACCATCGGCAAGGGGATCATCGACCCGGCGATCATCTCGGACCAGGTGATCTTCGGCGCCCTGATGGGAGCGATCAGCTGGAACGTGATCACCTGGCTGGCCGGGATACCGTCGTCGAGTTCGCACGCCCTGATCGGCGGCCTGCTGGGGGCGGGCGTGGCCAAGGCGGGGACGGGCGCCATCGTCGTCGCCGGCGTGACCAAGACCGTCAGCGCCATCTTCCTGTCGCCCGCCGTCGGCTTCACGCTCGCCCTGGTGCTGGTCCTGATCGTGTCGTGGGCGTTCGTGAAGGTGAACCCGTCGACGGCGGACAAGGTGTTCCGGCGCATGCAGTTCGTCTCGGCCTCGGCCTATTCGCTCGGACACGGCGGCAATGACGCGCAGAAGACCATGGGCATCATCGCCGTGCTGCTGTTCTCTCGCGCGCCGGCCGGCTCGGAGTTCGTCGTGCCCTTCTGGGTCGTCATCACCTGCCAGGCGGCCATCGCCCTGGGCACGCTGTTCGGCGGCTGGCGCATCGTGCACACCATGGGGTCGCGGATCACCCGGCTGAGCCCGCAACAGGGCTTCTGCGCCGAGACCGGCGGGGCCATCACCCTGTTCATGGCCACCGGCATGGGCATCCCGGTCTCGACCACGCACACCATCACCGGAGCGATCGTCGGCGTGGGTGCGGCCCGGCGGGCCTCGGCGGTGCGCTGGGGCGTGGCGCGCAGCATCGTCACCGCCTGGTTCATCACCATGCCCGCCGCCGCCGCCATCGGGGCCCTGTTCTTCTGGATCGGCGGAGCCTTCCTGAGCTGATGACCGGGGACCTCGCACGCGACGAACGGGCCGAGCGGCGTCAGGTCGCCGCCCTGCCTTGGCGTCGCGGACGGGACGGGATCGAGATCCTGCTGGTCACCTCGCGCGAGACGCGGCGCTGGGTCACGCCCAAGGGCGGCCGCATGCCCGGCAGGACCGACGCCGAGGCCGCGGCGCAGGAGGCGCTGGAGGAGGCGGGGGTCGAGGGCGTGGTCGGCGAAAAGCCGCTGGGGACGTTCCGCTATCTGAAGGTGCTGAAGCGCCGCGCGCCGCGCTGGTGCGTGGTGGCCCTGTACGGGCTGGAGGTGACCGCCGAACACCTCGACTGGCAGGAACGGATCGAGCGCGAGCGCGTCTGGCTGCCCCGCGACGAGGCGGCGCGCCGGGTGGACGAACCTGACCTGAAGGCCCTGATCGCCGCCTTCGATCCCTGAGGCCGGGCTTCAGCCTCAGAAAGGCGCCGCCGTGGCGATGTTATTTTCGCACGCCTGTGTCCGCCGCGCCCTAGCGGAGAGCGAAGCAACCCCTGAGTGTGGCGATATACAGGGGGAGACCGAGATGCGTTTCTGGATGATCGTGGTGGCGGGGCTGACGCTCGCCTCGGGCGCCGCGGCGCAGAGCAAGCCGCCGCAACCGCCGGCGGCGGCGGTCGAAGGGCAACCGTCGGCGCGCCAGCTGGAGCTGACCCGGCGGTATGTCGACCTGATGATGTCCGACCAGTTCGAAACCATGATCCGCCAGATGATCGACATGGAGGCGTCCATGGATCCCGAGGCCCGTGGCATGCCCGAGGAGGATCGGCGATTCATGACCGACCTGGCGTCGGAGCTCGTCACCGACATGATCCCGCAGATGCTGGACGAAATGGTGCCGGTCTACGCCCGCACCTTCTCCGAGGCCGAGCTGGAGGCGCTGATCGCCTTCTACGACAGCGAGATGGGACGCTCGATCATCAACAAGACCTATGCCTCCATGCCCGACGCCACGGCGGCGGCGATGACGGTGATGCCGCAGATGCTGGAGAAGATGGCGTCGCGCATGTGCCAGCATTACGGATGCACCGCCGACGAGTTGCGGAATATGCGCGAGGAGATGCAGGGCGCGTTCGCGGAACCGACCGCCCGCTCCAAGTAGGGGCTGGCGCTCAGGCCCGTTCGGCCGCGGCCATAAAGCAGCCCCGCCGGGCCGTGTGCAGATGGATGCGCGACACGACGGGATCGGCGAACCACGCCTCCAGCCGCCCGGCCAGATCGCGCCCTTCGACGACGTCGGCGTCGGTCATCATCCAGCCGGCGTCATAGACCCGCGCCGACAGCAGCCGTCGTCCCAGCATGTCCGGAACCTCGCCGACGACGGGCGTCGTCTCTGCGGCGGCCTCCCGCACGAAGATGGGCCCTTCCGCGCGGTAGGGGCTTCGCGGGTCGTCGAGGTGGCGGTGGTTGAGCAGGATCAGCCGTTCGCCGGGCTCCGCGTCAGCCAGGCTGACCCGGCATGGCGCGGCGTTCGGGGCGTCGGCGATCATGCGGCGCGCGCCCATGGCGGTGAGGGCCGCGTCGTCCATGTCGAACAGCGGCCGGAACGGCGCCAGGGTCAGGCCGTGGATGCGAAAGCTCATGCGATGTCTCCTTCGCCGTCGATATGGCCGGCGCCGCGCCGGAGGTCTGGCGGCTTTCGGCCGTTGCGTCGAAGGCCCGGCGTCCCCACAACGGGGGCATGAACGCGCCCTTCAAGACCCCCGCCGATCCCGCCGAAGCTCCCGTCTGGGACCTGACCGACCTGTACGCCTCGCGGGAGGACACTCGCATCGAGGCCGATCTCGACCGCGCCCGGGCGCTGGTCGGCGAGCTCAACGCCCTGCAGGGCCGGCTGGTCGGAGCGCGGGCGGAGGCCGCTCTGCTCGGCGAGCGGCTGGACCGGGCGGTGACGCTGTACGAACGGGCCTCGGACCTGCTCGGCGGCCTGGGCGCCTACGCCTTCCTCGCGGCCTCGACCGACCGCAGCGACGCGGCGGCGCAGGGGTTCGAGGCGACGGTGCGCGAGAAGATCACCGCCATCGCCACGCCGACGGTCTGGGTCACGCTGGAGATCAACCAGCTGGAAGAGGCGGAGATCGAGGCGGCGTTGTCGGCCTGGCCGGCGGCGGCGCGCTGGCGGCCATGGCTGCGGCGGGTGCGGGCGATGAAGCCGCACGAGCTGTCGCACGAGCTGGAGACCTTCCTGGCCGAGCGCGGGCCGATCAACGCCCAGTGGCCGCGCCTGTTCGACGAGACGCTGGGGGCGATGAAGGTGAAGGCCGGCAAGGACGACCTGACCCTGTCCGAGGCGCTGAACCGGTTGTCCGATCCGAAGGCCGCGCGGCGCAAGGCGGCCGCCGAGGGGTTGAACGAGGCGCTGGGCGCGCGGACGAAGACGATGGCGCTGGTGCTCAACACCGTCGCCGCCGACAAGGCTCTGGAGGACAGATGGCGCGGCTTCAGGCGGCCGGCCGACAGCCGCCACCTGGCCAATGAGGTGGACGGCGACGCGGTGGACGCCATGGCCGAGGCGGTCGCGGCGGCCTATCCGCGCCTGTCGCACCGCTATTACGCCCTGAAGGCCCGGGCCATGGGCAAGGCGAAACTGGATCAGTGGGACCGCAACGCGCCGATCGAGACCAGCGCGCCGCGCGGCTACGACTGGGCGCAAGGGCGCGAACTGGTGCTGGAGAGCTTCGGCGATCTGGGCGGCGAGTTCGCCGACCGGGCGCGGGGCTTCTTCGAGCGGCCGTGGATCGACGGCAGGGCGCGGCCGGGCAAACAGTCCGGCGCCTACGCCCACCCGGTGACCTCGGACCGCCATCCCTATGTGTTCCTGAACTGGATGGGCGAGCGGCGCGACGTGCTGACCCTGGCGCACGAGCTGGGCCACGGGGTGCACCAGACGCTGGCGGCGGGGCAGGGGAGCCTGCTGGCCGACACGCCGCTGACCCTGGCCGAGACGGCGTCGATCTTCGCCGAGGGCCTGACCTTCGACCGGCTGCTGAAGACCGCGCCGAAGGCCGAGCAGCGGGGCCTGCTGGCAGGGCGGATCGAGGACGGACTGAACACCGTCATCCGCCAGATCGCCTTCCACCGCTTCGAGACGCGGTTCCACGACGAACGGGCCGGGGGCGAGGTTCCGGTCGAGCGCATCGGCGAGCTGTGGCTCGAGGAGCTGGGCGGCTCGCTGGGGCCGGCGGTGACGCTGAATCCCGGCTATGAGCACTGGTGGTCGTACGTCAGTCACTTCGTGCACTCGCCCTTCTACGTCTACGCCTACGCCTTCGGGGATCTGCTGGTGGCGGCGCTCATGGAGACGCGCGCGAAGGATCCGGAGGGCTTCACGCCGCTGTATCGCGAGCTGCTCGCGGGCGGGGGCTCCCGGGGCTATGTCGAGGCGCTGGCGCCGTTCGGCCTGAACCCGCGCGACCCGGCCTTCTGGACCATCGGCACGAAGCGGCTGGAGGGGCTGATCGACCGGTTCGAGGCGCTGGTGTGAGTTGACGGAGCGGTGGCGGCGGGGGAGCGTCCGGCCATGCGCATTCTGATCCTCGCGGCCGTCGCCGTTCTCGCCGGGCCCTCGTTCGCCCAGGCGCCGCCCGCGGAGCCTACGCCGGCGACCCGCGCGATGGCGGCGGGCTACAAGGCGCTGATGGTCTGCGGGGCGCTGAAGAACGCCGAGGCCGCGGGCGGATCACGGACGGTCGAAAGCGTCGAGGCCAATGAGCTGGTCGGAATCTATCCGGAGCTGGATGCGCTGGTGCGGGAGATGCCTGCGGAGGTGGGCAGCCACAGCGTCTCCGTCCGGTGGGACGAGACCCTGCCGCCACGCACGGCGCTGTTCGAGCGTGGCCACGGCTGCAGCATCATGCCAGTGGGCTGGACCGGACGCGGGCCCGAGCGGGCGCATGGTCGCCCTCCCGCTCGACCCCGACCGCTGATCGAAGCGGCTCCCCGGGGCGATGCAGCCGCTCTTGGGGCGGTCGTGGCGCGCGCGCTCGACGAGGGCTATGGCAGCGGGACGAACACCACGGGCGTCGTGATCCTTCAGGACGGCCGCCTCGTCGCGGAACACTATGCTCCCGACTTTGGCCCCGATGTGCCTCAGCGGACATGGTCGGTGGCCAAAAGCTTGGCGGGGACGGTCATCGGGGCCGCGGTCCAGCGCGGCGAGGTCGACGTCAACGCGCCCGCCGCTATCGCCGACTGGAGCCGGGAGCGTGATCCGCGAGGGGCGATCACGCTCGACAACCTGATGCGGATGGCCTCGGGCCTGACCAGCGACTTCGCCGGCAACCGGACCGATGCGTTGTATTTTGGCGGGGTCGGAGTGGACGAGCAGGCCACCACCTGGCCGCTGATCGCGGCTCCGGGATCGCGCTTCCGCTACGCCAACAACGACATCCTGCTGGCCATCCTGGGCATCGCCCCGACGTTCGGGGAGCATCCGCCGGCCGAACTGTTCCGGACGCTGGGCATGCTCGACACGGTCGCGGAGACGGACTGGCGCGGGAACTATGTGCTGTCGAGCCAGGTGTGGTCGACCGCCCGCGACCTGGCCCGCTTCGGACAGCTGTATGTCGATGATGGCGTGGTGGATGGCGAGCGGATCCTGCCCGAGGACTGGCGGGACTACGTCTCGCGCCCGTCCGGACCGCAGCCGAACGGCGAACAGGGTTATGGCGCGACTTTCTGGCTGTTCGACAAGTCCGAAGGCATCCCGGCGGATGCGATCTCGGCCAACGGCAACCGCGGTCAGTACGTGGTCATCGTGCCCAGTCGGAACATCGTCATCGTGCGGCGGGGCGAGGACCCCGCGGGAAAGCGGTTCGACTTCATCGCCTTCACCCGCGATGTGCTGGCGGCGCTCGACTGAGCCGCCGGCGCGAATTGTCGCCGCCCGCTTGAGCGCGCGGGCCGCGCCGCTATAAGGGCGCCAACGCCTCTTGCAGATTCCCGGACCCGATCATGGCCGACCCGCACCACGCCTCCGACGCCGAGCATGACGACTATGTTCGCGGCTCACAGAAGATCGACGAGCAGGCGGCGACGTTCACGCTGTTCATCAACCTGGCCAAGTGGGGCTCGCTGCTGATCGCGGCGACGCTGACCTTCCTGGTGCTGTGGTTCCAGCCGGGCGGCAGCCTCATCGGCGGCGCGGCCGCGGCGGCGGTGCTGCTGGTCGCCGGCTTCCTGTATCTGAAGTCGGGCAAGAAGTCTCACTGACGTCTGGCCGCTCATCCCGGCGAAAGCCGGGACCCAGTTCTGTCCAGCTTGACGCCGGCGCATCAGGACTGGTGTTGAGTCCGTCCACGCCCACCGCCCATCACCCAAAGAACTGGGTCCCGGCTTTCGCCGGGATGAGCGGGGTATTGAAAGCCCGGCCCTCAGCCGCTTTGACGCGCCGTCCCCGATCAGCCTAACGTCCCGCGTCCAGTTCTGACGGAGGGATTCGCTTGGCTGTCGCCATCGCCGTGACCCGCGAACGCCGAGATGGCGAGACGCGCTGCGCCGTCACCCCGGAAACGGTGAAGAAGCTTATCGCGCTCGGCGCGGCCGTGACCGTCGAGGCCGGAACCGGCGCGGGCTCGTCCATTCCCGACGCGGATTATGCCGCCGCGGGCGCGGCGGTGAAGCCGGACATCAAGGCCGTGCTGGCCGGGGCGGACATCCTGCTCAAGGTGCGCGGGCCGACGGCGCAGGAGAGCAGCGCGCTGAAGCCCGGCGCGGTGGTCGTGGCCCTGCTCGACGCGTATCGCGACAAGGAGACGGTGACGGCGCTGGCCGGCGCCGGCGTCACCGCCTTCGCCATGGAATTCGTGCCCCGCATCAGCCGGGCGCAGGTGATGGACGCCCTGTCCTCGCAGGCCAATCTGGCGGGTTACCGGGCGGTGATCGAGGCGGCCTACGCCTTCGGCAAGGGCTTTCCGATGATGATGACGGCGGCGGGCACGGTCGCCCCGGCCAAGGTCTTCGTCATGGGCGCGGGCGTGGCCGGGCTGCAGGCCGTGGCCACGGCGCGGCGGCTGGGGGCGGTGGTCACCGCCACCGACGTGCGCCCGGCCTCCAAGGAACAGGTCGAGAGCCTCGGGGCCAAGTTCGTCGCCGTCGAGGACGAGGAGTTCAAGGCCGCCGAAACCGCCGCCGGCTACGCCAAACCGATGTCGGCCGAGTATCAGGCCAAACAGGCCGAACTGACCGCCTCGCACATTGTCAAGCAGGACATCGTCATCACCACCGCCTTGATCCCCGGCCGCGCCGCGCCGCGGCTGATCACGGCGGCGCATGTGGCCTCGATGAAGCCGGGCAGCGTGCTGGTCGACCTCGCCATCGACAACGGCGGCAATGTCGAGGGGGCAAGGGCGGGCGAGGTGGTGACCACGGCCAACGGCGTGCAGATCGTCGGCTGGACCAATATGGCGGGCCGGATCGCGGCGGACGCCTCGGCGCTGTACGCGCGGAACCTCAGCGCCTTCGTCGGGCTGATGGTCAAGGACGGCGCGCTGGCGGTCGATCTGGAGGACGAGATCCTCAAGGCGGCGGCGGTGACCCACGGCGGGGCCGTGGTGCATGAGGGGGTGAGGGGATGATGCGACGCTTTTTGAAGGGTTTGGGACTGTTCCTTGTCATTGCCGCTCCAGCTTGGGGCGTGGTCGCGATGGTGACCGTGTTTGTCGCCGGCGGAGCGCCGGCGTCGGCGGCGGCCTTCGGCGCGATCCTGGACCGGATGTTCGACGGTATCATCCCCACTATCGTCGCGGGTGGCGGCCTCTGGCTTCTGGCCTCTATCGACGAACGGCTGGAGCGGAAGGTCTAGGCATGGAACACGTCGACCCCACCGTCTTTCGCCTCGCCATCTTCGTGCTGGCGATCTTCGTCGGCTACTACGTCGTCTGGTCGGTGACGCCGGCGCTGCACACGCCGCTGATGGCCGTGACCAACGCCATCTCGTCGGTGATCGTGGTCGGCGGGCTGATCGCGGCGGCCGCCCTGTCCGCCGACAGCGGCGACAGCTGGATCGCCAAGGGCGCCGGCGTTGCGGCCGTGACCCTGGCCAGCGTCAACATTTTCGGCGGCTTCATGGTCACCCGGCGCATGCTGGCCATGTACCGCAAGAAGGAGCGACCGCCTGCGCCGGCGAAGGCCGCAGAGGCCGGATGACCTTCGACATCCAGCAGTTCGCGGTGAGCGCGTCCTGGATCGCCACGGCGATCGGCGGGGGCCTGTGGCTGTGGAGCTGGCTCGGCGAGAAGAACGCTATCCGCAAGCTGCGCTTTCTCGACTGCGGCGTCGTGCTGCTGTTTTCGTCGGTCCTGCTGCGCATCGTGGCGCAGGAAAAACAGATGGGCATCTGGGACTGGGCCGTCGTCTTCGTCGGCCCGCTGTTCATCGCCGCCGCCCTGTGGCGGCTGGCGCGCACGGCCTGCCCGCCGCCGGGGAAATAGAGATGGCCATGATGATCCTCATCATCGCCGTGCCCCTCCTCGCCGGCTTGCTCGCGGCGCTTGCGATGGCGGGCATGGACAGCCGGCGGGCGGGGAAAGACGCGCGTCCGCTGATTATCGCCGGCCGGGTCGTGGCCGCTCTCGTCATGATCGGAGTCGTCGCTATCCTCTGGGTGGTGAGAGGCAGCCTGGAAGAGCTTGAGGGCGGACTCCTGCTGATTTCGATCATCCTGTTGCTTGTGATGATGGTGTCCGCCGCCTGGCGGCCGGCGGTGCAGGCGCCGCTGGGCGGGGCGATGATGGCGACCGTCGCCGTCACCTTCATATTGAGCCGCTACAACGATGGCGGCTGGGCCGGACTGCTCCGCGCAGGCCTCATATTCGGATCGGTCGCCCTCGCCGCCTTCGTGCTGGTCGTGATCGCCGGCCGGATCGTCCGGGCCCGGGAACGCCGGAAGACGCCGACCTCGATTTCCGCCGGAGAGATTTCATGAACGCATCGATCGCGGCCCTGGCCTATCTGGTGTCCGGCGTCCTGTTCGTCCTCAGCCTGAGGGGGCTGTCGAGCCCGGAGACGAGCCGGCGCGGCAATACACTGGGCATGGTCGGCATGGCGCTGGCCGTGGGCGTGACGCTGGCGACCCTGTGGTCGAGCGGGACGCTGGACCCGCTGACGCTGGCCCTGATCGGCGGCGGCGTGGTGATCGGCGGCGGGGCGGGGGCGCTGATCGCCGCGCGGGTGCAGATGACCCAGATGCCCCAGCTGGTCGCCGCCTTCCACTCGCTGGTCGGCATGGCCGCCTGTCTGGTGGCCGTGGGCGCCGTCTATGCGCCGGACAGCTTCGGCATCGCCACGGTCGCCAGTTCGGGCGCCGTCGGCATCAAGACCCTGTCGATCATCGAGCTGAGCCTCGGCGTGGCCATCGGGGCGGTGACCTTCACCGGCTCGGTGATCGCCTTCGCCAAGCTGAACGGCAATATGAGCGGGGCGCCGATCCTGCTGCCGGCGCGGCACCTGATCAACATCGCCCTGGCCCTCGGACTGGTGCTGCTGATCGGGGTCATGATCGGTTCGGGCGGGACCGCGACCTGGGCCTTCTGGGGCGTGTTCCTGATCGCCCTGATCCTCGGCGCCACCCTGATCATCCCCATCGGCGGGGCGGACATGCCGGTGGTGGTGTCGATGCTCAACTCCTACTCGGGCTGGGCCGCGGCGGCGCTGGGCTTCACGCTGGAGAACATCGCCCTGATCATCACCGGGGCGCTGGTCGGCAGCTCGGGCGCGATCCTGAGCTACATCATGTGCAAGGGCATGAACCGCAGCTTCATCTCGGTCATCCTGGGCGGCTTCGGCGGCGGGGACGCGGCGGCGGGCGCCGGCGGCGCGGTCGAGACGCGCCCGGTCAAACAGGGCTCGGCCGAGGACGCGGCCTTCATCATGAAGAACGCCTCCAAGGTCATCATCGTGCCCGGCTACGGCATGGCGGTGGCCCAGGCCCAGCACGCCCTGCGCGAGATGGCCGATGCGCTGAAGGAGGAGGGGGTCGAGGTGAAATACGCCATCCACCCCGTCGCCGGCCGCATGCCCGGCCACATGAACGTCCTGCTGGCCGAGGCCAATGTGCCGTATGACGAGGTGTTCGAGCTGGAGGACATCAACAGCGAGTTCTCGAGCTGCGACGTGGCCTTCGTCATCGGCGCCAACGACGTCACCAACCCGGCCGCCAAGACCGACCCGCAGAGCCCGATCTACGGCATGCCGGTGCTGGACGTGGAGAAGGCGGGGACGGTGCTGTTCATCAAGCGCGGCATGGGCAGCGGCTATGCGGGCGTCGAGAACGAGCTGTTCTTCCGCGATAACACCATGATGCTGTTCGCCGATGCCAAGAAGATGGTCGAGGGGATCGTGAAGGCGCTGTGATCCGTCCCTTCGCCTCCCTATGAAACCGTTCCCCTACGACGCCCTGAAAAAGCGCTTCGACGACGCCATGCTGGTGCTGTGCATCAGCGTCGGAATCCCGCTGGGGATTGTGGTCGGCGCTGACTGGCTTCGCCGTCGGCTTAATTTCACCGATGAGGCAGCGATTCTGTCGTGGCCGGTGACCAACGTCCCGCTAGCCCCGTGGGCGGCCGCCGGTTGTGTCCTCGGAGCAGTCCTCGCGATTGTCATCTGCGTCCGTGGTTCCCGGCCCTGGTGGCCCGTGGTGAGGTGGCCCTGGCTGTTCCTGGCTTTGGCGGCAGCGGCCGCAGTCGCCCTCTCATTGGGCAGCCACGTCAGGATATATCCCGACCGGATCGTCGCCTCCGGTGTGGATGGCGCGCCGGGCGAGGAAGTTCTGCGATTTGAGACCGCCACGCAGATCGAGGTGGGCTGCGCCCTGATCAACTACCGTCGGCGGTCAGATATCGCGACGTTGAGCTATGCCGTGTATTTTCCAAGGGGCGAGGTCGTGCATCTGCAGGACGCCCGTTCAGGCGGCCAGGCCGGCGCTCGTCGGTGGTTTGAGGCGGTGAACAAACTGGACGAGCAATCTCTCGCGTCCATCCCTCATGGTCCGAGGGCCCCCGCCCATTCGATTTCGTGCGTCCGGGCGTTACGGGCCGAGTTGGGCGAGCCCGCGTTTAGCAGTGCGCGCCGCATGCTCGGCATCAGCGGCAGGGACCTCAGCCGATACTATGCCGAGCCGCACGAGGCCTTCAAACGGAAGTCAGACGATGGCCTATGAAGCCAAAACCAGGCCCACCGAGGTTTCCGCAGCCGACTTCATCGCCGCCGTCGAGGACCCCAAACGCCGCGCCGACGCGGAGGCCGCCTGCGCGCTGCTGAGCGAGGCGACCGGCGAGCCGCCGGTGATGTGGGGGCCGTCGATCGTCGGCTTCGGCGCGTATCACTACCGCTACGCCAGCGGGCACGAGGGCGATGCGCCGCTGGTCGGCTTCTCGCCGCGCAAGGGCAATCTGGTCTTCTACCTGTCCGGTTGCGACGAAGGGCGGAGCGATCAGCTCGCGCGGCTGGGCAGGCACAAGGCCGGCAAGGGCTGCGTCTACGTCAACCGGTTGGCGGATGTGGACCCGGCGGTGCTGAAGCAGATGGCGGTCTCGTCGGTCGAGCACCTGCGGGCGCTCTATCCCGGCTAACGGCCGTAGGCGTCGAAGAACGGCTTCAGGTGCCTCTCATACCGCTTCCACGCCTCCTTGGACGAGGCGTACACAGGCTTGCGGACCTGGGCGAAGCTGGCGGTGGTGACGGCCCGTTCGATCTTGTGGAAGTCGCGGACGCCCTCTTCCCACTCCAGTCCGACGTGTTCGATGATCCGCCGCATCCAGGTGTCCGGATCATCCACCAGCGCCTCGTAGGGCACCGTCAGCAGGCTGTCGCCCAGCACAGCCGACCAGTGGGCGTGCAGCCGGTCCTCGCCCTTGAAATAGGCGGCGATGTCGGTCAGCGACCGCGTCCAGTCGACACCCCTGGCGAAGCGGGTGCGGTAGCAGGACCAGGCGATGCCGGCGGGATCACGGCGCAGCCAGATCAGCTTCGCCTTCGGCAGCACCTGATGGATCAGGCCGAGGTAACGGGTCTGGTTCAGGGTCTTGTCGACCACCTTGCCGGTCTTGCCGAACCGCTCGTCGACCAGGTGCAGATACGCCCGGCCGATCCGGCCGGGCAGGGTTTCCGCGTCGGGGCGGTCAAAGGAGGCGCGGATCTCGTCCGGCGTATAGCCCTTGATGGCCATGGCCGCGGGCCGGAACAGATTGGCCTCGGCCCCGTCGACCACCTGCGAGTGGCTGACCAGAATTTGCTCGACCAGGGTGGTGCCCGAGCGCGGCAGGCCCAGCACGAAGATCGGCCGGTCGCTGTCCACTGTGCTCTTCGGCAGGCTGTCCCTGAAGACGTGGTCGTAGCCCTTGACCACCGCGTCGACGAAGGCGTCGGCGTTGTCGGCGTTGAAGGTGCTGTCGAGCTTCTGGAGCCTGGCCGCCTCATCGAAACAGGCAAAGGCGCGGTCGGTCTGGCCGGCGTCGTCCAGCGCCTTGCCGAGCGCATAGAGCAGAACGATGCGGCTCTGACGGTTGGCCTCCGATGTGCCGATCCGCTCCAGCATCGCCTCCATCTGCGCGATGTCGGGATCGTCGGGCGTGAACTTCTTGATGTCCGCCAGCACATGCCAGGCGTTCTCTGCGCCGAGGTGCACCGTCGGCAGGGCGATGATCCGGCGCAGGTTGACGATGGCGGCGTCGTGGTCGCCGAGCTGGACCTGGCAGGTGGCCAGGAAGTGCAGCGCCGCCGGATCGTTGGGCCGTTCGCGGGCGAGGGCGGCGCCCTCGCGCAGGGCGTCCTGCGTCCGTCCGCTCTGGATCAGCAACTGGGCGTAGGCCAGCCGCGCCTCGGCGGTCGGGGTCGCGGCGACATGCTTGCGCGCCGCCGCCAGGGCCAGGGTGATCTCCCCGATGGTGGCGGCCAGCCGCGACACCGAAGCCCAGCGCGCGCCCAGCGGCGGGTCGGCCTGCACGGCCTTGGCCAGCAGATAGGCGGCGTCGTCGCGTTCGCGGGCCTGGAATGCGGCCAGCGCGCCGTTGACCAGCCGCGCTCCGTCCACCGTCTGCGTCGCCATGCTCAATCGTCCTCCCGAGGCAGTGGAGGGCTAGCCGCCCCCGGCCGCCGCCGCAAGCCGGACGGGACGTTCAGGCGGCGATACGGAAATCCTCGGCCGGATCGAAGGCGGGCCTGGCCTCGTCCCACAGGGCGTCCTCGTCGGCGTAACGGGCGGACAGGCGGGCGTCGATGACGTCGATCACCTGTTCCTCGAGCCGGTCCCAGATCACGGCCAGATCGCCGCAGCCGTCGGCCTCGCACGGCACGATCAGATAGCGGGAGGCGGCGACGGCGGTTTGGGGGGTGAAAGCGCGGGCCATGAGAGAACTCCTGAAGCGGTGTGTCTGTCGATGGTTCGACTATGAGACAGCGTTGCGTCAAAATCGGACGTATGCTTCTGTGGAGGCATGAGACACGACAAGGCGGCCATGGTCATCGACCTCGCCCGGCGCATGGCGGCGAGCGCCGAGGGCCTGACGCTGGGCGAGATCGAGCGCGACCTGGACGTGGGGCGACGCACGGCCGAGCGCCTGCGCGACGCCGTGATCATGCTGTTCCCGCAGACGGAGGAGGTTTCGGACCCGCCGAACAAGCGCTGGCGCATCCGCGGGGGCCTGTCGGCTTTCGAACAGGCCCCGACCACCGGGGAACTGGTCGAGCTGACCAAGGCCGCGCAAGGGTTGCGGGCGACCGGCGAGCCGGGACGGGCCGCCGCGCTGGAAGGTCTGGAGCGCAAACTGAAGTCGGCCATGCGCTCGACCACGCTGAACCGGCTGGCCCCCGATCTGGAGGCGCTGGTGCGGGCCGAGACCATCGCCGTGCAGGCCGGCCCCCGGCCGTCGGCGGACGAGGCGGTGCTGGCAGAGATCCGTCAGGCCATTCTGGCGGGACGGCCGCTGGGTTTCATCTACAGCCGGCCGGGGGCCGAGGCGCGCCGCCGCAGCGTCGCCCCGTGCGGGGTGATGTTCGGCCGCGCCAACTACCTCGTGGCCGCCGACCGCGAGAGCGGTCGCGTCCAGACCTTCCGCCTCGACCGGATGAGCGGGGTCCGGGCCGAGGAGGGGGTGGCCTCTCCGCCGGCGGACTTCGATCTGCAGGCCTTCGCCAGCCAGTCGTTCGGCATCTATCAGGACGAGATCGAGGACGTGGTGCTGAAGGTGTCGCCGGACGGCGCGTCGGAGGCCCGGGCCTGGCGCTGGCACCCGACCCAGAGCCTCGAGGACCAGCCGGACGGCGGCGTCGTCGTCCGCTTCCGCGCCTCGGGCATGCGAGAACTGGCCTGGCATCTGTTCACCTGGGGCGAGCAGGTCAAGATCGTCGCGCCGGAACGGCTGAAGGCGGTGATGGCGGGGGAGCTGGCGGCCGCCGCAAGGGCGCTGGACGTCACGCGCCCCTGACCGGGCTTGGGGATATTGCTGGAACCGCTCCCGTCAGTTGGCGTTATCGCCAGTTCCGTGACAGACGGAGCCCGGGGGCGGATGCATGAGTGTCTCTGAAGTGTCGGGGTCTGTTCCCGCCGTCGATGATCGCTATCGGCTGCTGGTCGACGCCATCACCGACTATGCGATCTACATGCTGGATCCCCAGGGACATGTCACCAGCTGGAACGCGGGCGCGCAGCGGTTCAAGGGCTATGAGCCGTCCGAGATTCTGGGGGAACATTTCTCCCGCTTCTATACCGAACGGGACCGCGCGGCCGGCACGCCGGCGCGGGCGTTGCGGATCGCCGCCGAGGAAGGCCGTTTCGAACAGGAGGGCTGGAGGGTCCGCAAGGACGGCGTGGAGTTCTGGGCCCACGTCGTCATCGATCCGGTGCGCACGCCGTCGGGAGAACTGGTCGGATTCGCCAAGATCACGCGCGATCTGACCGAACGGAGGGCGGCGGAGGAATCGCTGCGCCGCAGCCAGGAACAGTTCCGGCTGCTGGTCCAGGGCGTGACCGACTACGCGATCTACATGCTGGATCCGTCCGGCCAGGTGAGCAGCTGGAACGCCGGGGCCGCCCGCATCAAGGGCTATGCCCCCGACGAGATCATCGGCCAGCATTTCTCGCGGTTCTATACCGACGAGGACCGGGCCGCCGGCGAGCCGGCCAAGGCCCTCGAAACCGCCTTCCGAACGGGCCGGTTCGAAAAGGAGGCCTGGCGGGTCCGCAAGGACGGCAGCCGCTTCTGGGCCCATGTGGTGATCGACGCCATCCGCGATGACGACGGTCAGGTGATCGGCTTCGCCAAGGTGACCCGCGACATCACCGAACGGATGCAGACGCAGCGGGCGCTGGAGGAGGCCCGGGAGGCCCTGTTCCAGTCCCAGAAAATGGAGGCGATCGGCCAGCTCACCGGCGGCATCGCCCACGACTTCAACAACCTGCTGATGGCGGTTCTCGGCAGCCTGGAGCTGGTCAGGAAGCGGGTGCCCTATGATCCGCGCATCACCCCGCTGATCGACAACGCCGTGCAGGGCGCGCAGCGGGGGGCGATCCTGACCCAGCGGATGCTGGCCTTCGCGCGCAAGCAGGAGCTGAAGATGGAGGCGGTCGACGTGCCGTCGCTAGTCCGCGGCCTGATGAATTTTCTCGACCGGACCATCGGCCCGAGCATCGAGGTCAACATGCGCTTCCCCAGCGAGCTGCCCCGGGTGCACACCGACCCTTACCAGCTGGAGGCGGCGCTGATGAATCTGGCCGTCAACGCGCGGGATGCGATGCCGCGCGGCGGCTCCATCACCATCAGCGCCAGGCCCGAACGGATCCGCGGCCACGCCACGCTCGCCCCCGGAGACTACGTCCGGCTTGTCGTTGCGGACACCGGCGAGGGCATGGACGAGGCGACGCTCGCCCGTGCGACCGAGCCCTTCTTCACCACCAAGGGCGTCGGCAAGGGCACGGGACTCGGCCTGTCCATGGTCCACGGCCTCGCCGCCCAGTCCGGGGGCTGGCTGACGATGACGAGCCATCCGGGGCGCGGTACCCAGGTGGAGCTCTGGCTGCCCGTCGTCAGGGCTGAACCCTCCCACGTCCCGGCCAACGACGGGGCGGATCAGGCCTCCGGGGCCGTCCGTCGGCTGCTGATCCTGGCGGTGGACGACGACAGCCTGGTCCTGACCAACACCGCCGCCATGCTCGACGACCTCGGTCACGAGGTGATCGTCGCCTCATCGGGCAAGGAGGGTCTCGAGGCGTTGCGCAGCCGGCCTGACGTCGACCTGGTCATCAGCGACGAGGTCATGCCGAACATGAGCGGCTCCCAGTTCGCCCGGGCCGTTCGGCGCAGCCATCCGGACCTGCCGGTCATCATCACCTCTGGCTATGCCGACCTCGCGCCCGAGCAGGCCGGCGCCGACCTGCCGCGACTGGCCAAGCCGTTCGGGCAGAGCGACCTGGCCGCCTGTGTCAACGAGGCGATCGAGAGAGCCATCCCCGCCGCCTGACTCAGCCGCGCGCGACGGCGTCGGCGAACGGCCAGGGGCTGACGGACTTGGACCAGTCGTCGACCACCAGCGGCCGGTCCACCGGCGGGGCCGCGCGCTCGGCGCAGGGGTGGCGGTGGCACAGGCGACAGGCGGGGCCGATCGGGGTGACCTCGGGGGCGACGAGGTCGAGGCCGCGGGCGTGGATCAGGCGATGCGCATGCTTCAGCTCGCAGCCGAGGCCGATGGCGAGGTCGTGGCCCTCGGTGAAGGCGTCATGGCCCTGACGGTCGACGGTTCGGGCCAGGGTGAACCAGCGCTGGCCGTCCGGCGTCTCGATGATCTGGGTGACGATGCGGCCGGGCGTGCGAAAGGCGCTGTGCAGTCGCCAGCGCGGACAGGCCCCGCCGAAGCGCGAGAAGGGAAAGGCGCCCGAGGCGAACCGCTTGGAGATGTTGCCGGCCTGATCGACCCGCATCAGGAAGAAGGGCACGCCCCGCGCCGTGGGCCGCGACAGGGTGGTCAGCCGGTGCGCCGCCTGTTCGAACGACACCCCGAAGCGGGCCTGCAGCCGCGCCAGGTCGTAACCGGTCTCCTCGGCCGTCCGCTGGAACGCGGGGTAGGGCATCAGCAGGGCGGCGGCGAGGGTGTTGGTCAGCGACACCTTGAGCAGGCGGCGCGTGGGTTCGTCGGGCGCCGAGGCCGCGTCGGCGAGGGCGGTCAGCTCGGCGTCGTGCTCGGACAGGGCCAGCTGGAAGGCCACGGCGAAGGCGCGCGACGACGGGCCCAGGGTTTCGGACAGCAGGAGCCGCTTGCGGTGCGGATCGTAGCGGCGGGTCCATTCGACCATGACGTCGGCGGGCAGGGTGCGGACGGTCAGGTCATGGCGCGACTGCAGCCGGGCCCGGGCCCGGGCTTCAAACGATTCCCCCGGCGTCCCGGCCTCGAGCGTGTCCGCCAGAGCCTCGCCCAGGGCATCCAGCTCCGGAAAGTGGTTGCGGCGGCCCTGAACGTAATCCCGGACCCAGTCCGCGGGACTGTCGTCGCCCGCGCCGCCGGTGACGTCCGCCTCGGCCCGGTCGCGGGCGCGGCGGTCGGCGAAGGCGCGGTAGAGCCTCAGCAGGGCGTCGGCGGCGGCGGGCTGGTCCTCGGCCAACTGGACGATCTCGTGCCGCGGCACCGTCAGGCCCTGGAACAGCGGGTCGGCGAAGGCCTCGGCCAGTTCCGACTCGGTCGCCGGCCCGCCGGACTGGCCAAGGGTGCGCAGATCGACGTCATAGGTGTCGGCCAGACGCAGCAGAAGCTGGGCTGACACCGGTCTTTGGTTGCGCTCTATGTGATTGAGATAGCTGGGGGAAACGCCCAGGTCGGCGGCCATGGCGGTCTGGGTCAGCGCCAGATCGCGCCTGAGCCGCTTGAGGCGGCCTCCCAGGAACAGCTTGCGGTCGGCGTTCGCTTCCATCACCGCACGATGTCACAAAATGACTTAACAGCAGGTGTCATATCATGACTGAATGACGCGAAATGTGCCGCTTGCACTGTATAATTCATGACTGCGACGTGGTTCCCTTCGTGTCATCCGCGGCCTGACGCCGTGATCGCGCAGAGATCGACCATGACCACCTTCGCCGACCTCGTCCCTTCGCCCGCCGGCCGCTTCGACGGCGTCGAGCGCCCGTACACGCCGGAGGACGTTCTGCGCCTGCGCGGCTCGCTGCCGATCACCCATACCCTGGCCGAGCGCGGCGCCAACCGGCTGTGGCAGCTGCTGCACGACGAGCCGTTCGTGAACGCCCTGGGCGCCGTCACCGGCAACCAGGCCATGCAGATGGTCCGCGCCGGCCTCAAGGCCATCTACCTGTCGGGCTGGCAGGTCGCCGCCGACGCCAACACCGCCGGGGCCATGTATCCCGACCAGTCGCTGTATCCGGCCAACGCTGCGCCGGAGCTGTGCCGGCGCATCAACCGCACCCTGCAGCGCGCCGACCAGATCGAACACGCCGAGGGCGGCGTCAAACGCGACTGGTTCGCCCCGATCGTCGCCGACGCCGAGGCCGGCTTCGGCGGGCCGCTGAACAGCTTCGAGATCATGAAGGCCTTCATCGAGGCGGGCGCCGCCGGCGTCCATTTCGAGGACCAGCTGGCCTCCGAGAAAAAATGCGGCCACCTGGGCGGCAAGGTGCTGATCCCGACCCAGGCGCACGAGCGAAACCTGATCGCGGCGCGCCTCGCCGCCGACGTCATGGGCGCCCCGACCCTGGTCGTGGCCCGCACCGACGCCGAGAGCGCGCAGCTGATCACCTCCGACGTCGATCCCCGCGACCATCCCTTCATCCGCCGCGACGACCGCACGCCCGAAGGCTTTTTCCGGCTGAAGGAGGGGACGGGCCTCGATCACTGCATTGCGCGCGGTCTCGCCTACGCCCGATACGCCGACGTGCTGTGGTGGGAGACCTCGCACCCCGACCTGGAGGACGCGCGCCGCTTCGCCGAGGCGGTCCAGCGCGAACACCCCGGCAAGCTCATGGCCTACAACTGCTCGCCGTCGTTCAACTGGAAGGCCCGGCTGGACGACGCCACCATCGCCAGATTCCAGCGTGAGCTGGGGGCCATGGGCTACAAATTCCAGTTCGTGACGCTGGCCGGTTTCCACGCCCTGAACAACTCGATGTTCGAACTGGCCGACGGCTACCGCGACCGGGGCATGGCCGCCTATTCCGAGCTGCAGCAGCGCGAGTTCGCCAACGAGCCGCGCGGCTACACCGCCACACGCCATCAGCGCGAGGTGGGCACCGGCTATTTCGACGAGGTGGCGACCGTCATCTCGAACGGCCGATCCTCGACCACGGCCATGAAAGAATCCACCGAAACCGCCCAGTTCGTCGCGGCGGAATGAGCAGGAGAAGCCCCATGGAACCCATGTCCAGCCCGCAGGCGATCATCGATTTCTGCCTCGCGCCCCTGAAGCTCGAGACCGGCTCGGAGGCCGAGCGTGAGGTGCGCCGCCGGCTCGAGCACGTCATCAAGACCTTCCGGGCCAAGGCCGCCCGGCCGGTCGCGGTAGACTTCTCGTCCATGCCCTCGCAGGTCATCAACGAGGCCGCGCACGGCTACGAATAGGGTGTCTCGTCAGGCGGCGGCCAGCGCCCGGGCGGCCGCCCGGGGCAGGGTGACCAGCAGGTTCAGCAGCTCGGCCGCGTCGAACGGCTTGGCCAGGTGCAGGTCCGCACCGGCGGCCTCGGCCGCGGCGATGTGCTCCGCCAGGGCGTTGGCGGTGAGCATGACGATCGGCGTCCGCCCCAGCCCCATGGCCGCCTCGTGCAGCCGGATCTCCCGGGTCGCCGTCAGCCCGTCCATGACCGGCATCTGCATATCCATCAGGATCAGGTCGTAGTCGGCGTCACGGACCGCCTGGACCGCCTGGGCGCCGTCCTCGACGGAGGTCAGGGCCACGTCGGCCTGGCCCAGGATCATTTCGACCACGCGGCGGTTCACCGGGTGGTCATCGGCCATCAGCACACGGACGGTCCGGCGCTCCTCCGCCGCGTCCTCCACCAGCGCCTCGCCGGACATCGCCGGCGCCTCGGCCGCCTTGAACGGGACCGTGAGGATGAAGGCCGAGCCGCCGGCCGGCTCGCTCTCGCAGTCCAGGTCGCCGCCCATCATTTCGGCCAGCTGGCGCGAGATGGCCAGGCCCAGCCCCGAGCCGCCGAATTTTCGGGTGATCGCCCCGTCGGCCTGTTCGAACCGGCTGAACAGCCGCTCCCGCGTCTGGCAGTCGAAGCCAATGCCGGTGTCCTCGACCGAGAAGCGCAGGGTCGGCGCGCCGTCCCGATCGGGGCCCGCGGCGGCCGTCAGACTGACGAAGCCCTCGGTGGTGAACTTGACCGCGTTGGAGACCAGGTTGGTCAGGATTTGCTTCAGCCTCACCACGTCGCCGGCGATCCAGCGGTCGGCCTCGGGCGCGATCTCGACGAAGAACTGCAGCCCCTTCTCCCGCGCCGAGGCCTCATAGAGCTGGGCGGCCTCGCGGACCGCGCGGCCGAGGTCGAACGCCTCCTCCGACAGCTCCAGCCGCCCGGACTCGACCCGCGCGAGGTCGAGGATGTCGCTGAGCAGGACCTGGAGCGTTCGCCCCGACGACTGGATCAGCTCCAGCATCTCCGTCTGCTGCGGCGACAGGTCGGTGCTGGCCAGCGCCTGGGCCACGCCGATGACGCCGTTCAGGGGCGTGCGGATCTCATGGCTCATATTGGCCAGGAACTGGCTCTTGGCGGCGTTGGCCGCCTGGGCGGCGTCGCGGGCCTCGGCCAGGGCCCTGGCGTCGTTCTTCAGGTCGGTGATGTCGGTGCAGACGGTGACGATGCCGCCGGCCGCCGTGCGGCGGTCGGCCACGCGCAGCCAGCGGTCGCCGGCGATGCGTTGCTCCATCATGGCCGAGAGGGCGCGGCGCGAGTTCATGCGCTCGGTGATCCACTCTGTCTCACGCCCCCGGGCTTCGGCGTACAGGCCCTCGTCCAGCCCGATCTGGATGATCTCCCGGAAGGTCATGCCGGCCTGGAGGTTCGACGACAGCTCCGGGTTCACCTCGTCGTAGCGGTTGTTCCACAACACCAGCCGATCGTCGGCGTCGAAAAAGGCCAGGCCGTCGGGCATGGCGTCGATGGCCTCGCGAATCTGGTTCAGGGCGCTGGCGCGCGAGAAATAGCCCATCCAGACGACGGCGCCCGCGACGGCGACAATGGCCATGACCATGGCGGTCAGCACCATCAGCATGGTCGAGGCCGAAAAGCTCGGACCAAGGCCGCCCGTCGCGGCCATCGCCTCGGTCACGGGGGTAACGGCCATGGCGCTCATGGCCGTGAAATGAAGGACGATGATCGACAACGCCCCTGACAGGCAGGTCGCCACGAAGCGGGCGGCGCCCTTGCCGTAGACGACTGCCCCGGTGAGCAGCGCCATGGAGAGACCGCCGGCGACCGCGGCCCCCGCAAGGACGGGATCCCAGCCGATGGCGCGCCCCGGAAGCTCAAGCGCGGCGATGCCGACGAAATGCATGGCGGCCACGCCGGACAGGCCGACCATGCCGCCGAGCCCGCGAAACAGGCGGTTGCCCCTGATCATCAAGATCATGGAGCCGAGCGCCACGCCGCCGACCCCGAGGGCCAGGGAGACAAGGGTCAGAGACAGGCCGTATCGGACCTCGCCGCCGGCGTTGTAGCCTTGCATCGCCGCGAAATGGGTGGAGAAGGCCGCCACGCCGCCGACGACGGCGCCCATCAGGCCGACTTCGCGCCGGCGCGCGCGCTGCAGGCCCCGGGCCTCAACCAGAAGACGAAAGGCGGTCCCGAGCCCGAAGACGCACAGGACTCCGGCCGCCAGCGTCCAACGCCAGTCGTGCTCGATCGTCAGGCAGTAGAGTATCCGGTCCAAGTCGCCCCCATTCTCAACCGGACACTATCCAGAGAATGGGTGAACAAACCGTAGGTATGGCGCCGCTTAAGCGCTGATTTCTGTCACCGGTATCTCGAATTCCCGACCCAGAACCGTGGTCGGATTGACCTGGGCGTGATCGCGGCGGACCTCGAAATGCAGGTGCGGACCGGTCGAATGGCCGGTTGAGCCGACGAGGCCGATACGCTCCTGGGCGGTCACGCGATCGCCGGTGGAGACGTCGACGCGGCTCAGGTGGGCATAGAGGGTGCTCATGCCGTTCGGGTGGCGCACTTCGATGAAGCGGCCATAGCCGTCGGCGTCGTAGCCGGTGCGCAGAACCTCGCCCTCACAGGCGACGAAGACACTGGTGCCCTGCGGCGCGGCCATGTCGACGCCCTTGTGCTGGCGCGCCCGGGCCTCGCCGGCGAGGCGGCGCAGGCCGAAGGCCGAGTTGATGGCGTAGCCTTTCAGCGGAGCGACGAAGGCGATCAGCCGGGTCATCGGGCCGGCAGGCGAGGCGACGGCGGTCACGGGCGGCGCTTCCGGCACGGCCAGTTCGGCGTCGGCCGGAGGATAATAGGGCTCCGGAGCGGGGGCGGCGGCCATGGCGAGCACGGCGACCGAGACCAGCGCGGCGGCTTGACCGGAATGGAACAGGAACGACCGGGCGGTCGGCAACAGGCGTCGCATGGCGGCGTCGGCTCCGTCTTTTCGGCTCAATCTGAGCGGTGAAGGCGCCGGTGGGCCGCAAGCTGGCGACACTCTCGGCCGGCGACCGGGAGAGCTGTCTTTCTACGGGCAGGGCGGGGCGACTTTGGGGCCGAAAAGGTTCCCCCAGGGTGACAGGAGGTCGCAGCGGGGCGGTAAAAATCTGTGAGAAAACAATGAAATCGCGCCCACGAAAAAGGCGCGCCACCCGAAAGCGACGCGCCTGATCCGTATATCGGCGGGTTGTTACTGCAGGGGCAGGCTGAAGGTCACGGCCCCGACGTGGCTGTCCGCGGCGTCGCCGAAGCGGCCGCGATAGCCGATCGACACCGTGCCCGGGCCGACGGCCGCCTCAAGCCCGGCCGAGGCGATCATCGAGCCGCCGAACGGATCCTCGATGTCCCGCTCGAGGACGTGGGCCGGATTGCCGGCGATGCCGACCCGCACCGCGTCGCTGCTGTCGCCGAACGTGTCGCGATAGCCGCCTTCGATCCAGAAATTCAGGCCTTCGCCGCCGCCTTCGGCCCGCAGCGAGATCTCGCCGCTTGCCGCCTGCACGCTGCGGTCCTCGTACTGGTACTGCGCGGCCGCCCCCTGCTCGACGTAGCCGTTGACGTCGGTGGAGACGAAGCTGACCGCGGCGCGGGGGGACAGGGCGATGCCGCCCATGTCGAACCACATCCCGCCCTGCAGGCGGGCGCCGAGGCTGCCGCCGTCCGTCGTGCCGGTGTGGACGATGGGAGTCAGGGATGTGATGCGGGTGATCTCGTCATACTGGTCGATCGAGCCGCCGACCGTGGCGTTGACGAAGGTATTGCCAGAACGCCAGCCGGCGAAGATGTCGAAGGCGTAGGTCTCGACGTCGAAGGCCATCGGCCCGGCCTCGACCTCGGCGGTGCGGAAGGTCCCGGCCATGCCGAAGCGGGTCGTGTCGGACACCACGTGGTCCAGCCCGACCCGACCGCCCCAACCGGTGGCCTCGGCCTCGGCCACGACGCCGCGGGCGTCCGTCTCGACGCTGTCGGCGATGGCGCCGAAGGTCAGACGGGTGCCGGGTTCCCACGATCCCCGCGCCGACAGGCCCTCGCCGGCGAGATCCAGCAGGTCTTCGCGCTGGCGGAAGCCGGTCTCGGCCTGGACGGTCGACTGGGCGCCGAGGTCGCCGTAGTACAGATAGTCGTTGGCCAGCGCCGCGATCAGACGGTGCCCGGCGGCGGTCGGGTGCACGCTGTCCCAGTACAGGTAGCTGTCGGGATTGGCGCACACCGTCATGGCGATGGGGTTGAAGCAGGCGGTGGTGACGTTGGTCAGGCCGAAGGCGCCGGGATCGGCCGCCAGCGGACCGCTGATCTTGTACAGGTCCATCATGATGATGTTGGAGTTCGGGTTCGCGGCGGCGACCCCGAACAGGCCGGTCAACAGCGCCGAGTTGAACGTCGTGGTCGTGAAGTCCGCCAGCGCCGAACCGGCGGGTCCCACGAGGGGGTTGCTCGCCGAAAACTGCGGTGTGAGCCCCAGCCGCGGCAGGTTGGTGACGAGGACCGTCCCGGCGCCGGCGCCGGCGACGGAGTTGACGATGAAGTTGATGTCGTTGGCCGCCCCGGTCGCCACCGCCTGCATGGTCGCCTGGGCGGTCAGCGGGTTGGCCGCCGCGCCCGGGAAGGCCTGGAAGATGTTGTTGGCGCCGCCGAGGACGCTGACCAGGTCATTGGCGCCGAAGGTGCCGCCGGCGCCGATGTAGGCCAGCAACTGGTTGCGCATGCCGGGGGGGAAGGCCGCGTTGTCCGTGCGGGCCCCGCCGAAGGCGTAGTTGACGCTGCCGGTCACCGGCGCGCCGGCGGTGTAGCGGCCTGCGTTGAAGCCCAGCAGTTCGGTGAAGACCGGCCCGTTCGAGAATCGGCCCTGATAGTAGGGCGGCGAGGCCGGCTGGGTGTTGCCGGAGGCGGCATACAGGTTGCCGTTGTCGCTCAGGCTGTCGCCGAATACGACCAGGCGGCTGTAGGTCTGGGCGCTGGCGGTGGACGCGAACGCGCCGACAGCGGCGACGGCCAGCGCGGCGGCGGCCGCGTTGCGCAGGAAACGAGACATCGATGATCCTCCCTCGGCCGTCATCATGCGACCGTTGCGAGCACTCTGCGCGGGTTTTCGCGGCGCGCAAGATACCGTCGGGGAAGCTTTCAGTGCAGCATCCGGAAGCGCAGCGTCCCGGCCACACTTCTGAGCGCCGTCAGCGAGGCGGGATCGTAGTCGCGGTCGACGTCAGTGATGACGTAGCCGGTGCGCTCGTCGGTCTTCAGGTGCTGGCCAAGGATATTGAGCCCGGCCGCCGCCAGGGCCCGGTTCAACTCCGCCAGAACGCCCGGCTGGTTGCGGTGGATGTGCAGGATGCGGTGCGCCCCCGACACCTCGGCCAGTTGCACGTTCGGCAAGTTGACGCAGAAGGTGGTGTCGCCGCGATTCAGATAGCCCAGCAGCCGCTCGGCCGCGAACTCGGCGATGGCTTCCTGGGCCTCCTCGGTCGAGCCGCCGATGTGCGGCGTCAGGATGACGTTGGGCAGGCCGCGCAAGGGGCTGTCGAACGGATCGGCGTTGGTCGCCGGCTCTTCCGGGAACACGTCCACCGCCGCGCCGCCGATGCGGCCCGACCCCAGCGCCTGCGCCAGCGCGCCGACATCGACCACATGACCGCGCGACAGGTTGAGCAGCAGGGCGCCCGGCTTCATCCGCGACAGCTGGGCCGCGCCGATCAGGGTGGTGTTGTCGCTGCGCCCGTCGACATGCAGGCTGACCACGTCGCTCTCGGCCAGCAGGGCGTCCAGCGACGGCATGCGCCGGGCGTTGCCCAGGGCCAGCCGCTCGGTCAGGTCATGGAAGATCACCCGCATGCCCAGCGCCTCGGCCAGCACCGACAGCTGCGAGCCGATGGCCCCGTAGCCGACGATGCCCAGCGTCTTGCCGCGCAGCTCGCGCGAGCCGGTCGCCGACTTGTTCCACTCGCCCCGGTGCATGGCCGCCGACTTGTCGGCCACGTCGCGCAGCAGGGCGATGGTCAGGCCCACCGCCAGCTCCACCACGGAGCGGGTGTTGGAGTAGGGGGCGTTGAACACCGCCACGCCGCGCCCGGCGGCGGCGTCCAGGTCGATCTGGTTGGTCCCGATGCAGAAGGCCGCGACCGCCATCAGCTTGTCGGCGGCGTCCAGCACGGCGGCGCTGACCTGGGTCTTGGAGCGGACGCCCAGCACGTGCACGCCCTTGATGCGCGCGATCAGGGCGTCCTCGCCCAGCGCCCCCTTGACCGTCTCGACCTGGTAGCCCGCATCCTCCAGCCGTTTGACGGCGGCGGGATGGATGTTCTCAAGCAGCAGCATCCTCATCCGGCTGCGCGGATACGACCAGCGGCCGGTCAGGCCCTCGAGATGCAGCAGTTCGTCCAGTGACCGGACCTCGGCGTCGGCGGCGGCGACCACCGGCGGGCGGCGCACGATCTCGGTGAAGGCGTAGAAGCGGTCGGCGGCCCCGGCCTGCTTGACCTCGGCGTCGGTCCAGCCGTCGCCGACCATGACCACCGGACGCGCCAGCTTCAGCGCCTTCAGCGCCTCGGCCTTGCCGCCCGCGCGGGACAGGGGATTGGCGTCGTCGACCCCGCTGACCCGGCCGTCGGCGTCATAGACCAGGTCGTTGCAGAGGATCCGCTCCGGCGCGACGCCCAGCCGCTCGGCGATCGGGGCGATGATTTCGCGGAAGCCGCCTGAGACGATGACGATCCGCCCGGGCCTGTCGCGGAAGAAGGCGAGGTTCTTGCGCACCGAAGGCGTGCCCTCGTCGAGAATGCGGCCGGCCAGTTCGGCGACGTGCTCGCGGGTGAGCGGCAGCAGGGCGAGGCGGCGGCGCAGCGCCTCCCCGAAGTCGACCTCGCCGGCCATGGCCTGGTCGGTCAGCCGCGCGATCTCGCCCCGGACGGCCTCCGCGTCCGGCGAACCCGCCAGGGCGATGTCGGCGAGCGCCTCCAGCGTCTCGATACGGACGAGCGTGGAGTCGAAGTCGAAAACGAAGGTCGCGTCAGCCATGCGCAGACCTTGGCCGACCTTCGCACTTGCAGCAATGCCCGAAAGCGACCTGGCCGGTCAGAATTTTCCGAGGCTGCGCAGCTTGCTGTCGGGCCGCCGTGCGTCCAGCGCCGCCGCGCCGATCGCCGCCGCTATGGTGGCCAACGCCAGGATGGCGCCGCCTTCCTTCGCATGGTCGCGCGCATAGCCACCGGCCTCGGCGGCGTAGTGGCGCGCACGCTTGCCGTGCTTCTTCAAGGCCTTGCGCGAGGAGCGGCGGGTGTCGTCGAAGAAGCGCCGCGAGCGGTGGCCGGCGTCGTCGCCGAACTCCGCGGCGCGTTCGCCGGCGCCGGCCAGGCCTTGCCGCACCGTTTCGGTCAGATCGTCGAACCGGGTGCGCAGCCCGCCTGTATCGATCCAGCCGCGCGGATCGAACCGCCCGCGCAGGTTTTCAAGCCGCGTCGGGCCGGTGCGCTGGTTCAGCAGCAGGGTCGCCAGGCCGACGCCGGCGAGGATGGCGACGACGCCGGCGGTGATGCCCGGATGCTTCCTGACTTCGGCAAGAGCGGAGAATTGTCGAACCATCGGATAGTAGACCTCTTCGTCGAGACCGTCCTCGGTCGGGTCGTAGAGCCCGTCCTCGTCCGGTTGCCACGCGGAACGCCTGTCCCGCATCAGGGAAGGAGCGAACCGCGCGAAAAGAGGTTCCGCCACGCCGGGCAGGGCCGAATAGAAACTGGCGATCAGCCGGCTGCCGCCGCCGACGGTGATTTCGCGGATCGGATGCTCGGCGCAGTACAGGATGGTGTCGGCCACCACATGGGTTGCATAGACCGGTTGCGGGTTCTGCATCGCCTGCCCGGTCAGGTTCCGCGCGTGTTTGTTATAGGGGGTGTCGATCGCCCCCGGCTTGACCAGGCTGACCGCGATCGGGGCCTGCTCGCGCATCAGCTCCATGCGCAGGGCGTTGGTGAAGCCCTTCACCGCGTGTTTGGAGGCCGAATAGACGCCCTGCACCGGGATCGGCGCGTCGGACAGGATCGAGCCGACATTGATGATCGCCCCGCCGCCGGGCCGTTCGCGCAGGTGTTCCGAGGCCACCAGCGAGCCGTTGACCACGCCCCAGTAGTTGGTCTCGAACAGCCGCCGCTGGTCCTCCAGCGCCGTCTCCCGGATCGCCCCGAAGATCGAAACGCCGGCGTTGTTGATCCATGTGTCGAAGCCGCCGAACAGCCGCCGGCACTTGTCCGCCGCCTCGGCCAGGGCGTCGTAATCGGCCACGTCGGCGACGGCCCAGGCCGCCCGCGCGCCGGTGGCCTGAAGCTCCTCGGTGAGGGCCTTCAGATCGCCTTCCCCCCGGGCGATCAGGAATACGCAGGCCCCGGCCCGCGCCGCCCGCCGCGCCACCGCCAGACCGATCCCCGACGTCGCGCCGGTGATCACGATGGCCTGCTGCTTCAGGGGCTTGAGCGTCGCTTTGGTCATGAAATCGCCGGCTGGATGGGTTCGACAGGGGCCTTCTGGAACGGGGCCGCGGCCCCGCCGGTTCCTGCTCTAGCATGACGCCCTTACCAATCGCGATACGGGCGCCTATCTTGCGGCGCTTCCGCACAATCGCCCCCTTTGAGGACCGCCGTGACCGATCACGCGCCCGCCGCCGCCGCGCCCCCCGCCGCGCCCCTGGCCGACAACATCGCCGCCGCCTTCCAGATCGAGGGTTGGCCGGTGCGCGGCCGTCTGGTCCGGCTGGGCGACGCCATCGATGCCATCCTGTCGGCCCACGCCTATCCCGAGCCGGTCGCCGCCCTGCTGGGCGAGGCCTGCGCCCTGGCCGCCCTGATCGGCTCCGCCCTGAAGTTCGAGGGCCGGCTGATCGTCCAGGCCCAGGGCGACGGCCCGGTCCGCTACGTCGTCGCCGACTACGACACCCAAGGCCATCTGCGCGGCTACTGCCGTTTCGACGAGGCCGAGGTCGCCGCCGCCTCGCAGGGCTTCGCCCGCCCCGGCGCGAAGACGCTGCTGGGCGAGGGGGTGTTCGTGATGACGCTCGACCGCGGCCCCGATTTCGAGCGCACCCAGGGCATCACCCCGATCGAGGGCGAGAGCCTGTCGCTGGCCGCCGAACATTATTTCCAGCAGTCCGAGCAAATCCCGACCAAGGTGCGGCTGGCCGTGGGGGCCATCACCACGGACGCGGGCACGGCGTGGCGCGCCGGCGGGGCCATGATCCAGGTCATCGCCGCCGACGACGCCCGTGGCGAGACGCTCGAGACCTGGGACCGCAGCCGGGCCCTGTTCCAGACCCTCGGCGACGACGAGTTGATCGATCCGACCATTTCGCCGGAGACCCTGCTGTTCCGCCTGTTCCACGAGGACGGCGTGCGGCTGGAGGACCCGCGCGCCCTTAGCGCCGTCTGCCGCTGTTCGAAGGACCGCATCGGCGCTGTGCTGGCCTCGTTCGGGCCGGAGGAACGCGCCGACATGGTTGAGGCCGACGGCAAGATCCGGGTCACCTGCGAATACTGCGCCACGGTCTACGAACTGGAGCCGGAGGACATCGTCGCGGGGTGAAGGCGATGTCCGTTAGGGGTGGATGGCGGACCTCACTTCCGGGTGAAGCGCCGGATGTCGAACCCGAGCAGAACGCCCTCACCCAACCGGGCAACGCAATTGGGCGACAGCGCCACAAGATCCGATGCTGGACGATCGTCCAGCACGATCCTGACCCGAGACTTTGACTCCGCGGCGAGGACAGTGACGGGGCCGTCGAAACAACGCTGGGCGACGGCGCCTGCATCCAACACAAGGCTTCCGGGTGTCGCATCTGTCGGAAACGGCTCAAACAGGCGCTCACCCGCCCAATGCGTGCTGTGGATCATAAGCTCGAGCCGACAAACCATCCTCCCTTCCGCAAACGGGAGCAGCAAAGAGCTGTCGATGTTGAGTTCATCCTCGACAGTCGGCCAACCTGAGTCGACGATCAGGAACGGCCGCCGCCGCGCATGCGCCAGCGATCCTCTGGGGGAAAAGGGGCCGCGTGTCGCGCGGATGTGGGCCATGCTGCAGCTAAGCAGAAGCGAGGCAGGGCCGCCACGGGTCGATGCGGCGAATGTCTCCACCGCAAAGAGCCGCCTTATCCGCCATCCCTCTCCCCGTCACCCTCGGGCTTGACCCGGGGATCAGACCGTCCGGTGCTCCGTCGAGCACACCACGGTCGGGCACGCAGGGCCGTCACCGCCGCACAGCCCGTCTCTCGCCCCTGATCCTCGGATCAAGTCCGAGGATGACGGCGGTGGTGAGATTGGGGCCTGAAAAATGCTTGGAACAGATACGGTGAAGGACTGCAGCGGGTCGGAAGCGGCTCGGCGTCAGTTCCGGACACTCGCCGTCGCCTCCAGCCCGGCTGTCACCGGCGGCGCCCTTCGCTGCATCCGGAACGTCCCTGACCAGTCGCCAGGAATGACCCAGTGTCCGTCGATGCTGTTCCCGTCGGCGGAAATCTCCCCGGTGTAGTGGATCGGGTCCTGCCTCGGGCTGTCAGGGTATTTGGTGAAGCGGAGCTCGGCGCCCGCGCGCCGGCCCTCGATGGAAGCCCTGACCTCAAGGTTTCGGACAGGTCCGGTCAGGTCCGGCTCGAGCGTGGTTCCGCTGACCAGGCCCTGGTCGTCGACGAGTTCGGCCGTGAATGGCGTCGGAGGATAGGTGTCATTGGCGTTCCAGGCCGTGTCCTCCGGGTAGAAATAGACCCCGGTCCAAGTGCCCGAGAGGTCCGCCTCTGCGCTCACCCCCCCAGATCCAGCGAATACCCCGCCGAGCGCACCGTGCGGATCGGGTTGATCGTGCCCTCGACGCTGAGCGCCTTGCGCAACCGGCCGACGTGGACGTCGACCGTGCGCGCCTCGACATAGACGTCCGAGCCCCAGACCGCGTCCAGCAGCTGTTCGCGGCTGAACACCCGGCCGGGGTGCTGCATCAGGTGGTCGAGCAGGCGGAACTCGGTGGGGCCGAGGTGGATTTCGGACCCGGCGCGCCTCACCCGGTGGGCGACCCGGTCGATGACGATGTCGCCGTGGTTGATGCGGTCGTCGGCCAGGCCCGGACGGATGCGGCGCAGCACCGCGCGGATGCGGGCGATCAGCTCGGTCATCGAGAACGGCTTGGTCATGTAGTCGTCGGCGCCGGTGTCCAGTCCGCGCACCCGGTCAGTTTCTTCCCCCCGGGCGGTCAGCATGATGATCGGCAGGTTGCGGGTCTCGGCCTTGCCGCGGATGCGGCGGCACACCTCGATGCCCGACAGCTTGGGCAGCATCCAGTCCAGCAGCACCAGGTCGGGCAGCCGCTCGTCGATCTGCAGCATGCCCTCCTCGCCGTCGGGGGCGACGACGACGCGATAGCCTTCCTTTTCGAGATTGTACTGGAGGAGCGTCGCCAACGCGTCCTCGTCTTCCATCACCAGAACATAGGGCTGCACGTCGTACTCTCCCGGCTAGTCGGTCGTCACTCAGGGGGCGGCGGGGCCGCCGTCGTCCGGCGCGGGAGCCCAGCGCGGGCGTTCGCCCGCGAACTCCAGTCCGGTGATCTCGTAGTAGATGGTCTCGGCGATGTTGGTGGCGTGATCGCCGATCCGCTCCAGGTTCTTGGCCATGAACAGCAGGTGGGTGCAGGCCGTGATCGTGCGGGCGTCGCCCATCATGTAGGTCAGCAGCTCGCGGAACAGGCTGTTGTAGTGCTCGTCGACCTCGTCGTCGGTGCTCCAGACGGCGATGGCGCGATCGACCTCGCCGGCGGCGTAGGCGTCCAGCACGTCGCGCAGACGCATGGAGACCAGCTTGCCCATCCGCTCGATCGACCGCGTCAGCGGCTGCATCGGCTCGCCCTCGGCGAGGATCAGGCCCCGCTTGGCGATGTTCTTGGCGAGGTCGCCGGTCCGCTCGAGGTCGACCGCCAGCTTCATCGAGGCGAGGGTCCGGCGCAGGTCCGAGGCGACCGGCTGACGCAGCGCGATGAGGCGAATGGCCTTCTTCTCGATGTCGTGGTGCATCGCGTCCAGCCGGCCGTCCCGCTCGACCACGGCGCGGCCCAGGGCCACGTCGCGGCGGGCCACCGAGTCGATGGCGTCGGCGACCTGCGCCTCGGCCAGGCCGCCCATGCGCGCGACCTCGGCCGTGAGCTGGTTCAGCTCGTCGCCGTAGGCCTTGACGGTGTGCTCGGGCATGACGGTCTATCCTAGCCGAAGCGGCCGGTGATGTAGTCGAGCGTGCGGCGCTCACGGGGATTGGTGAAGATGTCCTCGGTGTCGCCGGTCTCGACCAGCCGGCCCAGGTGGAAGAAGGCGGTGCGCTGGCTGACCCGCGCCGCCTGGGCCATGGAGTGGGTGACGATCACGATGCAGTAGCGCTCGCGCAGCTCGTCGATCAGCTCCTCGATCCTGGCCGTGGCGATCGGATCCAGCGCCGAGCAGGGCTCGTCCATCAGGATCACCTCAGGTTCGACCGCGATGGCGCGGGCGATGACCAGCCGTTGCTGCTGTCCGCCGGACAGTCCGGTGCCGGCCGAGTGCAGCCGGTCGGCGACCTCTTCCCACAGGCCGGCCCGCTTCAGCGACGCCTGTACGATCTCGTCCAGTTCGCCCTTGCTGCTGGCCAGGCCATGGATGCGCGGACCGTAGGCGACGTTCTCATAGATGGTCTTGGGGAAGGGGTTCGGCTTCTGGAACACCATGCCGACGCGGGCCCGGAGCAGGACGGGGTCGACCGAGCGGGCGTTGATATCCTCGCCGTCCATCTCGATGCGGCCGGCGACCCTGGCGCCCGGGATGGTGTCGTTCATGCGGTTCATGGTCCGCAGGAAGGTCGACTTGCCGCAGCCCGACGGGCCGATCAGGGCGGTGACGGTCTTGTCCGGAATATCCAGCGACACGTCGTAGAGCGCCTGCTTGTCGCCGTAGAAGACGGAGACGTCGCGCGCGGCGATCTTGGTCGGGCCTTGCGGGCCGGAACCGTGGGTGACCGGCGGCGCGGCGATCACGGGCGCGGTCGTCCCGGGGCCGCCCTGCGAGCCGTCCGGTGCGCGAAAGAGCTTGAACTTCATACGACTACCACCGGCGTTCAAAGCGTCGCCGCAGGAAGATGGCGGCGGCGTTCATGACGATCATGAAGGCGAGGAGGACGAGGATGGCCGCGGCCGTACGTTCGTGGAACGCGCGCTCCGAGGCGTTTTCCCAGATGTAGACCAGCGAGGGCAGGGCGCCGCCGGCCTCGGTCAGGGCGTGCGGCACGCCCGGCACGAAACTGACCATGCCGATCAGCAGCAGCGGCGCGGTCTCGCCCAGGGCGTGGGCCATCGAGATGATGGCCCCGGTCATCACGCCCGGCATGGCCAGCGGCAGGGTGTGCTGGAACACCGTCTGGGTCTTCGACGCTCCCATGGCCAGCGCCGCCTCGCGGATCGACGGCGGCACCGCCTTCAGCGAGGAGCGGGTGGCGATGATAATGGTCGGCAGGGCCATCAGGGCCAGAACCAGCCCCCCGACCAGCGGGCTGGCTCGCGGCAGGTGCATCCAGTTGATGAATAGCGCCAGGCCCAGCAGGCCGTAGATGATCGACGGCACCGCCGCGAGGTTGTTGATGTTGACCTCGATCAGGTTGGTCAGCCGGCCGCGGGGGGCGAACTCCTCCAGGTACAGGGCCGCCCCCACCCCCAGCGGAATGGCGATGACCGCCGTCACCAGCAGCATCAGGGCCGAGCCGATCACGGCCCCCAGCACGCCCGCCAGCTCCGGCTCGGTCGAATCGCCCTTGGTGAACAGGGCGCTGTTGAAGCGGCTCGCGACCTGGCCGTCGGCCTGCATCCGGTCCAGCCAGCCGATCTGTTCGTCGGACAGGCGGCGCTGGTCGGCCGGGGTGTCGCGCGAGATCTCGCCCTTGAAATAGAGGTCCGCGTCATCCGACAGCGGCGCGGCGATCGGCACGGTCTGGCCCAGCAGGCCCGGCTGCCTCTGAAGCCGCCCGGCGGCGATGAATTTGAGCTCGGACGAGAACAGGCCGCGCATGGCCGTCGCCTTCGTCCCCTGCGCATCATCCTGGACGCCCAGTCGGGCCAGTTGCTGTTCGGCGACCAGCAGCTCGAAGTTGGTCCCTTGCGGATAGGCGCGGTCGATCCGGGCGGGGTCCATGTAGACCGGCACGGTCATGGTGTGGGCGTAGAAGGCCGTGTGGCCCTGTTCGACGATCCGGCCGAGCAGCAGCAGCAGGAAGCCCACGGCCACGCCGATGGCCAGCAGGCCATACAGTTTGAAGCGCTTCTCGCGGGCGTAGCGCCGCTTCAGCCCGGCGCGCAGCCGGTCGACCCGGACGGCCTCTTCCGCGGTCATCTCGCCCGACTGGGATACGGTCGCGTCAGTCATACTGCTGCCGGTAGGTCTGGACGATGCGCTGGGCGACGATGTTGAGCACCAGGGTCATCAGGAACAGGGTCAGGCCGAGGCCGAAGGCCGCGAGCGTCTTGGGGCTGTCGAACTCCTGGTCGCCGGTCAGCAGGGTCACGATCTGGACGGTCACCGTGGTGACGGTGTCCAGCGGATTGAGGGTCAGGCGGGCGGCCAGACCGGCCGCCATGGTGACGATCATGGTCTCGCCGATGGCCCGCGACATGGCCAGCAGCATGGCGCCGGCCACGCCGGGCAGGGCGGCCGGCAGCAGCACCCGCTTCACGGTCTCGGACTTGGTCGCGCCCATGGCGTAGGAACCGTCGCGCAGGCTCTGCGGCACCGCATTGATGATGTCGTCGGACAGCGAGCTCACGAACGGGATCAGCATGATCCCCATCACCGCCCCGGCGACCAGCGCCATCTGGTTCTGCACCAGCATCAGATACTGGCCGACGCCGTCCAGCGGCCCGCCGACCAGCAAGGCGCCAAGCCCGTTGAAGAACTCGCGGAACGCCGGCCCGACGGTCAGGGCGGCGAAGAAGCCGTAGACCACGGTCGGCACCCCGGCGAGGATTTCCAGCACGGGCTTGACCGTCGCGCGGAACACCGGCCCGGCGTACTCGGACAGATAGATGGCGGCGAACAGCCCGACCGGGGCGGCGACGGCCATGGCGATCAGCATGATCAGGAAGGTGCCGGCGAACAGCGGCAGGGCCCCGAAGGCGCCGGTCGATCCGACCTGGTCGGCGCGGATCGCCGTCTGCGGGCTCCACTGGGTTCCGAACAGGAACTCCGCGATCGGCACCGAGGAGAAGAAGCGGATGGAGTCGAACACCAGCGAGGCGATGATCCCGACGGTGGTCAGCACCGCGACCGCCGAGCTGGCGAACAGCAGGCCGACGATCCAGCCCTCGACCCGGTTGCGGGCGCGCAGGCCCGGCCGGATGCGGCTGAACACGAACCACGCCCCCAGCAAGGCCGCCAGCGCCGCTCCGGCGATCCCCGCGAGGTCCAGCGCCAGACCGATCCGCGCCACGCGCTGGCCCTCGGCCGGAAGCAGTTCGGCGTAGGGCGCGGGCCAGATCTGCGCCGCCTGCTGTCCGGCTCCGACCGCGCGGGCGTCGGCGAAGAAGGCCGCCCGGCGGAACGGTTCGAGCTCGCCGACCGCCTCGGGCGCGCCGGCGGCGGTCAGCTCGCCTTCGATGGAGGGGCCCAGGATCGTGGCGCCGATCAACACGACCAGCGCCGGAACCACGGTCCAGATCAGCGCATAGGCGCCGTGCTGGCCCGGCCGCGAATGGGCCCGCTCCCCCTGCTGACGCCGACGCGCCAGCGCGCGCCCGCCGACGTAGGCGGCGACGGCTGCGACGATCAGGATCGGCAGGAAAAACCAGGTCATGCGGGTCCGGACAGGGGGAATCGGACGCGCCGGTCGCCCGGCCGTCCCGAGGCCGGAACCTGCCTGTGAATGGTCAGCGGATTAAGACGGGCGCGTGACAGTTCTGTTACGGCGTTCGGCCGTCCGAGACACGGTCGTCACAGTCCGTCCGGAGATCCCTTGGGGGCCGCCACCGGGAAATAGGCGGTGAACACCGCGCCCTGCCCGGGCGCGCTCTCCACCGTCAGCCCGCCCCGGTGACGGTTGACGATGTGTTTGACGATGGCGAGCCCCAGCCCGGTGCCCGAACGCTCGCCGCTCTTCTGGCCCTCGACGCGGTAGAATCGCTCGGTCAGCCGCGGCAGGTGCTCGCGCGCCATGCCGGGGCCGTGATCGCGCACGACGACGGCGGCGTAGCGCAGCCCCGGTTCGCGGTCGGGCGTCACCAGCGGCAGCCGCGTCGCCCCTTCGCCCCGGTTGCCGCCGGACCACGGCGCCGAGGCCTGCTCCAGCGTCACCTCCGGCTGGATGACGATCTCGACGGCGTCGCCGGCGGCCGAATATTTGATGGCGTTGTCGACCAGGTTCTGGACCACCTGAACGATCTCGTCGCGGTCGCCGTGGACCGGCGCGCTGATGGTCCGGTCCTGCAGCACGACCCGCACATTCCGCTCCGCCGACAGCACGCTGACCGCGTCGACCACGTCCGAAGCGGTCCGCGCCAGATCGACCCGGCCGGCGGGCGGGACGTGTTCGTTCAGCTCGATCCGGCTCAGCGACAGCAGGTCGGCGACCAGCCGGCTCATCCGGTCCGCCTGCGCCGCCATGATGTCGAGGAATTTGTCCCGCGCCTTCGGATCGTCCCGGGCGTGGCCCTTGAGCGTCTCGATGAAGCCCGACAGCGAGGCCAGCGGCGTCCTCAGCTCGTGGCTCGCATTGGCCAGGAAGTCGACGCGCATCAGCTCCATGCGCCGCACGTCGGTTTCGTCGCGCAGAACCACCAGGGCCAGCGCCCGTCCATCGGTCGAGGGCAGGGGTCGGGTCTGCGCCCGCCAGTGCCGGGTCTGGGCCCCGACCCCGGCGTAGTCCGTGGTCCGCGCCACCCCGCCGAACAGCGCCTCGTCCACCGCCTCCAGCACCGCCGGATCGCGCAGGGCCGAGACCAGCAGCGCCCCCTCCCGCGAAATCCTCAGCAGGTCGCGCGCGGCGGCGTTGGCCAGCACCACCCGGCGGCCGGCTATGTCGTCCGCCTCGCCCCCGGAGACCACCAGCACGGGGTCGGCCAGCGCCTCGAACAGCCCGTCGAGCAAGACCCGGTCCGCGGCCGGCTGGTCCGGGTCCGCCGCGCGTGCGGTCTCTACCGCGCCGGGCGCCGGAGTTCGTCCCGGCCGCCGGTTCGCCGCCCAGGCGGTCAGCGCCACTAGCGCCGCTCCCGCCAGCAGGGGCCCGGCGATCTCCCGATGCAGCGCCGCCAGCCCTACCAGCACCGCGACGGCCACGCCGGCGGTGGCCCCCGCTGTCCACAGGCGAGAGCCGGACGGCGGCGCGACAGGCGAGGGCGGGTATTCGTGGGGCATTCAGGATTCCGGCCGGCTCGCCGACTCTATCCACCGAACATGACACGGAATTCATGACAAGGGCACGGCGGCGGGCGTCATCGTCGTTGTCAAACGTCCTTTACAATCCTACCAATGCCCTCACAGACCGGAATCCGGTGGAGGGCATATGACGGCGGCATTGACGCTCGACGGGGTCAGCAAGCGCTACGGCGATTTCCAGGCCGTGCGCGACCTCAGCTTCCAGGTCGAGAAGGGCACGATCTGCGGCTTCCTCGGCCCCAACGGCGCGGGCAAGACCTCCACCATCCGCATGATCCTCGGGCTTCAGCCGGCGACCTCGGGCCACATCACCATCCTCGGCGCCGACGACGGCCGCAAGGTGCGCGACCGGATCGGCTTCCTCCCGGAGGAGCGCGGCCTCTACAAGAAGATGACGCCCGTCGACGCCATCGCCTTCTTCGGCGCGCTCAAGGGCCTGCCGACCGGCGAGGGGCGCCGCCGCGCCCGCGAGATGCTCGACGCCCAGGGCCTCGGCGACGCGAAGCGCAAGAAGATGAAGGCGCTGTCCAAGGGGATGGCCCAGAAGGTCCAGCTGATCGCCTCGGTGGTGCACCGGCCCGAGTTCGTGATACTCGACGAACCCTTCAGCGGCCTCGACCCGGTCAACCAGCAGGGGTTGGAGACGGTGATCCGCCAGCTGGCCGCCGACGGCGCCACGGTGCTGTTTTCGACCCATGTGATGCAGCACGCCGAGCGGCTGTGCGACAAGGTCGTGCTGCTGGCGCGCGGCAAGAAGGCTTTCGAGGGCACGGTCGCCGAGGCCCGCGCCACAACGCCCCGTTTCCTGGAGCTGGAAGGCGTCATCGCCCCTGATCAGGCCGCCGGCCTGCCCGGCGTCAGCGGCGTCGAGGTGGTTTCCGAGGCCGACGGCGTGCGCGTGCTCAAGGCGGCGCTGACCGCCGGGGGCCGGGGCCAGGACGCGCTCAAGGCCGCCTTCCTCGGCGGCCTGGACGTGCGCCGCTTCGAACTGCGCGAGCCCAGCCTGCACGACGCCTTCATCGGCCTGACAGGCGACAACCCGGATCAGGACCAGTCCGTCAAAGCCGCGGAGATCGCCCGATGAAACGCACCCTGCTGATCGCCCGGCGCGAGTTCGCGGCCTATGCGAAGACGGTGGGCTTCTGGCTGTCGCTGCTGGCATTTCCGATCTTTGGCGTGCTGGGGGGCGCCATACCGGTCCTGATGAAAACCAGCGAGCCGATCCGGCAGGTGGTCGTCGTGGAAGAGGGGCCGCAGGCCTCCGGCCTCGCCGCCGCCGTCCAGAACGCCTTGCGGGAGGATCAGGCCCGGCGCGAAAAGCGGCGTCAGGAGGCGGAGGCGAAGATTCAGGCCGCCGCGGGAGGGACCGCCGGCGGGCAGGCGGCCAAGGGCGCGCTCAGCGGCCTCGACGGCCCGCGAATGACCTTCGTCGCTCCCCCCGCCGATCTGACCGCCGCGGCGCCGGGCGAGGCGCGGGAGGAGATCGCCCGACGCTATCTCGGCGACGAGGTCGCCGGGCCTGACCGGCTCGACGCCGTCGTGCTGCTGAACCGCGCGGACGGACAGCCGACCGCCCGCGTCTGGAGCCGGCGCGCCACCGACACCTCGGTGGAACGCTTCGTGCGCACGGCGCTCAAGGACGAATGGCGTCGCGAGGTCTTCCGTGAGGCGGGTATAGACGCAACGGTCGTTTCGACGACCGAAGCCTTCCAGCCCGAGGTGACGACCCTGTCGCCGAAGTCGGCCAGCGGTGGCGAGGTGTCCTTCCGCGACCAGTTGCCGGGCATCATCGGCCTGGTCTCGGGCTTCATCCTCTGGTCGCTGATCATCACGGGCGCCTCGATCCTGCTGAACAGCGTGATGGAGGAGAAGTCGAACAAGATCCTTGAGGTGCTGCTGTCGTCGGCTTCCGCCACGGAAATTCTCGCCGGCAAAGTGCTGGGCGTGGCCTTCCTGACCATGACCGTGCTGCTCGTCTGGGGCGGCATCGGCGCGGCCGGCCTGATCGCCGGCCTGCCGCAATATGCGGGGATGATCGGCGAGGTTCTGCTGGAGGGCGGCCTGCTCGGCTATTTCGCGATCTACGCCGTCGGCGGCTACCTGATGTACGCCGTGCTGTTCGCGGCCATCGGGGCCTTTTGCGAGACGCCGCGCGACGCCCAGACCCTGATGGGCCCGATCATGATGATCCTGGTCGTGCCGCTGCTGGTCATGCAGATGGCGATCCGCACGCCCGACGCTCCAGTGGTCCAGATCATGTCGTGGATCCCGTTCTTCACGCCCTTCCTGATGAGCGCCCGCGCGCCTTCGGACCCGCCGATGATCGAGATCGTCGGCACCATGGCCGGCATGTTCGCCTTCGCCCTGCTGATGGTCTGGGTCGCGGGACGCGCCTTCCGGGCCGGGGCGCTATCGGACGTGAAGCTGAGCTGGAAGGCGTTCGGGGCGGCGATCGGGCGGGGGAGATGACAATGCACGCCATCTGCGTCGGGCTAGGACCGAACTTCACCCCTTGTCGTCATCCTCGGGCTTGACCCGAGGATCAGATCGTCCGGTGCGCGGTGCAGGGTGTATTTCACGTTCCGAGGGCCGCCACGGACGCCCGGCCCAGCCTCTGATCCTCGGGTCAAGCCCGAGGATGACGACGGAAAGAGCGGTCAGTCGGCAGGTTCCGGAACGAAAAAGGCCGCCCCGGTTTCCCGGAGCGGCCCCTGATCTTCAGTTCGTAACGTCGGCTCAGCCGCGGCCCGGGCCGCCCACGCCGGGAACCCGGGGCTTCGGCGGCGGCAGCAGGCCTTCGCGCTGGGCGCGCTTGCGGGCCAGTTTGCGGGCGCGGCGCACGGCCTCGGCCTTCTGGCGGGCGCGCTTCTCCGAGGGCTTCTCGTAGTGCACGTGGCGCTTCATCTCGCGGAAGCTGCCTTCGCGCTGCATCTTCTTCTTGAGGGCCTTCAGCGCTTGATCGACGTTATTATCGCGAACGAAAATCTGTACCAGGTTGAACTCTCCTTTGGCCGCCCGCCGCGTCCTGTGAGGGAGACGGGCAGACAAATAAATCTCATCCTCGCCAGACGGGGGTCCGCGAGTGAAGGCGGGCTGATACACGAGCGGCCCCGCCCTGTCCAGATCGTCGCGGCAAGATGTGAAGGCTCGAAACGCCCGCCGGACGGGCATATGCTGCGTCCATGACCGAGGCGCCACACCTGTCGAACAGCCGGCCCGAAGGGGCCAGTCCTGGAGGAGATTGGGCCGACCGTATGGAGCAGGCGGTGCTGGACGCCGGCGTCGAGCGCGCGCCGGCGCTGGGCTGGAACAGCCGCATGGTGCGGGCGGCCTGCGAGGCCAACGGCCTGTCCCTCGGGGACGAGGAGTTGCTGTTGCCCAACGGGCCCCGCGACCTCGCCGCACTGCTGTCGCGCCGTCACGACGCGCGGGCGCTGGCGTCGCTGGCCGACGTCGATCCCAAATCCCTGAAGATGCGCGAGCGAATCGCCCGCGCCGTCTCCGCCCGGATGGAGGCCGGCGCCGCCGATCTTGAGGCGACCCGCCGCTGCGCCGCCTTCCTGGCCCTGCCGACCAACGCCGATCTTGGCCTCAAGCTGGCCTGGGAGACCGCTGACGAGCTGTGGCGCTGGGCCGGGGATACCGCCACCGACTGGAACCACTACTCCAAGCGCGTCATCCTGTCGGGCATCCTGATCCCGGCCCTGACCATGCGCTGGTTCGACGGCAGGGACGCCGCCGAGGCCTTCGTGGCCGCCCGGATCGAGAACGTCATGGCCTTCGAGAAGTGGAAGGCCGGCAAGGACTTCGACGCCCCGCTGCGCAAATTGGCGGATGCGCTGAGCCGGATGCGGTACGGGGCGAAAAGCTAGAATCCTTCTCCCCTTGGGGGAGAAGGTGCCCCGGAGGGGCGGATGAGGGGTCGGGCGGCTCCATACCGGCTGTCAGCCAGCTTGCCCCAACCATCCCCCTCATCCGGGCGGCTCCGCCGCCCACCTTCTCCCCCGGAGGGGAGAAGGCAAAACCCTGTCATCCCGTACCCTGTCATCCCGACACTTCGGGCGTCATTCCGACACTCCCGGTCACGCCCAGGCGAAGCGCGCCGGCGGCTCTAAGACCCCCACGTCCGCTTCTGACGCAGGCCCGTGCATAATGGTCCAAATGCCCGCCGGGCGTGGTCTTTGACAGCACCCATCACCCCGCCGCCGCCGTCCAGGCGCGGTGATCCCGCAATCGGAACCCTACGTGCGATTGTTCATGAAGTGACAGCCCGCATTTTTCAGCGGGAACCCTGTCATCCCGCACCCCCGGGCCTCCTCAGGCCAGCGGCTTCACCCGGTTCACATGGCCCATCTTGCGGCCCGGCCGGGCCTCGGCCTTGCCGTAGAGGTGCAGGCGGGCGTCGGCCTTGCCGGACAAGGCCTTCCACTGCTCGACCTCGTCGCCGAGCAGATTGGTCATCTCGACCCGGGCGTGGGCCGCGGTCGGGCCCAGCGGCCAGCCGGCGATGGCGCGGACGTGCTGTTCGAACTGGTCGCAGACGCAGCCGTCCTGGGTCCAGTGGCCGGTGTTGTGGACCCGCGGCGCGATCTCGTTGACCAGCAGCTTGCCGTCTCCGAGATCGAACAGCTCGACGCCCAGCACGCCGACATAGTCCAGGCCCTCGAGAACAGCCTTCGCGATGGCCCTGGCCCGCTTCTCCGTCTTCGCGTCGACGGCGGCGGGGGCGAGCGTGGTCTTCAGCACCCCGCCCTTGTGGATGTTCTCGCCCAGCGGATAGACGGCGATGGCCCCGTCGCGGCCGCGCGCGGCGATCACCGACAGCTCGCGTGTGAAATCGGCCTTCGCCTCGAGGATGGCCGGCCGCTCGCCGATGGCGTGCCAGGCGTCCGCCGCCATCTTCGCCGAATGGATCCAGACCTGGCCCTTGCCGTCGTAGCCTTCACGCCGGGTCTTCAGCAGGGCGGGCGCGCCCAGCCGCTCCAGCCCGGCCAGCAGGTCGTCGAGGCTGTCGACCGCGACGAAATCGACCGTGGTCGCGCCGGCGCCGTTCAGGAAGGTCTTCTCGTCGACCCGGTCCTGGGCCACCGCCAGCGCCTTTGGCCCCGGCGAGACGACGGCGCCGCCCTCGGCCAGCCGCGCCACCGAGGCGGCGGGCACGTTCTCGAACTCGAAAGTCACGGCGGCGCAGGTCTGGCCCAGCACGCCCAGCGCCGTGGCGTTGTCATAGGCGGCGACGATCTGGCCCTGGGAGACGCGCCCGGCGGGGCTGTTCTCCTCCGGATCGAGAATGACGACGTTGAAGCCGAGCCGCGACGCGGCCTGGCTGAGCATCCGGCCCAGCTGGCCGCCGCCGAGAATGCCGAGGGTCGATCCGGGAGGCAGCGGAAGCGTGGTCACTCAGTCCTCGACCGTCTCGTGGACCGCTTCGGTCTGGGCCTCGCGGAAGGCGGTCAGCCGTCCGGCCAGCACCGGGTCGGACAACGCCAGGATCTGGGCCGCCAGAATGCCGGCGTTCTTGGCGCCCGGCTCGCCGATCGCCAGGGTCGCCACCGGCACGCCGCCCGGCATCTGGGCGATGGAGAGAAGGCTGTCCATGCCCTTCAGCGCCTTCGACTCGACCGGCACGCCCAGCACCGGCAGTTCGGTCATCGAGGCGGCCATGCCCGGCAGATGAGCCGCGCCGCCGGCCCCGGCGATGATCACCTTGTAGCCCGCGGCCCGGGCTCCCGTGGCGAAGTCGAACAGGCGTTGCGGGGTGCGGTGGGCGCTGACGACCTTCGCGTCCCAGGCCACGCCCAGCCGGTCCAGCGCGTCGGCGGCGTGTTTCATCGTCGGCCAGTCCGAGCGGCTGCCCATGATGATCGCCACCGGCGGTGTCTGAGTCGCCATGCTGGACGCCTTTCGCGGGAAAGCGGCGCGATACAGGACTCGCGTTGCGCCCGCAACCGACGGCGTTAGGCTCATTCCTGGCCGGGGCGTGGTGAGTCGCCGGCCGGGGAGCTCTTTCGCTTGTGACCGACGCGGCCGTCATCAACCCCATCGCCGAGATCGAGCGGCTCCGCGCCGAGGTCGAGGCTCTGCGCCGCCGCGCCGAGGCGGCCGAGGCGGCGGCCGATCACGACGTGCTGACGCCCGCCCTGAACCGCCGCGGTTTCGTGGCGGCGATGAAGAGCGCCATGGCCTTCTGCCAGCGCCATGAGGTCCCCGCCGTCCTGCTCTACCTCGATCTCGACGGCTTCAAGGGCGTCAACGACACCCTCGGCCACGCCGCCGGGGACGCCGCCCTGGTCCACGTGGCCGAGATGATGCGGGCCAATCTGCGCGAGTCGGACGCCGTCGGGCGGCTGGGCGGCGACGAGTTCGGCCTGCTGATGCTCAACGCCGGTCTCGACGAAGGCCGCGAGAAGGCCCGCCGCCTCGCCGAGACGCTGGAGAAGGCGCCGTTCGTATGGGAGGGCCGTTCCGCCGGCCTTGGCGGCTCGTTCGGCGTCCGCGCCTTCGCCGGCCACACCGACCCCGAGGTCTGGCTCGCCGAAGCCGACGCGGCCATGTGGGTCAGGAAGAAGGGCCGGTAAGCCTCAGGCGATGATGTCGGGCAGGACGATGGCCTCGATCTTCACGATCTCGTCGCGCAGGGTCAGTTTCTTGCGCTTGAGCCGGGCGATGGTCAGCTGATCCGGCAGAGGCATCCGCGACAGCGCGTCTATGGAGACGTCGAGGTCGGAATGCTCCTGACGCAGTTCCTTGAGCCGGGCGTGAAGCGCCAGCTCTTCCTCGCTCAGAAACGGATCGTCGTCGTTCATGGTCGGCCCCGGAGGCGGGCTTATAGCGTGCGTCGGCTCAGGCCGGAAGTCGTTCGGCGAGTTGGACCAGCCCCGCCCGCGGCGTCATCGGCGACCACTGCCGGGCCGCCGCGACCAAGGCTTCCAGCACCGGCCCCGGCGCACCTCCGGACGGCGGAGACAGGGCTTCCAGGGCGGCCAGAAGGCGGCGCTCCGCCTCCAGTTCGACGGCCTTGACCTGAGCCCGCACCACCTCCCGGTCGCCGTCCTCCAGATCCGGATTTCGGCCCTTGAGCGTGCGCCGGATGGCTCGCAGTGGCGCGATGGCCGCCTCCTGCCAGGCCCGGGCGACGTCGCAGGCGGCCTCCAGCGTGTCGGCGTCCGGTCGCCGGCCCGTACGCGCGGCCCAGGCGGCCCACAACAGCAGGGGCACGTTCTGGCCGGCGGCATCCTGCAGATGCAGGCAGGCCTCGCCCACGCCCTCGGAGGCATAGGCCCGCACCGCCCAGTCCCACAGCGAGCCGTCCGAACTCATTCCGCTGTCGCGCTCTTCAGGCCGGCCCAACGCCTGACGCCCGACCACTCGAGGCCGAACAGGTCCAGCGCCCGGCCGACGGACTGGTCGACCATCTCCTCGATCGACGCCGGCCGGGCGTACAGGGCGGGCAGGGGCGGGGCGATGATCGCGCCCATCTCCGCCAGAGCCGTCATGGTGCGCAGGTGACCCAGGTGCAGCGGCGTCTCGCGCACCATCAGCACCAGCGGCCGCCGCTCCTTGAGCACGACATCGGCGGCGCGGGTCAGCAGGGTCGAGGTCACGCCGGTGGCGATCTCGCTCATGGTCCGCACCGAACAGGGGGCGACGATCATGCCCATGGTCCGGAACGAACCCGAGGCGATCGAGGCGCCGACGTCATTGAGCCGGTGCGTCACGTCGGCGCGGCCCATCAGATCGTCGGCCGACAGATCGGTTTCCTGCGACAGGGTCAGCAGCGCGGCGCGGGTGACGACGAGATGGCTCTCGACCCCCATCTCACGCAGCGCGTCGAGCGTCCGTATGCCGTAGGCCGCGCCGGACGCTCCGGAAATTCCGACGACGAGGCGGGGAGGCGAGGTCCGTACGGCTCCGTTCAAATCATCGGCCATATTCGGGTCCAGGGCGTCGGGTCCGGACGGCCGGCGGCCTCACCGGAAAGTGATTCCACAGCCGGTCAAGCCGGGCGCTCAATCTAGTGGTCCCTTAGACATGGAGGCGCAAGCCATGACCATCGAAGCTCGTATCCGCGAACTGGGAAACCGTCACCGCAACCTGGATGAGACCATCCGGCGGGAGATGATCCACCCGGCCACGGACTCGCTTCGCGTAAGGGAGCTCAAGCAACAGAAGCTCCGGCTCAAGGAAGAGATCACCAGTCTGGAGGCCCGAGCGCACTAGCGACGGTCTCCCGCACAAGGAAAGACGGCCCCGGAGCGATCCGGGGCCGTTTTTGTCAGTCCTTCTTGCCGAAGACCGATTCGGCGGTCGGTTCGGCGCCGCGGCGTTCGCGGGCTTCCGGAACGAATTCCGGCTCGGCGGGCTCGGCGGCGTCGGCGGGCTGCAGGGTGGCGCCGCCCTTCTTGGCGTCGTCCTTCGCCTTCTTGTCGGCGGCCTTGCGAACCAGTTCGTCCAGGGCAAGCTGGCCGACGAGGCCCAGCGTCACCGGATCGACCGGCTTGATGTTGGGGCTGTTCCAGTGGGTGCGGTTGCGCACGCTCTCGATGGTCGACTTGGTCGTGCCCAGCAGCTTGGCGATCTGGGCGTCGGTGACCTCGGGATGGTTGCGCACGAACCAGGCGATGGCGTCCGGGCGGTCCTGGCGGCGTGACACCGGCGTGTATTTCGGCGCCGGCTTGTGGCTCTTCATCAGCTCGGCGTGGCGGCTGACTACGGCCTGCATGCGGTAGTTTTCGTCGTTCTGGGCCTTGTCCAGCTCCTCGCGGGTCAGCTGGCCGTTGACCAGCGGGTCAGCGCCGCGGATGTCGCGGGCCACGTCGCCGTCGGCGATCCCGCGTACTTCCAGCGGGTGCAGGCCGCAGAAATCGGCGATCTGCTCGAAGGTGAGGGAGGTGTTGTCGACCAGCCAGACCGCGGTGGCCTTGGGCATCAGGATGTCGGTCATGAGCGTCTTTGCTTCTGTTTTTGGCCCGCCGCGGCGGGTTCCGGATACGACGGCGCCCGACCTTTCGGCCGGGCGCGGAAGCCACCGATATAGGCTCATTCGCGACAAAAGAAAACGAAAGCCGACATCCGCATACAGCCACGGTTCATCCGGGCGGCTGAACAGTGGTTCCACAGACGCGTTGTGCGTCCATGAAACCCGATGGAGGGACCCATGTTGATCGAAACCCTTGCCGCCGTGGCCCTGTTGTCCGGCGCCGGCCAGGAAGCCGCTCCGAACGGGGGCGGTCAGGAGCGCGTCGCGCCGCGCGGCGACTATCGTGACACCTGCAGCGGCGAGTACGTCAATCGTGGGCGGCTTTACGCCGATTGCCGCGACCGTCGCGGAAACATCCGCGGCACGTCGATCGAGCTGAACCGCTGCTCGGACTATGAGATTCGCAATGACAACGGCTTGCTGGCCTGCGGGCCGTTCCGCGGGACCTATGAGGACCGGCCGGGCGGCGGACGTCCCGACGACGACGGCGGCTGGGGCGGCGGGCGCAACTCGATCACCGTGTACCGCGATTCCAATTTCCGCGGCGCCAGCACCCGCTTCACCGGCGCGATGCCGAACCTGCGGAACAGCGGTTTCAACGACGTGATCAGCTCAATGGAGTTCCGCGGCGAGTGGGTGGCCTGCACCGACGCCTATTTCCGCGGTCAGTGCCAGACGTTCCGCGACGACGTGGCGAACCTGCAGCGGTGGGGCATGAACGACCGCATCTCGTCGCTCCGTCCCGCCGGTCGCGGCGGCGGACGCTGGTAGTCAGGCCGTCAGCACGATCTTGCCGACGTGGTCGCCCGCCTCGAGCCTCAGGTGGGCGGCCGACGCCTGTTCCAGCGGAAAGGTCGCCTCGACGGGCGGTCGCACCGCCCCCGCCGCGATCCACGGCCAGGCGCCCGCCTCCACCGCTGCGATCAGCCGGGCCTTCTCGTCGGCTGGCCGGGCGCGAAGCGTCGAACCGGTCAGCACGATCCGCTTCATCATCAGCCGGGCCAGGTCCACCTGCGCCAGCGAACCTGACAGGGTGGCGATGACCACCCAGCGGCCGAAGGGCTTCAGCACGGTCTGGTTCAACGCCGCGTAGTCCGCGCCGACCATATCCAGCACCACGTCGACGCCGCCGAAGGCTGTGATCGCGGCCTCGAGGTCGTCCGTACGGGCATCAAGGCTGAGCTCGGCGCCGAGCGCCCTGGCGGCCCTCGCCTTGTCCGCGCCACGCGAGGTGGCGACGACCCGGGCGCCCGCCGCCCTGGCCATCTGGATGGCGGTGACGCCGATACCGCTGGTCGCCCCGTGGATGAGCAGGGTTTCGCCGGCCTTCAGCGTCCCCGCCTCGAAAACATTGGCGAAGACGGTGCAGACCGTCTCGGGAAGGGCCGCGGCCTGCACCATATTGAGGCCGTCGGGGACGGGCAGGACGTGGCGGGCGTCGACGACCGCGTATTCCGCATAGCCGCCCCCGCCCAGCAGGGCGCAGACGCGGTCGCCTGCGCTCCAGCGGCTGACGCCTTCGCCGACCTGGTCCACCTCTCCGGCCACTTCGAGGCCGAGTATGTCGGAGGCGCCGGGCGGAGCGGGGTAACGGCCCTGCCGCTGAAGGAGGTCCGGTCGGTTCACGCCGGCGGCGCGCACCCGAATGCGAATCTGGCCGGGACCGGCGACCGGATCGGGCCTCCCGACGAGCGCCAGCGCCTCCGCGGGACCCGATCCGCCAGTAATTTCGATAGCCCGCATCGGCTCCCCGTTCTTGCAATCGTCCGTGTCCGGGCGTTCAGATAGGCGTCTGGTTGCCGGTTGGCCAAGAAGGAGGCGGCGATGTTCGAGGATCTGGAGCCCCGTCCGGCGCGGGGAGCGCCCCTGATCGCCCTGACGCGCGAGGATCTGGACGGCTATTCGGTCGAGGACCTCAAGCAGCGTATCGCCGGGCTCGAGGCGGAGATCGCCCGCTCGAACGCGGCCATAGAAGGCAAGTCCTCACAGCGGAACGCGGCCGACGCCATGTTCAATTTCCGCCCCTGACCCGGTCTGCTGGCATGGCCGTTGCAAGCGCCTCGGCTACCGCGCGAAACCGTGCCGGTCGTGATACGGATGCGCCTGCCCCATGAGTCTGACCGAGTTGATGCCCAGCGACGACCTGATCATCCCTACGCCCGCCGGACGCAACCGCGCGGCCGTCGTCGACGACTTCGCCCGGTCGGAGTTGTTCGACCGCACATTCCGGGAGGGGATGGAGCTGGTCGAGGAGACCGCGGCCTATCTGGACGGGGATGGCCGGCGAGAATCCAAGCTGCTGTCCCGGGCTACGGCCCTGGCCTATGCTGGCGAGAGCATGAAGCTGACCACCCGGCTGATGCAGATCGCCTCATGGCTGCTGGTCCAGCGGGCGGTGCGAGAGGGCGACATGACCGCCAGCGCGGCGTGCGAGCCCCGCTATCGGCTGGCCGAGCGCAAGATCGAAACGGACCCGACGCACCCCGACCTGCCGATCGCGCTGATCGAATACGTGGTCCGGGCCGAGAAACTGTACGACCGCGTGCTCCATCTCGACCGGCGCATGTATCTGGATGCGCCGGAGGAAGAGGCCGTCAACCCGGTGCAGAGCCAGCTGGACCGGCTGACGGCGGCGTTCCGGCAGTAGGGACTACGGCCCGACGTCGTTCGCCACGTTGCGGCCGTCGTCGACCGGCTTGGGCAGACTGACGGCGATGCCGAGGGCCTCGGCCAGCTTGTCGTCACGCCCGTAGACGTCCTCGCGGAAGGCGACGCGGCCCTGACCGTCGACGAAGGCGGTCCAGTACAGCAGGCGGACGGTGATCTCGCGGCCGGTCTGGATACGCTTGGTTTCGCGGCTGTCCTGGGCTTCGTCGAACTGGGCCAGCAGGGCAGGATCGGGCGACAGCAGCAGACGGGCGAACTCGACCGCGTCCTGGACCCGCACGCAGCCGTGGCTGCGCTGGCGCATGGACAGGTTGAAGGCGGCCTTGGACGGCGTGTCGTGCAGGAAGATGGCGTAGCTGTCGCGCAGCTCGAACTTCACATAGCCGAGCGCCGCCGTGGGCCCGGCGCGCTGCACGACGGTTCCGGACTCGGTGATGAACATGTTCTGGCTGGCCAGATAGCCCGGGCCGCGCGGCAGGATCTCGTTGCGGGCGATCGAGGCGGGCACGTACCAGGGCGGGTTGGCCACGACCGAGGCGAACTGCTTTTCGAGGCTGGGCGTCTGGTTGGTCGGCGAGCCGCAGACGACGCGGTTCGAGTGAACCGGCTTGCCGTCCTTCCAGTAGACCATGATCGCTGCAGCGGTGTTGACCTCGATCCGCTCGGGCGCAAGGTCGCGCTTCAGCCAGCGACGGCGTTCCAGGTTGAGCGCGATCTGGCGGGCGCGATCCTCGGCCGAGGCTGACAGGGAGCGCTGGGTGCCCGTGCCGATGCGGCCGTCGGAACCCAGTCCGTGCCGGACCTGGAAACCCTTTACCGCTTCCTCGAGCTCGGGACCGTAGAGCGTGCCCATCGACGCCAGCCGGGCGCCGTCGGTCGCGGACAGATCGCCCTCGGCGACGAGGCGCTGGATCAGAATGGGGATGCGGGCGTCGCTGGTCCCCGGTTCGATGGTCGGCCCAACCTGGAAGGTCGGCCAGCCGCGGCCGTCGCGGATCATCCGGCGATAGCGCACATAGCCGGCCGAAAGGTTCGAATAACCGATGTCGGTCGGGGCCAGCGCCTCGAACCAGTCCACCAGACGATTCTGGGCGAGGGCGTCGTTGAGCCCGACGGGCAGGTCGACGCGGTTCTTCTGCATCTCCCACAGATCTTCGACCGTCTCGGGCCGCACCCGGCCTTCGGCCAGCACACGGCCGTAGCCCAGGGCCGCCGCCGTGGTGCGCATCTCGGCCGCCGCAGGGACGGCGGCCAGGGCGTCGAAGTCGAAGAAGTCGCCCTGCGACAGGCCGTGGCGCTCGGCGCGTCCGGCGGCGCCCCGGAGGGCCTGCAGGCGTTCCGGAGTCCACACCGGCCGCCAGCCGTTCAGCTCGTAGAAGGCGCGGACGTCGGGCTGGACCGTCGCCGGCAGCCGGGCCAGCTGGTCATTGAAGCTGTCGTAAAAGGCGACCGACGCCGGATCACGGGTCTGCGCCCTCACGGCGAACCCGCTTGCCGACGCGATGGCCGCCGCCGCCGCGCCCAGACCCAGTTGCCGTCGATTCATCACTGCTGCTCTTCGCCCGATTCCACGCAGGACCCTGCGTCCACGCCCCGATGGTCCAACGCGGCCATGTTATCGGCGTTCCGGGGAAACAAAAAGGCGCCGGTCCGGGGACCGACGCCTTCGTGAACGTCCTGGCGGGGACTGTGACCCGAAAACCAGACCTACTTCTTGATGAAGCCGCCGAACTTGTTGTTGAAGCGCGAGACGCGGCCGCCGCGGTCCATCAGCTGCTGGTTGCCGCCGGTCCAGGCCGGGTGCGTCAGCGGGTCGATGTCCAGGTTCAGGACGGCGCCTTCCTTCTGGTAGGTGGAGCGCGTCTTGTAGGTCGTACCATCCGTCATCGTCACGGTGATGAAGTGGTAGTCGGGGTGCGTATCGGCCTTCATGGTCGTTGTCCGGTCTCTGCGCGATGACGATGCCGACCGTCGGTGCGCGAAAATGAGAAATCCCGCCAAGGAGGGCGGGAATGAGCGGCGGCGTTTACACCGGGGGCCGTTCCGGGGCAAGAGGCGCGCGCCATGACAGACACGACCGCCCCTGCTCCCGACGTCGCCGACCTTCACGGGCGGCCCGGCGCGGGCGCGCTCCTGGTCGAGCAGATGAGCGAGGCGGGCGCCCGGCGGGCGAAGCGGCGGGACATCCGCCCCCTGGGCCGGCTGCTGCCCTACGCCCTGCGGCACAAGGGGCATATGGCCATGGCGGGGGTCTGGCTGATCCTGTCCACGGCCGCCTCGCTGGCCCTGACGGTGACCGCGCGCGGGGCGATCGACAACGGTTTCGAGAACGGCGGAGCGCAGCTGAACCTGTGGTTCATGGTGCTGGCGGTGAATGCGCTGTTTCTCGGCCTCGCCACGGCCGTCCGCTATTTCTTCGTCACCAAAACCGGCGAGCGCGTGATCGCCGATGTGCGCAAGGGGCTGTTCGAGCGAATCCTGACGCTGGACCCGGCCTTCTACGCGCAGATGCGCACGGGCGAGGTGCTGTCGCGCCTGACCACCGATATCGCCCTGGTCGAGACCCTGCTGACGACGTCGGTGTCCTACGCCCTGCGCAACGCCCTGACCCTGATCGGGGGAACGGTGCTGCTGTTCGTGGTCAGCCCCAAGCTGACCGGACTGGTCCTGCTGGTGGTGCCGCTGCTGCTGGGACCGCTGTTCCTGTTCGGGCGCAAGGTCCGGCGGCTCACCGTGGCCTCGCAGGACCGGTTCGCCAGCGCTGTCGGCTTCGCCGGCGAGAGCGTCGACGCCATCGAGACGGTGCAGGCCTTCGGGCGCGAGAAGAGCGCCATCGCCCGGTTCGGCGACGCCGTCGAGGCGGCGTTCGGCGTGTCGCTGGTCCGCATCCGGGCCCGGGCCCTGATGACCGCCATGATCATTGTGGTGATGTTCGGCGGCGTGACGCTGGTGCTGTGGCTGGGCGCGCAGGACGTGATCGCCGGGCGGATGACGCCGGGGGCCCTGCTGCAGTTCGTGCTGCTGTCGGTGTTCGCGGCGGGCGCGGTCGGAGCGCTCGGCGAGAGCTGGGGCGACGTGCAGAAGGCCGCGGGGGCCATGGAGCGGATCGACGAACTGATGCGTAGCACGCCGGCGATCGCGCCGCCCGCCGCGCCGCGAGCCTTGCCGCAGCCGCCCATCGGCGAGGTGTCGATGTCGGCGGTGCGGTTCAGCTATCCGGGGCGACCCGACCTGCCGGCGCTGAAGGGGTTCTCGCTGACCGTCCGGCCCGGCGAGACCGTGGCGCTGGTCGGCCCGTCGGGGGCGGGCAAGAGCACCGTCTTCCGCCTGCTGCTGCGCTTCTACGATCCCCAATCCGGCGTGGTGTCGGTGGATGGCGTCGACGTGCGCGAAGCGGATCCGGTGGCGGTGCGCGACCGCTTCGCCTGGGTCTCGCAGGAGGCGCCGCTTTTCTCAGGTTCCGCGAGCGAAAACATTCGCTTCGGCCGGGAAGCCGCCAGCCTGGATGACGTCCGGACCGCCGCCGCCGAAGCCCAGGCCCTGGGGTTTATCGACGCCCTGCCGCAGGGGTTCGACACCCCGCTGGGCGAGCGCGGCAAGAGCCTGTCGGGCGGCCAGCGCCAGCGCATGGCCATCGCCCGCGCCCTGGTTCGCGACGCCCCGATCCTGCTGCTGGACGAGGCGACCTCGGCCCTCGACGCCGAGAGCGAGCGGCTGGTGCAGAGGGCGCTGGACCAGGCCATGGAGGCCCGGACCACCATCGTCATCGCCCACCGCCTCGCCACCGTCCTGCGGGCCGACCGCATCGTGGTGATGGAGGACGGGCAGGTGGTGGAGGAGGGGACCCATGCCGCCTTGAAGGCGCGCGGCGGCCTGTACGCCCGGCTGGCGGAGCTGCAATTCCGGGCGGACTGACCCTGTCGCCCAAAAATCGCGAAACCCTGTCATCCCGACACATTCGAGCGGCCGGTCCTGGGCGGAGCGACGCTTCATGACGATGTCAAAGACCGATACCGTGCACTGTAGGGCGAGGGTGCGTCAGGATCGGTCGTGGCGCTTGGTGGCCCGGTGGCGGCGGGAGTCGTCGTCGCGCAAGTGTCAGCGTGGGTTGCCGGCGGGCGCATTATCCCTTTGCGTGACTCCCGGCCCATCGGCGTTCCGCCAGAGCATCGACGCTGGAGGGCGGGGTGCACGGGATGGCAGGGTTTGGCGCCGTTTGGCCGGGATGGCAGGGTCCGGGAATCCACCCCGGAGAGGACACGAGCGAGCGGTGACAGCCTGGGATAAGAGGGCTTCGCTGCGGCCGTCGGCGAGTCCGGATCGACCCAACGCGGACATTCGGAAACCCGCTGAAGCCGGGCAGATGGACCCCGTGTTCCCATGGGCTTTGAGGCGTCGTCACCGCATTTGCGGATGGCGACGACGCCGGTCACAGTCGACAGCATGGAAAGATATCTTTGGCCACATCCAGCGGGCGTAGAAGCGGTGAACGAGCTGCTTCGCCTCCCTGTTCGTGGGACAGAACAAGACTGGGAAATTGAGCTCGCCGATGGCGCCCGGACATCCGGGTTCCTGCAGGCATTCGAAAGCGGCGTCCTCGATCTCGAAGGCCGCAGTGCGCTCGCGTTGCTGATCCTGTTTTCGATCACCTATTCCGAGGTCGATATTGGCCACGAGGACCTCGAAAGAGTCCGACGCGCAATCCGGGGCGACCCGACAGTCCTGCAACGCATGCAAAGCTACTGGGGCAAGGGCTTCGCGGATCACGAGGAAAAGGTGAAGAGTCTGATCCTCCAGGTCTGCTAGCCACCCTTAGGCGCGTCGGCTTCCGACCCATTGCGGACTCCGGCTTCCCAGTAGCCCTCAGCGGGCAGCGGCTCGCTCGAAGTCGCCTACCGCGAACCGGGGTCTGGCGCAGGCGCTTGTGGACAGCGTGCTGCCCTGCGTGCGGGCAAGAACGAGAACTTCTCGTGATTGAACGAAGTCTATACCGCAGGTAGCCCCCCAAGCACCGGGCGCGTGCGCGATCCGCTGAACAGCGCTGTGACCCCCCTTTAATGTGCGGGAGACAACGAACTCAGTCACCAAGTATCCTTCGCGCCCCTTTGTCGAGTCAGGCACGGTCGATACCGCCTGTCCAACGAACGCGATGTCTGCAGCACCTAGTTGATCGGAGGCACTTCTCCAAGTTGGGCAGGAGCATGCCCACGCCACTCCGGCGATCAGCATCAAGGCATTTGCACAGATCAGCGTGGTAATGATGCGCATGACGGCACGTTAGCAAGGGCGCATCGTTTTACCAAAGTCAGCTAACCATCCTTAGGCGACGGTCGGCTTGCGACCCATTGCGGACGTGCAGCATCGGTGAAAAGGTCGAGAAGCTGGAAGCCGCGATTTTAGGTTTGGCCTGAACGGTTATCTGACGGCGAAATGGACGCCCGCGAAGACATGAAAGCTGCTCGGGTTCTTACCTTCGTAGGTCTATGGGTCCTCCTCTGGCTCCTTTTGGTTTTCCTTGGAGCCTCGACGACTTGGTGGCTCGCGGTTCTCATGCTGCCCGTAGCCGCTGTCCCCGCCGTGCTGACCACGCGAGCACTATTTCGGCAAAAGGCTTAGCATCTGACGGCTTTGGTCAGCGCGTCAGGAGAGTCCGCTAATCACCCGCAGGCGACAGTCTGCTCCCGACCCGTTGCGGACATTGCGTGCCTCGGCTCAGGTTGGCGTTGGTGAACGGGGGCCGAGATGCCGAGACTTCTGAGGTGGGTGTCGCAATTTGGATTGATGGTTCTTTGCGCCTGTTCGGGCGTCGGCCAGTCCGATGACAATATGTGGGGGAAGTCGGTCGCTGCACCGGGTCCGTTTTTCGCCGAGCCCGGCGGCGAGTCTCTTGTGTTGCCGACTTCGGTATCTGCGTTGAACGGCTACATCGCCCGCACCGGCGCGATCTCAGATTATAGAGGCCCCGGTCAGACGCTAAGCGCACCGGTTCCGCTTCCTCGATCAATATGTCAGCCGACGATTGAAGCCGTGGTGTTCAGCTATCCTCTCCAGCCCAGCGGTTTTGTGCCGGGTTACACCGCCCACATCACCGGTGGGACAGTTGTGTGTATTGACCGCCGATTTGCTTACACGGGACCATAGCCAACGTCCGCTTCCCACCCATTGCGGTCCGTCGGCTTCCGACCCTTTGCGGACATTCCCTTCGCCATGAAAGGTCGAACCTCCATCTACAGCAGATCACCGCCCCGAATTGGTCCGAGACCTCGGGGCAATCCTCGGCCTGAGCGCGGAAATGCTCGCCGCCAATTCGGCCTGGCGGAACGGTTTGCTCAACCGCGGCATGCCGGGCTCTATTTCGATCGCTTCAGCGTAGCCGGACACGATGAGGACAGGCAGGTCCGGGTCCTGGGAGGTAAGCTGCCGGGCCAACTGAGCGCCGTTCATCCCTGGCATCATATGATCTGTCACGAGAAGGTCAGGGTTGAGGCCGTCATCGAGCAAGCGCAACGCCTCCTCGGCCGAGGCTGCTTCCAGCACGCGGTAGCCGAGGTCCATCAGCATCTGACCGGTGCTCATGCGAACCAGGTCGTCGTCGTCAACAAGCAACGCCGTGCCGAAACCTCGGCATGGGTCGGCGGCATCTCCGGGTTGGTCGTTCGCGTCCGCCGGGACGGCGCTGACCGGAAGCCACAGGTCGACCGTCGTCCCCCGCCCGGGACTGCTTGTAATGGTCAGGTCGCCGTTCTGCTGCAGAGCCAGCCCATGAACCATGGAGAGGCCGAGGCCGGTGCCGTTGCCGACGCCCTTTGTCGAGAAGAAGGGTTCGATGGCGCGTGAAAGCGTCGCGTCGTCCATACCGGCGCCGGTGTCCGACACAGACAGCCGCACATAGCGGCCCGCGCCGAGGCGGCGCGATTTGCCTGAAGGGGTCAATTCCGGCACCGCGGATATCTTCAGCACGCCGCCTTCCGGCATGGCGTCGCGGGCGTTCACTGCGAGGTTCAGGAGCGCCATCTCGAGTTGGTTGAAGTCGGCGGTTACAGGAGGAAGGTCATCCGGCAGTTCAATCCGAACCTCTACTTTTGCGCCGACTGTGCTTGAGATGAGCTGGACCATCTCCTGCACCAGTTGGTTCAAATCGACTGCACCTGGCTGAAGAGGCTGACGTCGTGCGAACGCCAGAAGGCGCTGCACGAGGATTTTCGCCCGCTCGGCGGACTGCAGCGCCCCGTCGACCAGTCTCTGCTCACGCTCGCTGCCCACGCCCCGCCGCATGAGCATGTCCAGGCTGCCGATAATCGGCGAAAGAAGATTGTTGAAGTCATGCGCGACGCCACCCGTCAGCTGACCAATCGCTTCCATTTTCTGGGCTTGTCGCAGGGCGTCCTCCGCTTTCAGGCGCTCGGCGATCTCATCCTGCACACGCAGCTCCAGCGTCTCGTTCAGCAGGCGAAGCTCCTCGTTCAGGCGCGCTGAATCGGACAAGGCATTCCGCAGGGCCAGAGCGTTTCTGGCGAGCTCGGCCCGCGCCCGATCCAGCGACGACGCCAGCGCGGTGGCGCGGCGGGTCACATCGCCCGACGACCGCGCGCTGGCGGCGGCGGCCTCTTCGCGCACCTCCGACCTTAGCAGCGCAAGCATCAAATCGGCGGCGTCGGCAAGGTCGGAGACCAGGACCTGGGGCTCCCCGCCGATGAGCATCAAAACCGCGCCGTCAGGGGCGATGAAAACGTCAGCGGAGGACAGGCTCCGGGCTTCGGGCCAGGCGACGGTTGTGCGGAACTCCCCTCCGCCGGCGCACCGGGCCAGAAGCTCGGTCCAGGTGGGGCCTCCCGGAAGCGTCTGGCGAAAGCCGGGCGCCGGCCGCAGTACGCATAACTCCGGATCCGGCAGCAGGATGAGAAAGTCCAGCGCGCCAAGGCGCCGCGCCAGTGCGGCGGCCTCGGACGCGCGACTCCGTCTGTCGGCCAGAGCCGAGATGAGGCGAATCAGGTCGTGGCCGCTCTGATGGGTCACGCCGGAACAACAACGACCACGGCCGTGCAGTTGTGAAATCCTTCGAACTGACCCTCTGCGCGGGCGATCTGCCCGTGGGTGTTGCACCCGACGAGATCGGCGCCGGCGAGCTGCGCGCGCACTGTGGCGATTTCGTCGCTGAACCGGTCGCCCATCCGGAGCCTGGTCGCCACGCAGTCAAAGAAGAGCGCCGCCTGCGGCTTCATCCCTCCGAGGGCGGCCAGGGCAGCCTGGGTCGCCTCCTGGGCCGCCTCGACGGCTGACGCCGCTGAGGCCCGCATGATGTAGACGACAGCGCCTTCAGGGATCTCGGCGGCGCAAAGGACCGCCCCATCGGCGAGGATCGCCAGGGGCACGCGCAGACGGTGAGAACCACCGCTCTCGATGCCGAGAATATTGTGCAGGAAGAACGGGATCGGCGCCGCGCGATCCAGGCTTTGGCCCGTCGTGGCGGCGTAGGTCTCGAAGATTTCGGCCGCTGGCAGACCATTCAGACTGACAAGCCTCATCCCGTCCGCTTCCGTCACCCGGAAAGGAGTGGATGCAGGCGCCCACCCGTGGCGCACGCCGATGCCGACTGGCTTCGCCGTGAGCATTTCGAGGGCGACGGCGGCGCCATTCAGCACCTCACGACCCAGAAACACCGAGGTGCGTCGAAACTGCGCATTGTCGCCGGCCCCGCCGCCGAAGAACTGATATTGCCCCCCGGTTGCGAGCGTGAGCTCGTCCACCAACAGATCGGCGTGACCAGCCAGGGCGTCAGTCATCACGAGAGCCGACCGGTGCGGGAAGGCGTAATCGGAAAGCCCGGTAAAGCTGGACGTGATCTGCCGGGCCGCTATCGCCGCGCCGCCAGCGACGTCCCGGGCGACGCCGGCTCCGAAGCGCACATCGTCGCCTGCGAGGCCGAGGGCGCAGGCCAGGCCCTCGCCGCGCTCGTGATTCATGAACTCGCCTGCCGATGAGGCGCCGACCACGAGGGCCGAAGGGCAACGAATGGCGAGTTCGTCGAGAAGAGCGACATGGTCATACGAGGGTGCGGCAAAGACCATGAGGGCCTGCGGCTCTCGCCCCAGTCCGCGCGTGATCTCACCCGCCAGCCGTCGTCCGGCCTCGCGGGCGTCATTCACATCAGTGGAAGCTGCCGCAGTTTGCATGGTTTCCCCCCGTCCAGCCCGCTGGCAAGGCGGAGGGAACGTGCGGCCCCTCGTCAGGTTCCGGGGCGATTTCGGGCTTGAGACTAGGGTCAGTCCAGGCGGTGGTGAACGTCCGCTTTCCACCCGTTCCGGCCGTCTGGCCGGTCCGCTTGCGGGATCGCCGCGCGGACGTCCGGTGGGCCGTTCATCCCGCCCTCCGGGCCACCTTTTCCGAGGAGGGCAGAACGGAGCTAGGCCGTCAGCGCCGGATCCAGATATTTCAGGTTCTCCGCGCGGATCTTCGCCGCCGCCTCGTCGTAGAGGAAGGGCAGGAAGGCGAAACGCTCGCCGCGGGTCACCGGCGTCGCCTCGTGCAGGATCGAGCAGGAGAAGACGCAGGCTCCGCCGGGGGGCGGCCGGTAGGTGCGCGAGCCGAACTCGGGGAACCTGAGATCGCCGCCGTCGTAGTCGGCGTTCAGGTTGATCGAGACCGCGAAGCGCCGGTGCGCCGTGCCCTTGGTGGTGTTGTCACGATGCGGCCGGAAGAAGCCGCCGGTCCCGGCGTCGTAGCGGGCGACCAGATAGCGCTCGATCCGGGTCGGCTTGAAGTTGAAGACCTTTTCGATCTGGGGGAGCAGACGGCGCGTCAGGCGCGCCACCACCTGCTTCTGAAGCAGGTCGTCCTCGACGATGACGTCCGAGCGCCGCTTGTGCTGGTCGTTCATCATCAGGGTGGTGACGCCGTCCACCTCGCGCATGAACCCCGACGGCTCGCCGCCGATCTCGCGGTAGAGGGCGATCAGGCGTTCGCAGAAAGCCGGTTCGAAGATGCGCGGCGTGACGAGGACCGGCGCCGTGGCCGGGAAGCCGCCGTGTTCCGCCGGCGACGGGAGCGACGGGATGCGGTCGATCAGCGCGCCGGCCTGGTCCGGATCCACGGCGGCCATGACGTGCAGGGCCGGATCGATCAGGAACCAGCGCCCGGCGTCGCGCGCCTCGTAGAGGTCGGCGACCGCGCCGTCCTCGTCGAACAGGAACCGCAGGCCGGGCAGGGAGTCCTGGCGGGACTTGCGCCCCTTGTCCTTGCCGATGACCACGACGAAGGCGCTGGCATGGACGTCGTTGAAGGCGGCCCGTTGCCGGTGGATCGCCGCGACGGCGGCCGCGACGGCCGGCCCCGCCTTGACGAAGGCGAGCAGCAGATAGCGCCCCGCCGCCGTGTCGAAGACATAGCGGGGGTTGCTCAGCCCCTCGGCCGAGAAGGTCGGGGCGGGATCGCCGTAGAGAAGCGCCATGCGGGCACGATGCCCGGCAAGGCGGCGCCATTACAAGCCCGCCCGGCTATCCGGCGGCCATGACGCCGCAGATCACCCGGGCGCCGGCTCCGCCGATCGGCTGGCTGGTGTGGTCGTCTATGGCGGCGTGGATCACCAGGGCCGAGCCGTCGACGTCCCACAGCCACTGGCCCGGGCCTTCGCCGGCGAGGCGGGCGCGGGTGGTGAAGACCTCGGCCCGGACCCGGCCCCCGGCGTCCGCGAACACATTCGGCAGATCGCCGTCGTCGGGCCCCCGGGGGTTCAGCAGGCCGTGCGGCGCCGCCGGCTCGCCGTGGTTGATATGGGCCCCCGCGGAGGTGAAGGGCGCCGCGCATTGTCCGGTCGCGTGGATGTGGGCCCCGTGCCAGCCGGGGGTCAGGCCGTCCGCCTCGATGCGGATCAGCAGGCCCGTCGGGCCTTGCGTCAGTATGGCGCGACCGACGGTCCGGCCCTCCGCGTTCACCAGCGTCGCCTCGCCGAAATCACCGACCGCGGCCCGCACCGGGATGTCGGCGTAGTTGGTCGCGGTGACGCTGACGCAGGCCGCCAGTGAGGCCGTCAACGGCAGGACGGCGAGGGTGGCGAGCCGGACAAGGCGCATGGTTCAAAATCCCTGTGTGGAAGGGGCGCCGGTCAGCGGCTTCGCTTTGCCACCACAGCCCCCGGATGCTAGAAAACCCTTTAGCGGATCACGTTCCGATTCCGGCCATTTAAAGCCCGATTTCCTTGACCGACGACAGCTATACCAACGCCCTGCCCCCTTCGTCGGGCGCAGGCGGCGATATCTCCACCATCACCATCGAAGACGAGCTGCGCCGTTCGTATCTCGATTACGCCATGAGCGTGATCGTGTCGCGCGCCCTGCCGGATGCGCGTGACGGGCTGAAGCCCGTGCACAGGCGCATCCTGTATTCGATGCACGACCTGAAGATGACGCCTGACCGGCCGTATTCGAAGTGCGCCCGTGTGGTCGGCGACGTTCTGGGCCGGTTCCATCCGCACGGCGACGCCTCGGTCTATATGGCGCTGGTGCGCATGGCCCAGCCGTTTTCGATGGGGCTGATGCTGGTCGACGGCCAGGGCAATTTCGGCTCGGTCGACGGCGATATGCCGGCCTCGATGCGATACACCGAGGCCCGGATGGCCCCGGCGGCCTCGGCCCTGCTGACCGACATCGACAAGGACACCGTCGATTTCCAGCCGAACTATGACGAGAAGGAACTGGAGCCCGTCGTCCTGCCGGCGCGGATTCCGAACCTGCTGGTCAACGGCGCGGGCGGCATCGCCGTCGGCATGGCGACCAACATCCCGCCGCATAACCTCGGCGAGATCATCGACGCCTGCGTCGCCCTGCTGGACAACCCCGACATCGGCGACGACTCCCTGCTGGACATCGTCCCGGGGCCCGACTTCCCGACCGGCGGCGAGATCATGGGCCGCACCGCCCCGCGCAACGCCCTGCGCGAGGGCCGCGGCTCGGTCGTGGTCCGCGGCAAGGCGACGATCGAGACCATCCGCAAGGACCGCGAAGCCATCGTGGTCACCGAGCTGCCGTTCCAGGTCAACAAGCAGACCCTGATCGAGCGGATCGTCGAGATGGTCCGCGAGAAGCGGATCGAGGGGATCTCCGACGTCCGCGATGAGTCCGACCGCGACGGCATGCGGATGGTCATCGAGCTGAAGCGTGACGCTTCGGGCGACGTGGTGCTGAACCAGCTGTGGCGCTTCACCGCCATGCAGTCGTCGTTCGGCGTCAACATGCTGGCCCTGAATCATGGCCGCCCCGTGCAGATGGGCCTGCGCCAGCTGCTGGAAGCCTTCCTGGAGTTCCGGGAAGAGGTGGTTGTCCGGCGGATCAAGTTCGAACTGGCCAAGGCCCGCGACCGCGGCCACGTGCTGGTCGGTCTCGCCGTGGCCGTGGCCAATATCGACGAGGTCATCCACATCATCCGCTCTTCGGCGGACCCGACCGAGGCGCGCGAGCGGTTGCAGGCCAAGGCCTGGCCCGTGGGCGACATGATCGCCCTGATCGAACTGATCGCCGATCCGCGCTCGATGCTGGTCGACGGCGACAAGCTGAACCTGACGGATGAGCAGGCCCGGGCCATCCTCGCCCTGACGCTGAGCCGCCTGACCGGCCTCGGTCGTGACGACATCTTCGGCGAGGCGCGCAGCCTGGCCGACACCATCCAGGGGCATCTGACCCTGCTGAGCGACCGCGCCAACATCCTGGCGGTGATCCGCGAGGACCTGCTGAAGGTGAAGGACGAGTTCGCCGTGCCGCGGCGGACCCTGATCGGCGAGGGCGACTTCGAACTGGAAGACGAGGACCTGATCCCGCGCGAGGACATGGTCGTCACGGTCACCCATGGCGGCTACGTCAAGCGCGTGGCGCTGAACGCCTACCGGACCCAGCATCGCGGCGGCAAGGGCCGCTCGGGCGTGGCGATGAAGGAGGACGACGCCGTCGTCGGCGTGTTCTCGGCCTCGACCCATACGCCGGTGCTGTTCTTCGCCACCAACGGCAAGGCCTACAAGCTCAAGACCTGGCGGCTGCCGCTGGGCAATCCGCAATCGCGCGGCAAGGCCTTCGTCAACCTGCTGCCCATCGAACCGGGCGACAGCATCATGAACGTGCTGCCGCTGCCGGAGGACGAGGCGGACTGGGCGAACTTCGACATCATGTTCGCCACCCGGTCCGGCGACGTGCGGCGCAACAAGCTCAGCGATTTCGCCACGGTGAACCGGGCCGGCAAGATCGCCATGAAGCTGGAGGACGGCGACCGCATGGTCGGCGTGGCCCTGTGCACCGCCGAGGACGACGTCATGCTGACGACGGCGCTCGGGCGGGCCATCCGCTTCAAGGCCGATGACGTGCGGGTGTTCAAGGGCCGCGATTCGACCGGCGTGCGCGGCGTTCGCCTGCAGAAGGACGACGAGGTCATCTCGATGGCCGTGCTGGGCCGGGTCGACGCCACGCCGGAAGAGCGGGCCGCCTACGTCAAACACGCCAACGCCATGCGCCGCGCCGCCGGGGACGAGGACGACACGCCGGTCGAGGCGGACGACGAGGCGGTCGCCGAGGCCGCCCAAGAGGCGCCTTTGGCGGTCGAGCGCATCGCCGAACTGGGCGCCGCCGAGCAGTTCATCCTGACGGTCACCGAGACCGGCTTCGGCAAGCGGTCCTCGGCCTATGAGTACCGGCGCACGGGCCGGGGCGGGCAGGGGCTGACGGCGCATGGCCTCGGCGGCCGCGCGGGCACGCGCCTGGCGGCGTCCTTCCCGGTCGAGGACGGGGACGACCTGCTGCTGGTCACCTCGGGCGGACAGATGATCCGCACCCCGGTGGGGCAGGTCCGTATCGTCGGGCGCTCCAGCCAGGGCGTGACCATCTTCCGCACCGCGGAGGGGGAGAAGGTCGTATCGGTCGAACGGCTGCCGGATTCCGGCGGGGGCGACGAGGCTGATGCGGGTGTGGAGGAGGGCGAAGGCGGAGCGGGCGGCGGCGAGAGCTGATCCCGCCGCTGAACCTCATGGCTGACGCCGCCGAAATCCTGATCGACGGCGCCCCCGCCACCCGGGCGGATTTGATCCACATCGCCCTGGTCAACTACGGCGCCTACACCTCCTTCCGGGTCGAGGACGGCGGCGTGCGGGGCCTGGACCTGCATCTGGCCCGGCTGGAGGCGTCGGCGCTGGAGCTGTTCGGCGAGGCCGTGAGCGAGGCGCGGTTGCGCGACCTGATGCGGGCCGCGCTCGGAGACCGCGACGCCGCCTTTCTTCGCGTCAGCCTGTTTTCGCCCGACATCTGGCCGCGCACCCCCGGCTGGACCGGCGCGCCGAAGGTGATGACCGGCGTCTTTGCCCCGCCCCCGCCGCTGGCCGAGAGCCTGCGCCTGCAGACCCAGGTTTACGCGCGGGAAACGCCGCATCTGAAGCACACGGCCAATTTCGGCCTGATCCGGGCCCGGCGTCTGGCCCGGGCGGCCGGGTTCGACGACGCCCTGTTCGTCGACGCCGGCGGGCGGGTGTCCGAGGGCAGTCTGTGGAACATCGGCTTCGTGAGGGAGGGCGAGGTGGTCTGGCCGCAAGCCCCGATGCTCGCCGGCGTGGCCCAGGCCCTCATCCAGCGCGGATTGGCGGAGGCCGGGATGAACAGCGTGCTCAAGCCCGTCCATCGGCGAGATCTGCCCCGGTTCGACGGGGCCTTCATCTGCAACAGCGCGACACCGGCCTGCGCCGTCGCCTCGATCGACGGGTATGACTTCGACCCGACCGCCGCTCCGCTGGACGCGCTGAGGGCGGCATGGGCTTCACAGCCCTGTCAGCCGATCTAGGCCGCCGGTTTCGCACCTGCTAGACCGCAGGAAAGGCGGGGAGGAACGCATGCGCATCGGCCTGTACCCAGGCACATTCGATCCCGTCACCAACGGGCACATGGACATCATCGGGCGGGCCGTGAAGCTGGTCGACCGGCTGGTCATCGGCGTGGCGCGCAATGACGACAAGGGCCCGCTGTTCACGACCGAGGAGCGGGTGGTCATGGTCCGCGCCGAGGTCGCCCACCTGGGCGCGAAGGTCGAGGTGCGGTCGTTCGACAGCCTGCTGATGCATTTCGCGGAATCGCTGGACGCCAACATTATCGTGCGAGGTCTGCGCGCCGTCTCGGACTTCGAGTACGAATTCCAGATGACGGCGATGAACCAGCGCCTCAATGCCGACATCGAGACGGTTTTCCTGATGGCCGACCCGCGGCACCAGGCCATCGCCTCGCGGCTGGTCAAGGAGATCGCCCGGCTGGACGGCGCGATCGACAGTTTCGTCGGTCCCGAGGTCGCCAAGGCGGTCCGGGCCAGGGTCAAGGGATAGTCCGAGCTTGAACATCGTCACCGCCGCCGCGCTTTCGCTCACGCTGCTGTCCGCCGCGTCCCCCGCCGGACTGGCCGTCGCCCAGACGGCCTCGCCCGCGGACTGGCGCACCGTCGCGCCCGAGAACCTGCTGGTCATCGACACGGCCAAGGGCCGCATCCTGGTCGAACTCGAGCCGCGCATGGCGCCGCTGACCGTGGAGCGGATCCGCACCCTGGCCGACCGGGGATTCTACGACGGACTGAAGTTCCACCGGGTCATTCCGGACTTCATGGCCCAGACCGGCGATCCCCTGGGCACGGGCGCGGGCGGCAGCGACCTGCCCGACGTGCCCGGGGAGTTCCGGTTCCGGCGCGGCCGCGATGCGGGCTTCGTTGCGGTCGTGGCGACGCCGCAGGGACAGGCGGGCCTCGTCGGCTCCGTCCCGGTCGTCACCCAGCCCGACGCGCAGATGATGGTGACGGCGGACTTCAAGACGGGCGCGCAGGGCCTGTTCTGTCCGGGCGTCGCCGGCATGGCCCGCTCCGCGTCGCCGGACAGCGGCAACAGCCAGTTCTTCCTCATGACCGGCGCGAGGGACACGCTGAACGGCGCCTATACGCCGTTCGGCCGCGTCGTGGCCGGGATGGACGTGGTCCGCGCGATCAAGGCCGGCTCGGAGGCGGGGAACGGCCGGGTCGAGGATCCCGACGTGATGACCCGGGCCCGGACCGCGGCGGCCCTGCCCGCAGGCGAGCGGCCGGCCGTGCGCGTGGCTACGGGCGCCGCCCTGCAGCGCGAGGTGGCGCGGGTCCAGGCCGAGCGCGGGGCCGCCTTCACCATTTGCGATGTGCAGCCTCCGGCCGAGGTCGTCGGGGGCTGATCCATACCGTCCGGAATCCTGGGAGGCTGCCATGAAGTCGATATCCGCCGCCGCGCTGGCCGCCATTCTGTTCGCCATGCCCGCCGCGGCCCAGGAGGCCGCTGGACCTCCGCCGCCGCCGCCCGCGCCGACCCCGGAGACCACGATCGCGGCCGTCGAGTGGCGCGCCGTGCCGGCCGAGAACCTGCTGGTCATCGACACCACGCGCGGCCGCATCCTGGTCGAGCTGATGACGGAGGTCGCGCCGCTGCACGTCGAGCGGATCAAGCTGCTGGCCCGGCGCGGCTTCTACGACAACATCCCCTGGCATCGGGTCATCGACACCTTCATGGCCCAGACGGGTGATCCGCTGGGCAACGGCGAGGGCCAGAGCCCGTATCCCGACCTGAAGGCGGAGTTCACCTTCCGCCGTGACCCGACGATGCCTTTCGCGGCCGCGGCCGAGCCTGCCGGCGCCCGCGTGGGCTTCCTGCATTCCCTGCCGATCCAGACCCAGCCGGATGCGGTGTTCTCCACCAGTAGCGACGGCAAGGTGCACGGCTGGGGGCTATATTGCCCCGGCGTGGCCGGCATGGCCCGGGATGAGGGCAACGACACCGCCAACAGCCAGTTCTTCATCATGCGCCAGGCCTATCCGGCGCTGGACAAGCGCTACACCATCTGGGGCATGACGGTGGCTGGCCTCGACGTGGTGCGGTCGCTCCGGGTCGGAGACGGCGACAACGGCATGATGGCGGCCGCCCAGCCTGACCGGATGACCCGGGTGCGGGTCGCGGCCGACATACCCGAGGCGGAGCGGCCTTCGGTGCAGGTGCTGGCCACCGACTCGCCGCGCTTCCGGGCGCTGGTGGACGAGACGCGCGCCATGCGGCGGGCGGACTTCTCGGTCTGCGACGTGACCCTGCCGGTGCAGGTCACGAACTGAGCGGCGTCACCGTCGGCGGCGACGTCGTCTCGGCCGCCGGTCCTCGCGCATCCTCTGCAGAAGCAGTCCCTCGCGCAGGCCGCGGTCGGCGACCCTGACCCGTTCCGAGGGCCAGGCGCGCTGCACCGCCTCCATGATCGCCGCCCCCGCCAGCACCAGATCGGCGCGGTCGGGGCCGATGCAGGATTCGGCCGCGCGTCCGGCAGGGCCCAGCGCCTTCAGGCGGTCCGCCGCCCGTTCGCAGTCGCCCCGCGTCATCCACAGGCCGTCGACCAGGTTGCGCTGATAGCGCCGGAGGCCGAGGTGGATGCCGGCAAGACTGGTGATGGCCCCCGAGGTGCCGACCAGGTGGGCCCGGCCGGCCGCGAACACCACGCGCAGGGCGGGGTCGATCGGCGCGTCGGCCAGGGCCCCGCCCATGTCCGCGACCATGGCTTCATACCAGTCGGTCAGGCCGCCGTTCGCCGCGCCCGACGGTTCCGGATGGCGCTCGGCCAGGGTGACCACGCCGATCGGGGCCGACATCCAGCCCTCCAGCAAAAAGCCGCCTTCGGACCGCTTGAGCCAGCTGAGCTCGGTCGAGCCGCCGCCGACGTCGACGACCAGGACCGCCTCGGCCCTGTCGTCGAACAGGTTGAGGCAGCCCTCGACTGAAAGCTGTGCCTCCTCGGCCGGGTCGATGATGCGCAGCCGCAAGCCGGTGCCCTCCCGGACCCGCTCGATGAAGGCGGCGCCATTGTCGGCCTGGCGGCAGGCCTGGGTGGCGACGGCCATCAGGCGCGTCGACTCCACGCCCTTCTTCGCGACCCGCTCGCCGCACAGGACAAGGGCCTCATAGGCCCGCTCCATGGCCGCGTCGTCCAGCCGCCCGGTGCGCGACAGGCCCTCGCCGAGACGAACGATGCGGCTGAAGGAATCAACGACGCGGAAGCCGTCCCGCGCAGGCCGGGCGATCAGCAGACGGCAGTTGTTGGTCCCCAGATCGAGCGCCCCGTACAGGGGCTGTTCCCGACCTGATGCGCCCGGTCCCTCGGAGGCGCCGCCACGGGCGCGCTGGCCGCCGGACCTGGAACGCTGGGACCGGGGCGCGCCCTCGGGGGCGCCGTCGGTCTCCGGCATGGGCCGAACTTTCACGGTGGGCGGTCCAAAGCGGCGCCCGTCCCGCGTAACCTAGACCCGTCGCGCCGCCCGCGCCAAGGATCGCTGACGCGAAAATGAACGGCCCGATGGTCCTGCCGCTCAGGTTGCGAGGCGCAATCTGCGCTCATGACCAATGAAATCGTCGCCAAATTCGGCCTGGGCCAGATCGTCCGCCACCGCGAAGCGGCCTTCCGCGGCGTGGTGATCGACGTCGATCCGGTGTTCGCCGGCCAACCGGGCGAGACCGGTGCGATCTCGCCCGACCAACCCTTCTACCAGGTGCTGGCCCTTGGCGACGAGGGCGGCTTTATCGCCTATGCATCCGAGGATTCGCTGGAGCAGGATCCAGAGCTGGTGGCGATGACCCGGGATGCCGAGCAGCGGTGGTTCACCGTGGACGCGAACGGCCGGCACGCTCCCAGGTCCCAGGCCATCCACTGACGCTGGCGCCGCCGGCGGCCCGGGCCTAGATTGGCGGTCAGGGACCGCCAGAGTCCGAAGGCAGCAGGAGCGCGCCATGTCCGATTTCGAGCACGTCTTCGAAGCGCCGCCCGAGGGCGCGGCCGCCGACTGGACCATCCCGCAGAATTGGTCGGCGTATTCCGATGTCGAGCATTCGACCTGGGACACGCTCTACGCCCGCCAGATGAGGATCCTGCCGGGCCGCGCCGCCGACGTGTTCCTGAAGGGACTGACGGCGCTGGACCTGAATACCGGCGGCATCCCCGACTTCGGGACCATGAACCCCAAGCTGCAGGCGCTGACCGGCTGGACCGTGGTCTGCGTTCCCGGCCTGGTGCCGGACGAGGTGTTCTTCGATCACCTGGCCAACCGGCGCTTCCCCTCGGGCCAGTTCATCCGCAAGCCGGATCAGCTGGACTACCTGCAGGAACCGGACATCTTCCACGACGTGTTCGGCCATGTGCCGATGCTGACCGACCCCGATTTCGCCGCCTATATGGAGGCCTACGGCAAGGGCGGCCAGCGCGCCGCCTCGCTGGGCATGCTGCAGAACCTGGCCCGGCTGTACTGGTACACGGTCGAGTTCGGCCTGATGCAGGACGCGGACGGCCTGCGCATCTACGGGGCCGGCATCGTCTCGTCGGCGACCGAAAGCGTGTTCGCCCTGGAGGACCCGTCGCCGAACCGGCTGGGCTTCGACCTCGAGCGGGTGATGCGGACGCTGTACCGGATCGACGACTTCCAGCAGGTCTATTTCGTCATCGACTCGCTCGACCGGCTGCTCGCCGACACCCAGCAGGACTTCGGCCCGATCTACGCCCGGCTGAAGGGGGCGGACGACATCGCCATCGACGCCATCCTGCCGACCGACAAGGTCTATTCCGTCGGCACCCAGGCCTACGCCAACGCCGGCGGCCGGTTCGCCGGGAAGAAGACGGCGGCGGCTTGACCCGCCGCCGTCCGCGTCACGCCGTCTCCGTCGCCAGCGCCGGATCGCGGCTCGCCCGCGCGGCTTTCGGCAATGCCTTCAGGCCGAACCAGGGCCGCAGGAAGCCTATCCGCCTCACCAGTTCGTAGGTCCCGAAGCAGCCGGCGAAGGTGATCGCGATCAGCACCGGGACCTCGACCGCCAGCGGCAGGCCGAGTTGGGCCAGGTGGTGGGCGGCGACGACGATGATGGTCTGGTGCATGATGTAGAGGGTGAAGACCGCATCGGTCAGGTAGCGGCGCACCGGTCCGTCGGCGGTGAACCACAGCCGGCCGAAGCCAAGGATGGCGGCGATCGCGGCCCACTGTTCGGCGGCGTAGACCAGCCGCATGCCCGCGCGCAGCAGCTCTGGCGGCTCGG
>NZ_DASPMQ010000002.1:0-6987 GCF_035626975.1 Brevundimonas sp.
AGAGGACGCCCCGGCGACCGCCTTCATCCGCAAGTCCGACCTGTCCCGCGACCGCAACGAGCAGCGCACCGAGCGCTTCTCGGTCGGCGACCGCGTCGACGCCATGGTCACCGGCATCGACAAGGCCTCGCGCCGCGTCTCGGTGTCGATCAAGGCGCTGGAAATGAAGGACGAGGCCGCGGCCATCGAGCAGTTCGGGTCTTCGGATTCGGGCGCCTCGCTGGGCGACATCCTCGGCGCCGCCCTGCGCGAGAAGGCCGGTTCCAAGGAGTAGGCCTCAGGCAGCGAGCGACCGCGTCGCGAGCGTCAGGCCTGACCCGGCCTCAGGCAGCGAGCGACCGCGTCGCGAGCGTTAGGCCACAAGGAAAGAGGGCGGCCGGAGCGATCCGGCCGCCCTTTTTCGTGGCTCGCCGCCCCCGGCGCGAGCGTCCGGTAACCGTCATTTATGATCTCGGGCCTTTTGCCGTCGGCACGGGGAGGCTAGGGTGGGCTTGCATTCCGACTTCGGATGCACCCGTATGGCCCTGGGATGGGCTTTGGAGGGCGGGGGCCTGACATGATCAAATCCGAACTGATCGAGAAGCTCGCGGCCGAGAACACCCACCTGACCCACGCCGAGGTCGAGCGGGTGGTCAACATCGTGCTCGGCCGGATGGTTGAGTCGCTGGGTGACGGCGGCCGGGTGGAGCTGCGCGGTTTCGGCGCCTTTTCGGTCCGCGGCCGACCGGCCCGCGCCGGACGCAATCCCCGCACCGGAGAGACGGTCGACGTGCCCGCCAAGGCCGTGCCCTTCTTCAAGAGCGGCAAGGAACTGCGTGAACGGCTGAACGCTGACGGCTGACCTTGGGATTGCTGACAGAGTTCAAGGAATTCGCGGCGCGAGGCAGCGTCGTCGACCTGGCGGTCGGAGTCATCATCGGCGCGTCCTTCGGCAAGATCGTCACCAGCCTGGTCGATCAGGTGATCATGCCTCCCATCGGTCTGCTGCTCGGCAGGGTCGATTTCTCCAAACTCGAATGGGTCCTCGTGCCCGAGGATCCGGCCACCCCGACGGTGGAGAAGGTGGCCATCCAGTATGGCGCCTTCATCAACACCCTGATCCAGTTCCTGATCGTCGCCTTCGTGGTCTTCCTGCTGGTCAAGGGCGTCAACCGCCTGCGACGCGAACAGGCGGCCGCGCCCGAGGCGGCCCCCGCGGCTCCCACGGCGACCGAGGCCCTGCTGGCCGAAATCCGCGACGAACTGAAGGCGCGGCGGCAGGGCTGACGCGCGGCTCAGGCCTTTGAGGTCACGGACCCTGCGGCCCTGACCGCATGCCCGCGCCGGACCGCCTCCCCCAGCGGCACGGGCCGCAAACAGACGGCGTAGTCGCCGTCGTACGGCGTCGGCGACCATAGCGCCGGATCGGGCGCGTCTTCCTGGAACCGGACGTGACAGTGGCCCCAGCCGCCTTCCCGGCGGGCGGCGCCGGCCAGGTCGCCCAGCCTTTGCAGCATGAAGGGCGTGACGGTCTGCATCCGGAGCTTGGCGGCCCCCATGGCGCGGGCGGCGCGCCTGAGGGCGGTCAGCAGTGCGGGCGCGGCGTCGGCGTGGCCCTCAAGCGTCTCCAGATCGATGATCTCGAGCACCGGCGGCTCGAGGATGTTCGACTTGGCCATAAGGGCCATGGCGTAGCCGACGACGGCGCCGTCCCGCTCGAAGGTCAGGGCCAGCGGCGGAATGGACAGATCGGGGTCCTGAAGCCGCCAGCGCTGAACTTCCGGGCTGCGATCGGCCAGCAGGCGACCCTCCGTGGCCAGCCTCTCCCAGAAGCGGGCATAGGGCGAGGTGTCGGAGAAATCCGTCAGCGGGCCGACCCCCGGGGGCAGGGCCAGGCGGACGGCGCGGCCCAGCCGGTCGTTCATCAGCTGCTCGCCCAGACCGGACACGATGCGGGGCGCCACATCGTACAGCCGGCGCAGCAGGCGACCCAGCGCCAGCGGGACCGGATTGACGATCCAGCTGAGCTTGAGCGCGTGGGTCTGTTCGGGCCAGGCCTTCATGCCATGGCGGACGTACAGGGGCTGGGATTTGGTGTTGGCGTTGAAGGTATAGCGCGCGAACACGCCCGGCTGGCTGGCGAAGGCCTTCAGGAGTGACCGGCTGGAGCCGCGGGCTGCGGGAGACACGATGATCGAGAAGCCGCTTGCGCCATACAGGCTCCGATCGCCGAGGCGGAAGCGCTGGATCAGGTTTCCGGCATGGGCGGCGGGTGTTCCGTCGGGACCGTCGACCACCCAGCCCGCGGGCGCGCCGGTCTCCAGCCGGGCGGGATTGGCATGCAGCCAGCGCCAGCCGGCCATCGACCGCTCGGGCCAGCCCACGCTGCGGTGCAGCGCCTGGATGGCGGGGTAGTCGCCCTCGGTGATCTCGCGCGGAAGCATGCGTTCGGTGTGCCTCTTTGAGGCATGGCGCCTCCGTCGGGAGCGGGAGCAGCACGGATCGCGCCACGGTGAAGGTGCGGCAGGGGGTGAGTGGGCAGGAATATATTCTCACGATGCCCTTGATTGTCGGGCGGGCCGACCCATGTCGGGTGGGCGGGGCCGCCGGTCTCGCGGGTCTTTGATAATCGGTGAGGGGCGCCGCGCCGTAGCGGCGCTTCAGGGAGAATTTCCGGGTGCGCTTGGAGGTCATCGACAGCCTGCCTCCGACAGCGGCCGGGTCAGACTCTTCAGACTGTTCAGACCCTGTTTTGAGTCTGAACCCTCCTCGAGGGCGTCGCCCCAGCTCCGAATTTTGATTCCGGGTTTGACTCTGTTCCGGCTGGAACAAATAATGAACATCCAGCGTCTGAATGATCATGACCCCTTCGCCCATCCTGTCACAGGACCCGTTCCCGGAGGTCGCCGCGTCCCTTGAGGAGGCGTGCGCCCCCGCGCCCCGGGACGTGGGCGCGGCGGTGGCGTTCGCCCTGTCGCGGCGGCGGCGGGACGGCGACGACCGGCCGGTGCTGATGACGGCGCCCCGGGCCTGGTTCGTGGAGTATGGGCGGCCCTACGGTCCCGGGCTGGCCGGCCTGCCCCTGATCCTCGCGCCGGTCTCCAACCTGGCCGAGGCCCTGTGGGCCATGGAACAGGGCCTGCGTTCCGGCGCGGTGTCGCTGGGGCTGGGCGCGGTCGAGGGGGCGACGCTGGCCCAGACGCGGCGGCTCGATTTCGCGGCCAGACAGGGCGAGGCGACGGGGCTGATCCTGTCGCGCGGGCTGGAGGGACTGAGCGCGGCCCGGCGCCGCTGGCGGATTTCGACATGGGCCAGCGCCATGGACCCGGAGGACGAGCGGGCCCCCGGCCCGCCGCGCCTGCACGCCGAACTGACGCGGGGGCGGGGCGAACGGCCCGGCGCCTGGATGCTGGAGCAGGATGATGAGACGCATCGTCTCCGTCTGGCTGATCGACTGGCCGATCTCGGTCCGCCGTCGATCGCTGGAACGGGCGCGCCGTCCGGCCTCGCCGCCTGAGCCCGTCCACGACCCCCGCACCCCCTTCGCCCTGATCCTCAGGAACAATCGGGGCGCGGCGGTGATCCACGCCCTGAATCCGGCCGCCCGCACGGCCGGGCTCCGGCGGGGCCAGGCCCAGGCCGACGCCCTGGCCATGATCCCGCATCTGGCCTGTCAGCCGGCCGACCTCGCCGCCGACGCCCGGGCCCTGAAGGCGTTGGCGGAATGGGCCGAGCGCTGGTCCCCTTCGGTCAGTATCGACTCGTCCGAAGGGGGGCTGGAGGGCCTGTTCCTCGACGTCACCGGCGCGGCCCACCTGTTCGGCGGCGAGGCGGCCCTGGCGCGCCAGATCCGCGAGCGGCTGGCCGGGGCGGGCATTCCCGCCGGCGTGGCCATGGCGCCCACGCCCGGATCGGCCTGGGCGCTGGCGCGCTGGGGCGGCGGCGAGGACGGGCAGGCCCCGATCGCCACGGAGGACAATGTCCGCGACCTGCTGGCTTCCCTGCCGGTGGAGGCGTTGCGGATCGAGGACCGCACCCTGACGCAGGCCCGCCGCTTCGGCCTGAAGCGGATCGGCGACCTGTATCCTATGCCCCGGGCGGGGCTGGCCCGCCGCTTCCGCAAGGACGGCGGGGTCGATCTGGTCAAACGCCTGGATCAGGCGCTCGGCCATGCCGCCGAGGCCCTGGTCCCGGTCCGTCCGCCGGCCCGTTATCGGGCGTGGGAGGCCTGGGCCGAGCCGATCGGCGATCTGGAGGGGGTGGAGGGACGGCTGCCGGAGCTGGCCGCCGATCTCGCCGGTCCGCTGGAGCGCGACGGGCAGGGGGCGCGGGCCCTGACCCTGACCGGCTTCCGCTCGGATGGACGGACGACCGCCCTGTCGGTCCGCATGAGCCGGCCGGGCCGGGACGCGGCCATCTGGCTGCGCCTGTTCCGCGAGGCCGGTCTGGGCCAGCTCGAACTGGGCTTCGGCCTCGACGCCCTGATGCTGACCGCCGACGTGGTCGAGCCGATCGCCGCCTGTCAGACGACGCTGGAGAATGAGGCGGAGGCTGGACAGACCGAGAGCCTGGCCACGCTGATCGACCGGCTGTCGGCGCGGCTGGGCGAGGACCGGGTGCTGACCTCCGAACCCGTGGACAGCTGGATTCCCGAGCGGGCCGTGCGCCTGCGCCCCGCGCTGGGCCGCCGCGTCGAAGCGGATCCGGGCGGCGTCGGCCGCCGTCCGATCCTGCTGCTGGACCCGCCCGAACCGCTCCACGACCCGCTGTTCGACCTGCCCGACGGGGCGCCGGCCCGCTTCACCTGGCGGCGCGCGCCACGGCGGGTGATCCGGTCGGAAGGGCCCGAACGCCTGGCTCCCGAATGGTGGCGGACCGGCAAGGCCCGCACCCGCGACTACTACTGCCTCGAGGACGCGGACGGCGGCCGCTACTGGGTGTTCCGCGAAGGCCTGTACGGTCGGGACTACACCGGCGACCCGGCCCGGGCGTCGGAAGAGCGCGCGCCGACCTGGTGGATGCACGGGGTGCTGCCATGAGCGGCTGGAACGGCGACTACGCCGAGCTCGGCGCCGTGACCAATTTCAGCTTCCTGGAAGGGGCGTCCCATCCGGGCGAGCTGATGGCGCAGGCGAAGGCGCTGGGGCTGGCCGCCGTCGGCGTGGCCGATCGCAACACCCTGGCCGGCATGGTGCGGGCGCTGATGGGGGCCGAGGCGGCCGGCGTCCAGCTGGTGATCGGCTCGCGGCTGGGCTTCACCGACGGGACCGGGTTGATCGTCTTCCCCCGCGACCGCGCCGCCTACGGCCGATTGTGCCGCCTGCTGTCGCTGGGCAAGAGCGAGGTCGTGCCCCAGCCCGGCGCCGATCCCGACGGCGGGCATATCGAGAAGGCCGAGACCCGCCTCAGCTTCGAACAGGCGGTCAGTCTGGGCGAGGGGATGATCGCCCTCGTTCCGGCGCCTGAACGCCCTGACGCGGCGTTCGAGGCCCGGCTGGCGGCGTGGCGGCGCGCCTGGCCCGACGTTCTCTATCTGGCCGCCTCGCCCCTGTGGCGCGGCGACGATCGCCGGCGGCTCAACCGGCTGGCCGCCATGGCGCACCGGACCGGCGCTCCGATGATCGCCACCAACGCCGTGCTCTATCACCACCCCGACCGCCGCATGCTGCAGGACGTGCTGACCTGCATCCGCGAAGGGACCACCATCGACAAGGCCGGCCGTCGGCTGCAGGCCAACGCCGAACGCTGTCTGAAGCCGGCGACCCAGATGGCGCGGATGTTCCGCGGCCACGAGGCGGCGCTGGCGCGGACCATGGAAGTCGCGCGGGCCTGCACCTTCTCGCTGCGCGAGCTCAGCTATCAGTATCCGGACGAACCGGTGCCGGAGGGCTGGACGGCCCAGCGCCGGCTGATCCGCCTGACCTTCAAGGGCGCGAAAGAGCGGTGGCCAGACGGCGTGCCTGAAAAGCTCCGCCGCTCGATCCGCTCCGAGCTGAAGCTGATCAAGCAGTTGAAGTACCCGAACTACTTCCTGACCGTGCACGACATCGTCGCCTGGGCGAGGGCGCAGGAGCGTCCGATCCTGTGCCAGGGACGCGGTTCGGCGGCCAATTCGGTCGTCTGCTACTGCCTCGGCGTCACCAATGTGAACCCGGCCGAGCAGGACGTGCTGATCGAGCGCTTCATGTCGGCTGACCGGGACGAGCCGCCGGACATCGATGTCGACTTCGAGCACGAGCGGCGCGAGGAGGTGATGCAGTACGTCTACCGCCGCTACGGTCGCGACCGGGCGGCCATCGTGGCGACGATCATCCACTATCGGCCCCGTTCGGCCATCCGCGACGTCGGCAAGGCGATGGGGCTGACCGAGGACGTCACGGCGCGCATGGCCGATACGGTCTGGGGTTCGTGGGGCGAGGGGGTGAAGGGCGAACATGTCGACCGGACCGGCCTCAGCCGCGACGACGCGCGCATGCGGCTGGCGTTGGAGCTGACCGCCGAATTGATCAAATTCCCCCGCCACCTGAGCCAGCACGTCGGCGGCTATGTCCTGACCCAGGGGCCGTTGATCGAGACGGTCCCCGTGGGCAACGCCGCCATGGAGGACCGGACCTTCATCGAATGGGACAAGGACGATATCGACGAACTGAAGATCATGAAGGTCGACGTGCTGGCGCTGGGCATGCTGAGCGCCATCCGCCGCGGCTTCCGCATGATCGAGGAGGCCTATGGGCCGAAGCTCGACCTGGTGCGCGTGCCCAAGGAGCGTAGGTCGGTTTACCGCATGTTGTGCAAGGCGGATTCGCTCGGCGTGTTCCAGGTCGAGAGCCGGGCCCAGATGGCCATGCTGCCGCGCCTGATGCCGGTGAAATTCTACGACCTGGTGGTGCAGGTGGCGATCGTGCGGCCGGGTCCGATCCAGGGCAACATGGTGCACCCCTATCTGAGCCGCCGGCGTGAGCGCCGCGAGAACGAAGCCGCCTTCCGCGTCGAACTGGCGGGTCCTGC
>NZ_DASPMQ010000003.1:0-12984 GCF_035626975.1 Brevundimonas sp.
GCGAGGAACAGCGGCGTGTCCCCGGTCCCCGGCAGCACCAGCGGCTCGTCGGCGAGCTTGATCGCCGCGACGCCGGGCAGGACCAGCGGCTCGCCGTCGGCGAGGGCCGGCGGCACGAAGGCGTCGTCGTCGAGGTCCGCCGGCAGGGGCAGGACCTGGGCGTCGCCGGATTTGCCGGCCGGCTCCGGCGCGGCCGGGGCGCCGTAGGTCAGCACGGTGGTGGTGTTGCCGGTCATGAAGCGCAGCCCCTCGATCGAGCTGACCAGGGTCGAGCCGTCGCGGCCGGCCACGCTGTCGACGATGCGCCAGCCCGAGCCCTCGGCGGTGACCGTGTACTGGGCCTTCGAGCCGCGCAGCTGGAGTTCGTCGCGGCCCAGGCCGCCGTCGATCACGTCATTGCCGCCGCCGCCGCGCAGGATGTCGTTGAGGGCCCCGCCGGTGATGTGGTTGTCGAGCGCATTGCCCGAGCCGACGAACTTGCCCGGCCCGGCGTAGATCAGGTTCTCGAGGTTCGAGCCCAGGGTGTAGGAGCCGATGCGCGCCTCGACCGTGTCGACGCCCTCGCCGGCCAGTTCGACGCAGGTGTCGAAGGCCTCGAGCACGTAGCGGTCGTCGCCCGCCCCGCCCTGCAGCTGGTTGTTGACCCCGCCCGAGCCGCCCCACAGCACGTCGTCGCCGCCGCCGCCGACCAGCACGTCGGAGCCGATCCCGCCCATCAGCACATTGGCGCCGGCGTCGCCGTAGATCACGTCGTTGAAGTTGGAGCCGATGGCGCTCTCGATCGAGCTGAACGTGTCGGTCGCCCCGTCGCCGTCGTTGGTGGCCTTCTGCAGGTCGAGCCGCACCACCACCCGGGCCGCGGCCAGGGTGTAGTCGGCCGTGTCGGTTCCCAAGCCGCCGTTCAGCGTATCGACGCCGCCGCGGCCGCGCAGGATGTCGGCCCCGGTCCCGCCGGTGATGACGTTGGCCGCTGCGTTGCCGGTGCCGGTGAAGGCCCCGGTCCCGCCGAAGATCAGGTTCTCGACGTGGTTGGCCAGGGTGTAGGTGTTGATGCGCGCCTCGACCGTGTCGACGCCCTCGCCGGCCAGTTCGGTGATCGAGTCGGCCGCCTCCAGCACATAGCGGTCGTCGCCCAGGCCGCCCTGCAGGGTGTTGAGCGCGCCCGACCCGCCCCACAGCACATCGGCGCCGGCCAGCCCCAGCAGGGTGTCCGCCCCGAGCCCGCCGCGCAGCACATTGGCCGCGCCGTCGCCGATCAGCACGTCGTTGAAGGCCGAGCCGGTCAGGTTCTCGATCGAGCTGAAGGTATCCGTGCCGCCGTCGCCATCGTTGGACGAGGCGTTCGAGTTGAGCTGCGCCCGCATGCCCGCCGCGGCGGCGGAATAGTCCGCGGTGTCGATGCCGAGGCCGCCGGTCAGGATGTCCACGCCGGAGCCGCCGGCGAGGATGTCGTCGCCGTCGCCGCCGTTGAGGGTGTCGTTGCCGCTCAGGCCGAACAGGGAGTTGGCTGAAGCCGTCCCGGTCAGGGAGTCGACAGCCGCCGATCCCAGAGAGTTGGAGAGGCCCAGGCTGCTGGTGGCGATCGTGTCGGCGCCGATCCGCATCCGTTCCACGTCGACAAAGAAGTCCGCGCCGTCCGCGGAGTTGATCACCCAGCCGTTCGGATTCTGTCCAACTGTGACCGGCCCGGCCGAGAAGACCGCCGTGTCGATCCCGGCGCCGCCGAACATGTTGTCGGCGCCGGACCCTCCAGTCAGGGTGTCGTCGCCGCCGCCGCCGGTCAGCCTGTCGTCGCCGGCCCCGCCATCCAGCGTGTCATTGCCGGCGCCGAGCACCGGATTCAGCCCGTTGTCGTTGTCGGCGTCGCCCTCGAGCGTGTCGTTTCCGTCGCCGCCCAGCAGGAGATCGTCGCCTTCGCCGCCATACAGGCGATCGTTGCCGCCGAAGGCCTCGAGGCGGTCGTTGCCTTCATTGCCGCCCATGGTCTGGACCTGGTCGGTGCCGTAGATCTGGTCCGCCCCCTGCAGGCCGTAGAAGGTGCCGAAGGTCGACGCGCGGAGCACGTCGTTGAAATTCGTCAGGGCGACGATGGAGAAGGTTTCGAACCCGGTCAGCGAACCGCCCTGGACGGCCGCCAGAGCCGCCTGGGCGCCGCCCGTCAGGTCAAGGTTCACGCCCGACGTCCGTCCGATCAGGGTCAGGTAGAGGGTGTCGGTTCCCAGCCCGCCGTTGGCCTGATCGCCATAGCTGACATGAACGTAATCATCGCCATCGCCGCCGTTCAGCACGTCGACGGCGCCGTCGTTGAACGTATAGCCCCCGACGTATCGCCCGCCCGCACCCAGAACGAGCGAGCTCACGCCGTAATCGCCGCCATACAGAAAATCGACGTTGTCACCGCCCGAGATATTATCGGCTCCCAGACCCCCGAACAGGCTGTTCATCCCCGCTCCGCCGGTCAGCACGTCGTCGCCGGCACGGCCGAGGAACACATCGGACCCGTCACCGGCTGTTATCGTGTCATTGAAGGCCGTACCGTCGATCGAGTACTCCTCGAACCCGGACAGCGTGGCGCCGATGAGGTCGTTGAGGGTCTCGTCGGCGTTGATTCGCAGATCCAGCGTCACGGCGCCGGCCAGGCCATCGAGAGAGACGACCGCCATGTCCATGCCATACTCACCGCCCGAGGCGATGTCTCCGGCGCCGACATAGATGGTGTCGTCCCCGGCCTCTCCGTACAGGCGGTCCACCGTGTCGTCGTCGCTGCGCGCGTCGACGGGCCTGTGGATGAGGACCGTCATCGGCTGACCAAAGACCGATATGGTCTGCGCGCGCGAGGTGAAGCCGCCGCCGCCGCCGACCAGCACGTCGTCGCCCCCACCGCCGTAGAGGGTGTCCGCCCCGGAACCGCCGATGAGGAGGTCTGACGAAATGTCGCTGACGAGGATGTCGTCGCCCTCGCCGCCATCCAGACCACTGCCGTAGGAGAGAAGCTCGTTATAGACTGGTCCACCCGCCAGGATGATGTCGTCACCCGCTCCGCCCCGCAGCGCGTCGGACCCGTCTCGGCCGCTGATCTCGTCATTGCCGGACGTGCCGGTCAACGTGTCGTTGCCGTAGGACGAACCCGTGATCTGGTTGTGGGTGGATGGATTGGGGTTGTAGCCCTGGAAGTTCGCGGCGGTCAGGCTCGCCGCCTGGACGTTCTGCAGAACCAGACCCGTCACCCACTGGCTGTTGGTGTAGGTTTGCAGCAGCGTGTCGGCGCCCGACTGGACGATCCGGAGGGTGTTGGCCAGTACGAAGGGGTTGAAAGCGCCCGAACTTTCCCAATCGCCCAGGTCGATCTCATCGCCGTTCGGCCCCGCGACAAAGTCGGTCACGGTCTGCGTCTGGGTGGCCCAGCTGACACCGGTCAGTACCAGCGTGTCCCGGCCCGCGCCGAGGGTGACCGTGGCGCCGGGGTTGGTCATGCGGAGGGTGACGAGGTCGTCTCCGGATCCGGCGTCGAGGGTGACTGCGCCGGTGCGGTATTCCAGGGTGATGTCGTCCTGGCCGGCGCCGCCGAAAATCTCGGATGCGCCGACGCCGGTCACGCCGATGACGTCGTCGCCGTCACCACCGTCGACGTGCACGTTGCGGTCATCAAGCTCGCTTTGGATGTGATTGATCCCGATGACGTCGTCGCCGCCCCGGCCTTCGATCACGTCGTCGCCGTCCAGCAGGTCGATCAGGACGTTGGCGTTGTCGTCCCCCGTCAGGGTGTCGGAGAAGGCCGTGCCGGTGACGCCTTCGATTCCGGTCAGGATGTCGCCCGCCGCGCCGCCGCCGATGATCGCCACGCCCTGGAGAGCGAGATCCACGCTGACGCCGGCGGCGGCGTCCGCATAGTTGGCGACATCGATACCGGCTCCGCCGTTCAGGAGGTCGGCGCCGGAGCCTCCGGTAAGCACGTCGTTGCCCGCGCCGCCGTGGAGGCGGTCGTCGCCCGCTGCGCCCATCAGCGTGTCGGCTCCGGATCCGCCGGTGACCGTATCGCCGGCGGATCCGCCATGGAAGATGATACGCTCTACGCCGGTGACGGATCCGCGCGCCCCGCCGCCGATGGTCACCGCGTTGACCAGGTCGCCGTTGCTGTTGTCCAGCACGATCGACTGGGTCGCGTCGGCGTACATCAAGTGGGCGGCGTCCATCCCCTCGCCGCCGTTCACGACGTCAGAGCCTCCGTTGGCGGCCATATCGAGTTGGGCCTGGACATAGGAGGACGGCATGTAGGGCCCGACATGGTTCACCACGCCGGTATAGACGACGTCGTCGCCTTCGCCGCCCTGAAGGATGTCGTCTCCCCCACCTCCGATCAGGAGGTCGTTACCCGCGCCACCGATCAAGGTGTCCGCGCCGTTAGGCCTGTTGTCGGCCGCCCAGTAGTCGCCGAACAGGATGTCATTGCCGTCGCCGCCGTTCAGGGCGTCGTCCCCGCCCCGTCCTATGATCGTGTCGGGGCCCGCGAGGCCGTTCACCGTGTCGGCATCCTGGCTGGCGTCGATCCTGTTGTCGGAATCGGTCCCGTTGACGACCGGCGCGGAAGGGCGGAAGCCACCGAAATTCTCAGCGGTAAGGTCGCTGCGCCAGACGTCGATCGTCACGATCGTCCGGTACGGGGTCACCCCGCCGTCAGGGCTGAACTGCACATAGGCAGCGGGGTGGGTGACGCCGCTGAAGTCGCCCGGCATGTTGCCGACCAGGCGCAGGTGGCCCGTGGCGAACGGGTTGGATCCGGGGACGTAGCTGGGGAAGCCCGCCAGCATCTGGGTCAGGTCGATCACATCGCCGGCCGCCCCGGCCGTGAAGCTCAGAATGCGGATCTCGTTCGCGTCGCCGACGTAGTTGACGACCGGCGGCGTGCCGATGAGAACAACCCGGTCCGAGCCGGTTCCAAGGTTGATCATATGGTTGCCGCCAGAAGTATCGACCGTAATGACGTCGTCGCCGTCACCGGCGCTGGCGCTGCTGCTGTATATCGAGAGGGTGATCCGGTCATTGCCGGTCCCCCCGTCAATGGTCCCGGCGGCATTGACGAGTGTGACAACATCGTCGCCCGAACCGCCGCTCATCTGGCCTTGGCCCGTCAGCACGTCGTTGCCGTCTCCCCCATCCATGACCACGAGGCCGCCGTTGGCGGGCAAGGTCCGAATGACGGTGAGGATATCATCGCCGCCGCCGCCGACGAGGGTGTCGGCGCCGCCCTGGATGTCGATGATTACATTGCCCCCGGCGTCGCCGCGCAGGGTGTCACCGTACGCCGAGCCACGGATGTCCTCGATCGACACCAAGGTGTCGAGGCCCGCTCCGACGGTGTTCTGACTGACACCCTGAACGGCCAGGTCCACGGTCACGCCCGCGCGTGCATCAACGTATGAGACCACGTCGCGACCTACGCCGCCGTCGAGCCGGTCATCGCCTTCGCCGCCGTTCAGGGCGTCGTCACCATCTCCGCCCTCAAGCCTGTCCGCGCCCGAATACCCGCGCAGAAAATCGGCGGCGGCCAGACCTTGGAGCGTATCAGCGCCCGACGTGCCGTTCAGTGTGTCGGCTGTCCCAGCGCCAATTACCGAGGTCGTCAGGATCGTCTGGGTCGGGTCATAGCCGTCGAGGTTGTAGGCCGTCAGATCGCTCTTCAGCTGATTGGTGAAGATGATGAGCGTTTCGGGCGTCTGCGCCGTGCCCGCGCCGTCGAAGTCGATCTTCAGCAGGGTGTCGGCGCCGACTTGGACCAACTGTAGATGCCCGGTAGCGAAGGGATTGCCGCCAGACCAGCCTTGCAGAGTCGTACGGAAGTAGCTTCCCCACTCGATCCGGTCACCCCCGGCGCCGGCGGTGAAATCAGTGATGTTGAAGATCGAAAACCAGTTGATGTTGAAGGAGGGCTGGTGCCGCTCGAGGGCGATCACATCCGTTCCGGCGCCGGTGGTGATCGTGAGGTTCCCGTAGGCCAGCCCGATCTCAAAGCGATCGGCGCCCGCTCCGCCGTCGAGCGTGGCCGAGAGGACGGTCTGGCTGGAATAGATCAGGTGGTCGTCGCCATCCTGGCCTTCAAGTAAGACCGGATTATTCCCAGCGTTTTGTCCGCGAGTCAGAACGATTGTGTCGTTGCCACCGCCGCCGCGCAGGCTGTCGGAACCATAGGACCAGTCCTGAATGAGATCGTCACCCGCGCCGCCCTGCAGCAAGTCGGAATTGATCGTACCGTTGATGCGCGGCATTGGGTCGCCCCTCGTCGTAGGCTCCGAGGAGCTGTGGAAACTCGGGACAACACTTGCGAACGCTTGCACTCACCCCACGGTGACGCTAGCCAATCGGTCGATCCGCCGCAAGGGACGGGATGGTAATACACTCAACCACAAGAGGTTGTTTCTGAGGTTTTAGATTAGGAGGCGCGCGGCCGAACGATCGACCGCGCCCCGGCGTTCTACCGCCCGAATTTCTGGGACTTGATCCGGTGCAGGATCAAACTCTCGGCCGGCCGGCCGGCGCTTCCTGTCTTCCTCGTACGCGTCGAAATCGCCCTCGAACCATTCGACGTGGCTGTCGCCCTCGAAGGCGAGGATGTGGGTCGCCAGGCGGTCGAGGAGCCAGCGGTCGTGGGAGAGATGACCACGGCGCAGCCGGCGAAGCCTTCCAGCGCCTCCTCGAGGTTCTGCAGCGTATCGATGTCGAGGTCGTTGGTCGGTTCATCGAGCAGCAGCAGGTTGCCGCCCGTCGCCAGGGTCCGGGCCAGGTGGCGCGGTTGCACTCGCCGCCCGACAGCCGACCGACCTTCTTCCGCTGGTCGCCGCCCTTGCGCTGGGACGTAGGTTCCAGCCCGCCCCGGAGCAGACCCTCGCAACGGCGGTTATGAGTCAGAAGCGGCCCTTCCTCCCTGCCCCTTCGGTGCACTTGTCGCAATGTGCACGGAGCGACCGCTTCTGACCCTTAGGCGACCTTCGGAACGTCCGCTGTGGGGCGTCGACTGAAGCTTAGCCGCACCAGGGGCATCTGACCTTCGAGATCGAACCTGACGCGCGTCTGAGCTGTCACGGAAGGTGGGAGCAAGGGCTTGCGCTCCGCCGGAAGTCTGTCCGGATCTTCATTTGACACCAGAACGTACGTAGGCGCCTACTTATGTCACCTTTGGCCGCAGGCGTGGGCGGGAAATTTCCGACGCGCCTGCGGGCTGCCCGAAGCCGGGATGGAGTCTATGAACAGCAGGAACCGTACAGAAGGGGCTAGCCGGCGCGGCTTGCTGGCGTCTGCTGGCGCCGCGCTCTGCCTTCCGCTCCTGCCGAGGCCTGTGGCCGCTGCCGCGACCGAGCCCGCGATCGGCGCGTGGGGCTTCGACGTCGAGGGCATGGACCCGACGGTCCGGCCGGGCGACGACTTCTTCCGGTACGGCGGCGGCTCGTGGCTGAGGACCACCGAGATTCCCCCGGATCGCGCCTCGTGGGGGCCGTTCTTCGCTCTGCGCGCAAAGGCCGAAGCCGATGTGAAGGCGGTCCTCGACGATCTGATCCAGCGGCCACACGAGCCGGGCTCTTCGGAGAAGAAGATCGCCGACTTCTACGCCGCCTGGCTCGATACCGCCGCGATCGAAAAGGCCGGCCTCGGCCCCATCCAGGCGAGCGTCGCCGCGATCGCCGGAGCCGGATCGCACGAGGAGATCGCCCGGCTGACGGCGCGCGTCGACCTCGGCGCCGGCGGGCCGGTCTCGATCGACATCTGGGCCGACGACACGGACCCCGACCGCTACACCGTCAACGTCAGCCAGGCCGGCCTCGGCATGCCCGGCCGCGACTATTACCTGAAGACTGAACCGGCCTTCACCGACGCGCGGGACAGGTATCGCACCTACATCGAAGGGATGCTGTCGCTGGCCGGCTATCCCGAGCCCGCTTCGGCTGCAGCCGGAATCCTGTCGCTCGAGACCGCGATCGCCACCCTGCACTGGCCGGCGGAGAAGCGGGCCGACCGCAACCTCACATACAATCCGCAAACGCGCGCCGGCCTGCAGGCGCTGGCGCCCGAATTCCCCTGGGCCGAGGTCTTCGCAACGCTGGACATCCCGGATGATCACGACCTCTTCGGCGCCAAGCAGCCCGACGCGATCCAGGGGCTGGCGAAGCTGTTTCGCGCGACGTCCGTCCAGATCTGGCGGAGCTATCTGACGTTTCACTACCTGAACGCCACGGCGGACCTGCTGCCGCTGGCCTTCGACGACCTGGCGTTCGAGTTCAACGGCCGCACCCTGTCCGGACAGCCCCGGAAGCGGGAACGCTGGAGACGCGCCACCGGGGCGCTCAACGCGGCGCTCGGGGAGGCGGTCGGCGAACTCTATGTGCGCCGTCATTTCAGCGCCGGGGCCAAGGCGCAGATGGTCGCCCTGGTCGAGACCCTGCGCGCCGCCTACCGGACGCGCATCGCCCAGGCCGACTGGATGGCGCCGGCGACCCGGCAGGCTGCGCTGCGCAAGCTCGACAGGCTGCGGGTGAAGATCGGCTATCCCGATACCTGGCGCGACTACGCGACCCTGGAGATCCGGGCCGGCGACCCGGTCGGCAACCGCGCCCGCGCCAGGCTGTGGGACTGGCGGCGCAGGGCCGGCCGGCTCGGCAAGCCCACGGACCGGGACGAGTGGGGCATGACGCCCCAGACCGTCAACGCCTACTACAACGCCTTCTTCAACGAGATCGTGTTTCCCGCGGCGATCCTGCAGCCGCCCTATTTCGATCCCGATGCGGACGCCGCGGTCAACTATGGCGGCATCGGCGGGGTGATCGGTCACGAGATGGGCCACGGCTTCGACGACCAGGGCTCGAAGTCGGACGAGAACGGTGTCTTGCGCGCCTGGTGGACCGACGAGGATCTCGTCCGCTTCAGGTCGCGGGCGGACGCGCTCGCGGCGCAGTACTCGCGCTACGAGGCCTTGCCCGGCCTGCGCCTCAACGGCGCCCTGACGCTGGCCGAGAACATCGGCGACCTGAGCGGGCTCGGCGTCGCGCTCGACGCCTATCGGATTTCCCTCGGGGGCAGGCCGGGGCCCGTCGTCGGCGGCTTCACGGCCGAGCAGCGCTTCTTCCTGTCCTGGTCGCAGACCTATCGCGGAAAGGTCCGCGAGGCCCGATTGCGGCAGGACGTGATGACCGACCCGCACAGCCCGGTCGAGTTCCGCGTCAATGGCGTCGTGCGCAACCTGGACGCCTGGTACGACGCCTTCGCCGTGAGGCCCGGCGACAGGCTCTATCTCGACCCGAAGGAACGGGTGCGCATCTGGTGATCCGTGGCCGCGCCATAAATCGCTGAGGTTTCTGCAATCGGCCGCGCCGCCGGGCGCGGATTTCATGGCCAGAATGCCCGCCGCTGGCGCTTTCGTCGGCGCCAGATGCTTTGAATGGTCCTGACCGTCGCGGCGCGGGTGGTTGCGGTCGTGATGATCGTGGGACTGATCGTCAGCGTGCTTCAGGTGGCGACACAGCTGCAGAAGATGACGCTCAGCTATATCACCAAGCTGCTGGCGGCCGTTCCCGTGCTCATCGCTGTGGGCCCCTGGATGATCGAGCGCACGATGACGGGGTGTCCTTCCACCTCCTGATCCGACAACGCGAACGGCAACCGGATCGGGTCCAACCCCGCACGTTCTCATCACTCGCGCGGCGGGACTGAAGTCAACGATCAGCAGACCCGCCCCCGCCTTGGTGCGGCGTCGCAGGAACGCATTGCGTCAAAAGCTCATATCATCATACAAATGTCCGTTCAGGACCAGGGTGGCGCACCTGCACGATCAGCAGGCCGCCGGGCGCGGGAGGAAAAATCATGTCCCGTGGGTTCGCATCGTCCCTGCCGGCGCTGTCCTGCGTCCTCGTCCTGACCGCCGCCTGCGTCACCCCGACGACGACCGCCGGGGCGGCTGTGGCCATGGTCTCCCGGGAGGCCGACCTCGACGCGGAAGCGCGGGCGGTGAATCTGGTTTCCCGGATGACGCTGGCGGAGAAGGCCTCCCAGATCCAGCACGACGCGCCGGCCATTCCGCGACTGCAGGTCCCCGCCTACAACTGGTGGAACGAAGGCCTGCACGGCGTCGCCCGCGCTGACGTCGCCACCGTCTTTCCCCAGGCGATCGGCATGGCGGCGACCTGGGACACCGACCTGATCCAGCGCGTGGCCGACACCGTAGCGACCGAGTTTCGCGCCAAATATCTGGACACCCGGGCGGCGGACGGCGGCTCGGCCCATTATCGCGGCCTGACCGTCTGGTCGCCCAATATCAACATCTTCCGCGACCCGAGATGGGGCCGCGGCCAGGAGACCTGGGGCGAGGATCCCTTTCTCACCGGCCGGTTCGGCGTCGCCTATATCCGCGGCCTCCAGGGCGACGATCCGGAGCACCCGAAGACCATCGCGGCGGTGAAACACTACGCCGTGCACAGCGGTCCGGAAGCGTCGCGTCACAGCGACGACATCCATCCGGCGCCGCGCGACGTCGTGGAGACCTATCTTCCCGCCTTCCACGCCGCCGTGACCGAGGCGGGCGCCCAGGCCCTGATGTGCGCCTACAACGCCATCGACGGCCTGCCGGCCTGCGCCAGTCCCGACTGGCTCCAGCGGCGGCTCCGGACCGACTGGGGCTTCGAAGGCCATGTGGTCTCGGACTGCGGGGCGATCGCGGACATCCACCTGCCGACCTCCCACGCCACCGTCGGGACGCCGGAGGAGGCCGTGGCCCTCGCCGTGCGATCCGGCACGGACCTGATCTGCGACTTCCGGTTCAACGCGACCGCCGACCCGCAGACCACGGTGCGGGCGGTGGAGCAGGGCCTGCTTCAGGAAGCCGAACTGGACCGGGCGCTGGTGCGCCTGTTCACGGCGCGGTACCGGCTGGGCACGATGGACCTGGCCGCGAGCGGTCCCCACGCCGACATCGGCCCGAAGGACTATGACCTGCCGGCCCACCGCGCCCTGGCCCTGGAGACGGCGAGGAAGTCGCTGGTGCTCCTCAAGAACGACGGCCTGCTGCCGCTCGCCGCCGCGCCGCGCCGCATCGCGGTGATCGGACCGAACGCCGACAGCCTCGAGGCCCTGGTGGGCAATTACAATGGAACCCCGTCGGCGCCGTCGACGATCGTGAGCGGTCTGCGCGCGCGCTTCCCCGATGCGGAGGTGACCTTCGTCGAGGGCGCGGGCTGGGTGGCGCCGCCCCTGGAGGACATCCCCGATGCGGCCTTCTGCCGGGATCGCGCCTGCGCCGAGGCGGGCCTCCGGGCCGAGCATTTCCCGACGCCGGACCTGCAAGGTCCGTCCGTTCCGCGGGACGACGTCAATGCGATGGTCCGCTGGGGCTGGCCCGACCGCGAGGAGCGCAACGCCTCCATCCGCTGGACCGGGTTCATCAGGGCGCCGGAGTCCGGCGAGTACCGCTTCCGCTACACCGGCGACGCCGGCTATCGCGTCTACATCGACGATCAGCTGGTCGCCGACGTCCGGGACGCGGACTGGACGAACTCGGACAGTCCCGTCGTCCTGTCCGCGGACCGCGTGCACGCCATCCGCATCGAGGCGGTTCAGAGAGGGGTCCGGGCGACGCACCGGCTCCGTTGGAGCCGGCCAGGGGCCGGGGTCGAACCCGCGCTGGAGGCGGCCCGCCAGGCGGATCTGGTCGTCTTCGCCGGGGGTCTGACCGCCCGGCTCGAGGGCGAGGAGATGTCGGTCCAGGCGCCGGGGTTCTCGGGCGGCGATCGCACCAGCCTGGACCTGCCCGCGCCGCAGCAAAACCTGCTCGAGCGTCTGCACGCCACGGGCAAGCCGGTGATCCTCGTGCTGATGAACGGATCGGCCATGAGCGTGAACTGGGCGGACGCCAACCTGCCGGCCGTCATCGAGGCCTGGTACCCGGGCGGCGACGGCGGCCGCGCCGTGGCCGAACTGATCGCCGGCGACTTCAGTCCGTCCGGCCGTCTGCCGGTGACCTTCTATCGCAGTGCGGACGACCTGCCGCCGTTCACGGACTATTCGATGCGCGGCCGCACCTATCGCTACTTCGCGGGCGCGCCGCTCTACCCGTTCGGCTACGGGCTCAGCTACACCCGTTTCCGTTACGACGGCGCCCGGCTCGCGCGGAGCCGCATCGAGGCCGGTGAAGCCGCGCGCATCGAGGTCGAGGTCGCCAACCTGGGCGACCGGGACGGCGAGGAGGTCGTGCAGCTCTATGTATCGCGGCCCGGAGAGGCGGACGCGCCTTCGCGGAGTCTGGCCGGATTCCAGCGCGTGTTCCTCGCGGCGGGCGAGCGCCGGACCGTGAGCTTCGACATTCCCGCCGCGGCGCTCGGCACGGTCGACGTCGCGGGACGACGCCAGGTCTCTCCGGGTCGCGCGCGGATCTGGGTCGGCGGAGGACAGCCGGATGTCGCCGCCGACCGACAGAGTCCCGGGGCGAGCGTCGAGCTCACCATCGTCGGAGCGCGCGAGCTGGCTCCTTTCTAGCGATCCGGCGCCGACGGCGGCGCAAACCTCAGCGTGCCGGCGTGAAACCGCAGAGCCGGATCACGCCATCCAGTCGTCCCCGTGCCGTCCCGGATCGGCCAGCAGCCGGCCCTGGTCGTCGATGACCGCCATCCAGCCGCCGGCGGGGGCGAGGCGGGCCCCGAGGGCGAGGAACAGGGGGGCCTCGTCCCCGGTCCCCGGCAGGACCAGCGGCGCGTCGGCGGGCTTGAACGCCTCCAGCCCCGGCAGGACGAGCGGCTCGCCCTCGGCGAGGGCCGGCAGCACGAAGGCGTCGTCGAGGTCCGCCGGCAGCGGCAGGACCTGGGCGTCGCCGGCCTTGCCGGCCGGCTCCGGCGCGGCCGGGGCGCCGTAGGTCAGCACGGTGGTGGTGTTGCCGGTCATGAAGCGCAGCCCCTCGATCGAGCTGACCAGGGTCGAGCCGTCGCGGCCGGCCACGCTGTCGACGATGCGCCA
>NZ_DASPMQ010000004.1:0-86405 GCF_035626975.1 Brevundimonas sp.
GGCCAAGGAGATCAAGGTGCTGATCTCGGCCTCGACCAGCCAGGTGAACACCGGCGTCAGCCTGGTGGGCCAGACCGGCGAGGCGCTGCAGCGCATCGTCAGCCGGGTCGCCGAGATCGACGGCCTGGTGTCGGAGATCGCCGCCTCGGCCCAGGAGCAGGCCACCGGCCTTCAGCAGGTCAACACCGCCGTCAACCAGATGGACCAGGTCACCCAGCAGAACGCGGCCATGGTCGAGCAATCGACCGCCGCCAGCCATTCGCTGTCGCAGGAGGCCGAGACGCTGGCCGGATCGGTGGCGCGCTTCCAGACCGGCGTGGCGGAGGTCCGGCCGCTGCGCCCGGCCCCGCGTCCGTCCAGCCGCACCGTCACCGCCATGAAGACGGTCGGACGCGGCGGCGCCGCCCGCAGGCTCGATCCCGTGGCCGCCGAAGACGGCTGGGAGGAGTTCTGATGCCGACGCTCATCGCCTTGCCCGCCGTGCTGGACATCCAGTCGGCCGAGGCCCTCAGGGTCCAGTTGCTGGGCGCCCGCGGCCGGCCGCTTGTGCTCGACGGTTCGGCCGTCGAGCGTCTGGGCGGGCTGTGCCTCCAGGTTCTCCTGTCGGCGCGGCAGACCTGGGCGGCGGACGGCCATGGCCTGGTCGTCAACCCGGCGTCCAAAGCCTTCACCGACCAATGGAACGCGTTCGGAGCGCCCGCGATGGCGGCCGGACAGCCGGGAGATCCCGCGTGACCAAGACCGTACTGACCATCGATGATTCACGCACAATGCGGGACATGCTCCAGCTGGCCCTGGTCGAGGCGGGCTATCGGGTGATCCAGGCCGTGGACGGGATCGACGGGCTGGAAACCCTGTCGGCCGAAGGCGCCGACGTCGTCATCACAGACATCAACATGCCCCGCCTCGACGGCTTCGGCTTCATCGAGGGCATGCGCGCCGATCCCAACCACCGGTCGACGCCGGTGCTGGTGCTGACCACCGAAAGCGACGCGGCCAAGAAGCAGCGGGCCCGCGACGCCGGCGCGACCGGCTGGATCGTCAAGCCATTCGACCCGGTCAAGCTGGTCGACGCCGTCCGGCGCGTGGCGGCCTGACCATGACCGACGATCCGTTCGAGGCGATCAAGGTCACCTTCTTCCAGGAGTGTGACGAGCTGCTGAGCGATCTCGAAGCCGGGCTGCTGGCGATCGAAACCGGCGCGGCCGACGACGAGACTGTCAACGCCGTGTTCCGCGCCGTCCACTCGGTCAAGGGCGGGGCCGGTGCGTTCGGACTGGATGACCTGGTCCGTTTCGCCCATGTCTTCGAGACCCTGCTGGATGAAATCCGCTCGGGCCGGAAGCCGTGCGACGATGCCACGGTGAAGACCCTGTTGCGCGCGGCCGACCTGCTGGCCGACCACATCGCGGCGGCGCGCGGCCAGGCCCCCGCCGTCGACGAAACGCGGTCCGCCGCGCTGGTGGCCGAGCTTGAGGTGCTCACTCATGGAGAGGCGAGCCCCGTCGTGGCCGTCCTGCCAGACGCGATCGCCGAGGAAGACGAATTCGGCTTCCGCCCCGTGGCCTTCGACCTGTCCGCGCTGGACGCGCCGGCCGCCCCGTCCGAGGCCGCCGGCACGGTCTGGCGGGTGGTGTTCCGCCCGCACGCCCGGATGTACGCCAACGCCAACGAGACCGGGCTGCTGCTGCGTGAACTCGCACGGCTGGGGTCCGTCACCGTCGCACTGGACCATTCAGCGCTCCCCGGCCTCGCCGATCTGGCCGCCGAGGAGAGCTACCTGACCTGGACGGTCGACATCGAGACCGCGGCCGGCGAAGCCGCCATTCGCGAGGTGTTCGATTTCGTCGAGTCCGATTGCGACCTGAGCGTGACGCCAGTCCCGGCGTCCGACCGCGCCGCCGCGCCGGAGCCCGCCGACGATTTCGACATCGCGGCCCTGTTGGCCAAGGCGATGGCCGACACGCCCGCCGCGCCGCCCGAAGCGGTCGTGATCCCGCCGCCGGCCGCCGCCCTCGCCTCTCCCGCCCCGACTCCCGTCAGCCCGGCGGCCCAGCCGGCCAACCAGGCGGCCCCGGCGGTCACCATCCGGGTCGATCTGGATCGGGTCGACCGTCTGATCAACGTGGTCGGCGAACTGGTCATCCAGCAGGCCATGCTGGCCCAGCGCGTGGTCGAAAGCGGCCTCGCCCGGTCGTCCGGCGTCTCGGTCGGCCTCGAGGACCTGGAGCTGCTGACGCGGGAAATCCAGGACAGCGTCATGGCCATCCGTGCGCAGCCCGTGAAGTCCGTGTTCCAGCGGATGCCGCGTCTGGTTCGTGAAGTCGCCGAGATGACCGGCAAGCGCGTGCGGCTGGTCACCGAGGGCGAGGCCACCGAGGTCGACAAGACCGTCGTCGAGCGGCTGGCCGAACCCATCACCCACATGCTGCGCAACGCCATCGATCATGGCCTGGAAGGTCCCGACGACCGGATCGCCGCCGGCAAGCCGGCCGAGGGCACGGTCCGGATGGTGGCGCTGCACCGGTCCGGACGTATCGTCATCGAGATCAGCGATGACGGCCGCGGCATCAACCGCGACCGGGTGCGGGGCATCGCCGTTTCGCGGGGCCTGATCGCCGACGACGCCATCCTGACCGACGAAGAGATCGACAACCTGATCTTCCTGCCAGGCTTCTCGACCGCCGATGCGGTTTCCGACATCTCGGGTCGCGGCGTGGGCATGGACGTGGTGCGCCGCTCCATCCAGGCCCTGGGCGGCCGCATCACGATCGCCTCGACGCCTGGCAAGGGATCGACCTTCACCCTCAGCCTGCCGCTCACCCTGGCCGTGCTGGACGGCATGGTCGTCACCGCCGCCGGCCAGACCCTGGTCGCCCCGCTGACCGCGATCGTCGAAAGCCTGACCCCCAGGGCCGCCGACATCCACCACGTGGGCGGGCACGACGCGGTGATCCGCTTCCGCGAAGAGTTCGTTCCGCTCATCGACGTGGGGCACGTCATGGGCTTCCGCGCCGCGCCGACGAACCCGTCGTCCGGCGTCGCGGTCGTCATCGAGACCGAAGCCGGGGCGCGGGCGGCCCTGTTTGTCGACGCGATTCAGGGCCAGCGCCAGGTCGTCATCAAAAGCCTCGAGACCAACTACCAGCAGGTCGAGGGCGTCGCCGCCGCGACCATCCTGGGCGACGGTCGGGTCGCCCTCATCCTCGACGTCGACGCCATCGTAGCCAACGCCCGCCGCCGGTCGGGGCGCCCTGATCTCAAACTCGCGAGCTGATCATGTCAGATGCTTTTTCCGCCGCCGCCGTCTCCACCTCCCGGGAGCTGATCGCCTTCAGGATCGGCGAGCAGGAATTCTGCGTCGACATCATGGCGGTGCGCGAAATCCGCGGCTGGACCCCGGCGACGCCGCTGCCGAGAGCGCCCGGCTATATGAAGGGGGTCATCAACCTTCGAGGGGCGGTCCTGCCGATCATCGACCTTGGCGTCCGGTTCGGACTGAACACGTCCGAGCCGACCGCCCGCCACGTCATCATGGTGGCCCGGATCGGCGGCCGCACCGTCGGCCTGCTGGTCGACGCGGTGTCCGACATCATCCAGCTGACCGACGAACAGGTGCAGCCGACGCCCGACGTCGCCAGCGATCACGTGAAGACCTTCGTCAAGGGCATTTTCGCCATCGACGGACGGATGATCAGCCTGATCGAACTGGACCGGATCGTGCCCGAGAATGAAGCCGAGGCCGCATGACCACCGTCGCCGGGCGGGCCGCGCTGGTTGAAGGCGAGTTCGTCTTCACCGCCGAGGATTTCCGCCACATCGCCCAGATCCTGCACAGCCATGCCGGCATCGCCCTCAACGAGGGCAAGGCCGCGCTGGTCTACTCCCGGCTGGCCAAGCGGCTGCGCCTGCTCGGACTCCGCAGCTTCAGGGACTATTGCGCCTTGATCCAGGGCGTCGACGGCGTCGACGAGCGGCAGGCCATGACGGCCGCCCTGACCACCAATGTGACCCGCTTCTATCGCGAGCCGCACCACTTCGATCATCTGCGCGACGAAGTCATGCCGGCGCTGGCCGAACGCGCCCGGGCCGGCGGACGGGTGCGACTCTGGTCGGCCGCCTGCTCGAACGGGCAGGAGCCCTATTCGATGGCCATGACCGTCCTGTCCGTGCTGCCGGAGGCGGCCGATCTGGACGTGCGCATTCTCGCCACCGACATCGATCCGAACATGATCGCCGAGGGTGCGGCGGGGGTCTATTCCGAGGAGGCGCTGGAGGCGGCGCCCGCGATCTTGCGTCACCGCTATTTCGACAAGGCTCCGACCCAGGGACGCGGTCAGTTGAGCGCCAATGCGACGCTGCGGCGACTGGTGTCCTTCAAGGAGTTGAACCTGATCGGCGACTGGCCGATGCGCGGCAAGTTCGATGTCATCTTCTGCCGCAACGTCGTCATCTATTTCGACGACGCCACCCAGGAGCGGGTCTGGAGCCGGTTCACCCCGCTGATGGCCCCGGGCGCCACGCTCTACATCGGCCATTCCGAGCGCGTCAGCGGCCCGGCCGCCGCCCGGCTGCAGACCAGCGGCCTGACCGCCTACAGGCTGGCGCCATGACCGTCACCGTACTCGTCGTCGACGACTCCCCGACCATGCGCGGCCTGATTACGGCCGCCCTGCGCCGCGATCCGGAGATCGAGGTGGTCGGCTCGGCCGCCGATCCGCTGGAGGCCCGCGAGGCGATCAAGCGGCTCAACCCCGACGTCATCACGCTCGACATCGAGATGCCGAACATGAACGGGCTTGAGTTCCTCGAGAAGATCATGCGGCTCCGGCCGATGCCGGTGGTCATGGTCTCGACCCTGACACAGGCGGGGGCCGACATCACCCTGGCGGCGCTCGAACTCGGCGCCATTGACGCGGTTGGCAAGCCCTCGGCCGGGATCACCGTCATGGAGGCCTTCGCGGACCTGGCCGCCAAGGTCAAGGTGGCGGCCCGCTCACGCGTCAGGGCCGGCGGAACCGCGCCGGCGCCGCGGCCGGACGCGAACTATCGCGTGAACAAGAATCTGGTGCTGGCGATCGGCGCCTCCACCGGCGGCGTCGAGGCCTTGCTGACGATCCTGTCTTCCTTCCCGGCCGACTGCCCCGCGACGGTCGTGACCCAGCACATGCCGGCCACCTTCACCGGCAGCTTCGCGGCGCGGCTGGACAAGGCGTCGGCGGCGACGGTCACGGAGGCCACGGACGGGGCCTTGCTGGAGCCGGGACGCATCTACATCGCGCCGGGCGGAGAGGCGCACCTGGAAGTTTCGGGGACCACGCCCCGCTGCCGGCTGGTGAAGGCCGACACGGTCAGCGGACACCGTCCGTCCGTCGATGTCCTGTTCCGGTCCGTGACGCGCCTGCGCCGGCCAATGGCGGGCGTCATTCTCACCGGCATGGGGCGCGATGGCGCGCAGGGTCTGCTGGAAATACGCCAGGGCGGCGGCCGCACCCTGGGCCAGGATGAGTCCAGCTGCGTCGTCTACGGCATGCCCAGGGCCGCATTCGAGATCGGCGCCGTCGAGCGCCAACTGCCCCTGAGCCGCCTGTCCGCCGCCATTCTGGATGTCTGCGCCGACCAGCCGCGCGACGCCGCCACTGTTTCTGTCTGAGGATTTGTTCGCATGCCCGCCGCCGCCGCCATCCATACCCTCATCGTCGACGATCAGGCCTCGATGCGCGCCCTCATCCGCACCAGCATGCAGCAGCTCGGATTCCGCGAATTCCGCGAAGCCGGCGACGGCGAGGCGGGCCTGCGCCAGATGATCACCCAGCCGGCGCACCTGATCATTTCCGACTTCAACATGCCGAACCTGGACGGCCTTGGCTTGCTGCGCGCGGTCCGGGCCCACCCGCCGACCGCGGGCGCCGCCTTCATCATGCTGACCGGCCGGGCCGACCGGGAGCTGGTCGCACGCGCGGTCCAGTTCGGGGTCAACAACTATCTGGTCAAGCCGTTCACCGTCGCCCAGCTGAAGGAGAAGGTCGAAACGGTCTTCGGCCCCCTGACATGACGGCGGCCCTGCGAGAGGCGACCGCCCCCCTTCGTGTCCACGTCGGGCAGGGCGAGCATTACGTAACGACCGATCCGGGCGTCATGCTGACCACGATCCTGGGCAGCTGTGTCGCCATGTGCCTGCGCGATCCCGTCGCCGGGGTCGGCGGGATGAACCACTTCCTGCTGCCGGAAGGGTCGGGCTCCGGTCCCGACGCCGGCCGCCGCTACGGCGCCTACGCCATGGAAGTTCTGATCAACGACTGCCTCAAGAGCGGCGCGCGCCGGGACCGCCTCGAGGCCAAGCTTTTCGGCGGCGGGCGCATGTTCGACTCGCTTCAGGACGTCGGCGGCGCCAACGCGGATTTCGCCGAGCGCTTCCTGCGTGACGAAGGGATCGTCGTGGCGGGCGGCAGCCTCAGGGGAACCGGCGGACGCCGCGTGCAGTACTGGCCCGTCAGTGGTCGGGCGCTCCAGCGTCCCGTCACCGACCACAGCCCGCCGCCGCCGGCGGTCCGCCCGGTCATCGCCCCCGACGCCGGCGCCGTGGAGCTGTTCTGATGACCCCCTCGCAGACCCGCGCCCTGTTTTCCGGCCTGTCGGCCGAACTCGCCGCGATGATGGAGACGGTGGACGGCCTGTCGTCGCTCGTCGCGGATCATGCCCGGCAGACCCCGGCCGACCGCCGCTCGGACGTGCTGGTCAAGGCGCAGGCGGTCGACGATCTTCACCAGACGCTGGACTCCCTTCGCGCGCTGGCGGGAGCGCTTGCCGGCGGGGTGGCGGTCGAGAACGCCCTGGCTGTCATTCCGTTGTCGGCGCTGGCGGGTCGCCTGCGCGCCGCTTCCCTGCCGGCCGCGCCTGACCGGGAGGTGGCCACGCAGCCCGGCGACCTCGTTCTGTTCGACTGATCCGATGACCCGCATCCCCCGCCAGTCCGACAGGGTCAATCTCGAGCACATCACGGTGCTTCTGATCGATGACAACCTTCAGGCTCTCGATATCCTGAGCTCGGTCATCCAGGGATTTGGCGTCAAGGAGCAGATCCGGTGCAGCTCGGCGGTCGAGGCCACCGAGGTGATCCGGCGGCGACCGGTGGATCTGGTTCTCGTCGACTGCGCCATGCCCGAGATGGACGGCTACGACTTCATCCGCTGGCTGCGCCGCGAAACACCTGCCCCCGCGCGGCAGACCCCGGTGATCATGCTGACCGGGCACGCCGCCGCTTCCGGAGTGCGCAAGAGCCGCGACTGCGGCGCCAGTTTCATCGTCACGAAGCCGCTCACCCCGACCGTCCTGCTCCAGCGAATTGTCTGGCTGTCGACCGACGAGCGCGAGTTCATCCAGTCCGAAACCTATGTCGGTCCGGATCGCCGCGTGCGGAACATGGGGCCGCCCCTGAACGTCGCCGGCCGCCGCAAGGGCGACCTCTCGACCCATGTCGGCGTCGCCCTTGAGGCCAATATGGATCAGTCGGACATCGACAGCCTGTTTAAACCGCGCCGGGTGGCCCTGTGACTGCAGTTCGAAATTCCGGCACCAGAAGCAGCCTGGCGAACAAGATGGCAAGGCCCGGAGGGCGCACCACGGCCGAGGCTGTGCGGGAGGCGGAAGCCGGCCTGGACAGCCATCGTGAGGACGGCATGCGATCGCTGGCTGCGACTCTCGCCAGGCTCGAAGCCGTCTGCGCGGCCCGCGAGGAGGGAGCCGAGGCCCAGGTCTATGAGCTCGCCTCGGCCTTTGCCGATATGGCGGGATTCTTCGACACCGGTCCTCTCTACGCCGCCGCCTTCAGCCTGTGCGAAACCAGCGATCGGATGATCGCCGGGGCGTGCTGGCAGTGGCCCTCGGTGGAGGTTCACCTCCGGGCCGTGCGGCTGATCCTGGCCGCCGGTTGTGACGCCAACGAAACGTCGCGCCTCCTTCTGGGCGGCCTCGCGACGATCGTCGCGCGACTTCCGAAGCAGCCCGGGTGACGGCTCGGGACAGAGCTGGCGAGACGCCCGATCCCTGGCGCTCCCCATTGTCTGCTGACGGGCCGGCGCCAACCCCTTCTGGCGCGAAACGGGCCGCCATCGGACCCTTTGGCGCAAGGCGGATCTCCGGGGATTCCCGAGGACCGCTCGACCTGCCGGATCAGGACGCGGCGCCCGCGGCGATCGTCCGGCTATCGGGGTTGATCAGAAATGGCTTCGGTCAGCGACAGGCTACTGAAGAGGATGGTGCGGAAACAGGTCCGGGGGCGCCCGATTTGTTCACCCATCCATCCTAATATTCTGCGTATCGGGTTTGGCCGGGGGAATCGGGGTGCGGGGTCGGTGGCGTTTATTCAGGCATGAAGGGGGCCGTGTCGCGGGCCCGCCAGCCTGGGCGTATGTGCTGCTGTTCGCCCTTTCGCAAGTGATCGGCCACTGGAGCGTGGCCACCTTCGGCGCGGTCGCGATCTGGCTGTCGAACGGCGTCCTGGTGGCGGCCCTGCTGCAGTTGCACCGCCGGCCCGCCGTGGCCGTGCTGACGGCCTGTTTCGCGATCAATCTGTTCAGCAACATCCTGCGGGGCGACGACGCCGTCTTCCTGTGGGTCAACGCCCTGATGAACCTCGTCCAGGCGGGCGTCGCCGCCGTGCTGGCCCGCAGGGTCTGCGGGGCCGCCCTCGACATGCGCCGACCCCGTCGCCTGGCCAATTTCGCGCTGCTGGCCGCCGCCCCCGCCGTCGGCCTGGTGACCCTGATGGCCGTCGGCCTGATGGGGGTGATCCGCCATCCGCCGCTGAACATGTGGCTGTTCTATCTGCAGTCCTACTTCATGGTGGAGTTGCTGGGCCTGATGCTTGTGACGCCGGTCCTGTTGCTGTTCGCGCGCAATCATCGGTTCCAGAGGCTGGCCCGGGCCCGACGGCCGGAAGCTGTCGGCCTGTTCGTTCTTACCGTCGCGGTGACCTCGGCCGTATTCTGGCAGGACCAGGCCCCGCTTCTGTTCGTGGCCCTCCTGCCAATGATGCTGATCGGTCTGCGCCTGTCGCCCAGCTGGACGGCCGCAGCCTTGATCGTGGTGGCGACGGTATCCGGGGTGGCGACCCTGACCGGACACGGACCCGTGCAACTGACCCGGCTGTCCACAACGCCGGGCATGGAGGCTGTCCCGGCCACGATCCAGCGGCTCGGGATCTATAATTTCTTCATGCTGGCCATGGTGTTGACGGTGCTGCCGATCAGCACGGTGATGACCGAACGGCGCCGGCTGGAAACGCGGTTGAAAGCGCGTACCCTGGCCGCCCAGGAGGCCCGCAGACTGGCCGAGGACGCCGGCGCGGCGCGCTCGCGCTTCCTGGCCATGATGAGCCACGAGATGCGCACGCCCCTGAACGGCGTGGCGGGCTTCGCCGACCTGCTGGCCGGCCGGACAGGTCTGGACGCCGAGGCCCTGCACCATGTCCGCCAGATCCGCGACTCCAGCGACGGCCTGCTGATGCTGGTCGAGGACATCCTCGACTTCGCGCGCGGCGACGACGCCCTGACGAACGAGCCCCTCGACCTTGCCGCGGTGGCGCGCGAGGCGGTCACGCCCAGCTTCGCCGCCGCGGAGGCGCGCGGCCTGAAGCTGGGCATCGACGACCGGCTGCCGCGCGAGGCCCGTTTCACCGCCGACCGGCGGGCGCTGCGACAGGCTCTGCATCCCCTGGTCGCCAATGCGGTCAAATTCACCGAACAAGGCGAGGTCGCGGTGCGGCTGGATCGCTCCGGCGAAGGCGTCTGCATCCGCGTTTCGGACACCGGCTGTGGCATCGAGCCATCGGTTTTGCCGGACCTGTTCGAAGCCTTCGCCCAGGGCGACGCCTCGATCCGCCGCAACCATGCGGGCCTCGGTCTGGGCCTGGCGTTGGCCGCGCGGCACGTCCGGCGTCTGGGCGGGCGTATCGACGTCGAAAGCCGGCTCGGCGAGGGCTCGACCTTCATCCTGCATCTGCCCTTCGAACGCGCCGCCGACGCCGTCGAGGATGTCCGCCAGGTGGAGGACGTCGCCGCCCCTGCCAGGGAGGACTCCGGGCGCGCCCCCTGCGTGCTGGTCGTCGATGACCATTCGGTCAACCGCGAGGTCGCCCGCATCATGCTGGAGGCCTTCGGCTGCGACGTCGTGGAAGTCTGCGATGGCCAGCAGGCCCTGGACGCGGTGGCGCGGCGGCCCTTCGATCTGGTGCTGATGGATGTGCGGATGCCGCAGATGGACGGGCTGGAGGCCACGCGTCGCATCCGGGCCATGCCGGGCACGGGGGAGGCCCTGTCCATCGTCGCCATGACGGCCGACGCCATGCCCGAGGATGTGACCCGCTGCCTGGCCGCCGGCATGAACGCCCACATGGCCAAGCCGATCAATCAGACCGGCCTGGCGTCAATGGTGCACCGGGCCCTGACCGGAGACCTCCCCGGCGCGCGGGTGACCGTCGAGACCGAGGCGGCCTGACCCGGCTTCCCGCAGCGGCCGTTCGGCCCCAAAGCCGCCTGACCTCGCCCATGCGCGGGGCGATCTGACCAACGCTCCCGAAAAACCTCGCCGGACGCGGTCCCGGGCTTGCTGGGCGTACGCGGCTCGGGGAGGTCAGGCGCCGGACGCGGGGCCCTTCGGACGGAAGCCGGCCATGACGATTGTGCCGTCTTCATCAAGCAGGATGCTCCAGAGCCAGACGCCCCGGGCGAACTTCACCTCATAGACGTCGTCACCCATCGGCCCGACCTCAATGAAGTCGACGCTTTCCACCGCACCGAACTGGACGATATCGGCGTGGATGTAAGGCAGATCGGCGCGCGTCCTCTCGGCCAGAAACGGGCTCAGCAGGTCGTAGCGGGGCGTTCCGGCCTGGAATTCCGCAATACTGCGCCTGATCGCCGCCTCGCTGCCGGGTTGGGCCGTCGTGCGCAGCATGAGCAGGCGTTCGCTGAGGACATCATCGGGCCCGGAGAGCGGGGTGTCGGCCAGGGAGGTCTTTCCCGCGGCCCGTTGCGCGGTCCGGTAGGCCGACGCGAACGCCTCGGCCGGAGGCGAAGGAAGGTCCGGCTGGACGCCCGCCCCCTCCCAACTCGTGCGCGTGACCGGATTCTCCGCTCGACCGGTCGGCAGGAAGATGGCCAAACCCGCCTGCAGAGGCTGCATGTCGCCCGGATTGGCTCCGCCCCCCGTACTCTCGCCCACCAGCGTCGCACGCTTCAGGGCCTGCATGTCGTAGGCGAACTCCTCCCCTCCGGAAAAGGTCCGCGGCCCCGTCAGGAGGACGACGGGCTTGTCGAGATAGCTGAGCGGCGTCGCCTCCGTCCGGAACACTTCACGCCGGTATTCAGCCGTCCCGGCTTCGCGCCACAGCAGATCGTTGAGATGGACCGGCTCCTTCGCGTCGAAGAAGAAGCTTGCCAGATAGGCGACCGCGGCCGGATCGCCTCCCCTGTTTCCGCGCAGATCGATGACGAGGGCGTCGGTCCCGGCCAACAGCCGCATGGCCTTGTCCGCGGCCGGCCTGAACAGGCCTGCGGGTACGAACCCGGTAAGCTCCACATAGCCGACGTTTCCATCGAGCACGTCCACGCGGGCGAAGCCGAGTTCACTGCGTGGCGGCGGTCCATTGTCCCCGTCCCGTTCAGGGCCCTGCCCTTCGGCGAAGACCCGCAGATGCTTGTCGTGGGCGACATCGTTCAGATCCTCGCTCAGGCGCCGGGCGAAGGCGCCGGGCTCGGTGATCGCGTCATATTCGCCGGCCGCAAGATTCCTGGAAATCACAGTCGCGGCCTGACGTCCCGCGTCCGGATAGACGTAGGCCTCGGTCAGCAGCCTGACGGCCGCCTCCACGACGCCTCGCCTCGCGGTCGCATCGAGCCCCTGCCGGGCTTGCACTGCGCTTTCGGCCCCATCCGCCGGCGCCGATTGTGCGAGCGCCGTCTCGCCGACCGCCAGGGTCGCCGCAAGCGCCAATGCAACTGCATGTCTTCTCATTCCGCCTATCCTTCTCGGGCTGTTCAGTTGGGCGTTGACGTGGGACCTCGGCCTGAAGTCACGTGGGAGGGCGGGCCTCGGCGAGGCGATCTGCGAACGATTTCCGTTCCAGCGCAGTGATCGCATCGGCCAGCACCTGCGACAGGGGGCAACACAGCTCCGCATCGAGGTCGCCCGCCGCCGCGGCCGTTGCGCGCCAGCACGCCTGCAGGCCCGGCAGAAGGTCCCGTCCCGCCGCCGTCAACCGGATCATCCGCTGGCGGGCGTCCGGGCCAGGTTCAGACGACACCAGCCCGTCGCGGATCATGAGACTCACGGTCTGTGTGGCCGCGGGTTGCGAGATCCCCGCGACCTCGGCGATCTGGCTGATGGCGCGGGGCTCGGATGCGATCAGCGCGCGCATGACTGGCGTATAGCGCGGGCGATAGCGCAGGGACTCACGCGCATAGGCCTCAGCGACCGCACCATCGAGCAGTTCAAGCAAATGGCGGAGCTGGGTGCCGAGGCCCTGGTTCATGCTCACTCCATAAGTGCTTATGGAATCGATGTCCCATTAATTGTCGGTAAGGCCGGGCCTGGCGGACGGTCGACAGAACGGGATCCCCCCGACAGAGTCAGGGCTCGATCCAGTCGGAGACGGCGCCTGTGACGGCCAGGCCGAATCCCTGCGGGCCCCTGAAGGTGTTCCGGGCGTGGACCTGAACTCGCCACTCTCCGGTTTCCGGGTCATCCACCCGGACCTTCTCGACATTGTTCGACCGGTCAGTGCCTTGCCAGGCAGGCCGCACGATGCCGGCATTGCCGATGTAGCTCTTCCGGCTCGGACTGATCACCACCAGATCCAGTTCGTGCGAGAGACCGGGGCCGGGCGGGTCGGTCCACGCCATGGTGATGGACAGGGGTTCGGCGGCGTCCTGCACGAGAATCCGTCCGGTCCAGTTCGAGGGCCCAGTCTTCAGATAGGCGGCCACGAGGGCCCTGGGATCGTCGTCGGCGATGTCGACGACCCGCAGCTGCATCGGAGACGCCTGGTCGAGCGGGAAGACGCGCGACAGGACGAGACGGCCGAAGCCCTGATGGAAATTCGGCGAACCGATCCGGTCGTCCTCGCCCGAAACGCCGGTCATCCAGACCGCGCCGTTGACGAGCGCGGCCCGCATCAGGGCGGCGCTGGGCGCGGGTACGGCCTGCTTCGCCAGATACTCACGCAGCAGGGCCGCCGCCCCCGCCACCAGCGGCGCGGCCATGCTGGTGCCGCTCCGGAAGGCATAGAGGTCGGGCTGCGCCGGATAGGGATGTCGGGGGTCGGGGGAGTCGGCGCTCCGGGCGGCGGCGATGCCGACGCCGGGCGCCACCAGATCGGGCTTGATCCGGCTTTCCCCGGTCGGGCCCCGGCTGGACAGCGCGGCCACGATATTCGGGTCTCCCGTCAGGGGCAGGCTCGAATAGGGATCGAGGGTCGGAGGGTTCGAACCGTCGTAGGCGCCCCACGTCTGTCCGGCGTACGGGCCGTCGGCGCGGGGCGAACAACAGGCGCCGACCGTGAGACAGTTCTTGGCGCTGGCGGGAGCGTACAGCGACTCCAGTTGCATCCGGTTCGGCTCGTCGCTGCTCTGACGTCCCGAATTGCCGGCGGCAACGATGACGAGATGATCCGGGTTCGCGCGAACGAATTCGTCCAGTTCGAGCGAGTTGAAGACATAGTTGCTGGCGACCGGCGAACCCCACGAGAGATTGTGGATTCGCGCGCCCTTGTCATACGCCTTCTGCAACAGGTGTTTGATGCCGATGCCGACGCCTTCCAGCGCCCCTTTCGGCCCGCCAAGGCTCTGCAGACAGAGCCGCGCGCCGGGGGCCATTCCGGCCAGCCTGCCGTCGCTCGCCGCTCCGCTTCCGGCGATGATCGACGCGACATGGGTGCCGTGCCCGTCAGGATCGCGGGCGCTCTCGGGCGTGGCGATCAGCTCCAGATCGAACCTGTCTTCGAAGTCCGGATGCTGAACGTCGAAGCCGGTGTCGGCCACCGCGACCAGCTGGCCGGCGCCGGAGAGGCCGACGATCCCGCGGTCGACCGGCTCCGTGTCCCAGGTCGATGCGGTCGCGAACTCCAGCAAGGGTTCGGGCGGCACGTAGCGCTCCATCCTGCTGGTCTTGTTCAAGGCGCCGAGCCTCGCGATGATGCTGTTCATCGTGGCCTCGTCGGCCTGGATCCAGAAGCGGATGCGGTCCGCGGAGAACTGGACGTCGGTCACGCCCTCCATGTCCCCGATCGACCGGGCGACGGCGGGCAGTTCCCGGGCGTCATGGCAGCGGACGTCGTAGGCTTCCGGCTCAGGCTGCGTGACCGCCGCGGCCTCCATCCCCGAGCCCGAACTCGCGGGACCGCGGTCGAGACCGGGCGGGACGGCGGACCGGGACCCGAGGCTCGTCATCTCAGCCCGGACGCCCGGGTCGAACGGCCCGTCCGCCGGACCGCTGAAATCGTCCAGTACGGTGGTGGACAGGAGCGCGTCGTCGAATGCGTCACCCGAGACCAGTCCCGCATGGACCTGTTCGTAAAGGCAATCGCAGAGCGTCTCGCGCATTCCGTAGGGCCTGACCCGACCCGGGAGGGCCTGCTCGAGGTCGGCGGACTGGGCGCCGGTCGCCTTCAGGACATAGGCCAGATTCGACAGGCGGCTTTCCAGCGTCAGGCCCGCATCATCCAGAACCTTACGATCCTGGCTGGTCAATGGCCGCTCCAGCGTGAGGATGACCGGCCCGGCCGTGTCCGCGCCCCCCGCCATGTCGTCGAGCGTCATGGTGTCTTCGTACGCCGCGGCCTCCTCCCCGGCGTCCCGGGATGCGGGATCATTTCGAGTGAGAATAAGGCCCGCGTTGATCAGCTCGGTCTCGACCTCCGACTCGACGAGACCGAGCAGGTAATCGCCCTCCTCGATCGGAACCACGCCCTTGGCGAACCCGCTCCGGGCGAGTTTCGCCTGGTCCTCGTCGAGCGGCAGTATGGTGACCATATGCAACGTCATGGAGCATAGAACCTCCGCAAACCGGCCGCTCCCTTGAGAGCGTCGGGAAGATGTTCGATGGCGTCGAGACGGGCCCAGAAGTCCGGGTCGTCGATCAGGGTCAGGGGATCCAGCGGCACGGATCCGGGCAGCACCGGGTCGGCGAGGGGTTCGAATTCGCCGACCATGTCGGCCTCCAGTTCCTCGAGCGGCAATTCGATCCCGATGCCTTCGCCGTCCGCGAGCGGCTCGAACGCCGCGGCTTCACGCGCGGCATGGAGGTCGGAAAGGGCGGCGGACAGGCGTTGGGTGGCGGTCGCGAGGCTCAGGTCGTTGAGCGGCGACGCGGGATGGCTGAGCTTGATCAGCTTTTCGCCGCCCCCGACCGCGACGCTCTCGAGGTCCCGGGCGGGGTAGAAGCCCCGCATCAGGTCCGCGTCGCCCGACCGCGGATGACCGGCGACGACGACGAGCCGGATATCGGCCTCGGTCGCCGCCAGCAGGCTGCCATAGGGATCGGCCTCCTCGCGGTCGCGGACGACGACGATGTCCGCGAACTTGCCGGCTTCCAGCGTCCCCAGCCGGTCGCCCCAGCCGGCCATGACCAGGGCGTCGCAAGTCACAGCCCTGGTCAGATCCTCCGCGGACAGCGGATGACCCTGCGACCGGGCCGTCAGCCAGGCGACCTTCATCTCGCAGAGCGGGTTGCGGCTCCCCGACGGGGTCCAGTCGCTGCCGAGAGCGAACGCGGCGCCCGACGCCTTGAGATCGGCCACGTTCAGGGTGCGGCCGTACAGGATCGAATTGCTGAAGGGCGACCAGACCACCGAGGCGCCGGCGACGCCAAGGGCGCCCAGGTCGGCGGCCGTGAGGCCGAGGCTGTGGATTCCGACCAGGTTGGGCGCGAGGAGGTCGTTCTCGACCAGCATCCTGAACTGGGCGTTGGCGGCGTCGTTGGTGCCTTCCGCCAGGTGAAAGAAGTATCGGGCCCCGGACTGGATCACCTCCCGGACTTCGGCGATCTCGGTGGGCTTCAGATCCGTGATCTTGTGACGGATGCTGGCGAGGTCGAGGTCATCGGACTGTTCGAAATTACGCACGATGCCGCGGAAGTCGGCGCGCCCGCCGTATTTGGTCACCATGCCCTGTCCGGAGGTGACGCCGCCCAGCAGCAGCTTGGCCTCGACATAGCGGACGAGCGCCTGCCGCAGGCTCTCCTGTTTCGCGACCACGTCCATGACCTGGCCGACCTTGCTCCTGTAGTCGATGTTCCGGAGCCACTGGCTGCGATTCACCAGCGCCCGGTCCGGGGCCCACAGGCTGAGTATGTTGTAGGCCAGATGGTTGTGGAGGTCGGCCAGGCCCGGAAAGATGACCCCGCCCGTCCCGACCCTGGCGACCGCCTCGAAGCCCGGGGGCGGCAGAGCGTCCGAAGGCTGGACCGCAACGATCACGCCGGCGTGGGTGTAGACGCAGCCGTCCGGAATGACCGCGCCATCCTTCATCGTGACCACCCGGCCGCGCAACGCCAGCCGGGGCGCCGACGGCGCCGCGGCGTCGAGCGGCACGATCGCCGGTTCGTCGCTGACCGGCCGGTCGACGTTCATGAAGTCCGACAGGAGGCGCAGATGCTCCTCGCGGTCCGGCGCGTCGGCGGAGCCGGTGTCGTCGAGCGGCTGCATCGCGGCCGGATCGACGAGCGGATTCAGCTCGGCCCGGTAGGCGCAATCGCCGATCTTGTAGAGGGCGTTGTCGCAAAACCGGCATTCGCCCCGGCGCCTCGCCAGATGCCCTGTCCGCGGGTTCAGGGTCAGGGCGCCGCGTTCGACCTCGTCGCGCAGGTGCCCGATGATGCGTTCGCGCTGCTCGCCGAACTGCGCCGGATTGGCGGAGGCGTGAGGCGAGAAAATCACCCGCGCGTCGATCTCCTCGCCCTCGCGGGTTCGCCCGAGGCGCATCCGGATCTCCCGGCGCAGCAGGCTGTTCACGCCCTCGCCGACGACCGGTTCGCCCTTGGTGAAGTGGCGCCCCAACCGCGAGATGAAGGCGTCGGCGGTCGTGTTGCTGAACACAATCACCACCGCCGGAAGGCTCTGGAGCAGCTGGCGCGGGAAATGGGCGCGCTTGTTGAAGCATTCGTCGACGATCGCCCGCGCCCGGTCCTCGCCCATCAGCGGCATATCCTGTTCGCCGGGGCGCAGGCTGGTGGTCCATCGCGCGGATCCGCAGGCGACCATATTGGCGTAGGCGATGTCCTCGCCCACCGCGAGGTTATGGTCCTCCCACCCCATGGACTCCGCCAGGCCATCCAGAAGCGTCTGGTACTGGCGGTACATCATCACCGGGGCCGGAGTGACGTCGATCGGCCCGCCGACCCGGGTCAACGGTCGGCCGGACTGCGGCGTGTCGTCGTCCCGCCCGTCGAGCAGCCGGTCGTACGCGCCTATCGGGATGTCGAGCTTGTCCAGCGCCCGCCAGCGGAAATAGTGGGCGTACTGGAGGTAGTCGTCGAAATAGGGGTGGATGGCGTTCCGGTCGCCGTCCCGCCAGCCCGGCAGGTTGGGGTTTATCCCGACGGCCAGGATGGGCGCCTTGCGGCAGCCGGACAGGATTTCGGGGACCACATGCCGCTTGCCGGCGTACCGGGCCGGCTGCACCACGCCCGGCACGGCGGGCGGACCGTCGTCGGCGTAGTCATAGCTGTGCAGCAGGCCCCATTCGGCGAAATGCGAGCAGGCGTGGGCGTCCTCGGCGCCGTCGTACGATCGCCGCATCGCCTGGCAGGGCATGACGTCGAACAGAAGCTCGACCTCAACCGGGAGGTTGCTGGTCGCCGCGGCCATCTCAGACCACCATCGCCCAGACCGCGATCGCGCTGTTCACGCTGGTCCAGTAGCCATAGGTTTCGTAGTACCAGACCGCCCAGTGCGCCTGCATGTCCAGCTGACGCCGCAACTCCCGCGGGACGCCCGGGGTGGCGTGGTTCGGCAGGTCGCCGTTGATCTGGGGATCGGACGCGTTGCGGATGACCAGCCAGTGCGGGGTGGCGAGTCCCTCCGCCTTCATCTCTTCGACGACCAGGCCCAGCACCGCGTCCCCCATCTCGACCCCGCAGCCCTCGTGCTCGAGGCCGTTGGTCGAGGTCCCGAACTCGAAGAAGTCGGTGGTCAGGATTGGATGGAATTCGGGGAAGTCCCGGCCGTCGATCTTGAGGTCGGGGGCATTGGCGAAGCCCGGCGCCGGCGCCGCCCCGTCATAGCCGGTGTGGGGCGGACCAAAGGCCGGCTCGGCGAGCATGCCGGCGTTCACCTTCAGCAGGTCCCGGGCCGCCTCGAGCCTGTCTCCCGGAATGGCGAACCCGTCACAGCGGTAGCCGGCGCGGGCGAAGGCCTCGTTGGCGAATTCGCGTTGAAGCCGGAATTTGGCGCCGCGCGTGATGATGATGTCGCCCAGTTCATGGGGCGAGCAGGTCGTTCCGGCCACCACCGTCTCGCGTTTGGGCGGGAAGGTCGCCCCCGCGGTCCCGACGGTGATGACCAGCCGGGGACGCACCTCTTCGATCATTTGCCGGAACAGGTCCTTGACCGGCAGGGTGGCTGTGCCGTCGCCGGTCGGCTTGCCGTCCTGGTTGAGGTGCAGTTCGGACTTGAAGCAGACCAGGGTCGTATCGCCGATCGACGTGCGGAAGTAGGACCCCAGCCGGTTCGCTTTCAGGGCCGGCGCCCCCTCGCGGATCTGGTCGCGATAGTCCGACTCGAAGCCCCTGCGGTAATGCTGCCAGCTTCGCGACGGATACCCCGGCGTCAGGACATCCGCCAGCGCCCGGTGCTCAGCGACGGTCCATGTCACAACGAGAATATCGGCGTTCGGAAGCGGATCGTGGGCGTCGGGGCGTTCGGCGTCCGGCCACGGTTGGGGACGGGGCGCCTGCCCCGCCGGCCAGCGCAGGCCCAGCCCCTCGTCCGCGAGGAGGCCCAGGTCCTCGATGCCGACCGGCTCGTCGGCGGCGGTTCCGTAGTCGATGATGTAGCGGGCCAGATCAACGGGCTGGGGCATGGTCAGTCTCCATCCGGAGTTGGAAAGCGGGTGATCGACAGATCGCGGAACGAGATCCGGTTGGGGATGACGGGCTCATAGAGGTGCGGATCGTCGGCCTTTTCCTGCCGCCAGCGCTTGCCCACGCAACGCAGGAAGACCTTCGAATTCAGGGACTCGTTCTGGCTCACTCCGACGCAGACCCAGTCGCGCGGGGGCAGCGCGCCGCCCACGACGTCGACCGGCCGGCGATAGTAGGCGGCGAAGAAGGCGCCCCGCCGCTCCAGCCTCAGCGTCGCGCCGCGCGGAGCCGCGCCGTCTCCGACGGGACCGCCGTACTGGTTGTTGTCGTACTCGGCGCCCAGGTTCCAGTTGATGCGGAACCCGTCGTCCTCGTCGTGCTCCACCCCGACGAAGGGGGGCGCCCCGTGCGGGTCGAAGAAGCTGTCCTTGTCCCGGAAGGTGACGGGCGGCGCGTCACGGTGCGCGCCCGGATCGACGTTGACGACCGCCATCTCCAGCGTCGTGGCCTGACCGACCCTGGCCACCGCGTAGGTGACCTCCGCGGCGAAATCGCCGCTGACGCCGAGCTTGGCCCCCAGGCCGCCGCCGGAATAGTACGGCCATTCCTTGCCGATGTTGATGACGTCCCAGCGCAGCTCCTCCAGACGCCGCGCGACCGGGTCCGGGGGCCGGGACGGGAAGTCGCCGTCATACGGCGCGATGTCGACATGGACGCCGTCGTTCCACGTCACGTGCGCATAGGGGTTCGCCTTGGCGTAGCCGAGCGCGAAGCGGGCGCGGTTCGCGGTTTGCCCGGCGAACGTCTCGTGAAGCTGGACATAGGCCGGGCGCCAGGCGGCGACGTCGAACATGGAATCGACCGCCACCGTGGAAATCCAGTCGGCCGCCTCCACCGCGTCCAGCAGTCCGGGCGGCAGCGCGCCCCCGGCCACAAGGTAGGCCATGCCGGGCCAGCGACCGCCGGCGAGCAGGCTCCGGATCTCGTCGGCCCGCGCGGACCAGCCCCCGTCCCGCCAGAGCTCGGCCGCCGTGACGATCAGCATATCCGCCGCCGGCGGCGGCGGTCCGTCCAGAATGGCCGCCGTTCGCGCCCTCGGGCAGCGGGCCTTCAGGGCGGACAGGATTTCGGCCGAGGTCGAGGCGAAGACCACCCTCCGCTGCACGCCTCGCTGGGCGATCAGCTGGCCGAGGACCTGGGCGGCGGTCGCGTCCCTCGCGGGGTCGTCCGGGTCGCCGCGTAGTTCCAGCACCCAGTCCACGTCGCCGGGCAGCTCGTCGATGATCTCGTCGAGCGCGTCGATCAGGTGACGGCGGCCCGGAACCGCCGGGTTGAGGAAGTGAAACTCGGGATCGCCCGCCTCGACGCCCCGGGGACGGAAAGCGTGCGAGAAATCGCGCTGGCGCAACTCCGACACCGTCAGGGCGCCCACCCTGCCCGGCGTTCCCGTGGCGGCTTCGGTATCGGCGTCCGCGGCGAGGACGATCCGGCCGCTGCCGGACAGCCTCAGCGCCAGGTGCAGGGCGTGGCAGCCGCCGGTGTATCCGCTGATCAGGGCCAACCTGCAGTTCTCGGGAGCGTGGGCCCGGTTGCCCAGATAGGCGGCGAATTTCACGTCGAATCTCCCCGCCCTACCAATCCACCGGGCGCGCGGTCATGGCCTCGAGAGCCGCGTTCACGCGCGCCAGGGGATTGGGATGTTGGAAGTAGCCCGGAGCGTTGGGATGCGGATGGTCGACACGCATCACCCGCACGCCCCAGGCCCCGTCACGGCGGGCGGCGACCTCGACCCCGCTCGCATCGAACAGGTCCTGGGCGAATTTGCCGAGGAGCAGGTAGACGCATGCCGCGTCCGGCCTCTCGGCGAGGCCGCGCAGGAGCCGCGTCATGACCGGGCGCCACATGGCGATATGGGCGACCTGCTCCGGGCCGCCGCCGCTTCTGAACCGGGTCAGGGTCCAGCCGGCGTTGACGAACTGCACGCCGTTGCCGAGCTGCAGCCGGTCGAAATGTTCGGCGATGCCCTCAAGCGACAGCCGGCCGGCCTGCACGTCCTGCCTGACGACGGCCCAGGCGGCGTCGTTCGCCGCCAGCTCGGGCCGGTTCAACCGCAGGGCCAGGGCCGATTGCATCAGATGCTTCAGGCTGACGGCGACCGACCCGGACCAGCTGGTGAGCGCCCCGTCCTCGAAGGCGCGGCCAGTGGCCCGGGTCCGGTTCGGATAGGGATCCTGACCGACCACCAGAACCCGGACGTCGCGCGGGGCCAGGCCGTCGAACGCGCGGAAGATGTGGGCCCCGACCGGAGCCCCGTCGAGGGGGGCGCCCTTGCGGGGCGGGATCACCGGGCCGTCATCGTCATAGGTCAGGGCGGCGGGCACGGCGTCGAAGTCCGGCTCCGCCTCGCCAAAGAAGGTCCGCCATTCCGGCGAGAGGTCGTCGCGCCAGTTGCCCAGCGCCCGCTGCATCTGGTGGCGCAACAGGGCCGTCATCGCGCGACATCCGGGTCGGGCCCGTCCGGCGTCTCGATGTCGAGCACGGCGCACCGGTCGTAGAAGCCGTCTCGGGTTTCGATCCCGAGAGCGTCATGCACGGGATGGGCGATGTAGGCGGCCAGCACGGCCGGGTCGCGAAGGCGGACCACGGCGGCGTACTGCCAGTCCCGCGCGAAGGCCGAGCGGCTGACATTCGGACCGATGCACACCAGCTCGGCGCCGTCGACGGCGTCCGTCAGCGCCGCGAAGCCGTCGCGGACCCGCGCGATCTTCTCGTCCGTGACCCCGGCGGCCAGCGTATAGCCGACGAAATGTATCAGGCTGGCCATTCGGTCAGTCCTTCGGGATGCCGTCGCAGACGCGGTAGGCGTTCGCGATCATCGTCAGGGAAGGGTTGCTGGCGCCGGCCGTCGGCATGAAGGCCGCGTCGACCACCCACAGGCCCTCGACCTGATGGAACTGGCAGTCGGCGTCGAGCACCGAGGCGGCGCGATCCACGCCGGCCCGCAGGGTGCCGTGGTTGTGGCCGTAGCCCGGATTGGCGCGGGTCTGGGGCCGATCGACCCGCAGCACCCCGCCCCCGTCGCCGACCACCGCCTTGACCCTGTCCAGGCAGTAGCGGCTGAGCGCGAGGTCATAGTCGTGGTGCTGGTAGAAGGTCAGGGCGACAGGCTGGCCGAACGGATCACGGCGGTCGGGACGCCCCTGCCTGCCGTCCGCGATCTCCACGCGGTTGTCGTAGATCGACATGGTCTCGCCGGTGAACGAGAACGACACGCCGCCCTCCTCCCGCAACTCCACCATCCGGTCGAGCAGATGCTTGCCCCACAGGTTGCCGGACTTCGCCTCGCCCATCGCCGTCCGGTAGAGCGCCTTCAGCGGCGGATTGATGGTCACCGGGTCGTAGATCGAGAACTTGCCGCCCTTGGTCAGACGCCCGCCGGACCAGGTCGCCTCCGGGTCGTTGATGACATAGAGGTCGCGCAGCTGGAGGCTGCCCAGCGCGGTGCTGGGCTGGAAGGGAAAGTCGGGATCCATGGACCCCCAGTGCGGCTGGCCGGGGAAGGTGAACTCGAGGTCGCCCTTGGTGTGGTAGGTCAGGTAACGGCCGATCAACCCGTTCTCGTTGGGAATCTCCGAGTTCAGCATCAGGCGCGCGGACTCGATCGCCTGGATCGATACGATGACCTTGGCGGCCTTGATCGTCCGGACCGGTCCGCCCGGTTCCGTCACATACTCCACACCCGTGACGCGATGGCCGCGCGAGGTTCCCGGCGCCGGCTCGTGCAGCACCCGCAGGACATTGTGCCCGATGCGCAGATCGCAGCGGCCGGTCGACAGCGCCTTGCGCAGGACCGTGTCGGCAGCCCCCGAGCGGCAGTTGGAGGCGCAGCCGAAGCCCTGGCAGAAGCCGCAGAAGGGGCAGCCGGGTCGGCTGTCGTTGGTGCGGGAATTGATCCCGCGCGGGCTGCGATAGGGGTACATCTCCGCGCGATTGAAGATGGCGCGGATGAAGTTCGACGACCCGTGCTCCCGGATCGGCGGCATGGGGTAATCGTATCCCGGCCGGGTCGGCTCCTGGGCCGGCGTCTGATTGGCCTCGCCCGACACGCCCCAGTCCCATTCGGCGCGCTCGAAATAGGGCTGGAAGGACTCATAGGTCCACGGCCAGTCGACCATGCTTGCGCCGGCCGGTTCGCCGTCGAGGTACTTGGTCACCGCCATATCGGCGTCGGTGTAGCGGGGAAGGTTGGCTTCCCACTGGTTGGTGGAACCGCCGACCATGTTGGTGATCCACCAGCGCTTGCTTTCGACCGGCGCCGCGTCGGGCTTCGAGGTATCGATGTAGAGCTGGGGATCCTCGTCCTGCTTGGGGATCAGGGCCTCGTGATCGAGGAAATGCAGTTCATCCAGCGGGATGAAATCCTCTGCGTTGCTGTGCCCGCCGCGCTCGAGGATGACGACGGAAAAGCCACGCTGCGTCAGCACATGGGCGGCGGTGGCGCCGCCCGCCCCGGAGCCGACGATCAGGACATCGGGGTTCTCAATGGTCGGCATGATGGCCTCCGGCAAATCCGACCGCCACGTCCTGGGGATCGTAGAGGTGGCCGAGCCAGCGCCACATGATGCGGTCGCGGTTGCCGCCCCAGCGGGGGTCCGACCAGCAGCCCTGCAGGCAGTGGCGCCAGATCGTGACGAAGACGCCGCGCTGGTCTCCGTCGAAGCCCGCGAGGCGTCCCTCCTCCAGCGCGGAGACGAGATCGGTCGCCTGGGCCGGCGTCACATCCGCGAGCGGTACGCCGAAGGACGTCCGGGCGATCCGGTCGAACTGCGCCAGCCAACCGGGATACCGGTCCGCCCATTTGGGAAGATCTGTATGAATGTGAATCCCGTCGCTCTCATGCACCCGCGCCAGCAGGCGATCGAGAAAGTCCGCCGCGCCGCTGTCGTCCGCGCCCGGGATGCCACGCTCGACATCCGTCGGCTGGATCGCCCGAAAGAGCGCCCGCAGCCCCGCCAGCTGGTCCGGCGTAAAGAAGCCGGTCTGCGGCAGTCGAAAGCCGACATCCCAGGCCATCAGACGCCCACCTTCGGCAGCAGGATGTCTTCGAGCACGTCCTGGATCTGCGCTTCCAGGATCGGGAAGCTGAAATACTGGGGCCCACGCTCTTCGAAGATGGCGTCGCCATAGGCCGGATAGGTGTCCCAGCCCATGCCCATGAAGGTCCCGACCTCGCGGCCGAAATAGTTGGCGATCATGGCCACGGTGCTGCCGTGGACGCCGCTGCCGCCGGCGGAGGTCCAGATCGTCCCCTCCTTCGCGCCGGCCCACATGGTCCGCGGCTGCAGGACATTGGCGCCCTCCGCCAGTAGCCGGCGGGACACGGTGGCGGCCGAGGTCACGGGCGTGTCGCCCAGGATGCCGGCCCGGTGCAGGATCGAGATTCCGGAGCAGTTGGTGGCGACCACCTTGCCCGCGGCGTGATGACGGCGGACGAGGTCGAGCAGACCCTGGTCCTTGCTCGCCTCGCCGCTGCCCAGCCCTCCCGGAATGAACAGCAGATCGAACATCTCCCCGTCGGCCACGGCGCCGTCCGTCATCACCCGGGTGCCCATCTGCATTTCGACGAGCTCGGGGTCGGCGGCGTTCTGGCGCAGCAGCCGGACGCCCAGCGAGCGCGTCGGCGTCTGTTGTCCCAGCACCATCGATGCGTGCTTGAGGATCTCGTAAGGGACGAGCGTGTCCTGCTCGCCGCAGCGGTGATAGGCGATCACGCCAATCGTCTTGATGTCCGGCACCGTTCTCTCCTCCAGCTGGATTCCCAGCTCCTTTTCGAGCGTTGCGATCAGCATGAGCCAGGGACCGAGGTCGCCCGGTCCGAACCGTTCCATGAGTTCGACCAGCAGCGCGTCGTCGCTCCCGTCGAGCAGCGCGCCGATGCGGGGCAGCGTCTCGTCGTTCTCGCGTCGGGCATGGGCGCGGTAGAGCGAGACGAAGCCGTCCAGCTCGGCGCGGAAGTCGGCGTAGGCGCCGGTTTCGCCGTCCCTGATGCGTTCAAGCGAAGCGCTCATCGCGCGGAAATGCGCGCGGCCGCGATCGTGGTCGTCGAAGACATATTCGGCGTCGCGGCGTGGCAGTCCGAACGCGAAGGCCAGCGGCAGCAGGACACGTTCCTCGACCTTGTGGTGATAGCCGTCGATGAATTCGTGGAGCAGAAAGGTCAGGATCCCCATTGCCTTCAGCGGGGCCTCGCCGGTGTCGGCGATCCGTTTCGACAGGACCGCCGCGGCCACCACCAGTCGCCGGCCGATCAGGTGATCGTCCTCCATGATCGTCTCGGCCAGCCGGCCGCTGGCGACGCCGGTGACGGGGCCGGCGGCGACCGGCTTGAACATGAACTCCCGACCGGGGGGACAGGGCTTCAGCACCGCCTTCATCCCGGCCGTCTGGGCGCCCAGCACCTCCGCGAAATTCTCGCCGACGAACAGGCACTCCGCCGGTTCCAGCCCCATCTGCCGGGCGGCGTAGACGAAGATCGCGGGATCCGGCTTGCTGACCCCGGCGTCGTGGTTGATCACCAGCCCCTGGGGATCGACGAACTTCAGGATGCCGGCCTCTTCGATCATCCGCCGGCCGTCCGCCGCGCTCACCTCCTTCGGCAGGTTGGTGATGAGGCCGATGCGGGCGCCGATCGGCCCCTGCACCGTCTGCAAAAGGTCCATCGTCGATGGCTTGTAGGGGACCAGATGACCCGGTCGGTCGACGTAGCCGAGCGTGTCCCTCACATCGAAGAAGATCGCCTTGATCACGGGATCAGACATGACGCCGCCCGCGAATGGCGGGGTGGGCGGATCGAAGGTGAACCCGGTGGTCCATATTCCGCTCGCGGTCCCTGAAGGTTGGCCTGCTTGGTCCGCGGGTCATACGGCCGGGGTGTCCGGCCGCCGTGACGGAAGCGTCGGAAAAGCGTGAAAAATACGCGCGCGCCGGTGGGCTGCGTGGTAGAAACCACCATCTGGGGTGGGGACCGTGGACAAGGCTCGATCGGCAGTCAGATATCGTCTCGACCTGCTGGGTCCGTTCGGCCTGTTCGGGCCGGACGGCGCCCGTGTCGAAATCCCGAGCAAGAAGGGCATGGCCCTGCTTGCCCTGCTCGCGACCGGACGCGACGGCGTGCGATCCCGCGGATGGCTGCAGGACATGCTGTGGGGTTCGCGCGAGCCGGCCCAGGCCCAGGCCAGTCTTCGGCGCGAACTGTCGAACCTGCGCGGCCGGCTCGACGGCGCGAAAGGCGAACTCCTGACCACCGGCCCCGGCCGCATCGGCCTGACCCTCGACCGGGTGGACGTCGATCTGCTCGCCGCCCCTCCGTCGTCGTCGACCGGCTCCGGCATCTTCCTTGAAGGCCTCGACATCTCCGGGGAGGAGGGTTTCGAGGACTGGCTGCGCACCCAGCGAAGCGCCCACGGTTCGGGAAACCGCCCATCCGGCGTCGCCGAGCCTCCAGCGAACCTCGGAGCCGCGCTGGCCCCCGCGGGCGTCCGGAGCCGTCCGCCGTCGGACAACGGATTCCTCGACCGCCCCGCCGTGGCGGTCCTGCGATTCGAGAACCTGACCGGTGACCCGGGCGCCGACTATCTGGCGGAGGGCATCGCCGAGGACCTGATCGAACAGCTTTCAAGGCTGCGCTGGGCGCCGATCATCGCCCGCGGGGCCAGCTTCAGCTACTCGACCCAGACCTCGACCCTCGGCGAGATCGGATCAGCCCTCGGCGCCCGCTATGTGGTCGAGGGCCGGCTGCGGGGTCAGGACAACAGTTTCGGGCTCGCGGCGAGCATTTCCAACGCCGAAGACGGCCGCATGCTGTGGGCGCGCCGGACAGACTTCCCGGCTGGCTGCACGACGGCGGAACTCGGAGACCTGGTGCGCGAGATCGTCGGCGCCCTCTCCACCCGCATCGACGACGCCGAGATGGCGCGCGCGCTCGCCCGTCCGTCCGGGGACCGGGGTGTGAGCGATCTGATCTGGCGCGCGCGCTGGCATCACAATCAGTACACGCCCGAGAACACCCGTATCGCCGAGGCGCTGCTCAACGAGGCCCTGGAAATCGAGCCCCATTCCCCCGAGGGCATCATCCAGCTGGCCTATTTCCGTCAGCGGCAGATCTGGCTCAATCGCGGCGACACCGAACAGATACTGGGGCTTCGGCGCCTGGCGCAGCGCGCCATTCACGCGGATCACTGGGACGGCCGCGGTTATCTGTTCGCCGGCATCGCCGAGGTCTGGCTGCGGCACACCAGGGCCGCGATCGATCTGCTGGAGCGGGCCATCTCGCTCAACCCCAGCCTCGCCTACGCCTATTCCCAGCTCGGCGCGGCCTACTACCTCAACGACGAGCCCGAGAAGGCCCTCGGCATGCTGGGCCAGGCGATCCGGCTCGATATGGGCGAGCAGTACATCTATTATGTGCTTACCGAGATCGGAATGGCGCGCGCCATGCTCGAGCAATGGGACGCCGCGATCGAAGCCGTGGAACAGTCGACCGTCCGGCGGCCTGCTTACTGGTACGCGGGCGTGGTGAAGATCTACGCCCACTATCGCCGGGGCGACATGGCCGCGGCGGCGGCGGCTCTGACGGCGCTGCGGGCCGCCAAGCCCAGCTTCCGACCGGAATTTATTGACTGGCTGCCGTTCGTCGAACGTAAATGGCCCGACCGGCTGAAGACGAGCCTGTCGATGGCGGCAAACTACCTTAGTGAGAATCCTCCGCAGGCTCAGCGGAGCGCGTAACGCGCCGCCCCGGCCAGGACGAGGTGGCCCGGATCACCACATCGTCCTGGACCCGGGGGGGCTGACATGACGAAATACTACGCCAAGATTGAAGCCGATCAGGCCGATGACGCCAATGCGCCGGTCAGCGGCTTCCCCGATTTCGACTTCGAGTCCTATCCCCCGGTCGGCGGCTGGCCGAAGCTGCAGGGACGTCTGATCGCCTCGGCCATGCCCTTGCTACTCTGGGTGTTGCGCGAGTTCTTCCCGGTCGCCCGCTTTACCGGCTTCTACTGGATCACGCGCAAGCAGGATGTCGTCGACGCCCTCGAGCGGCCCGACGACTTCAATGTCCCCTACGGACGCGAGATGCGGGAACTGTCTCGGGTTGGTCGGGGAAGAGGCGCGACCGAGGCCGACTTCGTGCTCGGCCTGGACGGCCCTCCGCAGGCCCGTCAGAACGAGATCATCCGCAAGGTGGTGCTGCCGGGCGACGTCGATCGGACCTCGCAATGGAGCGCCGCGTTCGCCGAATCCCTTGTGGAAGGCGGCGAGGGTCGACTCGACGTCATCGGCGACTTCGCCGTTCGCATTCCGACCGAGATTTGCCGGCGCTATTTCGGCCTCAGCTTCCCGGACCCCGGCGCCTTCGCCGACTGGTGCATGGCCCTGTCCGGACTGCTTTTCGCGGACCCCGGCGGCGACCGGAAAAAGCGCGATCTGGCCAAGGCGGCGGCGGTCCGGCTGTGCCATGTGATCGACCTCGCCATCGGTCGCGCCCAACGCCGGCTGGAGAACATTCGCCATCGGAAGTTCGCCGACCTGACCCTCGTTGACCGGCTGGTCCGCCTGCGACGGGACGAACCGGACCTCGGTCTCGAGAACCCGGAGATTCGCGCCATTCTGCTTGGCCTGGCCGTCGGTTTCATACCGACCAACGGACTTGCCGCCGCCAATATGATCGAGGGCCTGCTGAAGCGCCCCGGGGCCATGCGCGCGGCCCGGGCGGCGGCGGAGCGACGCGATCACGAGGCCATGCGCCGCGTGGTGAAGGAAGCCGGCCGGCTCTATCCGGCGCTGGCCCCCGGTCAGTGGCGCTACGCGGCCCGGGACCTGGTGGTCGGCGAGGGACGTCCCTACGCCCGCACGATTCCGGCGGGTTCCACGGTGATGGTTTCCACGATGTCGGCCCTTCGCGACAAAAGGGCCTACCGCGCGCCGGAAAGGTTCGATCCCGAGGCCGGCAACGACGCGGAACTGATGTTCGGCCACGCCACCCACAAATGCCTCGGCCAACACCTCGCCCTCGGCATCATCACCGCCATGTTCCTGGTTCTCTTCCGCCAGCCCGATCTGCGCCCGGTGCGCGGGCGCCTCGGCCGGATGCAGCGCGCCGGCTATTTCCCCCGCCGGCTGGACATGCGGTACGAGTCCGCCGCGTCGATCCAGACCATGGTGCTCGTCTGCGTGCCCATCGACCCCGCGGTGGACGCCGCCGAAATCGAGGCGCGGGTAAGGCGACTGGGCAACCCGGCGACGGACGCCGTGGCCCGGAGTCTGAAGGATACCGGGATCGTCCATTTCGCGTCTGCGTCCGTGGTCAGCGCGGCGGTCCGCAAGAAGAATGACGCCGGAAAGGATCCGGGGCCGTTCAACCTCATCATCGAACTCAACGTCGACGGCCCCCGCGATCCCGCCGTCGAACTCATCGCCCGCCACGGAGACGACTGGCTGAGGCCGTTGCTGCGGGCCGCCCGACCGCGCGACACGCGACCGCCCGTCGAGATCCTGCGTCGCCACTATGTGAACCTGACCTTCAGCCCGTGGGGCCCCACCGGGCTGAATTTCTTCGGCACCGGCGGCCTCTCGGTCGAGCGGATCGAGAAGCAGAAGCGACTCCGGACGGCCGTCGACACCGAGCTTGGGAAGTATCTCAAGCACGACGATCCCGATTGCGGACTGGGCAACCGCGCGCTCGTGGTTCTCGCGGCGGTCCGTCGTGGCCTGCGCACCGGGCCGTGGGACCGGGATCTCGACGCCTTTGTCGTCCAGCCGGAGCGCAAGACCTTCGCCCCCTCGGGCTGGCGCAAGCCCGAGGGATTCTGGGCGCCCGCCGAGAAGATCGTCCGGTCATGGTTCGGGTTGAAACTGGTCCTGCTGTTCCTGATCAGCACCCTGGCGACAGCCGTTCCAATCCACTTCGCGCTGGACCGCGGACTGCCGGCGCCGCCCGATGGCGGACTGTATCTCACGGTGAGCCACTGGGCCGTGGTGACGGTGGCCGCCGTGATCGCCACGCTCGCGATCTGGTCCGCCCTCGCCTGGCTCGCCTTCGCCATCTTCCAGGAGGTCGAGAAACGGGAGGCCGTCGAGGACGCCGCGCCCGACGCCGACAGTCTGCGAGACATCGTCGCCCGCGAGAACGCGCCCGACTACCGGCAGAACCACATCATCGCCGTCACGCCGTTCAAGCGGGGTCTCGTCCGTCGCCTGTCGTTCGCCTTCGCCATGTGGGGCATCCGGCAGAGCCTGCACTGGTTCCGGCCGGGGTTCGTGGTGACCATGGGCACGATCCATTTCGCCAAATGGTTCCGCATGCCGGGAAGCCGCAAGATGATCTTCCAGTCGAATTACGACGGCAGCTGGGAGAGCTATCTCGAGGACTTCATCACCCGCGCTCACGAGGGTCAGACGGCGGCGTGGAGCAATGCCGAAGGCTTCCCCCGGTCGCGCAATCTGATCGGCAAGGGCGCGGAGGACGGCGACCGGTTCAAGCGCTGGGTCCGCCGGCATCAAATCCCGACCGCCTTCTGGTACAGCCGCTTCCCTGACCTCACGACCCGTGAGATGCGCCTCAACGCCCTGGTGCACCAGGGCATCGCGCGGGCCCGGACCGATACAGCCGCCCGGTCGTGGCTGGACCTGCTGGGGTCGGCGCAGCGCCAGCCTTGGGAGCTGGAAAGCCTGGAGATCCAGTCGCTGCTGTTCCGCGGCCTGAAAGGCGCCCGCTTCACCGCCTGCATGCCCCTGCAGCTGCCGCCCCATCAGCGGAAGCGGGGGGAGTGGCTCGATGCGGTCAGCCGGGAGCTGTCATTCGGCAAATTCCCGCAAGACTGCGGCGCGATGTACCTGGCCCTGTCCGCCGCCGGACTGCGGAAATTCACGCCGGAAGACTCCGATCCGAACGGGCCGCTGGACCTCGCCGCCGCCTTCCCGTCGCCGTTCAACGTCGGCATGGCCGACCGCCACGCCATCCTCGGCGATGCGCCTCCCGGCGGTCCCGGCGACCGGACGCAGTGGCGGGACGGCGGCCCGTCCGCCGAGACCGTGGCCGACGCGGTGCTGATGATCTACCGACCGACGACCGAGCGCCTGACCGCCGAAATCAGGCGCCAGACGGAGGCCCTGGAAAAGCTGGGCGGCCGGGTCGTTCACGGCCCGATCCTGACCGTTCAGCTCGATGAGAAGGGCGAGGTGCATCCGGACGGGTCCGTCGGCGACGACCGGCGCCGGAGCCGGGCGAGCTACGAACATTTCGGGTTCCGGGACGGCGTCGCCGCCCCCATCATCCGGGGAACGGAGCAGTTCTCGCCGCGCGGCGGCGAGCGGGAGACGGTCGAACCCGGCGAGTTCATCCTGGGGTATCGGAACAACCAGGGCTATTTCGCGCCCAGCGTCATCGTGCCGTCGCTCAGCGACCAGGCCGAGCATCTGCCGGTCGCGGCGGACGCCATGGCCTTCGGTTTCGCGGACTTCAAGGGCGCCGACGAACAGTTCGCCAACCGGGATTTCGGCCGCAACGGCGCCTTCCTGGTCATTCGCCAGCTGAACCAGGACGTGGAAGGATTCAACCGGTTCGCGGCGGAGAAGGCGGACGAGTTGAACAGGGAGTACGGCTCCGCCCGCCTGCACGAGGTGACGGGCTCCAGGGTGACCGGCGACTGGGTCAAGGCCAAGATGATGGGCCGCTGGCGGGATGGTCGTCCGCTGATCGGTAATCCGACCGAAGACAGCCCGGGCGGCGACCGGAGCCCCGACAACAACTTCAGCTACGGCCGTGACGATCCGCGGGGTCACGCCTGCCCTCTGGGCGCCCACATCCGCCGCGCCAATCCGCGCGACAGCCTTGAGCCGGATGATCCGCAGGAGCAGGTCATCACGCGCCGGCACGCCCTGCTCCGCCGGGGCCGCGTCTACTTCTATGACCGCCGGCGCAAGGCCTATGCGATGCGCCGGCCGCCGGCCCGGAACGCGGAGCACGGCCTGTTGTTCGTGGCCCTCTGCGCCGACCTCGAACGCCAGTTCGAACTGGTCCAGCAGACCTGGATCAACAACCCTTCCTTCCACGGACTGACCCGGGAGCCGGACCCGATATCGTCTCCGGCCACGTCCGGTGGCGATCGCTGCTTCACCATCCCGACGGCGGCCGGGCCGCTGACTCTGAAGAATATGCAGAGTTTCATCGAGCTGCGGGGCGGCGGCTATTTCTTCCTGCCCAGCCGCTCGGCGATCGCCTATCTCGCGAACTTCACCATCCGCGATCCCACCGAGCTTTCCCCCTTTCTGACGCTCGGTTCCCTGTCGGAGGCGGTGACGTAGGGAGATGGCCCCGGGCTGTCCGCGGATCGGCCGTGCCGCAAGAGTGGGACAGGGCGGTCCCGCTATCGCTCCCGCACGATGCTCACAAGCAGCGCCGCCAGCATGGCGAGGCCCGCGAGGAGCGCCATCAAGGGGCGAAACCCGCCCGCCTCCACGGTCGCATAGGCCAGGCCCGGCCCGAGGATCGACGGCAGGGTGTTGGTCAGATTGAGGACGCCGAGATCCCGCCCCCTGTGGTCCGGCGACGGCAGGAGCTGCATCGCATAGGTCGACTGCAGGGCCAGGAAGATGGCGCTGCTGATCGCGAACAGGCCGTAACCCCAGGCCGCGACGGCCCAATCCGGAAAGAGCGCCATCAGGACAAGACCGGCCGCGGAGGCCACGGCGGCGCCCTGCAGGAACGGCTTGCGCGCCCGCACGACGTCGGAAAGCCGTCCCAGCAGGATCGACAGCGGGACCGTCACGGCTGCGGCGAGGCCGCACAGCCACGCCACGCGAACCGCCATCCGGTCGGCCGCGAGCCTCTCCCCTGCGACCTCGACGGTCTCGAAATAGTAGAGGAGGTAGGCGAACAGGATGGCGCCGGCGACCTGGACAAGCAGGCGCGCGCCCCAGATGGCGGCGAGGTCGCGGGCCTTGCGGGCCCGGACGGCTGGCGCGGGGGCGATGAGCGGAGGCGCCGCCGCGCGGACACGGAAAACCAGCAGAAAGGGCGCTGCCAGGATCGCGACGAGCGCGACCGTCACGGCCAGCCGCGCCTCATGTGAAGGGGCGGTCATGACGAGCACGCCGCTGAGCGCGCCCAGCGGATAGGCGGCGCCCATCAGCCCGCCCAGCAGCCCCTTCTGCGAGTCCGGAACCTCGTCGGCGGCCAGCGCCGCCAACGGCGCCAGCATCAGGTTCAGACCGGTCTGGAACAGGGCGATCGCGGCGAGGATTCCGGTCAGGGAGTCGACCACGCCCAACAGGCCATACGAAGCGGCGGTGGCGACGAGACCCGCGACGATCCAGGGTCGGCGCCCGCCCGGGCCGCGGGCGTACCGGTCGCTGAGGGCGCCGGCCGCGATGTTGGCGATGCTGGCCGTCACGGCCCCGACGAGGACGGCCAGCGAGAGGGCGCCGACCTTGTCCCCAGGGCCAAGGGCGGCGATGCGCAGGGGCAGGAGCAGCGTCAGCAGCGGCGTATAGGCCACTACGCCGCCGCCCCAGGCCAGGGCGTAAAGCAGCAACCAGGCGGGCGGCCGTGGCGGATCGACCGGACCGCCGGCGCCGGTCACCGGCGTGGCCGGCCGGTCGAGCCCCGAACGGCGAAACCGAACGGCGTCACCATCTGCCCGGGCAAGTCCTCCGCCTTGGACTTGGCGCGGATCAGGAGGTCGGCCGCCGCCGCCGTCATCGCGGCGATCGGCTGGACGACCGCCGTCAGCGGCGGGTGGCTGAAACGCACGATCGGCGTGTCGTCGAAGCTGACGATCGAGAGATCCCCGGGCACGGCGAGGCCCGAGGCCTTGGCGACGGCGAGGGTGGCCAGCGCCATCTGGTCGTTGCTGGCCACGATGCCGGTGGGGGGTTCGGCCAGGGCCAGCATCTCTCTCGCGGCGGCCTCGCCGGAGCCATAGGTGAAGTCTCCGCGTCCGATCAGCGCCTCGTCGATCTCGAAGCCGCGGGACGTCAGCGCCGATCGATAACCGGCGAGGCGGGCGCTGCTGAGCGCGTATTCGTCGCTTCCGGTGATGAAACCGACGCGGCGATGGCCGAGGTCCAGCAGGTGGCTGGTCGCCGTTTCCGCCGCGCCGGCGTCGTTCATCGATATGGCGAAACCGGGACCCGGCGTCTCCGACCCGATCCGGGCGAAGGGCAGGCCCTGCCGGACGAGCAGTTCGGTGATCAGCGGATTGTCGGAATGCGGCGGCGTCAGGATCACCCCGTCCGGATGCAGGGCCGACAGCGCCGCCTGGACCTCCCGCTCGACCTGCGACGAGTGGGTGTCGATCAGCTCGAAGATCATCCGGTAGCCGGACTCGGCGCATCTCAGCATGCCGCCCAGAAGCATCTGGTCGACCCAGTCCGTCCCCTCCCCCGAGCGCCAGGCGTCGATGGTCCGGTCCCGGTCGTTCAGCGCCATCAGCAGATAGGAGCGCGACCCCCCCATGCGCCTCGCGGCGATGCTCGGGACATAGCCGAGCTTGGCGACCGCGGCATGGACCCGCTCTTTCACCTGCGGCCGGACGTTCGGGCCGTTGTTGATGACGCGCGAGACGGTCTGCAACGACACGCCCGCCTCGGCAGCCACATGCTTGATGGTGACGGCGCGGCGCAACGGTTCAGCCCCCAACCCTTACGGTCCCCGGTATTGTGTCAGGCTTCGCGGTGGCCCGGCAAGGGCGGGCCTCACGCCGACCGGACCGCCGGCTGCGGCGGCTCCGCGGCGCAATGGGCGGCGAGGAACTCGGCGTGGGTCGGCAGCCGGGACACCAGCCGCGCCAGCCCCTCCCGCGCGCCCTCCAGTTCGGCCGGGACGCGCGCGAACGGGATGCGGTCGACCAGCGGATGCCAGCTGCGCGGGACCACTCCCATGCCGTCCAGGATCGACTGCCAATTGACGTCCCGGAACAGCTCGTCGAGCCCCTCGGACAGCGCGCCGTTGACCTTGAACAGATCGATCCTGCGCTGGAGCGACGCCGGCAGCTCCATGGTCCGGCATTCCCGCCAGAAGGCCGTGTCGTCCCGCCGGGTCGTGCAATAGTGCAGGATGACGAAGTCGCGGATCTCCTCGTAGTCCGCCGTCATCCGCCGATTGTATTCGTCGATCAGATTCTGGTCGCAGTCGGCGTCGGGCAGGTAGCGGAAGAAGAAGTCCATGCCGCGATAGATCAGATGGATCGCGGTCGACTCCAGCGGCTCGATGAAGCCGCCGGCGAGGCCGAGCGACAGAACGTTCCGGCTCCAGATCTGTTTGCGCACGCCGGTCCGGAACGGCACCACCATGGGCGGGGCGACCGGCTCCCCCTCGACCTGGGCCATCAGGACGGCGGTCGCCTCGTCGTCGCTGAGGTGACGGCTGGAGAAGACGTGGCCGTTGCCGGTGCGGTGCTGCAGGGGAATGCGCCAGCGCCAGCCGTGATCCTGGGCATGCACCAGGGTGTAGGGCGCCGGCGGGCCGACGTTCTCGGTCTGGACGGCGATGGCGCGGTCGCACAACAGCCAGTGCGACCAGTCCTCGTGCTCGACCCCCAGGGCCTTGCCGATCAGCAGGGCGCGGAAGCCGGAGCAGTCGATGAAGAAGTCGGCCTCGACCGAACGGCCGTCCTTCAGTCGCAGCCGCTCCACGAAGCCGTCCGGCCGCGTCACCACGTCCTCGACCATGCCCTCGGTGCGCTTGACCCCGCGCGCCTCCGCGAAATCGCGCAGGTAGCGCGCGACCCGGGTGGCGTCGACGTGCAGGGCGTAGCTGGCCCCGGCGATCGGCGTGTTCGGGACCCGGAACGGCAGGGTGAACCGGCCTTCGCGGGCCATGACGCTGGCCGGGGCGAAGTCCTGCAGCCCGGCGGCGTAGCCGTGGCGCTTCGCCTTCAGCCACACCTGGTAGAAGTCGCTCAGTCCGACCGGCGCCCCGATCCCGCCGAAGGGATGGAAATAGCGCTCGCCCTTCTGCGACCAGTCACGGAACTCGATGCCCAGCTTGAAGCTGGCGCCCACGTCCCGGACGAATTCCTGCTCGTTGATCCCCAGCCGGGCCAGCAGCTGCAGGAACGGCGGCACGGTGGATTCGCCCACGCCGATCGTGCCGATGGCCTCGGACTCGACCAGTTCGATGTCGAACAGCTTGCCCTTGAAATGCTCGGCCATGACCGCCGCCGCGATCCAGCCGGCCGTGCCTCCGCCGACGATGCACACCTTCCTCAGCGGGCGACGGTTCGACGGATCCATGGGCGTGCTCATGCGGCGACCGGGGGCTGGAGGGACGACAGGAAGTCGGCGTGGGCGGGCGCCCCGGCCACGGTCTCGGCCACGGCTCGCCGCATCTCCGAGAGACTGCGCGACAGCTGGTCCGGATCGGCGGCGTCGACGGCCGGGTCGTAGCCGTCCGGCCAGACTCCGAAGCCGGCGTAGATGGCCAGCCAGCTGGCCGGGTGGAACATCTCCCAGCGGTAGCGGACGAACTGTCCGCGCGCCTTCCACAGGTCGAGCTTTCGCTGCAGCGTCCCGGGAATGGCGGCCTCTCGGCAGTCCCGCCAGAACGGCTCGTCGCGGCCGTTCAACTTGTAGTGCAGGACGATGAAATCGCGGGTCCGCTCCATCTCGCGCGCCGTCTGGTCGTTGAACTCCTCGAGCACGGGTGAGGCGAAGCGGCGATCGGGAAAGAAGGTCTTCAACCGGTCGATCGCGGTCTCGATCAGGGCGATGGAGGTGCTCTCAAGCGGCTCGAGGAAGCCCGACGACAGCCCGATCGAGACGCAGTTCTTCACCCAGGCGCGGCGACGGCGGCCCGGCCGGAAACCGATCCGCCGCGGCTCGGTCAGCGGACGCCCCATCAGGTTTGGCGTCAGGTCGGCGAGGGCCTGTTCGTCGGTGAGGTGGCGGCTGGAAAAGACGATGCCGTTGCCGGCCCGGTGGCGCAACGGGATGCCCCACTGCCAGCCCGACGGCCGGGCGGTCACCCGGGTGAAGGGCGCCGGGGCCTCGCCCGGGGCGTTCTCGCTCTGCACCGCGAAGGCGGCGTCGCAGAACAGCCACTGGCTCCAGTCCTCATAGGGTTCGGCCAGCGCCTCGCCGACCAGCAAAGCCCGGAAGCCGGAGCAGTCGACGAACAGATCGCCCTCGACCCGCCGGTCGTCGTCCAGGACCACGCCGCCGATGAAGCCGTCCTCCGGCCGCAGGTCGACGCCCCGGATGCGGGCGTCGATCCGCTCGCATCCGCCCGCCTCCGCATAGGCCCGCAGGTGCTGGGCGAAGGCGGTGGCGTCCAGGTGCAGGGCCCAGTCGAACACCGACAGGCTGGACGGCGGACGCGGCGACGGCGTGACGAACCGGCCCGCCTCCGCCAGCGACGCGCCCAGCGAATAGGCGCCCAGGGGCGCGGTCTGGCCCCGCGCCCGGTCGGCCAGCCAGAAATGGTGGAAGCCGATCCCCTTCAGGTCCTGGCCGTAGAGGCCGAACGGATGGATGAAGTCGGATCCCGGACCGGACCAGTCGCAAAAGCGGATTCCGAGCTTGCAGGTCGCCCCGGTCGCCCGCATCACCTCCGCGTCGCCCAGACCCAGCTGGGCGTAGAAGCGGCGGATCGTCGGGATGGTCGCCTCGCCGACGCCGATGGTCCCGATCCCGGAGGACTCCACCACCGTGATCTTCAGGGCCGTCCCGCGAAAATGCTGGACGAGCGCGGCCGCCGTCATCCAGCCGGCCGTGCCGCCGCCGACGATGACCACGCTCCGGATGCGGTGATCTGGATCCATCGGGGAAGCTTGCACCCAAAAGGCCGTCTGAAAAGTCGGCCGGCGACGTCTCCGTCGCCGGCCAGTCCTTCAGGGGACGCTAGAACCGGGCGCGAAGGCCCACGGAGTACCGCGGTTCGAACTGGTTGCGCGAATGGAACTGCTGCGCCCCCTCCTCGAACTCGAGATAATACTCCTCGATCTCGCCGAGGACGTTCGACCCGTTCAGATAGACGCTGATGATGTCGTTCACCTCGTAGGTGACGTTCACATCGACGTACTGCGCCGTGTCCTGGTAGATCGGGATCTGGCCGAAGGTGCCCGACAGCCGCGGGGTGCGGTAGTTGTAGGCGACCCGGGCCTGGAGCCGGTCGTCCTGGTACCAGACGGCGGCGTTCAGCTGGTATTTTGAGTTGTCCGGGAACGGCAGATCCTCGCCCGACAGATTGGTCGCGTTCTGCGAACTGTCGGAGTAGGTGACGCTGCCGTCGAAGCCGAAGTTCGACAGGAGCCCGCCGTCGGGCATGAAGTCGCTCATCGCGAGCTTGGCCCCGAGCTCGATCCCCTGCAGTTCCCCGCCCTCGCCCTGGACCGGGCGGTTGACCGGCACGATGCGGCGGATGACGCCGTCCTGGTCCGGGAACTGCCCGTCGTTGACGGTGGCGCGGGTGACGAAGCTCTCGATGTTCAGCTTGAACAGGGCGACGTTGAACAGCGTCCCGCGGCCCAGATAGTACTCAAGCGTCAGGTCGTAGTTGTCCGAGCGCCACGGATTGAGGTCGGGGTTGCCGTTGGCGCTCGCGCCGGTGACCCGGCGCACCCCGACCGGTGGAGCGGTCGGATCGGCCGGCGTGGGGCCCAGCGAATCGGCGGTCTGGATGGTGACGCCGCCGCCGTAGTTGCCCAGATCCAGCGGGATCATGGTCTTGTTGAAGGCCGCCCGCAGCCTCAGCCGGTCGTTGAAGTCCCAGGCCAGATTCACCGACGGCAGGACGTCGAAATAGTTGCGGCTGGAGAAGGTGTCGCCGACATCCAGATTGGTGTCGCCGTAGTTGCGCGTTTCCCCGGTCAGGTTCTGCCGCACGTCCATCTCGGTGCGGATCACCTTCAGGCCGACGTCGCCGTGCAGCGCGCCCAATTCGATGCCGGAGGTCAGATAGATGCTCTTCTCGACCAGGGCGACATCATAGCTGTTGCCCGGGATGATGACCGGATAGGCGCTGCCGAAGACCCGCTGCTGGAAGGCGGTGACATCGTCGAAGTCCCTCGGGTCGACGACCCAGACGCCGGGCAGGCCCTGGGTGATCGAGCCGTAGTCGTCGAGGAAGTAGACGTTGTTGTGCTCGTCCAGCTGCGTCGGCCGGTTGACGGTATAGCCCTGGAAGCAGGTCGGGGTGTTCGGCGCATTGCCGTCGCCGCAGTTCCCGGGCGTGGCGCCGACGGGCAGTGCCGGGTTGAAGGCCGGGTTGGGCACCATCTCCCCCGCCTGGCACTGGTTCTGGTTCATGACCACGTCGATGGCCTTCCACTGCGCCGAGCATCCGTTCGGATTGCTGGCCCCGTTCCCGGCGTAGAAGTCCGAGAACAGGTGGAAATTCTCGATCTCGACCTCGCGCTCCGAGAATCGTCCCCCGACGTCGATGCGGGTGACGAAGCCGAACAGGGGCGCTTCGTAGTCGTAGGAGCTGTCAACGCGGACCACGTCGAGCGTCGACTCGTTGCGCTGGTTGCCTTCGGACGAGAAGGCGGCGACCGCGTAGCTGTCGAGGTTCGACATATAGTCGGTCAGCGTGTGCCCGGCGCCCAGGCCGCCCGTGATCGGCTGGTCGAACTGGCTCCAGACCGTGTTCGAGCCTCCGATGTTCAGGTGGACCAGCGGATCCTGGCCGATGCCCAGCGGATTCGGATTGATGTAGCGGCCGCCGTTGGCGCCCACGACCCCGTTCGAATACTGCGAGGCCGGGTACAGGGCGGCGATCGACGCCGGGAAGAAGGGCCCGCGCGTCCGGTCGTTCGGGTCGCGGAACAGGGTGAACTGCCGGTCGGGCGAATACTGCCAGTTCGACAGGTCGCCCTGCACCTGGCCGTTCATGCTGAGCAGCGAGGCGTCGGCGTGGATCACGCGGCCCGAGACGCGCAGCGGCCCGCCGTTGTCGTAGTCGAGCTCCAGGTTGAGGTTCGTCGACTCGGTCTCGGTGACCCGGTTCACGGTGAACGAGTTCAGCCACCAGACGTCGAGGTCGTATTCCTCCACGTCGAGCCAGGGCTGGCCGTTCCCGCCGGTGACGCCGGTGGTTTCGAAGTCCGTCGGCGTGGTCCAGCCCAGCGCGCTCCAGCGGTTGGAGATGTTGAGGCCGGCCGCCCGGTTGTACTCCTTCTGATTGGTGTAGAAGGCCTCGCCGGTCAGGGTCAGGCCCTCCCCGATCTCCCACTGCAGGGCGCCGTTGAGGCTGTAGCGGTCGCGCTCGACCACGCGCCGGAAGCTGTCGTAGCCGTGGGGGGCGATCCAGTTGTCGCCGCCGCCGCCCCAGTCGTTGTTGCCGAACACGCCGCCGCTGACGCCGGAGTAGTTGTTGCCGAGATTGGACTGGCTCACGACCCCCGACAGCATCACGCCGAAGCCGTCGGTGCGCCAGTTGACCAGGCCGTTGAACAGGTAGTCGTCCTCGCCGGTGTCCTCGCCGGTGGCGTACTCCTGGGTCAGGGCGAAGGTGGTCCCGTAATCGAAGTCGAACGGCCGACGCGTGCGCAGGTCGATGGTGCCCGAGATGCCGGACAGGGCGTTGCGCGGGTCCATCGACTTGAAGACGACGATCGAGCTCATCAGCTGCGCCGGCACGTCGTTGAGGTTGGGCTGGGCGCTGCCGAGGTTGCCGGCGCTCAGATACTGCTCGCCGTTCAGCAGGGTGACCACCTGCGGCAGGCCGCGGATGTTCACCGTCGAGCCTTCGCCGGCGTTGCGCTGCACCTGGATTCCCGCGATGCGCTGAAGGGCGTCGGCCACGGTGACGTCCGGAAGCTTGCCGATATCCTCGGCGGAGATGGCGTCGACGATGGCGGTCGAGTCCCGCTTGATGTCGATCGACTGTTCCTGCGATCGGCGGATGCCGGTGACGATGACCTCTTCGACCTCGGTCGCCGTCGGATCGCCGGCGTCCTGCGCCAGGACCGGCCCCGAAAGCGCGCTGCTGGCCATCAACGCGCCCAGCCAGATAGTACGGTTCACTCGCATCGAACTTCCCCCTCTTCGCCGCCAAAAACCCTCGTTGCCGAAACGGGGCCGCCGGGGCAGGCACAGGGGACCGACGACCGCGGACACAGCCGCCATCGCAGCGCCGCAGTAATGGCGGCGCGGGGTTTCACGCCCGGTCAGGGGCGCGCTCCTGGGTTTCCTACCTCGAAGGTCTCCGCCTTCTGATATCAAACTAAGCACAGGTTGAGAGCGTTCACAACGCCTCGTTTTGATACATCGAATGCTTGGATTTCCAACCGTTTCGATCGTTGTTGCTATGCCACAGGGCAGTTCGCCGGGCCGACGTCCGGGCTCAGCCGAATCTCCGATACGGACACTGTCGCCGGGCCGGTGCTGGCCAGCACGAACGGGGTTTCCACCGCCTCGGCGCGAGGCTCCACGAAGCAGGACAGCCGCACCTTCCAGGTGCGCCACTCGCCCGCCGGCGCGGCAGCGAGTTCGTCCGTCAGATCCACCAGGACGCCCCCGAACCCGACCGACAGGGTCCCGGCGGGCGCGGCATCGATGCGATAGCGGAAGCTCAGGGCCAGGTCGCCGTTCACTTCGCGGCGAAGGTCGACCGGCGGGCCCCAGATCAGGGCGCGGGCGGGACCGGTGAAGGTCAGCCGCCGGCCGCTTTCCTGGGCGAGATCGTCGACGGCCCGCACGGACACTCCGCCGCGCGGACTCTCGGCGGCGGCCTCGCCGCCCAGCCGGGTCTGGCCGCCGGAATCCTCGAGGATCAGTGACCATGGCGGGTTGATCCGCCCATTGACCAGATACTGGTCCGCGCCGCCGGCGGCCGACGTCACGCCCGACTCCTCGGACAGGGTCGACGCCTCGGCGGGCCGGCCGTAGCTCAGTCCATAGCCGTAGGGGAACAGCGGATCGTAGCCCGGCTCGCCGCGGTTCAGGGGCCGGCCGGTCGCATCGCGGGGCCAGCTGAACGACAGCACGCCGGAGAAGTCGTGCCGGGCGGCGCCGGCCGCGTCCCCGACCAGGACGTCGGCGACCCCGCCGCCTTCCGTTCCCGGCAGCCAGGCGGCGACGAAGGCGTCCGAGGCGTTGATCTCGGGATTGACCCACATCGGCCGGCCCGAGAGGAAGACCGAGACCGTGGGCACGCCCGCGGCCTTGAGCCGCCGCAGAATGGCCAGCGGCTCCTCCGGGACGAAATCCAGGGTGCGCAGGTCGCCCAGGAACTCGGCATAGGGCGTCTCGCCGAACACCACGATGGCCACGTCGGGCTTCTCATCGAAGGCCCCGTCCGCGCTCAGGGTCGCCGAGCCGCCCGCCGCCGTCACCGCCTCGTTCAGTCCGGCCCAGATCGACTGGCCGCCGGGAAAATGATCATTGGTGTTGCCCGTCCCCTGCCAGCTCAGGGTCCAGCCGCCCGCCGCCTGGCCGATGTCGTCGGCCGCCGTTCCGGCCACCAGCACGCGCGCGCCGGCTGCGATCGGCAGGACGCCGCCCTCGTTCTTCAGCAGGACCAGCGACTCGCGCACCGCCTGCCGGGCCAGCGCCCGGTGGGCCGGCGAGCCGAGATGCTGAAGCTGCCCCTCGACCGGACGTTCCTCGCGGAACACCCCGGCCTTGACCTTGGCCCGGAGGATGCGCCGCACGGCCTCGTCGAGCCGGGCCATGGGGATCTCGCCCGACCGCACCTGGGCCAGGGTGTTCTGGTACAGCGGCCGCCAGCTGTCCGGTGCCATGAACATGTCGATGCCGGCGTTGAAGGCGGCGGCGCAGCTCTCGTTGGAGCAGCCCGGCAGCTGGCCGTGGGCGTTCCAGTCCGAGACGACGAAACCGTCGAAGCCGAGCGGTCCGCGCAGCACGTCGGTCAGCAGCGTCGCGTTGCCGGAGTGCTTGACCCCGTTCCAGCCGGAGAAGCTGGCCATGACCGACAGCACGCCGGCGTCGATCGCCTGCACATAGCCGCCGAGGTGGATGTCGATCAGCTGCTGCTCGGAACCGGAGAAATCGCCCTGGTCCCGCCCGCCGTCGGTGCCGCCGTCTGCCAGGAAATGCTTGGCCGAACCGGCGATCCGGCCCGGCTGCAGCGGACCGTCGGGGCTCAGCGCCCCCTGCAGGCCGAGCGTCAGGGGGCCGGCGTAGGCGCGCTGCACCTCCGGATCCTCCGAATAGCCCTCATAGGCGCGGCCCCAGCGGTCGTCGCGCGGCACGGCCAGGGTCGGGCCGAAGGTCCAGTCGGCGCCGGTGACGGCGACTTCCAGCGCCGTCGCCTCGCCGATCCGGCCGATCAGCTCCGGATTGCGGGTCGCGCCCAGGCCGATGTTGTGCGGGAAGATGGTGGCGCCGACCACATTGTTGTGCCCGTGCACGGCGTCGATGCCGAAGATCAGCGGCACGCGGGCCCCCGGCCGCTCCGCCGCGGCCGCCCGGAACGCTCTCGCCAGATCGACCCATCCTTGCGGATCGCCCCGCTCCTCGCCCCCCGGCCCGGAATTGCCGCCGGCCAGGATGGAGCCCAGCGGATAGTCGCGCAGGTCTTCCGGGCGGATCGATCCGATGTCGGCCTGGATGGTCTGGCCGACCTTCTCTTCGACCGTCATCCGGCCCATCAATTCCGTGACGAACGCCTCGGTGGCCGCATCGCTCATGGCCTCCGGGGAGCCGGCCCGGGGCCAGAGCGCCGGCGTCGCCCGGGCGGCCGCCGCCGTGTCCGGTGACGGGGTGGGAGACGGGGCGGCGGACTGGGCCGCGGCGGGCGATCCGAGGGCGAGGCCCGCTGCCGCCACAAGGGCCAGGGCCGAGACTGAACTGCGCATTTCGTTCTCCGATCCGACAGCGAGCCCGCGACGGGTGTCGGCAGCGGCGAACGCGACATAGCCGTGGTTTCCCCGGCGACGCGCCCCTGCCTGCCTGCGTTTCTCCCCGAGGACTCCGCCTCCTGACGCCAAGGAGAGCACAGATTGTGAGCGTTCACAATCGGGGCCGGACCGGGCCGGAAAGGTCGCCATCGCGCCCGGGATGGTCGCTGGGGGCCGGACGGAAGGTTGCCGTTGGACGGACCGCCCCGCACCCGGCTATTTGCATGGCTCAAGCATGGCCCTGCCGGGCTCAACCCGCCGGAGCGATCCCATGAGTGCGCCCTCGATCCTCGCTCGCGACGGCTGGCGCTTCTGGATCGACCGCGGCGGCACCTTCACCGACATCGTGGCGCGTGCGCCCGACGGGCGGCTCGAGACCCGCAAGCTGCTGTCCGACAACCCGGAACAATACGCCGACGCCGCCGTGGAGGGCGTGCGCCGCATCCTGGGCGCCGACCCGGGGCCGTTGCCGGCGGGCCGGGTGGACAGCATCCGCATGGGTACGACGGTGGCGACCAACGCCCTGCTGGAACGCAAGGGCGAGCCGACCCTGCTGGCGATCACCCGCGGCTTCGGCGACGCGCTGCGCATCGGCTGGCAGAGCCGCCCCGACATCTTCGCCCGCCACATCGTTCTGAACGACCAGTTGTACGATCGGGTGGCCGAGATCGGCGAACGCGTCCGCGCCGACGGTACGGTCGAACAGCCGCTCGACGAGGACCGGGCCCGCGCCGACCTGACCGCCGCCCACGCCGCCGGCCTGCGCGCCGTCGCCATTGTCCTGATGCACGGCTGGCGTTTCACCGCGCATGAGAGACGCCTGGCCGAAATCGCCCGCGAGGTCGGCTTCGAACAGATCTCGGTCAGCCATGAGGTCGGGGCCCTGATCAAGCTGATCGGGCGCGGCGACACCACGGTGGCTGACGCGTATCTGTCACCGGTCCTGCGCGCCTATGTCGACCGTGTCGGCGCCGACCTGGGGGAGGCGACGCCCCTGCTGTTCATGCAGTCCAGCGGCGGCCTGACGGCGGCCGGAGCCTTCCGGGGCAAGGACGCCATCCTGTCGGGACCGGCGGGCGGCGTGGTCGGCATGGCGCAGACCGCGCGGGCGGCCGGGTTCGACCGCGTCATCGGCTTCGACATGGGCGGCACCTCCACCGACGTCTCCCATTTCGCCGGCGACTATGAGCGGACCTCTGACGCCGTCGTGGCCGGGGTCCGGCTGCGCGCGCCGATGCTCAGCATCCATACGGTGGCCGCGGGCGGCGGCTCGATCTGCCGCTTCGACGGCTCGCGCCTCCGCGTCGGCCCCGAGTCCGCCGGCGCCGTGCCGGGACCGGCCGCCTATCGCCGCGGCGGGCCCCTGACCGTCACCGACTGCAATGTCATGCTCGGCAAGCTGCGGCCCGACCAGTTCCCCGCCGTCTTCGGCCCCCACGGCGATCAGCCGCTGGACGCCGACGCCGTGCGCGAGCGGTTCGAGGCCCTCGCCGCCGAGGTGGCCCGCGCCACGGGCCGCGAGACGACGCCCCAGGCGCTCGCCGAAGGCTTCGTCACCATCGCGGTCCAGCACATGGCCGAGGCGATCAAGTCGGTCTCGATCCAGCGGGGCTACGACGTGACCCGCTATGTGCTGAACTGTTTCGGCGGGGCCGGGGGGCAGCACGCCTGCCTCGTCGCCGACGCCCTCGGCATGACCCGGGTGATGCTGCACCCCTTCGCCGGCGTCCTGTCGGCATACGGCATGGGGCTGGCGGACGTCCGGGCCATCCGGCAGGCCACCGTCGCTGCGCCGCTCGAAACCGCCGGCGACGGGGCCCTGGGCCGACGGGCCGACGCCCTGACCGCCGAGGCGCGGGGCCTGTTGAGGGCCCAGGGATTCGCCGCGAGTTCGATCGCCACCCTCATCCGCGCCGAGATCAAGTTCGCCGGCTCGGACACCCCCCTGACCGTGCCGTTCGGCCCGGCCGACGCCATGCGGGCGGCGTTCGAGACCTTGCACCGCCGGCGTTTCGGCTTCTTCGCCGGGGACAGGAAGCTGGTGGTGGAAACCCTCGAAGCCGAAGCCGTGGCCGCCTCGGACCAGGCCGCGTCCCCGCCCTTCACGGACGAAGCCGCCGGAGAGCCCGCCGCCGTCGCCCGCGTTCCGGTGCGGATGGCGGGCGTCGACCACGACACGCCCGTCTATCGCCGTGACGCCTTCGGTCCCGGCGCCGCCGTCGACGGGCCCGCCGTCATCCTCGAAGACACCGGCACCACCGTGCTGGAACCGGGCTGGCGCGCCACGGCCGACGACGCTCTCAACCTGATCCTCGTCCGCACCACCGCCCTCCCCCCGCGCACGGCGCTGGGCACGGACGCGGACCCGATCATGCTGGAGGTGTTCAACAGCCGCTTCATGGCCGCGGCCGAACAGATGGGCGAGGCCCTCCAGGCCACGGCCTGGTCGGTCAACATCAAGGAGCGGCTCGACTTCTCCTGCGCCGTCTTCGACGCCACCGGTGCCCTGATCGCCAACGCGCCCCACATCCCGGTGCATCTGGGCTCGATGGGCGAGAGCATCCGCACCGTGATCCGCTCGCGCGGCGGCGGCGCGGACGGCCGGGGCATGAAGCGCGGTGACGTCTACATGCTGAACGCGCCGTACAACGGCGGCACCCACCTGCCCGACATCACGGTCATCATGCCGGTCTTCCTCGAAGCCGACGAGACGCCCGCCTTCTTCGTCGCCGCCCGGGGCCACCATGCCGACGTCGGCGGGATCACGCCCGGATCGATGCCGCCGTCGTCGAGGACGGTCGAGGAGGAAGGCGTGCTGATCGACGACTTCCTGCTCATCGACGCCGGGCGGCTGAGGGATGCGGAAACCCGGGCCCTGTTCGCCTCGGGCCGCTATCCGTCCCGCAACGTCGATCAGAACCTGGCCGACCTCAAGGCCCAGGTCGCCTCCTGCGCGCGCGGCGCCGACGAACTGGCCCGGATGATCGCCGAGTTCGGGCGCGACGTGGTCGCCGCCTACATGGGCCATGTCCAGAACAACGCCGAGGAGGCCGTGCGCCGCGCCATCGCGGCCCTGAAGCCCGGCGCCTTCGCACTGGAGATGGATGACGGCGCGGTCATCCGGGTCCGGATCGACGTGGACGCCGGGGCCCGCAGCGCCGTCGTCGACTTCACCGGGACCAGCGACCAGCGCCCCAACAATTTCAACGCGCCCCTGTCGATCACCCGGGCCGCGACCCTTTATGTGTTCCGCACCCTGGTGGACGACGCCATCCCGCTGAACGAAGGCTGTCTGAAGCCGATCCGGCTGATCGTGCCGGAGGGCTCGATGCTCAACCCCCGCTATCCGGCCGCTGTCGTCGCCGGCAACGTCGAGACCAGCCAGGCCGTGGTCGACGGCCTGTACGGCGCGCTGGGCGTGCTGGCCGCCAGCCAGGGCACGATGAACAACTTCACCTTCGGCGACGACGCCCGCCAGTACTACGAGACCATCGCCGGCGGCTCGGGCGCGGGCCCCGGCTTCGACGGCGCCGCAGCGGTCCAGACTCACATGACCAACAGCCGCCTGACCGACCCCGAGGTTCTGGAAACCCGCTTCCCGGTCCTGCTCGAGGAATTCTCGATCCGGCGGGGCTCGGGCGGAGACGGGGCCAGCCGGGGCGGCGACGGCGCGATCCGGCGGGTGCGCTTCCTCGAACCCCTGACGGCGGCCATCCTGTCCAACCGTCGGCGCGTTCCGCCGTTCGGAGCCGCCGGGGGCGAAGACGGGGCGGTCGGGGTCAACCGCGTCGAGCGGGCCGACGGGTCGCGCGAGGCCCTCGGTTCGACGGCCGAGATCCGGATGGCGCCCGGCGACGTCTTCGTCATCGAGACGCCGGGCGGCGGCGGTTTCGGAAAGGCCTGAAGCTTGGCCTGACTGGTCAGCCGCGTCCGCCTGCGGTAATTCTGCGGCGGCTCAGGTTCCGGGAAATACCTTCATGCCCCCTGCGATGCTTCCGCAGCTCGACAGGCCGTTTCTAACCGACGGCGGCCTCGAGACCGACATCCTCTTCAACCGCGGCATCGACCTGCCGCATTTCGCGTCGATCACCCTGCTCCAGAGCGAGGAAGGCCGGCGCGCGCTCGACGACTACTTCCGCGGCTTCCTGGAGTTGGCCAGGCGTACGGGAACCGGCTTCATCCTCGAGAGCGCCACCTGGAGGGCCAGTCGTGATTGGGCCGAGCCGCTCGGGATGTCCCCGGACGAGCTGGACGCGCTCAACCGCGAAGCCATCGCCATGTTGCTTCGGCTGCGGCAGGCGCACGGTTCGGCGGCGACCCCGGTCGTCGTCAGCGGCTGCATCGGCCCGCGCGGCGACGGCTACGAACCCGGCCGCGTCATGAGCGTCAACGAGGCCGAGACCTACCATGCCCGTCAGGCCGGCGTGCTGACCGATGCTGGTGCGGACATGCTCACGGCCATCACCATGACCAACGTCCCGGAAGCGGTCGGGGTGACGCGCGCGGCGCAGGCGCTCGGGGCGCCGGTGGCGATCAGCTTCACCGTCGAGACGGACGGCCGGCTTCCGGCCGGCGACCGGCTCGCCGACGCCGTCGCGGCCATCGACCGGGCCACCGGAACCTATCCGGCCTACTACATGATCAACTGCGCGCACCCGACCCACTTCGCCTCGTCGCTTGAGGATGGCGCCGAATGGACCTCGCGTGTTCGGGGCGTGCGCGCCAACGCCTCGCGTTGCAGCCATGCGGAACTGGACGCCATGACTGAGCTCGACGCCGGCGATCCGGCGGAGCTGGCGGCGCAGCATCGCGAGCTGCGTCGGCGGTTTCCAGGCCTGACGGTCCTGGGAGGCTGCTGCGGCACGGACCTTCGTCATGTCACCGCGATCGCGGAGGCCTGCCTGACAGGCTAGCGGACGGCTCACAGCCCCTTCGCCGGAATACGAACCGCGCAACTCTCTGCGCCGAACTGAGGGGACGGCCGAGATCGGATGGCGCTCGGCGAGCCCTTCCTCATCGAGACGCCGGGCGGCGGCGGTTTCGGAAAAGGCTGAAGCGCCCACTTTGTCATCCGGTACGCCGGGCAACGACCCATTGTTCACTGGACCTCCCCTTCCCCGGGACGCCAAACCGCGCAACTCTTGCCCTCAAACGGGGGAGACCAATCCATGTGGGTGTTGCTGGGCATAGCGGTGCTGGTCGCCGGCTTCGTGGCGCGGCTCAATCCGCTGGCGGTGATCCTGGTCGCGGCGGTCGTCACCGGAACGGCGGCGGCGATCGCCCCGGGCGTCGGGCTCGCCGAACTGGGAGCGGCGGCCCTCGACACCGTCGCCGCCTTCGGCAAGGCCTTCAACGATTACCGCTACATCAGCGTCATCTGGCTGGTGCTGCCGCTCATCGGCCTGCTGGAACGCTTCGGCCTGCAGGAGCAGGCCCGCGCCCTCGTCGGCAAGGTCCGCTCCGCCACCACCGGGCGCATCCTGCTGGCCTATTTCGTCCTGCGCCAGATCAGCGCCGCGGCCGGGCTGACCAAGCTGGGCGGCCATCCCCAGATGGTCCGGCCGCTGATCGCGCCCATGGCCGAGGCGGCGGCCGAGGCCCGCTACGGCGATCTGCCCGACGCCCTGCGCTGGCGCATCCGGGCCCACGCCGCCGCGGTCGACAACATCGCGCTGTTCTTCGGCGAGGACATCTTCTTCGCCATCGCCTCGATCCTGCTGATCAAGGGCTTCCTCGAGGCCAACGGCATCCTGCTCGAGCCGTGGCAGCTGGCCGTCTGGGCCATCCCGACCGCCGTCTGCGCCCTCGTCATCCACGGAGCGCGGCTGATCCGGCTCGACCGCTCGATCGCCCATGAGGCCGGACAGGAGAGCGGCCAATGATCACGCTCGACTGGGTCTACATCTTCGCCGGCCTGACCTTCGCCGCCTTCTCGGTCCTGACCGTGCTCGACCGCGAGCACCCCCGGCGGTTCGGCACGGCCGCCTTCTGGGGCCTGCTCGCCGTCAGCTTCCTGTTCGGGTCGTATCTGGGAGACCTCGGCAACGGTGTGCTGGTGCTGGCCCTCGCCGCCCTGGCCGGCTTTCGCCTGCTGGGCCAGAGCCGGCCGCACACCACCACGCCTGAAGAGCGCGCCGCCAGCGCCGGACGGCGCGGCAACTGGCTGTTCGTTCCGGCCCTGATGATCCCGGCCGTCGCCATCCTGGGCGTTCTGGTGCTCGAGAAGATCTCGATCCTGGGCGTCCCCCTGTTCGGGGCCGAGCAGCCGACGATCATCGCCCTGGGACTGGCGGTGGCCATCGCCCTGGCCATCGCCATGGTCTGGTTGCGGCCGCCGCTGCTGGCCCCCTTGCGGGAGGGGCGGCGGCTGATGGACTCGGTCGGCTGGGCCGGCATCCTGCCCCAGGCGCTGGCGGCGCTGGGGGCGGTGTTCGTCATCGCCGGGGTCGGCGACCGCATCGGCGAGCTGTTCGCCAGCTACCTGCCGCTGGACACGCGCCTGCTGGCGGTGGTCGCCTACTGCGGGGGCATGGCGCTGTTCACCTTCATCATGGGCAACGCCTTCGCGGCCTTTCCGGTGATGACCGCCGCCGTCGGCCTGCCGCTGGTGGTGATGCAGTTCGGCGGCAATCCGGCGATCGTCTGCGCCATCGGCATGCTGTCGGGCTTCTGCGGCACCCTGACCACGCCCATGGCGGCCAATTTCAACGTGGTGCCCGCCGCCCTGCTCGACCTGCCGGACCGCGACGCGGCGTTCAACGGAGTCATCCGGGCGCAGTTGCCGACCGCCGCCGCCCTGCTCGTGATCAACATCGTCCTGATGTACCTCCTGGCCTTCCGGTTCTGAGCATGAGCGAACGCCTCACCCCGGAGATCGCCGCCCGCTTCGCCCGCACCGCGCTGGGCCATGTCGCCCGCGAGTATCCGAACAAGATGGATCACGTCCTCGCCGGCCCCGGCGACGTACAGGGACCGCGCGCCCTGCACCCGATCTTCTTCGGCAGCTTCGACTGGCATTCCTGCGTCCACGGATGGTGGACGCTGTTCACCCTGGCGCGCCTGTATCCCGATATGCCCGAGGCCGGGCGGATCCGCATGCTGGCCGACGACCTGTTCACGCCGGAGAACGTCGCCGCCGAGACCGCCTACCTCGCCCGTCCCGAAAGCCGGGGGTTCGAGCGGCCCTACGGCTGGGCCTGGCTGCTGATGCTCGCGGCCGAGCTGGAGCGGCACGGCGACGGCCGGGCCGACACGCTGCGCCCCCTGACGCTGGCCTTCGCGGGGCGGTTCACGGACTTCCTGCCCCTGGCCGACTATCCGGTCCGGGTCGGCACCCACTACAACACCGCCTTCGCCCTGCGGCTCGCGCTCGACTACGCCGAAGGCGCCCGGGGCGAGGCCCTCGGCGCCCTGTGCCGGGACCGCGCCCTGCGCTGGCATGCGGCCGACCGCGACTGCCCGGCGTGGGAGCCGTCGCAGGACGAGTTCCTGTCGCCGTCCCTGATGGAGGCCGTGCTGATGCGGCGGGTGATGGCGCCGGACGCCTTCGCCCAGTGGTTCGACGCCTTCCTGCCCCGGCTGGACCGGCGCCAGCCCGCGACCCTGTTCCAGCCGGCCGGCGTCAGCGACCGCTCGGACGGCAAGATCGCGCATCTCGACGGGCTGAACCTGAGCCGGGCGTGGTGCTGGCGGGAGATCGCCTCGGCCCTGGCTCCGGACGATCGGCGCCGCGCCATCGCGCTGGAGGCCGCACAGGTGCATCTGGACGCCGCCCTGCCCCATGTGACCGGCGACTATATGGGCGAGCACTGGCTGGCCAGCTTCGCCCTGCTGGCGTTTCTGGCCGGGGCGTAGGAGGCGGTCAGGCGCCCGCCGCGCCGGCCCGGTTCCGCACCAGATCCTCGACCACGGCCGGATCGGCCAGGGTCGAGGTGTCGCCCAGGGCGTCGACCTCGTTCTCGGCGATCTTCCTCAGGATGCGCCGCATGATCTTGCCCGAGCGCGTCTTGGGCAGGCCCGGCGCCCACTGGATCACGTCCGGCGCCGCGATCGGGCCGATCTCGGAGCGGACCTGGGCGACCAGGTCCTTGCGCAGCGCCTCCGTCGGCTCGACGCCGGCGTTCAGCGTCACATAGGCGTAGATGCCCTGCCCCTTGATGTCGTGCGGGAAGCCGACCACCGCCGCCTCCGCCACCGCCTCGTGCAGCACCAGGGCGCTCTCGACCTCGGCGGTGCCCATGCGATGGCCCGAGACGTTGATGACGTCGTCCACCCGCCCCGTGATCCAGTAATAGCCGTCCTCGTCGCGGCGGCAGCCGTCGCCGGTGAAATACTTGCCGGGATAGGCGGCGAAATAGGTGTCGAAGAACCGGCCGTGGTCGCCCCAGACGGTGCGCATCTGGCCCGGCCAGCTGTCGGTGATGACCAGATTGCCCGAGGCGGCGCCCTCCAGCACCGCGCCGTCGGCGTCGACCAATTCCAGCTCCACGCCCGGCAGCGGCTTGGTCGCCGACCCCGGCTTCAGGTCGGTCGCGCCCGGCAGGGGCGACACCAGAATGCCCCCCGTCTCGGTCTGCCACCAGGTGTCGACGATAGGGCAGCGGCCCTCGCCGACCACCTCGTGATACCAGCGCCAGGCCTCCGGGTTGATCGGCTCGCCGACGCTGCCCAGCAGGCGCAGCGAGGCGCGCGACGTCGCCTTCACCGGTTCGTCCCCCTCGCGCATCAGGGCCCGCAGCGCCGTCGGCGCCGTGTAGAAGATCTCGACCCTGTGCTTGTCGATCACCCGCCAGAACCGGCCGTGGTCGGGATAGTTCGGCACGCCCTCGAACATCAGCGTCGTCGCGCCGTTGGCCAGCGGGCCATAGACGCAATAGCTGTGGCCGGTGACCCAGCCCACGTCGGCGGTGCACCAGAACACCTCGCCCGGGCGATAGTCGAACACCAGCTCGTGGGTCCACGCGGCCCAGAACAGATAGCCGCCCGTGGTGTGCAGCACCCCCTTGGGCTTTCCGGTCGAGCCCGAGGTGTAGAGGATGAACAGCGGGTCCTCGGCCTTCATCGGCTCGCAGGGGCAGTCGTCGCTGACGCCGCGCTTGGCCTCGCCGTAGCGCACGTCGCGGCCCTCGACGATCGGGATGTCGGCGTTGGTGTGCGAGACGATCAGCACCTTTTCGACGAGGACGCCGGCCTCCTTCCTGAGCGCGGCGTCGACATTGGCCTTGAGCGGCACCCGCTTGCCCCCGCGCAGGCCCTCGTCGGCGGTGATCACCACCTTCGAGCCGCAGTCCTCGATCCGGCCCGAGAGGCTGTCGGGCGAGAAGCCGCCGAACACCACCGAATGCACCGCCCCGATCCGCGCGCAGGCCAGCATGGCCACGGCCGCGGCCGGGATCATCGGCAGGTAGATCGTTACCCGGTCGCCCTTCGCGACGCCCAGCCCCTTGAGCACATTGGCCATGCGGCAGACTTCGCGGTGCAGCTCGCCATAGCTCAGCTTGCCGGACTGGTTGGGGTCGTCGCCTTCCCAGATGATCGCCGTTTCGTCGCCGCGCGCCTCCAGATGCCGGTCGAGGCAGTTCCACGCAACATTCAGCACCCCGTCCTCGAACCAGCGGATGCGGAAGTCGGCCCTGTCGAACGACACGTCCTTGATCCGGGTCGGCGGCGTCACCCAGTCCAGCCGCCGGGCCTGCTCGCTCCAGAAGGCGTCCGGCCGCTCGCGCGCTGCGGCCCGCGCCCCGTCATAGCCGGCGGCGTTCATGCGGGCGCGCTGCGCCCATTCGGAGGGAACGGGATAGACGTCGGGCTGGTCGGTCATGCGGCGGGATGCTGCCCCCGGAGCCTGCCCGGGTCAACGCACGGGCTGGACCGGTCAGGTTCCCGCCTTCGCCGCCGGGCGCGCGCGGCAGGCCTCGAGCCAGCGCGCCAGATGGACGAACTCCTCGGGCGGCCGGTAGCGGACCAGCCTCGCGAAATCCAGGCCGACCACGGCGACGATGTCGGCGATGGTGAAACGGTCCAGGGCGATGAACTCGCGCTCGGCCAGATGGCGGTCCAGCGTCTTCATGAAGCGCTCGGCCGCCACCCGGTTGTACTCGGCCACCTGCGGCAGCTGGGTCGCCTCCAGCGCCGCCAGGGCGGGATGGGAGTGGCGCACGCTGAGCATGATCGGATTGGCCAGATAGAACTCCGCCCGGCGGGTCCACATCTCGACGATGGCCTGCTCGCGCGCGTCATGGCCGAACAGGTTCGGCTCCGGATACAGCGCCTCCAGATAGCGGCCGATGGCCACCGACTCCGAGATCGCGGTGCCGTCGTCGAGCGTCAGCGACGGCAGGTGCGGCACGCCGACCCGGGCGCGGTATTCCGCCGTCCTGTGCTCGCCGGTCAGGATGTCGACCTCGACCAGCTCGACGTCCTCGATGCCCTTCTCGGCCATGACCCAGCGCACCCGCCTCGGGTTGGGGGCGCGGCGGGAGGTGTAGAGCTTCATCGGTCAGGTCTCCGGCGTCAGCGGAATATGGCGGGCGGCATCGCGCCCACAACCGCCGCCGCCATCAGGGTGGACAGAAAACCCGCGAACAGCGCCTTCCACACCAGACCCAGCACCTCCTCGCGCCGCTCGGGCATCAGCACGCTGAGCCCGGTCACGGTGATGCCGACCGAGCCGATGTTGGCGAAGCCGCACAGGGCGTAGGTCATCAGCATCCGCGTCCGCTCGCTCATCTCCCCCGCCGGGATCTTGCCCAGTTCGATGAAGGCGACGAACTCGGTCAGGGTCAGCTTGACGCCCAGCAGCCAGCCCGCGCGTCCGGCTTCGGACCATTCCACCCCGGTCAGCCACGCCACCGGCATGAACAGCCAGCCCAGCATCCGCTCCACCGTCACCGGGCCGTCGAACAGCCAGAGCCCGCCGAGCATGACGTTGACCAGCGCCACCAGCGCCACGAACACGATCAGCACCGCCGAGATGTTCAGCACCACCATCAGCCCGTCGGCCGTGCCCTTCACGATGGCGTCGATGGCGCTGTCGTACTTCAGGGCCGAGTCATAGTCGGCGTGGGCCCCGCCCTCGCCCGCCGTCTCGGGGATCATGATCCGGGCCAGAAGCACCCCGGCCGGCGCCGAGACGATCGAGGCCACCAGCACATGGCCCGCGGCGTTGGCCATAACCGGCGACAGGATCGCGGCGTAGGCCACCATGGTCGATCCGGCCACCGTCGCCAGACCGACCACCATCATCAGGAACAGTTCGGACCGGGTCAGCTTGTCCAGATAGGCCCGGATCACGATCGGGCTCTCGATCATGCCGAGGAAGATGTTGGCGGCCACCGCCAGCGCCGACGCCCCGCCCAGCCCCATGGTGCGCTGGAACAGGATGCCGAAGCCGTGGGTGATCCACTTCAGAATCTTCCAGTGCCACAGCAGCGCCGACAGGGCCGAGATCACCAGGATCAGCGGCAGCACCTGGAAGGCGAAGGTGAACAGAGCGCCCTCGTTGCCCACGACATACGGCTGGTCGCCCCCGGCCAGATAGCCGAACACGAACTGGGTGCCCCGGTTGGTCGCGACCGCCAGCCCATCCACCGCCCCGGTGATGGCCGCCAGCAGGACCTGCGATCCCGGAATCGCGAACAGCGCCAGCACCAGCGCCGCCTGCACCGCGATCGCCCCCAGCCCCAGCCGCCACGGGAAGGCCCGCCGGTTCTCGGACAGCCCCCAGCAGGCGGCGACGATGACGATCAGGCCCAGAAGGCTCTGCAGGTTCAGGACGCTGAACATGGACGCTTTCCCCCTCCGGCTCCCCCGCCGGCCCCTGCCCCGTTGAACGCCACGCGCCCCGGAATGGCAAGCCGCAGTCTGGCTTGTTTCCGGCCCTGAATCCGTCGCGATCCACGCGCGTCATCACGGAACCGTGATCAGCACGGACAGGAGACACGAGATGCGCAAGGCTCTGATGCTCGCCGCGGCGAGCGCGTTGGTGTTGTCCGCCTGCCAGCCGGCGGAGAGGACTGGAGAAGAGACGGCGTCGGCGCCCGCCGCGGACGCCGCGGCTCCCGTGGCGGAGGCCCGCATGGCGCTCCTCGAACGGCCGCCCGCCGTGGTCCAGCCGCCCGCGCCGATCGCGAAGATCGCCTATGCCTTCAACTACATCATGTCCGTCCCGAAAGACCGTGGCGCCGAACTGATGAGCCGGCACGAACTGGCCTGCGTCTCCGCGGGGGCGGGCTATTGCCAGGTCATCTCGGCCCAGGCCGACTGGACCTCGCGCGAGCCCGCCGGACGGCTGGAGCTGCGCGGCCAGCCCGACTGGATCAACCAGTTCCGCAGCACCCTGGCGCTCGACGCCCGGAACGCCGGCGGCCGCCTCGACGCGGCGGTGACCGAGGGCGAGGACGTCACGCGCGGCATCGACACCGCGGAGACGGGGGCGAAGACCACGGCCTCGCTCGCCGACCGCATCCGGGACCTGCAGGCGCGGCGCGGCGGCACGCTGGCCCAGCGGCTTGAGATAGAGCGGCAGCTCGCGGACCTTCAGCGCCAGTACGACGCCCAGCAGCTGGAGCTTCGGGCCCTCAACGACCGGGTGCAAAGCGCCCGCCTGACGCTGGACTACCGCCAGGGCGGCGTCATGGCCGCCGACAGCCCGACCCGCCCGGTCGCCCGCGCCCTGGCCGACGCGTTCGGCCTGTCCATGGGCATGCTGGCCGTGCTGATCACAGCGGGCTCGGTGCTGCTGCCGGTCGCGGTGATCGGCGGCGCGGTGTGGTGGGCGGTCGTGCGGCGGCGGAAGCCTGCGGCGGCCGCCTGAGGGTCCCGATCCACGCATAAGGAGGAGAAGCCCGGCCGGAAACGGCGGAGCTTCTCCTCCCTGCGCCGTCATCCTCGGGTCAAGCCCGAGGATGACGGGGAACCATATAGGAATTTATTCTCCCAGCAACCTTGACCGCCAGCCTCGCGGCCCCATGTCAGGTCGGCGCTTTACGGCGCTTCGGTCTTTGAAAATCTGCTGATCGACACGGCGCTGCAGCCGCGTCCGACAAGGTCAATTTCCGATAATCTGGCCGCTTGGGACAATTCCTCCGCCCCAAGTCTTTGTTTTCACTGACTCGAAATGACCGATTTGGCCGAACTGTCCCACGAATTTTCGGCGGCCATCTACCCCTGCCGCCGCACCAGCCGGCCGTAGTCTTCCATCAGGCCCAGGCTCAGGGCGCCGGGCGTGAAACGGTATTCGCCGATCTCGCTCACCGGCGTCACCTCGGCGGCCGTCCCGGTCAGGAAGCATTCGCTGAAGGTCGCCAGCTCCTCGGGACGGATGTGGCGCACGATGACCTCGATCCCCCTGGCCTTCGCCATCTCGATCACCGTTTGACGGGTGATGCCGTCCAGGATGGCGTCGATCGGCGGGGTGTGCAGCACGCCGTCCTGCACGAAGAACACATTGGCCCCCGTCGCCTCGGCGACATAGCCGCGCCAGTCCAGCATCATGGCGTCGGCGTAGCCGCGCCGCTCGGCCGCGGTCTTGGACATGGTGCAGATCATGTACAGGCCGGCCGCCTTGGCCGCCGACGGCGCCGTGGCCGGGTCGGGGCGGCGCCATTTCGACCACTCCAGCCGGATGCCGCGGGCCTTGGTCTCGGGGTCGAAATAGCTGGGCCACTCCCACACGGCGATGGCCACGCGGGGCTTGTTGTGGACGGCCGAGACGCTGACCGCCTCCGAGCCGAGGAAGGCCACCGGCCGCACATAGCAGTCGGACAGGCCCATCTTCTCGCAGGTCGCCTTGCAGGCCGCGTCGATCTCGGCCACGCTGTACGGAAGGTCGAAATCCAGCAGGTTTGCAGAGCGCTTGAGGCGTTCGCTATGCGGGGTCAGCTTGAAGATTTCGCCGCCATACATACGCTCACCCTCGAAAACCGACGAGCCGTAGTGAAGGGCATGGGTCAGAACGTGCGTTTTCGCGTCCCTCCAGGGCACGAAATCGCCGTCCATCCAGATCCAGCCGTCACGATCGTCGAAAGGAACGAAGGCCATTGAATAACGTCTCCCGCGTCTGCCCCCGGGTTAGACCCGCCCGAACCGTCCAGGTCAACGCCTCCACGGCCCCTCGGGTCGCATCCGCATGAGCGATTTGCGCCCCCATGGCCGGTCGGGCCCGGTCGCCGGTCCCGGCGCGGGCCGCCACCTGCTGGTCGTCGACGACGACGACCGGATTCGCGAGCTGCTCAAGGAATTCCTCGCCCGCGAGGGCTACCGCGTCACGGGCGCCGCCCACGCGGCGGCGGCCAGACGCCTGATGGAGCTGATCGAGTTCGACCTCGTGGTGCTGGACGTCATGATGCCGGGCGAGAGCGGCTTCGACCTGACCACCTGGGTCCGCTCCAAGGCCGAGACCTCGAAGACGCCCGTCCTGCTGCTGACCGCGCGCGGCGATCCCGACGACCGCATCGAGGGCCTGTCGCGCGGCGCCGACGACTATATGTCCAAGCCGTTCGACCCGCGCGAACTGGCGCTGCGCGTCGACGCCATCCTGCGCCGCACCGGCGGCAAGCCGCTGACGCCGCGCGAGATCAAGCTCGGCCCGGCGGTGTTCGACATGGAGCGGCTGGAGCTGTCGAAGGACGGCAAGCCCCAGCGCCTGACCGAGGCCGAGGCCCAGCTGCTCAAGACCCTGGCCATCCACGCCCACGCGCCGGTGGAACGGATGAGCCTGTCCCCCGACACCGCCGACATCACCGGCCGCGCCGTCGACGTTCAGGTCACCCGCCTGCGCCGCAAGCTCGAGGCCGATCCCAAGAACCCGCGCTACCTCCAGACCGTGCGCGGCGTCGGCTACATGCTGGCCCCGGACTAGGTCGCGGATGCGCCTGCTTCCCGCCGGCGTCTGGGCCCGGGTGCTGAAGCGGCGCCTGCCCACCTCGCTGTGGGGCCGGTCGCTGCTGATCATCGTGCTGCCGGTGCTGGTCATGCAGGTGGCGGTGACCTGGGCCTTCTTCGACATGCACTGGCAGACGGTGACCGCCCGCCTGTCCGAGGGGCTGGCCGGCGACATCGCCTGGGCGTCCGAAAGCTACGCCGACGATCCGACGCCCCGAAATCTGGCCATCATCGCCGACCGGGCCCAGCGCTCGATGTCGCTGTCGGTCGACCTGCGCGAGGGCGACGCGCTGCCGCGCGAGCAGGAACGCGGCCCGATCGGCGTCGTCGACCGCACCCTCGAGGACGCCCTGTCCTCCCGGCTCGACCGGCCGTTCTGGTTCTCGACCACCCAGTATCCCGCCTATGTCGACATCCGTGTGCAGCAGCCCGACGGCGTGCTGCGCATCATCGCCCCGCGCGAACGGGCTGTGGCCACCCAGGCGCATATCTTCGTCGTCTGGCTGCTGATCGCCACCGTCCTGCTGATGGGCGTGGCCATCCTGTTCATCCGCAACCAGGTCCGCGCCATCGAACGGCTGGCCGAGGCGGCCGAGGCCTTCGGCCGCGGCGAGGCCCGCGAACGGTTCAAGCCCCACGGGGCCCGCGAGGTCCGGGCGGCCGCCAAGGCCTTCATGGACATGCGCGACCGCATCCAGCGCCACATCGACCAGCGCACCGCCCTGCTCGCCTCGGTCAGCCACGACCTGCGCACGCCGCTGACCCGGCTGCGGCTCGAACTCGCCCTCGCCCCGCCCTTCAAGCGTTCGACCGCCATGCAGGGCGACCTCGACGAGATGGAGCATATGATCGACGAATACCTCGCCTTCGCCCGCGGCGAGGCCGGCGAGGCGGCGCAGACCGTATCGGTCGGGGATCTGCTGGCCGTCGCCGGCGAGGACGCCCGTCGCGCCGGGGCCGAGGTCGAGATCCAGGCGCAGGAGGGGCTCACCGCCAGCCTGCGCCCCCTCGCCCTCAAGCGCGCCCTCGCCAATCTGGCCGGCAACGCGGCGGCCCATGGCGATCATGTCCGGCTGGGCGCCCGCGACCTGCCGTCGGGAGGGCTGGAGATCACCGTCGAGGATGACGGTCCGGGCATTCCCGACGACATGCACGAGGAGGCCTTCCGGCCCTTCTCCCGGCTCGACGCCTCGCGCAACCAGAACCGCAAGGGCGTCGGCCTGGGCCTGGCCATCGCGCGGGACGTGGCCCGGAGCCACGGCGGCGACATCACCCTGGACCGGAGCGATCTGGGCGGGCTGCGCGCCGTCATCCGCCTGCCCGGCTGAACCGGTTAAATTTTGCGGCGCCCCACTGGCGAAGCGGCACAGTCGGGCGCATCTTGGGGCTGACAGGGCACTTGGAGGATATGATGCGCAGACTTGCCTTACTCGCTTCCCTCGGCGCCGTGCTCGCGGTCGCCGCAAGCCCGGCCATGGCCGATCCTGCCTCGATCAACGTCACGCTCGGCCCGGATCTTCAGGACAAGGTCGAGGAACTCGGCGAACGGGACGTCCAGGATCAGGCCGATCGCCTGGCCGAGGTCGTCCGCCGGACGCTGGTCCGCAGCGGCGACCTGGATGGCGCGCGGATCGATCTGGTGTTGACCGATCTGAAGCCCAACCGCCCGACTTTCCAGCAGCTGGGCGATCGCCCGGGGCTCGACCCCTTCCGCAGCATCTCGATCGGCGGCGCGACCATCGAGGGCAGCATCACCACGGCTGACGGACAGGTCCTGCCGGTCAGGTATGACTGGTATTCCAGCAATCTCGCCGATGTGCACGGCTACACCACTTGGCAGGACGCCGATCGCGCCTATCAGCGTCTGGCCAGCCGCCTGGCGGACGGACAGTACGTCACCCGCTGATCGTTCGGGCCCGTTGAACGGCGGCCTCGACGGCGGCTTCGGCCGCCCGGTCGAGGTCGCCTGTCGCCTCGATGGCGTCGAGGCCGGCCCGTGTCGTGCCGCCCGGAGAGGCGACGCGGGCGATCAGCGCGTCGAGCGGCTCACCCGTCTCCGCCCCCGCCCCTGCTGAGCGCAGCGCGCCGCGTGCGAGCCGCTGGGCCGCTTCGGCTGAAAGCCCCTGCGCCTGCCCCGCCCGGGCCAGGGCCTGAACGAAGGCATGGATGAAGGCCGGGGCCGAACCGGCGACCGCCGTGGCCGCGTCCATCAGATCCTCGCTCTCCAGATCCACGATGTCGGCGATCGCGCCGAACAGCCCGCGGGCTGTTTCGCGCGCCTCGATATCGGCGGACCACAGGGCGGCGACGCCCCGGGCCTGGGCCACCCCGGTCGTCGGCATCACCCGCGCCACCGGCCGGCCGGTCAGGGCGGCGATGTCGCCGGCCATGACGCCCGCCATGACCGAGACGATGGTCGTGTCCGGGGAAAGGGTCGCCAGCACCGGGCCGAGCGCCTCGCGCCATTTCGCGGGCTTGACCGCCAGCACCAGGGCGCGCGCGCCGGACAGGGCCTTGGAGGGCGGATTGATCCGCGCGCCCCGCCCCCGCGCGGCCTCCGCCGACGGCTTCTCTGACGGGGTCAGGATGATCAGGTCGCCGGGCGCGACGGCCGCTGTCGCCAGCCAGCCTTCCAGAACGGCCGAACCCAGGCGACCGCAACCCACCAGGACCACGCCACCGGTGGAGGACGGGTCTGTCATGGCCTCAGGCTGTGCCGACGGTCTCGAACAGGCAGGAGTCGATCGCCTCCTGCGGCTTCTTGTTGCCCCGGATCATGAAGTCGAAGGCGGGGTAATAGCGGTCCGCCGCCTCCACCGCCGCATCGATCATCGAGGCGGCCTGGCCCAGCGTCGGCCGCTCGCCCATGGGCAGGGCCAGCGAATGGCGGAAGACGATCTCGCCGTCCTCGGCCCAGACTTCGAAATGGCCCATCCAGGTGCGCTGGTTGATCAGGCCGACCAGTTCATAGGCCGCGGCGCGCCGGGCCTTCGACGCCTGCAGGTCCAGGGCGCAGCACAGCTGGAGGCAATCCCCCTCCGGCCGCCAGGCGAACCACAGCTCATAGTCCTTCCAGTCGCCGGCCAGGGCGAAGGCCAGATCGCCCTCGTCGGTGCGGTCGAACGGCAGGTTCTCGGCCACCAGGACGTGCTCCACGACATCCAGCGGATCGTAGGGAACGTCGACTTCTTCGGGCCGGGCAGCGTCCATCAAGGCGTCTCCGGGCGCGACTCACGCCCTCTCAGGCAACGGTAGGCGGGTTCGCAGATTCGGCTCAACCGGGTGCGTCCTGTGCGGGAGAAGCCGCTGTGGACGTTCCCTTTTGAGGCTTCTTTGTCGCCTTCAGGGAGGCGACCTCGGCCCGCAGCGCCGCGATTTCGGCCTTCAGCGCGTCGAACTCGTCGCGGCGGACCAGATCCATCTCGGCGACAAAGCGGTCGGCCTGGGCCCGGAAGGCGGTCTTCGCCTCCTCGCCGGCGGCCTGCGCCAACCCCATGGCGCCGGTCGTCAGCCTGGCGAACTCATCGAGGATGGGATTGCGCGTCTGCATTGGGAACTCTCCGAATCGGCAAGCGAAACGTCGTTAACGATGGTTGCTCGATATGGTGAACGAAACCTTGCTGTCGATGCGGCGTATGGCGGCATCGGGGCCGGACCCGTCGCCGGAATTTGGGGGGACGGGCGCCGCGACGCTTGCTAAACCCCGTCACACGAACGGCCTTCAGGAGCGCCCGTGCAATTTCCCGAGTTTGACCCCGTCCTGTTCAGCATCGGCCCGCTGGATATCCGCTGGTACGCCCTCGCCTATGTCGCCGGCATCGTGCTGGGCTGGTGGTACGCGAACCGGCTGGCCCGCAACAACGCCGTCTGGCAGCCCGGCAAGCCGCCGGTCACGACCGTGCAGCTGGACGACCTGGTGCTGTGGATCACCCTCGGCATCATCCTCGGCGGCCGGTTCGGCTACGCCCTGTTCTACAAACCCTCGCTCTACGCCGACCTGTTCGGCGGGGCGGATTGGGAGGCGCGGCTGGCCCTGTTCCGGCTGTGGGACGGTGGCATGTCGTTCCACGGCGGCCTGATCGGCGTCACCCTGGCGATCGTCTGGTTCGCCTCGAAGAACAGGATCCGCCTGCTCAGCCTCGGCGATCTGGTCGCGCCCGTCGTGCCGATCGGCCTGTTCTTCGGCCGCATCGCCAACTTCATCAACGGCGAGCTGTGGGGCCGGCCCACCGACGCGCCGTGGGGCGTGAATTTCTGCAGCAGCCGCATGCGCGAGGCCTACGGGTCCACCTGCGAATTCCTCGTCAATGGCCAGATGCAGGGTCCGGGCAATCTCGCGCGCCATCCCAGCCAGCTCTACGAGGCCGGCCTCGAAGGCATCGCGCTCGCCGTGGTCCTGTGGCTGGCCGTCTACAAGGGGCGGCTGCTGGCCAAGCCGGGCTATGTCACCGGCATCTTCCTGTTCGGCTACGGCCTGGTCCGCGCCCTGCTCGAGAACGTCCGCCAGCCCGACTTCGGCATGGAGAACCTGCCGCTGGGCCTGACCATGGGCATGATGCTGTCGATCCCGATGATGCTGATCGGCGCCTGGCTGATCTGGCGGGCCTGGAGCCAGCCGCCGGTGACCGCGGAGGGCTGAGTGTCGGCTCCGGCGAAGACTCTCGGGGACCGGCTGGCGCGAGAGATCGCCCTGACCGGGCCGATGACCGTCGCCGACTACGTCACCCGCTGCCTGCACGACCCCCAGGGCGGCTACTACGCGACCCGGCCCGCCATCGGCGCCTCCGGCGACTTCATCACCGCGCCGATGATCAGCCAGATGTTCGGCGAACTGATCGGCCTGTGGGCGGTCGAGTTGTGGGAACGGCTCGGCGCGCCCGAGCGGGTGCGGCTGGTCGAGGTCGGGCCCGGCGACGGCACGCTGATGGCCGACGCCCTGCGCGCCGGGCGGCTGGCCCCCGAGTTCCTGCGCGCCGTGGACCTGATCCTGATCGAGCCCAGCCCGCCCCTGCGCGAGGCCCAGGCGCGGATGCTGGCCGACAGCGACGTGCACCCCCGCTGGGTTTCGGCGCTGGACCGGATCGAGACCGACGCCCCGGTGATCCTGATCGCCAACGAGGTGCTGGACTGCCTCCCGGCCCGCCAGTTCGTGAAGACGGAGGACGGCTGGGCCGAACGCTGCGTCGGCGTCACCGACGACGGCGGCCTCACCTTCGGCCTGAAGGCGATCACCGGCGGATTCAAACGCCCGGCCTTCGAGGTCGAGCCGGGCCAGACGGTGGAGATTTCCGAACAACAGGCGACCTTCGGGCGCGAGGTGGCCGCCCTGGTCAAGGCGGCCTCGGGCGCGGCCCTGCTGATCGACTACGGCCGGTCCCGCCCCGAGCCCGGCGATACCCTGCAGGCCCTGCGCCGCCACCAGAAGGTCGATCCGCTGGCGACGCCGGGCGAGGCCGACCTGACCCAGTGGGCCGACTTTCCCACCGTGCTGGAGGCCGCCGTCCACGCCGGGGCCGATGTCACCGGGACCATGGGCCAGGGCGAATTCCTGAAGCGGCTGGGCATCGAGCCCCGCGCCGACCGCCTGAAGGACGGGCGTCCGGACGCGGCGCCGGTCATCGACCGCCAGCTGGTTCGCCTCACCGCCGACGACCAGATGGGCGCGCTGTTCAAGGCCTGCGCGATCTTCTCGCCGCATGGCCTGGTTGTTCCGGGTTTCGAGGACTGACGATGGCGCTGGAACCCATCACCCATCCGCTGCTCGACCGCGCCGGCGTCCGCCACGGCTTCTTCACCCGCCGGGGCGGCGTCTCGACCGGCCTGTACGACAGCCTGAACACCGGCGTCGGCTCGCGGGACGATCCGGCCGCCGTGGCGGAGAACCGGCGGCGGGTGGCGGGACACTTCGGCGGCGTCCCGGACGACATCGCCGCCTGCTATCAGATCCACTCCGCCGTCGCCCGGGTCGCCGAGACCGGCTGGAAGGGCGAGCGGCCCGAGGGCGACGCCACGGTCACGACGGCTCCCGGGGTGATCTGCGCCGTGCTGACCGCCGACTGCGCCCCGGTCTTGCTGGCCGACCCGGACGCCGGCGTGGTCGGCGCCGCCCATGCGGGCTGGAAGGGCGCCCTGGGCGGAATCGTCCACTCGACCGTCGCCGCCATGCAGGCGCTGGGCGCCCGCCCGGCCCGGATCGTCGCCGTGGTCGGGCCCTGCATCGCCGAGGCCAGCTATGAGGTCGGGGCGGACTATCAGGCGCGGTTCGAGCGCCACGACGCCGGCAGCGGCCGCTTCTTCGCGCCCGGCGCGGGGCCCGGCAAACGGCTGTTCGACCTGCCCGGCTATGTGCTGTGGCGGCTGGAGCAGGCGGGCGTCGCCGACGCGGCGTGGACCGGCGACGATACGCGCGTCGATGCGGCGCGGTTCTTCTCGAACCGGCGGGCGTACCTGAACGGGGAAGCCGACTTCGGCCGCCAGATGAGCGCGATCAGCCTCGGCTGATCCGGGGGGCCTTTCAGCCCGCCATCGCCATTTCCGGCACGCGGGTGACCTCGCGCCACGCCTGCGGATTGGCCAGCAGTTCGCGGACCAGCAGGTTGTTGATGTGGTGGCCCGCCTTGACGCCCTCGTAGCGGCCCAGCAGGGGCGCGCCCAGCACATACAGGTCGCCGATGGCGTCCAGCGCCTTGTGCTTCACGAACTCGCGCTCCATGCGCAGCCCGCCGGGATTGAGGATCTGGTCGCCGTCGATGACCACGGCGTTCTCGAGGCTGCCGCCGCGGGCCAGGCCGGCCTTGCGCAGGGCCTCGACCTCGTGGGCGAAGCCGAAGGTGCGGGCCGCCATGATCTCGTCGCGGAAGGTCTGCTCGTCGACGACGAAGTCCACCACCTGGTTGCCGATGACCGGGGTCGGGAAGTCGATCTCGAAGCGCATCTCATAGCGGTCGCACGGCAGCAGGGCGGCGGTCTTGTCGCCTTCCTGGACGCGGATCGGCTCGAGGATCTCGATGTAGCGGACCGGGGCTTCCTGACGGCGAAAACCGGCGCGGTCCAGCAGCTGGACGAACTGCAGCGCCGAACCGTCGAGGATCGGCAGTTCGGGCCCGTCCACCTCGATCACGGCGTTCGACACGCCGAGGGCGGCGAAGGCGGCCATCAGGTGTTCGATGGTCGACAGGCGGACGCCGGCGGCGTTCTCGATCATGGTGTTCAGACGCGCGTCGACGACGGCCTCGCCCGAGACCGGAATGCGGTTGTCGCGATCCTTGATGTCGGTGCGCACGAAGACGATGCCCGTGCCCACCGGGGCCGGGCGCACGGCCAGACGCACCCGGTCGCCCGTGTGCACGCCGACGCCGGCGATGATCGCGGGCGCGACGGTCGTCTTCTGGTGATGGTCGTTGCGGACCGGCAATCTCATACTCGCTTCATTTTGCGCCCCGCCTCTGTGTGCGGAGTACGCCCCACGAACCGTCTAGCGGCCCGGGGACCAGCGGAAAATGAAAGTCGGGTTTCGGATTGTTTCGGTATGGCACAGGGCCGAAACGGCGACCGCCCCGGAGCCGGGGCTCCGGGGCGGCCGGTTCGTTCGAATCCTGCGGCCTAGTTCGCCAGGCGGCGCAGGAAGGACGGAATCTCCAGATCGTCCTCGGCCTGGCCCTGTTCGGGCTCCGGCGTCGGCTGGACCTGGCTGGTCGAGCGCATTTCGGTGGTGCGCGACTGGGGCGCGTAGGTCGGCTGGACCGGCTGGCGCTTGGCGCGGCCGAACAGACTCCAGCCCGACTTGCGATGGTCGCGATCGTCGTGGTCGTCATAGGCCGGTTCGGCGCGGCGCTGCTCGGGCTCCGGCGCCGGGCGATCGCCGGTACGATCCATGTACAGGTCGCCCTGCCCGGCGGGCGCGGCGGCCTGGGCCGCGGTGCGCGGCGAGGATTCATATTCCTCGACCCAGGGATCGACGATCGGCTCCAGCGCGCGCTCCTCGGCGACGTGGATCACCGGCTCCGGACGCGGCTCGGGAGCGCGGGATCCGAAGGTCGGCTGGCTGGACGGAAAGGTCGGGACGATCGGGGCGGGCTCGGGCTGGCGCGGCGCCTCGGCGCGAACCGGTTCCCGCAGCGCGTCCTGGCGCACCGGCTCGGCGCGCGAGGCGGCGTAAGACGGGGTCGGGCGGCGGGTGTCGAAGATCGTGCTCGAGGTCGACGACGGCGACTGGGCCGCGCTCAGGTCTTCCATGCCGGTGGCCACCACGGAGACGCGGATCTTGCCGTCGAGGGCCGGATCGAAGGCGGCGCCGAAGATGATGTTGGCGTCGGCGTCGACCTCGCCGGCGATGGCGTTGGCGGCCTCGTCGACTTCCAGCAGGGTCATGTCCATGCCGCCGGTGATGTTGACCAGCACGGCCTTGGCGCCCTTGAGCGAGGTCTCGTCCAGCAGCGGGTTGGCGATGGCGTTCTGGGCCGCCATCAGGGCTCGATCGTCGCCCGAGGCCTCGCCCGTGCCCATCATCGCCTTGCCCATCTCGGACATGACGGCGCGGACGTCGGCGAAGTCGAGGTTGATCAGTCCCGGCAGGATCATCAGGTCGGTGATCGAGCGCACGCCCGAGTGCAGCACCTGGTCGGCCATGCCGAAGGCGTCGGCGAAGGTGGTGCGCTCGTTGGCGACGCGGAACAGGTTCTGGTTCGGAATGACGATCAGGGTGTCGACGTAGCGCTGCAGCTCGGCGATGCCCGCGTCGGCCAGACGCATGCGGTGGCGGCCCTCGAAGGTGAAGGGCTTGGTCACCACGCCGACCGTCAGGATGCCGCGGTCGCGCGCGCATTTGGCGATGACGGGCGCCGCGCCGGTGCCGGTGCCGCCGCCCATGCCGGCGGTGATGAAGACCATGTGGGCGCCGTCCAGGTGCCCGTAGATCTCCTCGGCGCTTTCCTCGGCGGCGTTCATGCCGACCTCGGGGTGGGCGCCCGCGCCCAGGCCCTGGGTGATGGTCTCGCCCAGCTGGACACGGCGGTCCGTCTTGGCGAACGACAGATGCTGCGCGTCGGTGTTGGCGACGACGAACTCGACCCCTTCGAGGCCGGCGTCGATCATGTTGTTGACGGCGTTGCCGCCGGCGCCGCCGACGCCGAAGACGACGATGCGGGGCTTCAGTTCCGTGTGTTGCGGACGCACCAGCGAGAGAGACATATTCTTATCCGACCTTATCCGACCCTGCCCTTGAACGCCGCAATGCGAAAACCCCGCCGAATCGCATTGGTTATGAGCGCGTTAAGGAAACACCCCCTCTGCTTAAGGGAGTGTTACCGGATAGTCTGAGTCGGGCCGGGGGCCACGGAATTCATTAACCTTCACGGCAGAATTCCCGCTGTGGAGAACGAAAGGGGGCGGCCCTCGCGCGCCCCCGTCATTCGATTTCCGATGCGTCAGATGCCGCCGGGGCCGCAGTCGTTGCGCAGGAAGTCCTCGACGCTGGTCAGCACATTGGCGAAGTTCGTCGGGTTCCAGGTGTTAATCGTGTGCTCCATGTCCGGCAGGATGGTCAGCTTGACCGGCTTGCCGGCGTTGCGCAGCGCCGCCGCCATGGTCTCGGACTCGGACGGCAGGACGCGCGTGTCGCGGTCGCCCGTGTAGAGATAGAGCGGGATCGACACCTCGCCCACCCGGCGCAACGGATCCTCGCCGTCGGCCGTCGGATGCTGGAACTCGCGCAGGAAACGGTTGTTGTAGGTGCCCTTCTTGAACAGGGCGATGGTGGCCGGGCCGGCCCCCGCGACGGCGCACTGGTACAGGCCGTTCGGACGGACCGCCGCCATCATCGAGGCATAGCCGCCATAGGAATAGCCGTGCATGGCCACCCGGCCGGGATCGGCGACGCCCTCGGCGACCAGATGGCGGACGCCGTCATCGTTGTCGTCCTGCATCTTGCGGCCCCACTCGCGGTCGCCGGCGCGCCACAACCGCTGCCCCCAGCCTTCCGAGCCCCGAAACTGGGGCTGCAGAACCGCGAAGCCGCGGGTGGCGAAATACTGGGTCCAGCCCGTCGTATCCCAGGACAGGCTGTCCCGCGACCAGGGTCCGCCGTGCGGCGTGATGATGGTCGGATAGGGTCCCGGTCCATAAACCTCCGGATCAGGCTTGGTCAGGAAGGCCGGGATCATCAGCCCGTCGCGGGCCGCATATTGTATCAGCGTGGTCTCCCCGAGGGGCGCCTCCCGCAGTTCGGGATAGGCGCGGCCCAGCAGCCGGACACGACCGTCGATCAGGATGTAGTATTCGGTCGGCGTGGTCGGCCCCGACTTGCTGATGATGATCTCGGACCGGTCATCCGAAGTCGCCACAAGCGAGATGTCGGCGCCGTCGCCGACCGTGAAACGACTGCGCTCGCCGGTTTCGATGTCGACCCAGTCCACCGGGACCGTGGTGACGCCGGTGGCGCGGCGCAGATCCGTGAAGGCCTGGTCCAGCACCGGATCGGTGAAATAGGTGCGGCCGCGCTCGCCCTCATAGGTGAAGCCGACGATCTCGCCGAAATTGGCCGGCGCGCGCGAGCGCACCACGCCGCCCGCCTCGAACAGGGGGTGGGCAAAGGCGATCTCGCCGAATTCGCGTTCGCGGATCCTGTATTCGTAGATGGCGGCGCGGTCGCGCCCCTCGGTCTTGCTGACGAACACCACGTTGGGATCGTTGGAGAAGCCGACGATGGAGACCGGCTGCCGGTCCCGGGCGTAGTAGCGGAAATGTTCGGCCCATTCGCCGGAGTCCGGATGCTTGATCCACTGGGCGATGTAGGCCGCGCCGTTGTCGAAATCGAACTCGGTCTTGGCGCGGATTTCCCCGTTGAGATCGGCCTGCTCGCCACCGAAGCGTTCCGAGCCCCGCTCGATCCGCTCGGCCCGGCCGGTGTAGAGGTTCAGCCTGTACTTATCGCCGCGGCGAGGGTCGGCGATGATGATGTTCTCGGGGTCGCGGGGCAGATCGCTGATCAGCCTCCCGACGCCGACGATCGCCTGCTGGGTCTCGTCGAGGCCATCGAACGTCAGGGACGATCTCGCTGGCCGGCCTTCCAGGGTCAGAACCTGGGTCCGCTGAAGGAAGCTGCGCTCGCGCTGGCCCGTGAAGGGGTTGAAATCCCGCAGTTGCTGGGTGGTGACGAAAATCCGGTCGTTCTTGATGAACTGGGCGCCGACGACCTCGGCCCGCTCGTCGTCGGAACCGACGATGAACGGAGCCTCGTTCATCGCGGCGGTCTTCCAGATGGCGACGACCCGCTGCCGGCCGTCCGGTGAGATCACCGCGACCACATGCCGGCCGTCAGGCGAAACGTCGACCGAGGCGATCGCCGGTTCGCGGGCCCAGGCTGTCGCGGGCGGCAAGCTCGCGGCGGTCTGGGCGACCGCGGGTCCCGCCGGCGCGCCGGCAGCGATCAACACCGAGGCGACCGCCCCGATCAGAATCCGGTTCATAAGCAAACTCCCCCCGCCAAGGCCGTCACCGCCCCCGTCGAAAGCGACTTAGTCCAGGGGCCTTTGCGGCCACTATATCGCCTGATTTCCGGAACGCACGTGCTACATTCGCCGCACGCCACGATCCGAAAAGCACCGGGAATCCCGACGGATGCGAGAGAGCGGGTCGTCACCGCAAGCCGCTCGAGTGTGTCGTTTGCGTTACGTATGCGCCATCGTCTGCCATATTGCGGCCCCGGTTGCTTGGCCGCGGCGACAATCCTGTTACGGTCGAAACATGGCGCCTTTGCCCCTTGGGGGAGAGTGCGGTCAAAGTTTCATATCGCTTCAGACATCTTCGGGGGACGAACCTTATGGCGTTCGATAGAAAGACTCTTCTGGCCTCAACCATTATCGCCGGGCTTGCGGTTTTCGCCCCGTCCATGGTGATGGCCCAGACCCAGCCGGCCCAGAGCCAGCAGGAGGAGGACGAACAGGAAGACGCGACCGACGTTGGCGAAGTCGTCATCACCGGTTCGCGCATTCGCCGCAACGAGTTCACCAGCTCGCAGCCGATCCAGGTGATCACGTCCGAGCAGTCGACGCTTGAAGGCCTCGCCGACACCTCCGAGATCCTGCAGTCGTCGACGGCGGCCAACACGGCCACCCAGATCAACAACTTCTTCACCGGCTTCGTCACCACCGGCGGCCCGGGCGTCAACACGGTGTCGCTGCGCGGCCTCGGCGCCCAGCGCACCCTGGTCCTGCTTAACGGCCGTCGCGCCGGCCCGGCCGGCGTGCGCGGCACGGTCGGCCCGACCGACCTGAACACCATCCCGAGTTCGCTGATCGAGCGCGTCGAGATCCTGACGGACGGCGCTTCGTCCATCTACGGGTCGGACGCCGTCGCCGGCGTCATCAACATCATCACCAAGACCAACGTCGATGGCGGGGTCATTGAAGCCTACGCCAGCGTGCCGTTCGACGGCGGTGGCGAGGAGTACCGGGCCAGCGGCAGCTACGGCAACACCTTCGACCGCGGCTACCTGTCCGGCGGCTTCGACTACTACGAGCGCAAGGAACTGCTGTTCGGCGAGCGCGACCACTTCGACTGCCCGCAAGACCGCGTCTTCGCCGACCCGGACCTGCTGATCCGCCGCGACGTGCTCGAGAACGGCGAGTACAAGTGCGACTTCACCCTCAACAGCATCATCCGCACCCAGCTCGCTGGCAGCGCCGGCCCCGTCGCCCCGATGAACCGCCGCGACGGCGACTTCGTCTTCAACAGCGGCGCGGTCCAGGGCGGCGGCTTCGTGAACTGCGACGCTCCGGGCTTCCAGCAGGTCGCCGGCGGCTTCAACAGCGGCGCCACGCCGGGCCCCGACTGCTCGATCACCGCTTCGCCGACCGCGGTCCGCCGCGCGGCCTATTCGGTGTATCCGCTGTATAATGATCGCTACGCCAGCCGCACCGCCATCTCGCCGGTGACGCGCTACAGCCTGACCGCCATGGGCGGCTATGACCTGACCCCGAACATCGAACTGTTCGGGGAACTGCTGCTGAACCGTCGCGAGTCGGAACAGCGCAGCTGGCGTCAGCTGTTCCCGACGGTTTCTCCGCGTCACTCGGAAAACCCGTTCGGCGGCCCCTTCAACGGCATGGGCAACACCTTCAACGGCGGCTACTACGCGACGCCGGTGGCGCTGGTGAACTCCAACAACGACCAGAAGGTCGACTACGCCCGCGGCGTCATCGGTCTGCGCGGCGACGTCGATTTCGGCGGGAAGACGTGGGATTGGGAACTGACCGCCCAGTACAGCAAGTCTGACGGCGACTACGGCGGCAACTTCTTCTACAACGACCGCGTCGAAGCGACCGCGGGCTACTACGCCCTGTTCGGCCGCGACGCGACTGGCAACTTCCGGGACCTGGACGGCGACGGCGACATCGACGCCGCCGACACCGCTCCGCGTCCGTTCGGCGCCGTCAACGGCAACTGCGACGCCGCCATCCTGATCTCGGCCACCACCTGCCCGACCGGCGGTATCGACTGGTTCACGGAAGACTTCGTGGTCAACGGCGCCCTGCCGGCCGACCAGATGGCCTTCCTGCAGGGCTATGAAGTCGGCAACACGACCTACGTCCACCAGTACGTCGAAGGCGTGATCTCCGGCGACCTCTTCACCCTGCCCGCCGGTGTCGTCGGCGCGGCCCTGGGCTTCCACATGCGGAAGGAAGAGATCGACGACACGCCCGGGCCGGAACAGATCCGCGGCAACCTGTGGGGCTCCACCTCGGCCGGACGCACCGCCGGTTCGGACACCGTCAAGGAAGTCTTCGCCGAGTTCGAAATCCCGCTGCTGCGCTCGCTTCCGCTGGCCGAAAGCCTGAGCATCAACCTGTCGGGCCGTCACTCGGACTACGACTCCTACGGCAAGAACTCGACCTACAAGGTCGGCCTCAACTGGCGCATCACGCCGGAGTTCCGCATCCGGGCGTCGAACGGCACGTCGTTCCGCGCTCCGGCGCTGTACGAACTGTACCTCGCCAACCAGACCAGCTTCCTCGGTCAGGCCAGCGTGGACCCCTGCCGTAACTGGGGTACGAGCACCAACACCGTGCTGCAGACCAACTGCGCCGCGGACGGCGTGCCGCCCACCTACAACGACCCGGGCTCCTCGGCGCTCATCATCGCCGGTGGCGGTGCGGGCATCCTGGAGCCGGAAACCGCTGAAGCCACCTCGGTGGGCTTGATCTGGACCCCGTCGTTCGTCGACCTCAGCGTGGCCCTGGATTACTTCAACGTCGAGGTCGACGATGAGGTCGCCCAGTTCGGCGCCGCCAACATCCTGTCGACCTGCTACAACTCGGAGGACTTCCCGAACGACCCGCTCTGCACCCTGTTCACGCGTGACCGCGATCCGGCCTCGGCCCGGTACAACCAGATCCTGACGGTCAACAACAGCTACGTGAACATCGCCAAGCAGAACAGCAAAGGCCTCGATCTGAATGTCCGTTACGCGAGGGAGTTCTCCTTCATGGACATGACGATCAACGCCCGCGTCAGCCACATCCTCGACTGGACCCGGCAGGTGTTCAACGCGTCGACTCCGACCGTTCTGAACAGCCGCGTGGGCAGCCCGGAGACCGTGGGTGAACTGTCGTTCCGCTTCGAGCGCGGCGACTGGACGGTCTTCTACGGCGTCGACTACGTCGGTGAAGCGGACAACGATCCGTTCTTCGCGGTCCCCGGCAACGCCACCACCTTCCTGGGTGAGCCGGTGTTCGTCGAGCGCGGCGTGGATGCGTATCTGAACCACACGATCTCCGTGCGTCGTCGCTTCGACAAGTGGACCGTGCACGCCGGCATCCAGAACCTGTTCGACGAGAACCCCCCCTACTTCGGGCTCTCGAGCGGCTCGTCGCTCATCGGAAACACCCCGCTGGTGTCGCAGTACGACTGGACCGGCCGGACCGGCTTCATCAACATCTCGCGCTCGTTCTAGGAACGCTCACGAGGCAAGCCTTTGAGGGCGGCGGGGAAACCCGTCGCCCTTTTCTTTTGCCCGCGCCAGCGGCCGGCTGGCGGCCTGCCCGAACCGCCGACGGGCGGACATGCAACGACGGCCGCCGCTGAACGGCGATCGTTTCAGATCCGTCGCAGGAATGGAGTCTAGAGGTTTTCGCGCAGCCAGCCGGCCGCGCGCGCCACCAGGCCGCCGCGGTGCATGCGGGGGGCGTCGGCGGCGGTGATCTGGCGCGACATCAGCTTGCGGGCCGAGACGGCCTCCCGTGGCCCGTAGGCGGCGCGCAGCAGCACGCCGGCGGCCGAGCAGAAGGCCGGGCCCGAGGCGGCGTCCGCCAGGTGCGGCGCGCGCTGCGGCTTGCCCAGCCGCACCGGCCGGTCGAACACCCGGACGGCCAGTTCCCGGACGCCGTTCAGCTGGCTGGCCCCGCCGGTCAGGACCAGGCCCGCGCCCGGCTCGAGGCCGACCCCGGCGTTGCGCAGACGGTCGCGCAGCAGTTCCAGCGTCTCCTCGACGCGTGGCGCGATGACGGTCTTCAGCATGGCCCGCGGCACCACAACCGGCCCGGCCGAGGCGTCCTCGCCGCGCGGCGGGGCCTCCAGCATCTCGCGGTCCTCGTTGGCGCTGGCCATGGCCGAGCCGTGCAGGGTCTTCAGCCGCTCGGCCCCGGCGCGCGAGGTCGACAGGCCCCGGGCGATGTCGGCCGTGACATGGTCGCCGCCGACGTTGAGGCTTTCGATGTGCAGCAGCGAGCGTCCGCCCCACACCGCCGCCGAGGTCGCGCCGCCGCCCATGTCGATACAGACGCAGCCGAGATCCATCTCGTCGTCTTCCAGCGCCGCCAGCGACGACGCCACCGGCGCGGCGACCACGCCCTGCAGGTCGAGGTGCGCCAGTTCGAGGCAGTGGCTCAGGGCGGTGAAGGCGCTCTCGGCCATCGACACCACCAGCAGGTCCAGTCCCAGCGAATGGCCCTTCATGGCGCGCGGATCGTGCACGCCGCGCGCGCCGTCGACCGACCAGGCGATTGGCAGCACGTGGATCGGGCGGCGGTTCGGCAGGCGGATCTGCGCCAGGGCCATGGCGATGGCCCGCGCCAGGTCGGCGTCGCCGACCGGATTGGCGCCGAGAGAGACCCGGGCCTGCACCCGGTGGCTGGCCATCTGGCCGATGGCGGTGGTCACGACCACGCCCGAGACCGGCGAGCCGGCCGCGCGCTCGGCCCGTTCGACGGCGTGACCGATGGCCTGCGCCGCCTCGTCCATGTTGACGATGCCGCCGCCGCGGATGCCGCGCGACTGGACATGCCCCGCCCCCGCCACCCGGATGGTGCGGTCGGCATGGCGCACGCCGTCCGGCTTCATGATGAAGCAGCCGACCTTGGACTGGCCGAGATCCAGCGCGGCCACGACCGGCGCGCGGCCCGCGGCGGATTTGCCGCCATCCACAGACTTGTCCACAGACCGTCCAGCCATTCGTACTATCCCTGTTTCCCGGCGCCGCCGGCGGAGGGCCGGACGGCGACCTCCTCGGGCGTTCTCAGATCGATGCGGGCGAACCCGAGCTCCAGCAGCCGTTCGCGCTGATCCAGCGCATCCAGCTGGATCAGGGCCGCGTCCTGGTCGGTGGCGGGCAGCTGGATCAGGCTGCCGTCCTTGAGGCGCAGATCCCAGCGGCGCTCGTCCACGCGCACCAGCGCCTCCAGCCGGGCCATCAGCCGCGGGCGCTGGGCGATCAGCGGCAGCACCTCGGCGGCCGCCTGCTCGGCGCCCTTGCCCACGACCAGCGGCAGGTTCGGATAGCGGCCCGCGTCCGCGCCGCGGATGACCTGGCCGTGACTGTCGATGACCAGATTGCGGCCGCCGGCCTGCCAGATGGCCAGCCGGTCATGCTCCGTCACGTCGACGATCAGGGTGTTGGGCAGCAGGCGGATGACCCGGGCCGACTTGACCCAGCCGACGCCCTCGACCCGCTCGCGCACGGCGTCCAGGTCGATGGAGGTCATCGCCTGGCCGGGCTGCAGCTGCACCGCCCGCTGGATGGCGGCGTTCGCCTCCGCGGACTCGCCCTCGATGAAGACCTTTTCGAGCTTCAGCCCCATGCCGACGGCCAGACCGTCCACGCCCCCGCTGATCGAAGCCCCGATCCGGTCCGCGCGCGCGCCGGTCGCCAGCACGCCCGCCAGAACGAGGACGCCGGCGAAGATCGAAATGACGACGGCGCGCGGCGACAGGTCGAGCCGGCCGATCGCCGCCACCTTGTCGGGCGTGGCCGAGGCGTTGCGGGGCGAGCGGCCCCGGCCTCCGGATTTCGGAGCCGCGGACCGCTTTGCGGGCTGCTTGGAACTCTGTCGCCGACCGCCGCGAACTACCGCGGGCATGAGGCGTCCTCCACCATCCACCGGACCAGGTCTTTATAACTCATTCCGACATGGGCGGCCTGCTCGGGAACGAGCGAGGTCGGCGTCATGCCGGGCTGGGTATTGACCTCCAGAAGAACGAGAACGTCGTTAAGATCGTCATAACGAAAGTCCGAACGGGACACCCCGCGGCAACCCAGGGCCGTGTGCGCCAGCTCCGATTCGCGCATCGCGGCCTCGAACACGGCGGCCGGCAGGTCGGCGGGCAGTTTGTGCACAGAGCCGCCGGGGGCGTATTTGGCTTCGTAGTCGTAGAAGCCCTTGACCGGGGTGATGTCGGTGACCGTCAGGGCGCGCGGGCCCGAGACCTCGCCGATCACGGCGACGGCCAGCTCCCGGCCGGGAATATACGGCTCGACCATCACCTGGTCGCCATAGGTCCAGTCCGCGGCGCCGACCGCCGTCTGCGGCCCGTTGGCGCCCTCGGGCACCAGATAGACTCCGACCGAGGACCCCTCGGCGTTCGGCTTGATGATGTAGGGCGGCGGGAGGACGTGGCGGCGGGCCACCTCGAACCGGTCGAACAGTCCGCCGCCGGGCACCACGACGCCGGCCGCGCGCAGGATGGACTTGGTCTTGTCCTTGTCCATGGTGATGGCCGAGGCCAGCACGCCGGAGTGGGTATAGGGAATCTGCAGCGTCTCGAGGATGCCCTGGACGCAGCCGTCCTCGCCCCATTCGCCGTGCAGGGCGTTCAGCACCACGTCCGGCTTCAGCGCGGTCAGGACCTGGGCGATGTCGCGCCCGGCGTCGACCCGGCTGACCCGGGCTGCCTGCCCTTCCAGGGCGTCGGCGCACTGCTTGCCCGAACTCAGCGACACCTCGCGCTCCGCCGACAGTCCGCCCATCAGGACGGCGACGTGAAGGTCTGCGAAGGGGCGGGTCATGCGAAGCTCCGGAACAGTCACCGCAATGCGACAACCGTACTTAACAGCCCGTCAACCAATCGGCTCCCGGCCGTGAAATGATGGGTGGGCGAACAACGTGAAAGCCCTCCCCTCGAGGGGGAGGGTTGGGTGGGGTGGAGGCAGGATGTCTGGAGGAAGGGCGCGGTTCGGCTCCGTCCGACGCTTTCAACGGCGCCTCACGCGCCGTCTTCGGACCCAGCCTGCCTCCACCCCAACCCCCGACCCCTTCCCCCTCGAGGGGAAGGGGAGATTCACGTCCGCCCGATGCGCTTGATCTCCCAGTCCAACTGCACGCCCGTCTTCGCCAGCACGTCCGCGCGTACGGTTTCGCCCAATCCCTCGATATCGGCCGCCGTGGCCTCGCCCGGATTGATCATGAAGTTGGTATGCAGTTCGCTGAACATCGCCCCGCCCCCGGTCGCCTGGAACAGCTTCCCACGCCAGCCCGCCTCGTCGACCAGCTTCCATGACGAGTGGCCGGGCGGGTTCTTGAAGGTCGAGCCGCCGGTCTTCTCGCGGATCGGTTGGGTCTGTTCGCGGCGCGAGGTGATTTCAGAAATTTTCGCGGCCACCGCTTCCGGATCGGCCGGCGTCCCGCGATAGGTCGCCTCGATCCAGATGATATCCGCCGGCGCTTCCGAATGCCGATAGGTGTAGCCGAAGTCCGCCAACCGATAGTCGACACGCTCCCCCGCCCGCGTCAGCCCCCAGGCCGAGACGAGGATGTCCTTGGTCTCGGCGCCGTAGCAGCCGGCGTTCATGGTCAGGGCGCCGCCGATGGTTCCGGGGATGCCGGCGTAGAACTCCAGCCCCGCCAGCCCGGCCTTCGCGGACGCCTTCGCCACCATGGAGTCCAGCGCGCCCGCGCCTGCGGTGATCGTGTCGCCCTCGGTCGCGATCCCGGCGAACGGCCGCCCGGCCAGCCGGATCACCACGCCCTCGACCCCGCCGTCGCGCACGATGACGTTCGAACCGACGCCGAGCACCGTCACCGGCACGGCGGGGTCCAGCGCCTTCAGAAAGTCGGCGAGGTCGTCCGGGTCGGCCGGGATGAACAGCGCGTCGGCGTTTCCGCCCACGCGGAACCATGTGAACGGCCCGAGCGGCTCGTCGCGCAGAAGCTTGCCGCGGACGGCAGGGAGGGAGTCACGCCAGGACATTCAAAATTCCGCTCATCCCGGCGAAAGCCGGGACCCAGTGCTTTGGGTGATGGATCGGTGAGAAATGCTGCAGGCCGCTGTCCTGAAACACCCGCATCAAGCTGGACAGAACTGGGTCCCGGCTTTCGCCGGGATGAGCGGATGGAAAGAGGCTCAACCCAGCCCCTCCAGCTGCCCCGGCAGGGCATAGGCCCACTGGGTGATGTCGCCGGCGCCGAGCAGGACCACGATATCCCCCGCCTTCGCCTCCGCAGCCACCGCCCCCGGCAGCGCCTCGACGCTCTCCAGCGCCTGCACCGACCGGTGGCCGAACCGGCGGATCCCCTCGACCAGCGTCTCCTTGTCGACGCCCTCGATCGGCGTCTCCCCGGCCGCATAGACGTCGGCCACGATCACCGCGTCGGCGTCCGAGAAGCAGGTCGAGAACTCCTCCATCAGGTCGCGCAGCCGGGTGAAACGGTGCGGCTGGACCACGGCGATGACGCGACCGCTGCCTTCCGCGTTCTGGGCCACCTGCCGCGCGGCCTTGAGCACGGCGGCGATCTCGACCGGGTGGTGGCCGTAGTCGTCGACGATGCGCACCCCGCCGACCACGCCGGTGGTGGTGAAGCGCCGCCGCACGCCGCCGAAGCCCGCTAACCCGGCCCGGATCGCCTCGTCCGACACGTCCAGCTCGCGCGCCACGGCGATGGCGGCCAGGGCGTTGGAGACATTGTGCCAGCCCGCCATCGGCAGGTGCAGGCCCTCGATCCGGGTCGGCTCGTCCAGCGCCGCCAGACCCCGCCCCTGGATGACCACGTCGAAGCGGCAGCCGTCCGCGCCCATGTCGCAATTGTCGGCGCGGACCATGGCCTGCGGATTGATGCCGTAGGTGACCAGCCGCCGGTTATCGATCGAGGCGACCAGCCGCTGCACCTCGGGATGGTCGAGGCAGACGGCGGCGAAACCGTAGAAGGGGATGTTCTCGACGAAGTCCACGAACGCCTTCCGCACCCCGTCGAAATCCCCGTAGTGGTCGAGGTGCTCGGGATCGATGTTGGTGACGATGGCCACCGTCGACTTGAGGCGCAGGAAGCTGCCGTCGCTCTCGTCGGCCTCGACCACGATCCAGTCGCCGTCGCCGACCTTCGCATTCGTCCCGTAGGCGTTGATGATGCCGCCGTTGACCACCGTCGGGTCCAGCCCGCCGGCGTCGAGGATGGCCGCCACCATCGAGGTCGTGGTGGTCTTGCCGTGGGTGCCGCCGACCGCGATCGAGAACTGCAGCCGCATCAGCTCGGCCAGCATCTCGGCCCGGCGCACCAGCGGGATCCGCCGCTCGCGGGCCGCCGTCATCTCCGGGTTGGTCGCCTTGACCGCCGTCGAATAGACCACCGCCGAGACGCTGTCGCCGATGTGCCCGGCGTCGTGGCCGATGAAGATCTTCGCCCCCAGCGTCTCCAGCCGCTCGGTATTGGCCGACGCCTTGGCGTCCGACCCCTGCACCGAATAGCCGATCTTGAGCATGATCTCGGCGATGCCGCTCATGCCGATGCCGCCGATGCCCACGAAATGGACGGGGCCGAGGTCGAAGGGGACGGGACGAAGGCGTGCGATCATCGCAGCGGCTTAGCAAGGGTTCGGGGGGATTGCGACACCCCCCTTCGCTCCCTTCTCCCCTCCGGGGAAGAAGGAAGCGATGAGCCTCAATCCTCCGCCACGAAATCCTGCGCGAACTCCGGCGAGTCCTCCTCGCCGGGCAGCAGCGGCGCATCGTCGTCGTCGCTCGCCCGCGACGGGTCCGGCACCTCGAACCCGACCGGGATCGACAGATCCAGCAGCCCGGCCGCCTTCATCTCCTGCACCCCCGGCAGGTCGTACAGGCTCGACAGGCTGAAATGCTCGAGGAACTTGTCGGCCGTGGCGTAGGTCACCGGCCGCCCGGGCGTGCGCCGCCGCCCCTTCAGCCGCACGAAGCCCATCTCCAGCAACAGGTCCAGCGTGCCCTTGGACAGCGACACCCCGCGGACGCTCTCGATCTCGGCCCGGGTGCAGGGCTGGTGGTAGGCGATGATGGCCAGGGTCTCGAGCGCCGCCTTCGACAGCCGCCGCGGCTCCTCGCGCTCCTCGGTCATCATGAACGACAGGTCCGGCGCGGTGCGGAAGCGCCAGCGGTCGGCGACGCACTCCAGCTCGACCCCCCGCCCCTGATAGCGCTCGCGCAGCGCCGAGATGGCCCCGCCGACGTCTGCCCCCTCGGGCAGGCGCCGCGCGATCTCGGCCGCCGACAGCGGCCCGGCGGCGGCGAACAGCAGGGCCTCGACCCGGCGCTCGATCTCGTTTTCGTCAGGAGCGAACTGAACCATCGTTAGATCCGCTCCCTTTCACCCGTCATCCTCGGGCTTGACCCGAGGATCAGATCATCCGGTGCGCGGTGACGGGAATCTCGGCCGCCTCGCCGGGCCGTCCCTGAAACACAGACCGGGGCCGCCTCTGATCCTCGGGTCAAGCCCGAGGATGACGGACGGAAAACGGCAGAACCGATCACGGCGTCAGCTCCAGCACCTGGCCCATCCCGCGCCGCTTCAGATACAGCTCGGCGAAGGCCTCGGCCTGTTTCACATCCATGGCCCCCTCCTTGACCAGCTCCAGGCTGGCCGACAGCGTCGAGGCGGTGAAGCTGGCCTGCGACGGCCCCTCCGCCGTCCGGCGCGCCGGCGCCACCCGCTCCAGCGGCGTCCACTCCTCCAGCCGGGGCAGGATGTCGCGCAGCCAGTCGCGCGCCGCCTCCAGCCCGAACGCCTCGACCCGCTGGCCGGGATTGTAGTGGCGCTGCTCCTCGCGCCGCCGCTGCGTCACATAGGCGGCCATCAGCTCGTACAGGCTGGCGTCGATCCGGTCGGACGGGATAATGACCAGCGCCTCCGGATCGCCGCGCGTGAACACGTCGCGCTTCAGCCGGGGCCGGGCGGTGATCGCCTCCACCGCCTTCCTCATCGCCTCCAGCTTCTGCAGCCGGAAGGCCAGGGCGGCGGCCATCTCCTCGGCCGGCATCTCCTCGCCCGCCTTCTCGGTGCGCGGCAGCAGCAGGCGCGACTTCAGATAGGCCAGCCACGACGCCATCACGAGATAGTCGGCCGCCAGCGCGAAATTGCGCCGCCGCGCCTCGTGCACGAAGGCCAGATACTGTTCGGCCAGCTTCGTGATCGACAGCTTCAGCAGATCGACCTTCTGCGTCCGCGCCAGCGCCAGCAGCACGTGCAGCGGCCCCTCGTAGCCCTCCAGATCGACCACGAACGCCTCGCGCTCGTCGGCCTGCTCGACGGCGGCGAAGTCCAGATTGGGCTGGAAGGCGTCGGTCATGTCCGCGGCCTGCCGCGCGTCGCGCTACTTGGGGCCGGGGCCTGCCGCTCCCCGACATCCGGCCCCTTCGCCGCCTCCAGCCGCCCGGCCATCAGCGCGTCGAACCGGTTGCGCGCCTCCGTCGGATCCAGCGGCTCGGGCACGCGTACGATCCGCGCCAGCGCCGCCGCCGCCCGCTTCGCCGCGTCGCCCTTCAGCCGGCCGACGCCCTCCGCGACCTGCCGCATCTCCTTGAGCTCGCCGTTGCAGTGCAGGACCACGTCGCAGCCGGCCTTCAGCGAGGCCTCGGCCCGCTCGCGCAGGCTCCCCGACAGCGCCTTCATCGACAGGTCGTCGGTCATGATCAGCCCGCCGAAGCCGAGCCCCTCGCGCATCAGCTTCACCGCCTTTTTCGAGATCGTCGCCGGCCGCTTCGGATCGACGGCGTCGAACACCACATGCGCCGTCATCGCCAGCGGCATGTCCGACAACGCCCGAAACGGCGTGAAGTCCCAGCCCTCCAGCGTCTTCAGGTCGGCGTGCACCACCGGCAGGTCGTGGTGGCTGTCCGCGAAGGCCCGCCCGTGCCCCGGCATGTGCTTGATCACCGGCAGCACCCCGCCCGCCAGCAGCCCCTCCGCCGCCGCCCGGCCCAGCTGGGCCACCGTCGCCGGATCGCGGGCCCAGGCCCGGTCGCCGATGATTTCATGAGAGCCGGGGACGGGCGTGTCCAGCACCGGCGCGCAGTCGACGTTCACGCCCACCGCCCTCAGGTCATGGGCCATCAGCCGCGCGCCCAGCCGCACCAGCTCGCGCGCCGCCAGCGGATCGTTGGTCGCCTTCAGATAGGCGTCGGCCGGCGGATATTTCGGCCAGTGCGGCGGGCCCATCCGCTGGACCCGGCCGCCCTCCTGATCGATCAGCACCGGCGCGTCGGGGTCGCCGACGCAGTCGCGCATCTCGTCCGTCAGCGCCCGCATCTGCTCCGGGCTGTCGACGTTGCGGCGAAAGACGATGAAGCCCCACGGCCGGGCGTCGGCGAAGAAGCGCCGTTCCTCCGCCGTCAGCCGATGCCCGCCGCAGCCGTAGATCGCCGCCGAGCGCGTCACCGAAGGATGCAGTCCCCGCCCGAGGCCCTGATGGCGCCGCACAGGGCTCTCGCCTGCTCCTGGCTCAGGCCGGTGACGGTGGTGCGGTAGACGGTCGAGCCGTTCGACGCCGTCACCTCCTGCACCCGCCGGCTGCCGCCTTCGGTCAGCTGGGGATAGCGGCCGACGACGGCGTTGTATTCGCGCTCGGCCAGGTTCGGGGTCGAGAAGGCGCCGATCTGGACGCCGGAGGTACCGCCGACCGGGGCGGGACGGGGCTCGGCTTTTTTGGCGGGCGGGGCGGCCGGAGCCGGAGCGGGCGGCGGCGGCGCCGCCTGGGTCGGGGCCGGCGCGGGACGCGGCTGCACGGGTTCCGGCGGCGGAATGAAGGTCGGGGCGGCCGTGGGCGCCTCGGTTTCGGAATAGACGTCGATGCCGGCGGTCGGATCGACCGGCTGGGCGTCGATCGGGGCCTCTGACTTCATCTGGCCGACCGGCGTGCCCACGGCGGGCGGCGCGTCCTCGGAGGCGCGAAGCCCGCCCCGGCCGTAGTAGATGGCCACGGCAATGATCAGCACCAGCAGCACCACCGCCGAGATGATCAGCGTCATCGGCGGGCCCTTGCCGCCGCCGCCCCCGCCGCCGCCGGTCCGGCGCGGGTCATAGCCCTGGCGGTTGAACGGCAGGTCGTCGTCGGTCGGCGGCGTATAGGCGCCCCGGTCGCGGCCCTGGTTCGGACGATAGGGATCTTCGTGGGACATGACCGCGCCTTTCGTGCCGCGCGAATCGTCGCGCGGAACAGACACTGTATCCCGGTCGGAGTCCTTTTTCAGGCCGCTTCGCGCCGCCGTCCCCACCCTACCCCCTTCATCCTCGGACTTGATCCGAGGATCAGACCGTCCGGTGCTCCGTCGAGCGCCGCACGGCCGCGGTTGCGGGGCCGTCGCCGCCGCACAGCCCGCCTCTCGCCTCTGATCCTCGGGTCAAGCCCGAGGATGACGGCGGGAAAGGGAAACCCCTACAGATCCAGCGCCAGATCCAGGCTGAACAGCTTCCTGTGTTCCTCGATGGCGTAGCGGTCGGTCATGCCGGCGATGTAGTCGCACACCGCCCGCGCCCGCCGCGCCTCGTCCGAGGTCCCCGCCTTGCCCGACCATTCCGGCGGCAGGGTGCCCGGGTCGGCCATGAACAGCTCGAACATCTCGCCCAGCAGCCGCCGCGCCTGACTGCGGGTGCGGTTGACCCGATAGTGGCGGTACATCCGCTCGAACAGGAATTTCCGCAGCACGCCCAGATCGGCCAGCATGCCGTGCGAGAACCCGACCAGCGGCCGCCCCGCCGTCCGCACGGCCTCGGTCGAGCGGACATTGTCCGCCGCGATCCGCGTCTCCGTCTCGGCCAGCACGTCCTCGACCATGACCCCGATCATCCGGCGCACCGCCTCGATCCGCACCATCCGCTCGTCGATGTCCGGCCAGTCCTTGCGCACCCCGTGCAGCACCGGCCCGATCAGCGGCACGTCGGCCAGGTCGTCGAGCGTGAACAGCCCCGCCTGCACTCCGTCGTCGACGTCGTGGTTGTTGTAGGCGATGTCGTCCGCGATCGCCGCCGCCTGGGCCTCCAGCGAGGCGAAACTGTCCAGCCGCAGGTCCCAGTCCGGCGCCCCGTGGCCCAGGGTGTAGTCGGCGATCGCCCGCCACGCCGGCTCGTCCAGCCGGTGGGCCACCGGCCCGTTGTGCTTGACCACCCCCTCGACGGTCTCCCAGCTCAGGTTCAGCCCGTCGAACTGCGGATACCGCTCCTCCAGCTTCGTCACCACGCGGAAGGTCTGGACGTTGTGGTCGAACCCGCCCCACGGCTCCATCCGCGCCTGCAGCTCGTCCTCGCCGGCGTGGCCGAACGGCGGGTGGCCGAGGTCGTGGGCCAGCGCCACCGTCTCGGCCAGATCGCTGTCCAGCCGCAGGGCGTGGGCGATCGACCGCGCGATCTGGGCCACTTCCAGCGAGTGGGTCAGGCGGGTGCGGTAGTGGTCGCCCTCGTGGGCCACAAAGACCTGGGTCTTCTCCTTCAGGCGGCGGAAGGCGGTGGCGTGGATGATGCGGTCGCGGTCCCGGGCATAGGCGTTGCGCGTACGGCTGATCGGCTCGGGCGTCAGCCGGCCGCGGCTGTGTTCGGGATATTCGGCGTAGGCGGCGCGCTCGGGGATCAACGTCGGCTGCTCATTCGATGGCCGGGCCTTTGCGATCGCCCGCCCGCGCCTCATATAGACCCCCGTGAGCACCGTCCAATCCGCCCCCGCCTTCCAGATATCGCCGGCCTCCGGCGGCCATGGCCTCAGCCTGTCCGAAAGCGCCGCCCGCCGCCTGGCGAAACTGGGCGCCGAAGAGGGCCGTCCGGTGATGCTGCGCGTCGCCGTCGACGGCGGCGGCTGCTCCGGCTTCCAGTACCGCTTCGAACTGGTCGAGGCCGCCGGGCCCGACGACATCCGCATCGAGGCCGGCGGTCAGGCCGCGCTGGTCGACCCGATCTCCCTGCCCTTCCTCAAGGGCTCCGAGATCGCCTTCGTCGATGATCTGGCCGGGGCGCAGTTCGTGGTGCGCAATCCGAACGCCGCCTCCAGCTGCGGCTGCGGGGTCAGCTTCTCGATCTGATCAGGGGCGGGGGCGCGGGCTGGCTGCCCGCAATGGGTGGCTGGCGGACGTTCGCCCTGCTAGCCTCAAGATATGGCGACGTTCCTTCACCATCTGAGCGCAATCCGGAACTACCGCTGGGCCAGCGTCGCGCTCATCGTGGCGACGATCTTTCTCCCCGTGCTCATGATGAGGCTTGGAGCCTTGGAGTGGGTGGCGACGCTCGCGGGATTGCCGATCTATGTCGCTCTTGTGGTTCTGACATATCACCGCCTCAGGAACGCCGGGCTGACCGGCGGGTGGATCGTCTTGATGATCCTGGCGCTGAACTTCGGCCCCCGTTGGGACGGGCCAGAACCACTTACGTTTCACCTCAGCCGTCTCCTTCCCCTCATCCCCGTGATCTTGGGCTGGCTCGTTCGCGCTCCCCGAGCTGTCGTCGTGACGAGTGCCCGTGCGGAAGGCTTGAAGGCAGGCTGAGCCGAGAGCCGCAATGGGCCGGGAGCGGCCGGTTGCCTGGGGGTGGAAAGCGGAAGTTGCTGACAGCGTGGAGATCATGAAGTCAGCGGCCACGACTCAGGTTCATGACCTTCGCGCGTCGCCCCGTTGCCCGGGTTGATGTTCCACCGCCGCCGCCCCATGACGCTGTGCTGACAATCCGCGGAATTATAGTCGGGTTCGGCGGATATTCCCTCGATCAATCAAGGCGCTGACGAATTCTCAAACTCTATTCCGTGCACAGGGCGGGGGCGGCGCATACTCTTCCCGTCCCGTCGGACGGGGAGGCGCAGAGGCCTTGCGTGCTCTGGCGGCGGGATGTGGAGAAGCGGGGCCCGGTTCCGGTTCGTCAACGCAAGACGAGCGACGCCCGGGGTCTGATGGATGTCGGATGTCAGGGGCGAGGGGGATACTCGCCCGGTCCGGGGCCCGTGTCGCAAGCACGGCCCGCCCGCCGGAGGCGCTGCGGTAAGGCGTTAAGAGCGCCACCCGACGCAAGCTCCCGGAAAATCTCCGCGCGGAGCGTCTGTCTGCGTCGAAACGGTAAAACCAAACGAACTCCGGGCGCAGGCCCGGCGCTCCGCACG
>NZ_DASPMQ010000005.1:0-156385 GCF_035626975.1 Brevundimonas sp.
ATTCCCGACCAAGGGGCCGCGGGTGATCTGCGGGCCGGGCGAGAACGCCGGGGTCATCGACATCGACGACGGCGACGCCTGCATCTTCAAGATGGAGAGCCACAACCACCCCTCCTACATCGAGCCCTACCAGGGCGCGGCCACGGGCGTCGGCGGCATCATGCGCGACGTCTTCACCATGGGCGCGCGGCCGGTGGCCCTGCTCAACGCCCTGCGCTTCGGCGACCCGTCGCACGAGAAGACGAAGCGGCTGGTCAAGGGCGTGGTCTCGGGCATCGGCGGCTACGGCAACTGCGTCGGCGTGCCGACGGTCGGCGGCGAGACCAATTTCCACGCCGGCTACAACGGCAACATCCTGGTCAACGCCATGTGCGTAGGCGTGGCCAAGGCCGACAGCATCTTCTATTCGGCCGCGCCTTCGGCGGGCCTGTCGGTGGTCTATTTCGGCTCCAAGACCGGCCGCGACGGCATCCATGGCGCCACGATGGCCTCGGCCGAGTTCGACGAGGACTCCGATGAGAAGCGCCCGACCGTGCAGGTCGGCGACCCGTTCGCCGAAAAACTGCTGATCGAGGCCACGCTGGAGCTGATGGCCTCGGGCGCGGTCGCCGCCATCCAGGACATGGGTGCGGCGGGCCTGACCTCCTCATCGGTCGAAATGGCCGGCAAGGGCGAGGTCGGCATCGAGCTGAACATGGACGCCGTGCCCCAGCGCGAGGAGGGCATGACGGCCTATGAGATGATGCTGTCGGAAAGCCAGGAGCGGATGCTGGCGGTGCTGAAGCCGGGCCGCGAGGAAGACGGCTACCGCATCTTCAGGAAATGGGGCCTCGACGCCGCCGTCATCGGCATGACCACCGACACCGGGCGACTGGTGCTGAAGCATCACGGCGAGACGGTGTGCGACGTGCCGCTGGCCCCGCTGTTCGACGACGCGCCCCTGTACGACCGGCCGTGGGTCCAGCCGGCGCTGCAACCGCGCCTCGATCCGAAGGCGGTGCCCGCGCCGGACAGCTGGGTCGACGCGGTGATCAAGGTCCTCACCTGCCCCGACATGGCGTCCAAGCGCTGGATCTGGGAGCAGTACGACCGCCACGTGATGGCCGACACCCTGCAGGACTCGGCCACGGCGGCCGACGCCGGCGTCGTACGGGTTCACGGCACCGACAAGGGTCTGGCCATGACCTCGGACTGCACTCCGCGCTATGTGCAGGCCGACCCCTATGAGGGGGGCAAGCAGGCTGTCGCCGAGGCGTGGCGCAACCTGACGGCCGTAGGCTCGCGGCCGATCGCCATTACCGACAACCTCAACTTCGGCAACCCGCAGCGGCCCGAGATCATGGGCCAGATCGTCCGCGCCATCGACGGCATGGCCGAGGCCTGCCGCGTGCTGGATTTCCCGGTCGTGAGCGGCAACGTCAGCCTCTACAACGAGACCAATGGCGCGGCCATTCCGCCGACCCCGACGGTCGGCGCGGTCGGACTGCTGACCAACTACGACGTGGTCACCGGCTTCGGCGGCATGAATGAGGGCGACGTGCTGGTGCTGATCGGCGACACGGTCGGCGAGCTGGGCTCGTCGATCTATCTGCGCGAGGTGCTGGGCCGCGAGGACGGCGCGCCGCCGCCGGTCGACCTGATGCTGGAACGCAAGACCGGCGACTTCGTGCGCGGCCAGATCGAGGCGGGCGCCCTGACCGTGGTGCACGACCTGTCGGACGGCGGCCTGATCGGGGCGGCGGCGGACCTGGCGCTGGCCTCGGACGTCGGCGTCGAGCTGGACGCGAGCTCGGCGACCCACGCCCACATCCTGCTCTTCGGCGAAGACCAGGCCCGGTACCTGGTGGCCGTACCGGAAGCGACGGGCATCATCGCGGCGGCGCAGGCGGCGGGCATCCACGCCAGCGTCGTGGGCCGGGCCAAGGGGCGCGATTTCGCTTCGGGCGGGCCGGACGGAGACCTGTTCCGCCTGCCGCTCGAGCATCTCCGCGAGATGCACGAGAACTGGCTGCCGAGCTGGATCGAAGGCGTTCACGGGTGAAGCGGCTCGCCATCGCCGTCGCCCTTCTGACTATCGGGGCCTGCTCCGAGGGCGGCGACCCGGTGCAGATGGCGCTGCGGGACGCTACGGCCGCGAGGCAGGCCGCAGCCGTCAAGGAGGGGACGACCAGCGCTCCGGCGGCGCGCGCCGTTACGGCGCAGGCTGCGGGGAAGACGGCGGACGCGACCTATGTGGCTGGCATGATCGAGCACCACCGGACCGCCGTGACCATGGCCGTGGACGCGCTGGCCCGTTCGAGAGACCCGGAAATCCGTCGGATGGCGCAGGCCGAGATCGATTCCCGGACCCGTCAGATCGCGGAGCTCCAGGCGTGGAAGCCCGCCGACCAGCCAGCCGCACCCGCCGGGTGACGAGCGTCACATTTCCGGGCTAGGTCGAGGCGTCCAGAGCAGGAGCGCCGCATGAGTCCCTTCGAAACCCTGTCCCGTCGGGGGCTGTTGCTGGGGCTGGGCGCGGGCGGCGCGATCGTCGGCTCGGGGCGTCAGGCCCTCGCCGACCCGGTGTTCGCGGAATATCCGTTCCAGCTGGGCATTGCCGCGGGCGACCCCACGCCGGACGGCTTCGTCATCTGGACCCGGCTGGCGCCCCGCCCGCTCGAGATCGGTCACGGCATGCCGTCGGCCCCCGTGCCGGTGACGTGGGAGGTGGCGACCGATCGCGGCTTCTCGACCGTCGTGCGGAAGGGCGAGGCGGTCGCCCGGCCGGAGATGGGGCACGCCGTCCATGTCGAGATCACAGGGCTGGAGCCGGGCCGACCCTGGTTCTACCGCTTCGCCGCCGGGGCCGAACGCACCGCCGTCGGCCGCGCGAAGACCGCGCCGGCGCCGGGCGCGCGGGTGACGCAGGCGCGGTTCGGCGTGGTGGGCTGCCAGGCCTATGAGCAGGGCTTCTACACCGCGCACCGCAAGGCCTCGGAGGAGGATCTGGACTTCGTCTACTGCTACGGCGACTACATCTACGAGGGGCGCGGCAGCCGGACCTATACGGGCTCGGGCGGGACGATGGAGAATCCGCGCCAGCATTTCGGCGGCGAGATCTATTCGCTGGACGACTACCGGCGCCGGTACGCGCAGTACAAGATGGATACGGACCTGCAGGCCAGCCACGCGGCGGCGGCATGGTTCGTGACCTGGGACGATCACGAGATCGCCAACAACTGGGTCTCGGATTTCGACGACGGCGTGCCGCCGGAGGTGTTCCTGCTCAGGCGGCAGGCGGCGGCCCAGGCCTTCTACGAGCACATGCCGCTACGCCGGTCTGCGTTTCCGCGCGGGGCGGAGATGCAGCTGTACCGCCATGCGACGTGGGGCGACCTGCTGGATCTGAACTTCCTCGACACGCGGTCGTTCCGGTCGAACCAGCCGTGCGACGACGCCTGGGCCACGACCTGCGCGGGCGTGTCGGACCCCGCCGCGCAGATCCTCGGCGAGGCGCAGGAGGCGTGGCTGTACCGCAATCTCGACCAGTCCCGCGCCCACTGGAAGGTGCTGGCGCAGCAGATCATGGTCATGGACCTGGAGCGCAGGGAGGGGCCGGAGCCGGGTTTCAACCTCGACACCTGGGCCGGCTATCGCGTCCCGCGCCAGCGGCTGCTGAGCCGGCTGCGGGACCGGCGCATCGGCAATACGATCGTCCTGACCGGGGACGAGCACCAGAATTACGCCGGCGAGCTGTACCTCGACAGCCGCAACCCGGAGGGCGCGCCCCTGGCGACGGAGTTCGTCACCACCTCGATCAGTTCGTCCGGCGACGGACAGGACCAGCGGGCCGACGGGCGGCGCTATCTCGCCGACAATCCGTTCCTGAAGTTCAACAACGCCCAGCGCGGCTATGTCGTCTGCGACGTCACGCCGGAGCGCTGGCAGACGGAATTCAAGGTGCTCGACAAGGTGTCGGAGCGGGGCGGGACGCTGACGACGCGGGCGAAGCTGGCGGTGGCGAGCGGGGATGCACGGGTCGTGGCCGGTTAGACCCGCGTCGCCTACTCCGCCGGAAGATAGTCGTCCGGCTCGACCAGACGGAAGCCGGGGGTCACCTGGACCATCTCGCGCAGCCAGGAGGCGTGACCCGCGCCGTAGACCACCACGATGCGGTCTCCGGGTTCGGCGACCTGCATCAAACGGGCGAAGATCTCGGCATTGCGCGTGAACCAGCGGCCGTTCAGCACGGCGCCCGGCTGGGCGTCGCCCGCGCCGAACTGCATCAGCGCGTAGTGGAAAGCCTTGTCTTCCGCGGCGGGTGCGGGACCGTTCATGAAGGCGAGAACCGACCCGACGTCCCGGGTCCGTTGCCGCTGCTCGAGATGGGCTACTTTGGCGGCGATGATCGCGTGCATGGCCGTCAGGTCCCCAGCGCGGCCGTTGGCCTGGGCCCAGGTGTGGACGGCCTCGAACGGGAAATAGGTCGGCTCGCCGTCCCCCTCCTGCTCATCGATCGCATAGACGCGGGTCAGTCCCATCCGATGGGCGAGGCGGTAGCCGATCTGGCACCGTTCGTCGGGATTGGTCAGCAGATCGGCGGGGGTGAAGGCCGGGTAGCGGTGGTCCAGCATGGTCGCCGGGTCGGCAGCGACCCGCTCGACGGCGATGGCGGTGGGTCGGAAACGGGCCAGTCCTTCGACGACGGCCTCGAGCTGGGCCTGTTTCCCGGGCGTGAGGACGGAGTCGATGCGGGGGTTGTGCAGATCCTGGCCCGGGTTGCCGAAATGGTAGGTCCCCAGGATCATCACCTCGATCGGCTCGGGCTCCGGCGCCTGGGCCAGGGCGGCGGTCGGCAGGGCGAGGACTGCAAGGGCGGCGAGGATCTTCAGCATTGACGGGGCTCCGCGAGGGTGTTCGCGGAGAGAGGCGGCGGCGGGCGTCGGCGGATGCAGACGCGGCCATTAACTCTTCGACAGGATCAGACCGCCGGAATCGTCTGGCTCAGCCGTCCTCCGACCCGGATCGGCTCGACCCGCGTCGCCAGCCCGGTCTTGTCGTCCGTCTCGACATAGACGCCGCAGACCGTGGCGGGGCCGTGGGCGGGCGTGTAGCGGCCGCCGGAGAGGCGGGTGGTGAAGCGCCGCAGGGGCTCTTCCTTCTCGTTGCCGATAACCGAGTCGTAGTCGGCGCAGGCGCCGGCGTCGGTCTGGTAGGCGGTGCCGCCGGTCAGGATCTGGCAGTCGGCGGTGGGGACGTGGGTGTGGGTGCCGACCACGAGGCTGGCCCTGCCGTCGCAGAAATGGCCCATGGCCATCTTCTCGGAGGTGGCCTCGCAATGGATGTCGACGATGATCGCGTCGGCGGCCATGCCCAGCGGACAGGCGGCCAGTTCCTTCTCGACCGCGCCGAACGGGTCGTCGACGGCGTCCATATGGATGCGGCCGAGCACGTTCATGACCAGCACGGTCTTGCCGGAATGGGTCTCGAACAGATTGGCCCCGGCGCCGGGCGCGTCCATCAGGCGCGGATAGTTGAGCGGGCGGATCAGGCGCGGCTCGCGCACGATATAGGTCAGGGCCTCGCGCTGGTCCCAGCTGTGGTTGCCCAGGGTCAGGCAGTCGGCCCCGGCCATGAACAGCTCGCGGGCGGTGTTCTCGGTGATGCCGAAGCCGCCGGCGGCGTTCTCGGCGTTGACCACGACGAAGTCGAGCTTCAGGTCGCGCTTCAGCGCGGGCAGGTGGTCGCTGAGCCCGTCGCGGCCGGACTTGCCCACCACGTCGCCGAAAAACGCCAGTCTCATACGCTCTGCCTCATGCGGCGCCTCTATAGCCCCTCTCGGTCAGAACGCCATGCAGGCGGATGTCGTGCAGCTCGACCGGCAGATTTTCCACCTCCTGACCCGCATAGGCAAAGCCGACGCGGACGGCGTCGGGCAGGGCCGCGAAGGTCCGGTCATAGTAACCGCCCCCCTGCCCCAGCCGCCCGCCGGCGGCGTCGAAGGCCAGCAAGGGCGTTATGATCAGGTCGGGCGTGACGGTCGCGGCCAGCGGGAAGGGGGCCGGGACGCCGGCCTCATCGAGCTCGAGCGGCTCGCCGGGCGACCAGCGGCGGAAGATCATCGGAGCGTGCCGCTCGATCACCACCGGCAGGCAGAGTTGGCGGCCCTGGCGGCTGAGGGCCAGGGACAGGGCGTCGGCGTCGATCTCCGACCCGATGGCCCGATAGACGGCGACCACATCGCCCGGTGGAAGATCTCCGGCGTGCTCCGCCGCGCGCAGCGACGCTTCGGGATCGAGACCGGCCAGCCGCTTGCGCGTCGCCCGCATGGCCGCCCGGAGTTCGTGCTTGTCGATCATTGAGGAGAGGTAGCGCATCGGCCGCCCCCTCCACCATCCTTCGGATGGTCCCCCTCCCCCTGCGCGGGAGGATTGCGCTCAAGCAGCGAGGCTCCGCGAGCCGAGCGATAGCGCACAAGGGGAGAAAGGGTGGCGGCGCCGCAAGAACCGTGAAGGACGTTTAAATCCTCTCGACCTGGGTAGCCAGGTGGGCGCCGTGTGCCCAGGCCCACGGGCCTGATCAGGGACAGCTCCCTTCGAGTGAATTAAGGTCGCGAGGAAATGTTGCCTTCGACGAGGGCCGCAGCAGGACCCGCCGTCGGGCAAGATAGTCGCTCACGCCTGTTCGCGCCAGTGGCCCGGCGCGGTCGGGCGCCGACGATCTCGTGAAGGGCGCCGTCGAGGTCGGGATGGCGGAAGCGGAACCCGGTCGCCAGCGCCTTCGCCGGCAGGATCCGCTGGCCGCCCAGCAGCAGTTCCTCCGCGAACGCCCCGAAAGCCAGACGCAGCGGGGCGGCGGGGGCGGCCAGCAGGGCCGGCCGGTTCAGCGCCTGGCCCAGGGCGCGAGACAGGTCCGCGTTGGTCACCGGATTCGGCGCCACGGCATTCAAGGGCCCGCTGAGTCGGGGCTCGGCCACCGCGTGCAGGATCAGACGCACGCAGTCGTCCAGCGCAATCCACGACATCCACTGCCGTCCCGATCCCATCGGACCGCCGAGGCCGAACTCGAACGGCGTCAGCAGGCGGGACAGCATGCCGCCCCCCGAACCCAGCACCAGACCGATGCGTACGGTGACCACGCGCACGCCCAACACCTCCGTTCGGCGGGCGGCCTGCTCCCAGGCATGGCAGAGGCGATGGCTGAAACAGGGATTGGAGGGGCCGGCTTCGTCGAGCGGCTCGTCGCCATGCAGGCCGTACCAGCCGATCGCCGAGCCGCTGACCAGCACCTGCGGGCGCGTCTCCAGCCGGGCGATCAGGCGGCGGATGTCGCGGGTGATCCGGAGGCGCGATCGCAGGATCCGGCGACGCTTGCCCATGGTCCACAGGCCGTCGCTGATCGGCTCCCCCGCCAGGTTGATCACGGCGTCGATACGCCAATCGTCGGCGATCTGGGCGAGGCTCGTGACGATCGTGATCGGAGCCGGGAGATCGGCCGTCTTCGGGTTTCGGACGAGGGCGACCACCTCATGTCCCGCGCCGGTCAGCGCGGCGACCAGGCGCCGGCCGATGAACCCGGTCGCGCCGGTGATGAGAACACGACGGCGGCCCGGCAACTCCCGGCCGATGGGCGCGGCCTCGGGTGCGACCAACCGGTCGGAGCGTCCCGCGGCGGCCAGATCACGCAGGCCGAAGACGAATACGCCGGCCGCGGCGGCGGCGGCCATCCAGCTCCACAGACCGTGCGAGACGGCGACGAGCCCGGCCGGCTCGCCCGACCAGCTCAGCAGCAGCGGCGCGAGCAGGGTCAGGATGGCGCCGTAGTTGAGGGCCAGCAGGGTGTGGGTGATCCGCTCCGACGCCGGCAGCCGGCGCGTCCGGTCTTCCTCGACGAAGTCGGCCAGGGTGATGACCACCTCGATGGCCAGCAAGACGAGTATGGCGGCGGCCAGCCATCCCCTCGGCTCGGACCAGCCGATCAGCAGGAAGAGCGCGGCGTACATCAGGTTACGGCCCCCATGGAGGCGCAGTTCCCGTTTCTGGGAGGGCTTCCACGCCAGCCGCTCGGTCAGCTCATGGTGGAACAGGGTGTCGAAGGCGCCCATGGCGATCTGAAGCGCCACCAGGGTCCAGAGCAGGTCCGTCATCTCAAGCCTCTTTCCCGGGGGCGTCCCGGAAGATCGCGTCCTGGCCGATCAGGCGACCGAACAGGGGATGATCCAGGGCGAGGGTGAAGGCGAACCGGCCCTCGCCGAGATCGTTGTGGACGATGGTCAGGGCCCCGGGCTCAAGCCAGCGCGGCAGGCGGAGGCGCACGCCGGCCAAGGTGACGAAATAGAAGGCGCTGCGGAACACCAGGGCCCCGCCCTCGGCCGCCACGGTCAGCGCCATGCCGACGCCGCCGCCCACGTGCTCCTCCAGACCGGTGGGACCGGCAAAGCGTTTGGCGCTGTGGATGACCTGCGGAAAACCATTCTTGCGGACGTAGATGCGGGTCCACACCTGACCCCGCCCGACCGCGTCCTCGGTGACGGTGACGACGCTCGCGCCCGGTTCGAAGACCAGCGGCAGCGGCGCGCCGATCAGGCGGGCGGCCTGAGCGAGAAGGCGGCCGGCGCGACGGCCTTCGATCGCGACCACTTCGCCGCGGTAAGCGACGGTGGCTCCGCCCTCCATCCGTTTGGTGAAGCGGCGCTGCGCGGCTACGGGCAGGGCGTTCCAGTCGGCCGCCGGAAGCAGGGCCCGGAAGCGGAGATCGAGCAGTTCGCCGTCGGCCGAAGGGGTCAGCGCCTGTTTCCTGATCGCGACCGCGGCCCCCATGATCCCCTCCCCCGACTATTTGCCGCCGGGAATGAGCGCCGCGATGCGGGCGCCCAGTTTCAGCAGCGCCATCAGCTTGGGCCGGGCCACCGTGGTGATCTGGCCGTACCAGCGGTCGATCGTCTCGGTGAACTCCAGCATTTCCTTCAGCCGTTTCAACGCCACGGGGTGGACCGTCGGATCGGCCTCGGCGTCAGCGACGCAAGCCCTGAGGGTTTCGAGGGCCGGGTCGATCTCCTTGGCCTTGCGGCCGGCGGCGATCCGGGAGGCGACCTCCCAGACGTCGGTCTCGGCCTCAAAATGATCGCGGCGGTCGCCCCGGATCGGCACCCGCCGGATCAGGTTCCAGTTCTGGAGCTCCTTCAGCGAGGTCGAGACGTTGGACCGAGCCATCTCCAGCGCCACGGCGATCTCCTCGGCCGTCATCGGCTTTTCCGCCGTCAGCAGGAGAGCCTGGATCTGGGCCACCGACCGGTTCACGCCCCAGAAACCGCCCATCTCGCCCCAGTGAAGGACGAAGCGCTCGATGGCCGCTGGCAGTTTCGTAATTTCTGTCATGACAGAAATATCAGATCAAAACGTCAGGGAGTCAAGGGTCGTTCGCAGGTCTGCGGGACGTCAGAGCCCCTGCGCGATCTTTTCAAGCCGGGCGGCGACGGCGTTGAGGGCTTCGGCGACGCCGTCTGTCGTGGCGGCGGCGGGCTCCGCGGCGGGGTTGGCCAGCCGGGCCTCGTGCAGTTCATCGGCGAGCAGCAGGCCGGCCATCAGGAACAGGCGGATGTCGCCGACGTGGCCGACCTCGCCCGCGACCTGTCGGACATGGCCGTCGAACTGTTTGGCGAGGATGCGGACGCGCTCCTCCTGGCCGTCCGCGCAACCGACGGCATAGGGGCGGCCGTTGATCTCGACGGTCACCGTCGCCATCAGCGGGCCTCCTGTTCGGCCAGGCTGTCGCGGATGGCGTCGGCGGCGCGGGCCAGGACCTCGGCGGCGTCGCGGCCGGCGGACTCGAGGTCGTGGATGCGGGCGCGGTCGGTCTCGCTGGACGGCTGGGGCGCGAACAGGTCGTCGTCCGGGGCGCGGCGGGAGGCGACGGCGCGGCTCTTCAGGTCGAGCAGGCGGCGTTCGAGCAGCGCCAGCGCGCGGTCGACACGGTCCTTGGCGGCCGATGCAGCGTCCATACAGGTCACATCCTCCAGAATCCGTATAGAACCCGCTCGCGCGTCGGGGTAAAGCGGCGCGCCTCCCTTTTTCCGCCTTCCGACGAAAGGTCCTCCCGTGACCGACGCCAAAACCGTATCCGAAAAAGCCTCGCCGAAGCAGATGGCGGACGCCATCCGCGTCCTGGCCATGGACGGGGTCGAGAAGGCGAAGAGCGGCCACCCCGGCATGCCGATGGGCATGGCCGACGTGGCGACGGTGCTGTTCTCGCAATATCTGAAGTTCGATGCGAGCCAGCCTGACTGGGCCGATCGGGACCGGTTCATCCTGTCGGCGGGCCACGGCTCGATGCTGATCTACGCCCTGCTGCACCTGACCGGATACAAGGCGGCGACGAAGGAAGAGCTCTCGAACTTCCGCCAGTGGGGTTCGAAGACCGCCGGTCACCCCGAGTTCGGCCATATGCCGGGCGTCGAGACGACCACCGGGCCGCTGGGACAGGGTCTGGCCAACTCGGTCGGCTTTGCCATGGCCGAGCGGCATCTGGCGGCGAAGTACGGATCCGGCCTGGTCGATCACCGGACCTGGGTCATCGCCGGCGACGGCTGTCTGATGGAGGGCGTGTCGCAGGAGGCCATCACCCTGGCCGGCCGCTATCGGCTGAACAAGCTGACGGTGCTGTGGGACGACAACGAGATCACCATCGACGGCAAGGTGTCGCTGTCGGACGCGACCGACCAGAAGGGGCGTTTCAAGGCGGCGGGCTGGGCCGTCAAGGCCATCGACGGTCATGACATGGGACAGATCAAGGCGGCGCTGAAGTGGGCGACGCGGCAGGACAAGCCTACCCTGATCGCCTGCAAGACCAAGATCGGCCGCGGCGCGGCGACCATGGAAGGCAGCCACAAGACCCACGGCGCGGCGCTGGGCGCGGCCGAGGTCGCGGCGACCAGGCTGGGCCTGTCGTGGCAGCACGAGCCGTTCGAACTGCCCGAAGCCGTCGACCGGGCCTGGAAGAAGGTCGGCAAGCGCGGCGCCAGGGACCGCAAGGCCTGGGAGGCCCGTCTGGCGGCCTCGTCGCAGGCGGCCGATTTCACCCGCGCCATGAAGGGCGACCTGCCCGAGGGCGCGTTCGCCGGGCTGGACGCGAAGATCGCGGAACTGGTGGAGACCAAGCCGGCCCAGGCCACGCGCCAATCCTCCGGCGCCGCCCTGGACGAGCTGTTCGCCGCCGTGCCGGAACTGATCGGCGGCTCGGCCGACCTGACGGGCTCGAACAACACCTTCGTCAAGGACACGCCAATCCTCGACGCGCCGACCTATGAGGGGCGCTACGTCAACTGGGGCATCCGCGAGCACGGCATGGCCGCAGCGATGAACGGGATGGCGCTGCATGGCGGGGTCATCCCGTATGGCGGCACCTTCATGGTGTTCTCGGACTACAGCCGGCCGTCGATCCGGCTGGCGGCCCTGATGGGCATCCGGGTCATCCACGTGCTGACCCACGATTCGATCGGGCTCGGCGAGGACGGGCCGACGCACCAGCCCGTCGAGCATCTGGCGGCGCTGCGGGCCATCCCGAACCTGCTGGTGTTCCGTCCGGCCGACACGGTCGAGGCCATGGAGTGCTGGCGGCTGGCGCTGGAGCACAGGGACGCGCCGTCGGCGCTGGCCCTGTCGCGGCAGAAGACGGCGGCGGTGCGCACGGTGGCGGCCGGCGAGAATCTGTCGGCGCGCGGCGCATACGAACTGAGGGCGGCGAACGGCGAGGCGAAGGCGACCCTGTTCGCCACGGGCACGGAGGTGCCGCTGGCGCTCAAGGCGGCGGAGACCCTGGAGGCGGAAGGCACGCCGACCCGCGTAGTCTCGGTCCCGTGTTTCGAGCTGTTCTTCCGACAGGACGCGGCCTACCAGGCCTCGGTGCTGGGCCGGGGCACGGTGCGGGTCGCGGTCGAGGCCGCCATCCAGCAGGGCTGGGAGCGGTTCATCGGCGAGGACGGCGCCTTCGTCGGCATGACCGGCTTCGGCGCCAGCGCCCCGGCCGAAGTGCTGTACGAGAAGTTCGGGATCACGGCCGAGGCGGTCGTGGCGGCGGTGAAGGCGCGGCTTTGATGTGGAGGCACCTGACCGTCATTTCCCTGTTGGTGATGACGGTCGGTTGCAAACCTGAGACTGAAACAGCGGCGTCTGCGGAGGTCGCTCCGGTGCGCGAGACCGCCGACGCGCCCTCGCCCCGCGCCCCGGTTCCGGGCGCGGATGGCCTGACGGTTCTCCCGGCCGTGGCCAAGGGCATCGCCGCACTGCCCCGACTGGCGGGGGACACCGCGGCGACAAGGGTGATCAACGCCGATCTCGAGCGCATGGACGCGGCGGTGCGCCAGGCTGTTCGCGAATGCCTCACGGATGGGGGCGAGTACGCCGACTGGTATCGCAGCGTCGATGCCCCGATGACCGGTCCTCGTTTCCTCAGCCTGACGGTGCTCGACGAGCTATATTGCGGCGGGCCGCATCCGGACAACGTCCGCATGGCGGTGACCTACGACAATCGATCGGGCAAGCGGGTCAACTGGGCGGATCTGATGCCGGCGCCCTTCGTCCAGCCGCTTGAGCCCATGACCGACGTGTTCGGAACGGAGTTCAGCGTCTCCAAGTCCCCCGCCCTGCTCGCCTGGGTCCGTGAGCGAGTGTCGGCCGTGTCCGCTGAGGACCCCGAATGGTGGGCGGATTGCGAAGACCAATACCGGTATCACGACATCGGCGGCGTTCGGTTCATGCTCCACATCGACGCCGAGCACGAGGCGCTGGCCGTCGAAACGGTCGGCCTGCCCCGGGTGGTGATGGCCTGCGGCACGATGGAGTACATGTCCGTCGCCGAGCTCGAGCGGATCGGGGCCGCGCCCGAACTGATCGAAGCGATACGAACCGCGCACCGAGCCGGCGCCTGGCGGAACAACCTCGGCGGAAAGCGCTGATCAGTGCGCCTCGCCGCTGTCTCCCTGCTGGTGCGCGACTATGACGAGGCGATCGCCTTCTACGTCGGCAAGCTGGGCTTCGCGCTGAGCGAGAACACGGACATGGGCGGCGGCAAACGCTGGGTGACGGTGACGCCGAAAGGCGGTCAAACGTCGCTGCTGCTGGCACGCGCCACGAGCGACGAACAGCGTACCGCCGTCGGTAAGCAGGCTGGCGATCGGGTCTGGCTGTTCCTTGAGACCGACGATTTCGGCCGGGACTACACCGCCTTCACCGCGGCTGGCGTCCGGTTCCGCGAGGCGCCCCGGCACGAGCCGTACGGTATGGTGGCGGTGTTCGAGGATCTGTACGGCAACGCCTGGGACCTGATCGAACCCGCCCGGACCGGAGACTGACCCATGCGTATCGGAACGCCGCTATCCGCGAACGCCACCCGCGTCATGCTGCTGGGCGCGGGAGAGCTCGGCAAGGAGGTGGCCATCGAGCTGCAGAGGCTCGGCGTCGAGGTGATAGCGGTCGACCGCTATCCCAACGCGCCGGCCATGCAGGTGGCGCACCGGAGCCACGTCATCCCGATGACCGACCCTCAGGTGCTGGCCGGGGTCATCGCCGCCGAGCATCCGCACATCATCGTGCCGGAAATCGAGGCCATCGCCACGGATGTGCTGGCCGAGATCGAGGCGGCGGGGCACGCGGTGGTCATTCCGACGGCGCGGGCGACGCAGCTGACCATGAACCGCGAAGGCATCCGGCGGCTGGCGGCGGAGGAACTGGGCCTGCCGACCTCGCCCTACGCCTTCGCCGCCAGCGCGGCGGAACTGGCGGAGGCGGCGCAGCGGATCGGCCTGCCGGTCTTCATCAAGCCGGTGATGTCGTCCTCGGGCAAGGGCCAGTCGATGATCGAGGCGATCGAGGACGCCCCGAACGCCTGGGCCTACGCCCAGTCCGGCGGGCGGGTCGAGACGGCGACGGTGATCGTCGAGGGGCGGATCGACTTCGATTTCGAGATCACCCTGCTGACGGTGCGATCGATGCGTGACGGAACGGTGCGGACCGACTTCTGCGCGCCGATCGGACATCGGCAGGTCAAGGGCGACTATGTCGAGAGCTGGCAACCCCAGGCGATGACGCCAGCGGCGCTGGCGGCGGCCCATGAGATCGCCGGAAAAGTCACCGATGCGCTGGGCGGGCTGGGCGTGTTCGGGGTCGAGCTGTTCGTGAAGGGCGACCAGGTGTGGTTCTCGGAGGTGTCGCCGCGACCGCACGACACCGGGCTGGTGACGCTGGCGACCCAGACGATGAGCGAGTTCGCCCTGCATGCCCGGGCCATCCTGGGCCTGCCGGTCGACGTCAGCCAGCGCGACATCGGCGCCAGCGCCGTGATCTACGGCCGCATGGAGGCGACCGGGATCGCCTTCGAGGGCGTGGCGGAGGCGCTGGCGGTTCCGACGGCGGACCTGCGGCTGTTCGGCAAGCCGGAGTCGTTCGAGCGACGGCGCATGGGAGTGGCGACGGCGCGGGGCGACACGGTCGAGCAGGCGCGGGAGCGCGCCCGGGAGGCCGCCTCGAAGGTCAGGCCGGTCGCGGGCTAGAGCGGGGCGGCGTCCGCGGCCCGGACCTGCTGGGCGGCCGACCCGGCGAGCGCGGCGATGGCGAGGTCGAGCGCGGGGTCGTGGCCGGCCGCATCCTCTTCCGCAGAGGGCGCGGGCAGATCGGGGGTGACGCCGCGCTTTTCCAGCCGGACGCCGCCAGCGGTGACGAAATCCGAGCGGCTCAGGCTGAGGCGGCCGCCGTCCGGCAGGCGGGTGTCCTGCGAGATCAGCACGGCGCCGGCGGTCGGCTCGCCGACGACCACCGCCCGGCCGGCCTCCTGAAGAGCGGCGGGGGTCAGTTCGGCGGCGCTGCGGCTGCCGCCGTCGACCAGGACAGCGACGTCGTTGACCGCCGGGGTCTCGCGGTCGCCGCAGCCGCCGGCGGTCTTGAGCACGATGGCGCGTCCCGAGCGGGTGGTCCGGGTGGCCCAGACGCGGTCGCGCGGCAGGAAGCAGCTCAACACGGCGTCAGCCTCAAGAAGCTGGCCGCCGGGATTGCCGCGCAGGTCGAGGACGATATCGGTTTCGGGCGGCAGATCGGCGAGTTGCTGGCCCATCCAGTCGCCGAGACCAGACTCGAAGGCGTCGACGCGCAGAACCGCCACGCCTGGCCGTGACCGGTCCGCGACGAAGACCGGAGGCGGCTCCATAACCCGGGGAGTCAGCGTCATTGTCCGCTGGACGCCGTCCAGACCGATAAGGACCAGGTTCACGGCTGCGCCTTCGACGACGTCAAGTTCGGGGAACCAGACCCCGGCGGCGGTGGTGTCCAGATGCCAGCCGGAGGCGACGCCCGCTTCCTCGGCGGGCGAGCCCTCGCGAACCCTTTCGATCGTATAGAAGCCCGGCCTGCCGGGATCGGGGCGCAGGGTGACGCCGACCAGCGCGCGCGGTTGCCGTCTCGTATCGAGCCTGCGCGCCACGGCCGGCGCCGAAACCCCGGCGTGGTCGTCATCCAGCAGGTCCAGCATCTGACCCAGCACTCGGTACAGCGCGCGGTCGTCGGGCGCCGCCAGGGCCTGGGGCCGGTAGGTGCGCCGCGCTCCATTCCAGTCGACGCCGTGCAGACGGGGGTCGTAATACTGATCGCGGACCTCGGTCCAGACGCGGTCGAACACGCGCTGGTTCATCCGCGCCCGCTCGCGGGCAGGCTGGGCCGAAGCAGTCGCGGCGGCCGTGGTCCCGGCGCCGTCGCGGGGGTCACGCGCCAGCGCCGGCGCCGCGACCAGCACAAGGCTCATCGCGGCTGACCCGGCCAGGCGGAGGAGGAGGCGGCGGAGGTTCATCGACACCACGATAGAGCGGCGGACCTCCGTTCTTCAAATCACGAAAGCGCCGGGTTCGATCAATCCTCGCCGCCCTCACGCGTCTCAACGCGGTGGGTGAAGACCTGGACATCGTGGCCCCGTCCGCGCTCGCCCTCCTCGATAAAACCGGAGCGGTCGGCGTCCATGCGGATGAAGGCCTCGCGCAGCGGACCGGTGAACTCCGCCTCGCTGATCTTGCCGTCGCCGTCCTTGTCCATCTGCGCATGATGGCCGGGACCGCCCATGTCATGGATCTCGACGCGGGGCCCGCCGCCGGGTCCATGATGGCGGGGCCCGTGAATCATGAGCGGCATGCCGTGTCCGCCCGGCCCATGGACGACGATCTCGCGTTCCCCGTGTGCGCCGGATCCCGCCGCGCCGCCGGGGTGCAAACGGCGCACGCCCGGCGCTCCATCCGGTCCAGCCCGAAGAAACATCACATCGCCCTCTCCCGAGGGGCCATGACCGGCCGACAGCTCTTCGGTCGACAACCGGCCGTCGCCATTCTTGTCCATCTTGCCGAAATGGTCGTTCATCGGCGCGGCGAACTCCTCGCGTGAAACCTGGCCGTCACCGTCCCTGTCCAGCGATCCCGGGCCATCGGGGCCCATGATCATCATCCGGGTACGGATTTCCGGCGGGGCGGGTGGGGCCGGCGGGTCCTGCAGGAGCAGGGCGGAAAGCGCGATGAGGGTCAGCATGAGCGGTGGCTCCCGTTGAATACGCCTCTGTTCGACCACGGCGGCCTTGCGCCAGTGTTTCACGGTCCGGCTGAATTATTTCAGCCCTGAAATGACGGCGCGACCGCGGTTCGTCACAATGCGCCCATGCAAGACGAAGCCGCCCAGCGCATCCTTGTCGTCGACGACGACCCCGGCATCCGCGAGGTGTTGACCGAATACCTGCGCCAGCACGGCTACATGGCCGAGGGCGCGGCGACAGCGGCCGAGATGGACCGCGCCATCGCGGCCCGCGCGCCCGACCTGATCGTGCTGGACCTCATGATGCCGGGCGAGGATGGGTTGTCGGTATGCCGGCGCATGTCCGGCAAGGGCCCGCCCATCGTCATGCTGTCGGCCATGGGCGAGGACACCGACCGGATCATAGGGCTCGAACTGGGCGCCGATGACTATCTGGCCAAGCCGTGCAACCCGCGGGAGTTGCTGGCGCGGGTGAGGGCGGTGCTGCGCCGGCCGCGCGAGGCCGCGGAGTCAGACGGGCCGTGCCTGACGTTCGCCGGGTGGCGGCTGGACCTGATGCGGCGGGAGCTGACGCGGCCGGACGGGCGGACGGTGACCCTGTCGGCCGGCGAGTTCGCCCTGCTCCGCGCCTTCGCCGAGCGTCCGGGCCGGATCATGACCCGCGACCAGTTGCTGGAGCGGGCGCGTGGCGCGGACAGCGACGTCTTCGACCGCGCCATGGACGTGCAGATCAGCCGGCTACGGAAGAAGCTGGACGACGGCTCCGGTCTGGAGATGATCCAGACCCTGCGCGGCGAGGGTTATATGTTCGACGTCCGGGTCGAGCGTCACAACGGCGCCGGCCGGAGCGGATTGTGAGACGACCCTCCTCCCTGCCCGTCCTGGTCCAGGTAGCTGCGCTGGCGGCGCTGGCCGTGGTCATGTCGCAGGCCGTGGCCTTCGCGGTGGTGGTGCTGGCGCCCGAACCCCGGCCGACGGGGTTCAGCATCGAGGCGGCGGCGAACGCGCTGAAGGGCGAACCGGCCGAAACCTCCGATGGCCGCGCCCTGAAGCGGCGGATCACAGACCAGCCGGTCTCGCCCGCCGGCATCGACCGGATCGACCCGATGGCGCTGGCCATCTCGTCGGGGCTGGCCCAGCGGCTGGGGGTCGAACCCGGCATGGTTCGGGTGGCCGTAGACCGGGGACGGGGCCGCCACCCCCGCCCGCCCCCGCACGGGGACGCGAGTCGGATGAATTTCCTGTTCGTGCAGCCCGACGGCAAGGGCTCGCCCGCCGGGGCCCCAGGCAAGGCGCCTCGTCCCTGGGTCGCGGGGCTGACGCGCGAACAGGCTGAAGCGGCGGCGCAGTTGCACATGCGGCACCTGGCGCCGCGCGGGGACGACGGGGCGATCGTAATCAACTCGACGACGCGCGAGTTCACGGTGCTGGCGCACCGCCTGACCTTCGCGCCGTTCTCGGCGTCAGTGCGACAGCCAGACGGCCGGTGGGCCACGGTGGAGCCGCCGCGCGGCCTGCTGTCGCCGTGGCAACAGCGGATGCTGCTGGCTCTGGGCATTTCGATGCTGCTGCTGGCGCCGCTGGTCTGGTGGCTGGCCCGGCGGCTGACCCGTCCCATCCGGGTGTTCGCCGAGGCCGCCGAGCGGCTGGGCGCCGATCCTGACGCCGAACCGCTGGCCCCGTCCGGCCCCAGCGAGGTGCGCACCGCCATCCACGCCTTCAACGACATGCAGGCCTCGCTGCGCAACCACATGCGCCAGCGCACCCAGACCATCGCCGCCATCGCGCACGACCTGCGCACGCCGCTGACCCGGTTGCGCTTCAGGGCCGAGCAGGCGCCGGCGGCGGTGCGCGACAGGATGGCGTCCGACATCGAGGAGATGGACGCCCTGATCGCCCAGGCCATGGCCTTCGTGCGCGGCGAGACCACGCCGGAGCGGCGCGAGCGGCTGGATCTCGACGCGCTCGCCGCGGACTGCGCCAACGGCTTCGCGGAGACTGGAGCTGCGGTGAGCTTCGAACGGGCCGGAGCCCTGCCGGTCGAAGGCGATGCGGCGGGTTTGCGCCGGGCGCTTGCGAACCTGATCTCGAACGCCGTCAAATACGGCGGCGGTGCGCGGGTGAAGGCCTTCGTCGAGGCCAACCGCGCCGTGATCGAGGTCGAGGATGACGGACCGGGCCTTGAAGACGGCGAACTGGAGGCGGTGTTCGAACCCTTCCACCGCGGCGAGCGGTCGCGCAGCCGCGAGACCGGCGGGGCGGGTCTCGGCCTGACCGTCGCCCGGCAGGCGGCACGGGCCCACGGCGGCGACGTCGTTCTGATCCGGCGGCTCGAAGGAGGGCTGACCGCCCGTCTCGACCTGCCGCTGGCTTCCACTGTTTCGGAGACACGCTGATGCGCACCCTGATATTCGCCGCGATGTTGACCGGAGCCGCAATCGGCCCCGCCTTCGCGCAGAGCCCGGCGGCATCGGCCACCCAGGCGACAGCTGAAGCCAGGGCGCCGGCGCCGCGCGAGACGGTGGCCGCCATCGCCGGGCGTATCCGCGAGCTCTATTTCGATCCGGCGCGGGCGGAGGAGATCGCCGCCGCCCTCGAGGCCGAAAGCGCGGCCGGCGCCTTCGACGCCCTGACTGATCCCCGCGACCTCGCCGCCGCCCTGAGCACGCGGCTGCGCCCGATCGACGCCCACTTCAACGTCGTCCACGACCCCCGGATGCCGGAGGCGCCCCCTCCGGCCGCGGCGCCGCAGGCCGGCCCCGGAGGACCAGCCGCCGTTCGCCGACCCCGCGGGCCCAACCCGGCCGAGGCGCGCAGCCACTACGGCTTCCGCAAGGTCGAGATCCTGCCCGGCAACGTCGGCTACATTGAGCTGCGCGGCTTCTCGAACATCGATTTCGACGACCCCGCCGATCCGGCGCGCAGGGCGGCCGACGCGGCTCTGACTTTCGTGGCGGGGACAGACGCGGTGATCTTCGACCTGCGCGACAACGGCGGCGGAGCGCCTTCGATGGTCGGCTATCTGACCAGCGCCTTCACCCCTCCGGATGCGCCGATCTACAACATCTTCCACAGCCGTGAGGGGACCGAAAGCGAGGCCCCGGCCGTGTTCCACCCGACGCCCCGGCTGGAGGTCCCCGTCTATGTCCTGATCAGCGGCCGCACGGGCTCCGCGGGCGAGGCCTTCCCCTACACGCTGCAGGGCGCGAAACGGGCGACGATCGTGGGCGAGGCCAGCGGCGGGGCGGCCAACCCGGGCGGCATGGTTCCGGTGGGCGGCGGGTTCGCCGTGTTCATCTCCCAGGGATCGCCGAAGAACCCGAACACCGGCGGCAACTGGGAAGGCACGGGCGTCATCCCGGACGTCGCCGTCCGCTGGGACGAGGCCCTGACGCGAGCGCACGCTCTGGCCCTGGAAGGTATCGTGGCGGCCGATGCGGGCCGCACCGACGCCGCCTGGGCGCTGGAGGCGTTGACCTCGACCGCCGCCGCCGGCGATCTTTCGCCCTACGCCGGGACCTATGGGGAGCAGGCGGTGACGGTCGCGGGCGACCGGCTCCACGTGATCCGGGGCCGCCGCCCGCCCGTCGTGCTGGCGCGTCTGGACGACGACCTGTTCACCGTCGTCGGCGATCCGACGCGGCGGACGCGGTTCACGCGCGACGAGGCCGGCCGGGTCGTCGCCATGGAGACGTTCGGCGTGGGCGGCCCCGGTGGGCGGGCCCGCCGCTCGGACTAGCGTTACAGTTCATCATGGCTTGTGACGGCCCCGGGGTTGAAACCCCGCGCCGCCGGTTCCATTGAAGCGCCAACGCAACCCGCTTCTTTCGGAGACCGCCCCATGACCGTCCGCGTCGCCATCAACGGTTTCGGCCGCATCGGCCGTCTCGTCCTGCGCTCGATCGTCGAGCATGGCCGCAAGGACATCGAGGTGGTGGCGATCAACGATCTCGGCCCGGTCGAGACCAATGCCCACCTGCTGCGCTACGACAGCGTGCACGGCCGGTTCCCCGGCACGGTGACCTCGGGCGAGGACTGGATCGATGTCGGCCTCGGCAAGATCAAGGTGACGGCCGAGCGCGATCCGTCGAAGCTGCCGCACAAGGACCTGAACGTCGACATCGCCTTCGAGTGCACCGGCCTGTTCACCTCGAAGGACAAGGCCTCGGCGCACCTGACCGCGGGCGCCAAGCGGGTGCTGGTCTCGGCCCCGGCCGACGGCGCCGACAAGACCATCGTCTACAAGGTCAACCACGAGACCCTGACCGCCGAGGACATCGTGGTCTCGAACGGCTCGTGCACCACCAACGCCCTGGCCCCGGTGGCCAAGGTGCTGAACGACCTGTTCGGCATCGAGCGCGGCTACATGACCACGATCCACAGCTACACCGGCGACCAGCCGACCCTGGATACGATGCACAAGGACCTGTACCGCGCCCGCGCCGCCGGCCTGAGCATGATCCCGACCTCGACCGGCGCGGCCAAGGCGCTGGGGCTGGTGCTGCCGGAGCTGAAGGGCAAGCTGGACGGCTCGTCGATCCGGGTGCCGACGCCGAACGTCTCGGTCGTCGACCTGAAGGTCGTGGCCGGCCGCGAGGTCACCGTGGACGAGATCAACGCCGCGCTGCAGGCCGCCGCTGACGGGCCGATGAAGGGGGTGCTGTTCACCACCGCCGATCCGCTGGTGTCGAGCGACCTGAACCACGTGGCGGCGTCCTCGACCGCCGCCCTGCCCCAGACCCAGGTGGTCGACGGCAAGCTGGCCCGGGTGCTGAGCTGGTACGACAACGAATGGGGCTTCGCGACGCGGATGGCGGATACGGCGCTGGTGATGGCGAAGCTGATCTGAGCCAGAAAGAATCGCCCGATATGGCTTGGTACAGATGTGTGATCGAGGGCGAGAACTTTCCTGGAAGTCTGATCCAGAGTGGCGGACTCGTCGGCTTCTTCGCTACACGGTTCGTCGAAGCATCTTCTTCCGAAGCTGCTGAACGGTGCGCGCTCGACGAATTACGCCTTGACCCCGCTTTTGCGCTTGGGGATCAGCCGAGACCAAAGAACGCCCGTGTCTATTTCACCGACGTCATCGAGGTTGATGGTCCGACGACACCGAATGCTGGTGCGACTTGGTTCCTGATGGACTCGCAAGACGAGCAGGACGCCGATCAATGACCTTCCGCACCCTCGACGACGCTCCCTCCCTCGCCGGCAAGACCGCGCTGGTCCGCGTGGACTTCAACGTGCCGATGGAAGGTGGGAAGGTGACGGAGGACACCCGGCTGCGCGTGGCCATTCCGACCATCGAGAAGCTGCGCGACGCGGGCGCCAGGGTGGCGCTGCTGGCGCATTTCGACCGGCCGAAGGGGCAGCGCGTGCCCTCGATGAGCCTGCGGCCGGTGGTGGATGATCTGGAGATGCTGCTGGGCGCGCCGGTGCGGTTCGCCGAGGACTGCGTGGGGGACGAGGCGAAGGCGGTGCTGGCCGATCTCGACGCGGGCGGGGTGGTGCTGCTGGAGAACGTCCGCTTCCACCCCGGCGAGGAGAAGAACGATCCGGCCTTCGCGAAACAGCTGGCGGAGCTGGGCGATCTCTACGTCAATGACGCCTTCTCGGCCGCGCACCGGGCCCACGCCTCGACCGAGGGGCTGGCGCGGCTGCTGCCGGCCTACGCCGGCGAGTCGATGCGGCGTGAACTCGATGCGCTGGACGCGGCGCTGGGCAATCCGCAGAAGCCGGTGCTGGGCATCGTCGGCGGGGCCAAGGTGTCGACCAAGCTGGACCTGCTGAAGAATCTGGTCGGCAAGCTGGACCGGCTGGCCATCGGCGGCGGCATGGCCAACACCTTCCTGTTCGCGCAGGGCGTCGATATCGGCGGCTCGCTGGCCGAGAAGGACATGGCCGACACGGCCCGCGAAATCCTGGCCGAGGCCAAGGCCAGGGGTTGCGAGATTCTGCTGCCGCTGGACCTTGTGATCGCCACCGAGGTGAAGCCCGGTGCGGCGGCCCGGACGGTCGCGGCCGGCGAAGCCCTGTCCGCCGACGACAAGATCCTGGACGCCGGACCGGCCTCGGTCGCCCGCCTGACCGAAGCGGTCGACGCCTCGAAAACCCTGATCTGGAACGGACCGCTCGGGGTGTTCGAGGTTCCGCCGTTCGACGCAGCCACGGTCGCGGTCGCGCGCCACGTCGCCGCCCGGACGAAGGCCGGAGCGCTGACCGCCGTCGGCGGCGGCGGCGACACGGTCGCGGCCCTTCATCACGCGGGCGTGGCGGACGACATGACCTTCGTCTCGACCGCCGGCGGAGCCTTTCTGGAGTGGATGGAAGGCAAGCCGCTGCCCGGGGTCGAGGCCCTGAGCGTCTGACGTGTCCCGTTAAGGCTCCATTGCGAGGTCCCCCCTAGAATACGGCCGCGAACAGGAGCACCGGCCATGAAGGGCGTCGTCTTCAATCTCCTCGAGGAAACCGTGACCCGGGCGTTTGGTCCGGACACCTGGGACGCACTGCTCGACGCCTCGGACGTCACGGGCGCCTACACGTCGCTCGGCAACTACCCGGACAGCGAAATGGAGGCGCTGGTCGCCGCCGCCGGCCAGGCCCTGTCGCTGGACCGCGACGCGGTGCTGCGATGGTTCGGCGTCCAGGCCATACCCGTGCTGGCCGAGTTGTACCCCGCCTTCTTCGGCGGCGCGCCCGACGCCCGGGCTTTCATCGAGGGGGTCAACACCATCATCCACGCCGAGGTGCGCAAGCTGTATCCGGGCGCCGAATGCCCGCACTTCCGCATGCACGACGAGGCGGGCGACCTGGTGATGCACTACGTTTCCAGCCGCAACATGTGCGCCCTGGCCCAGGGCTTCGTGGAAGGAACCGCGGCCTGGTACGGCGGCTCGGTCGATTTCCAGCATGTCGCCTGCACCGCCCGCGGCGACGCCCGCTGCATCTTCAAGGTCGCCTGGCCGATCAGCACCGCCGAGGCCGCGTGACGTCCAGCCCTCCCTCGACCAGTCCCGCCGAACAGGTCGCGCGCCTGGAGCGCCGGCTTGAGCGCGAACGCGCCGCCCGCCTCGCCGCCGAGGCCATCGCCGAACAGGGCATGCGGGACCTCTACCGGCAGCAGCAGCGCATCGCCCTGGTCGAGACCATCGCGACGGCCGCCAACCTCAGCGACAACCCGGAATCCGCCTTTCGCCTGGCGCTTGAAGCCATCTGCGACTTCACCGGCTGGACCACAGGCCAAGCCTATATGTTCGCCGACGATTCCGGCGAGGGCGAACTGGTCTGGTCCGGAATCTGGAAGGGCGGCGAGCACGACGGGCTGGCCGCATTCAGGGAGCTTTCGGCGACCCTGACCTTCCCGCGCGGCGTAGGTCTTCCGGGCCGGGTCTGGGAATCGGGGCGGGCTTGCTGGATCGAGGATCTCCAGGGCGAGCCGAACTTCCCCCGGGGCCCCGTCGCCCTGGCTTGCGGGCTCCGCGCGGCCTTCGCCTTCCCCGCCCTGATGGGAGAAGAAGTCGGCGCCGTCCTGGAGTTTTTCCTGCAGCGCCCGGCTGCGCCGGACGAGGAACTGCTTCACACCCTCGACCAGATCGGGGCCCAGCTGGGCCGCGTGGTCGAGCGATATCGCAACGCCCGCCGCAGCGCCGCGGACCATGCGGCGCTCGAGGCCCTCTACGCCGAGGCCGAAACCCAGCGCGTAGCGGCGGAACAGGCCAGCCGGGCCAAGTCGGCCTTCCTGGCCGTCACCAGCCATGAGATTCGCACCCCGCTCAACGCCGTGCTGGGCCTCGCCGAGGCGCTACGCCGCGAGCCGCTCACGGCCGCCCAGCACGAGTTGAACGACGGGGTGCTGGCGTCCGGCGCCATGCTGCTGCGCCTGCTCAACGCCGTGCTCGACATGTCGCGCATCGAGGCGGACCAGGCGACGGCGCAGTTCGAGACCTTCGACCTTGAGGCCAAGCTGCGCAGCATCATCTCGATCTGGAAGCCCCGGGCCGGCGAGATCGGCGTCGCTCTCGACCTCCACCTGGATGGCGTCGGCGATGGCGTGACGATCCGTTCCGACGTGGGCCGCATCGAGCAGACCCTGGTCAACCTGATCTCGAACGCCGTCAAATTCAGCCCGCCTGGCGGGCGCGTGACCGTCCGGGCGCACCTGGCTGCGGATCACCTGCGCCTCGAGGTCCTCGACGACGGCCCCGGTGTCGCCGAGCCGGACCGGGAAGGCATCTTCGCCCCGTTCGAGCAAACCGCCGCCGGGCGCGAGGCGGGCGGAGCCGGCCTGGGCCTGGCCATCAGCGCGGGCAATCTGCGCCTGCTCGGCGGCAATATCGGCGTCGATCGCGACGACGAGGGCCGCAACCGGTTCTGGCTGGAATGCCCGGTCGAGGTTTCCGCGCTCCGCGTCGCCCCCGAGGCCCTGCCGCCCGCCGTCGGCGGCGAGACGACCGGCCTGCGCGTGCTGGCCGCCGAAGACAATCCGGCCAACCGGCGGGTGCTCCAGGTGTTGCTCGCTCCGGCCCAGGTCGAACTCAGCTTCGCGGAGAACGGCGTCGAGGCGGTCGAGGCCGTCGCCTTGCGGCCCTTCGACGTGGTGCTGATGGATGTGAACATGCCGCGCATGGACGGGGTCGAGGCGTTGCGCCAGATCCGCGCCAGCGGGGTTCCCGCCGCCACGACCCCGATCTACATGCTGACCGCCAACGCCTTCGCCGAAGACGTCGATCGCTACCTGGCGGCGGGCGCGGACGGAGTCCTGACCAAGCCGATTCAGCTGCCCGAGCTTTTCGCGGTCCTCAGCAGGTGTGGCGATCGCGCCGCGGCCCTGGCCAGCGACGCCGCCTGAGGCCGGTCCGCCTGTAACACTGCGTGACTTCCGGCTCCGGCGGAGCTAGATCACCGCGAAACCAAGGCTCAGGAGGGACTCATGGATTTGGCGGCGCTCAACGCAGTGGCCCAGGCGATGGTTACGCCCGGCAAGGGCATTCTGGCGGCCGACGAGTCCACGGGAACGATCAAGAAGCGCTTCGACGCCATTGGTGTCGAGAACACCGAAGAGAATCGCCGCGATTATCGCGAGTGCCTGTTCCGCGCCGAGCAGACCATGCGCGAGCATATCTCGGGCGTGATCCTGTTCGAGGAGACGCTCTACCAGGACGCCAGGGACGGCACGCCGCTGGTCGAGATCATCAAGGCGGCCGGCTCGATTCCCGGCATCAAGGTCGACAAGGGCGCGACCAAGATGGCCGGTTTCCCCGGCGAGACCGTGACCAAGGGTCTGGACGGCCTGTCCAAGCGACTGCGCGCCCACTACGAGCGCGGCGCCCGGTTCGCCAAATGGCGCGCGGTGATCGACATCGCCGACGGCATCCCGACCTGGGGCTGCGTCAAGGCCAATGCCCACGCCCTGGCCCGCTACGCCCGCATCTGCCAGCAGGAGCAGATCGTGCCGATCGTCGAGCCCGAGGTGCTGATGGACGGCTCGCATGACATCGCCCGCTGCGACGAAGTCACGCGTCAGGTGCTGCAGACGGTGTTCCAGGAGCTGTACGAACAGCGCGTGGCGCTGGAAGGCATGATCCTGAAGCCGAACATGGTCATCTCGGGCAAGGGCAGCGTGCGCCAGGCCAAGGTGCATGAGGTCGCCGAGCGCACCATCGCGGCGCTGAAGGCGACGGTGCCGTCGGCCGTGCCGGGGATCGCCTATCTGTCCGGCGGTCAGACCGACGAGCAGGCCACCGCCCACCTCGACGCCATGAACCGCATCGGCGGCTTCCCGTGGAGGATGACCTTCTCGTACGGGCGCGCGCTGCAGGCGTCGCCGCAGCGGGTCTGGTCGGGCAAGGCCGAGAACGCGGTCGCCTGCCAGGCGGCCTTCCACCACCGGGCCCGGATGAACGGCCTGGCGTCGCTGGGCCAGTGGGAAAAGAAGCTGGAGAAGAAGGCGGCGTAACGCCCGACAGCCGGCGTGCGCGCCGGCTGGCCGCTCACCAGCTGCCGTACTGATCGCGGAAGCGCCAGCGGACGTCGCGAACATCGCGTTCGGCGTCGTCGATCTCGTCCTGGGCCCGGCGCCACTCGCGTTCGGTGTCGGCGCGTTCGCGACGGATTTCCTGGATGCGATTGCGGACCTGCTCGCGCTGCTCGTCGGTCAGGCCGTCGGCGCGGGCCTCGGCCTGTTTGGCGGTGATCTTGTCGTCGAGCTCCTCGAGCCGGGCGCCGAGGCTGTCGACCCGGCCGCGGGCGTTGGCCAGGGCCGCCTCGACCTCATGGACAATCTGCCCGTCGCGGTAGGCCGGAATGAAGTCCGCTTCCAGTTCGGACGGACAGACTCCGGCGTAGCCCGAACCGGTGCGCCCGACCTCAAAGCCCTTCCAGGGCGTACAGTAATGCACCAGACCCTGCCGGCGACCGGCCGCGTAGGCCGTCGCGTCGGGCGAGACGCCGTGTTTGGCGCAGGCCTCGGCGTGTTCATCCAGCCGGCTCATCGTCAGGCCGGACTGACCGTCGGCATAGCCCTGACCCGACCAGTCTCCGGCCATGCACTGCTCGGCGCTCATGGTCGCGCAACTCCCGAGGGCCAGAGCCGCGCCCCCGGCGGCGGCCGCGATGATCAGAAATCTCATTGCCCAATCCCCTCAGACACCCCCGTTCACCATGACCGAAATCCGGACAACAGCCAAGCTTGCGACTTGCCCGTGCGCGCGTGGCGCGTGCTAGATCGATGACCGCCTGGTCCTGGCGGCGGAGCGCGCGGTGTCCGACGAACCCCTGATCGAAGACGACGACGCCACAGTGCTGGAGGCCCGGCTCGAGACCGGCGGGGCGCGGCTGGACAAGGCGCTCGCCGACATCTTTCCCACCCTGTCTCGGGCCCGCCTGCAGGCGTTGCTGACGGAAGGGGTGGTCAGCCGCGACGGCCAGGCCGTCTCCAGCGGGTCGGCCAAGGCGCTGCCGGGACAGTACAGGGTCATAGTCCCGCCCGTCGTTTCCGCAACGCCCGCCCCGGAGGCGATCCCGCTGACGGTGCTGTTCGAGGACGCCGATCTGATCGTGGTCGACAAGGCCGCCGGCATCGCCGCGCACCCGGCGCCGGGATGCGAGACCGGCACCCTGGTCAACGCCCTGCTGGCCCACTGCGGGGCTTCGCTGTCGGGGATCGGCGGCGTCGCGCGGCCGGGGATCGTGCACCGGCTGGACAAGGATACCTCCGGGGTGATGGTCGCCGCCAAGTCCGACCGGGCCCACGCCGGGCTCTCGGCCCTGTTCGCGGCCCACGACATCGAACGCACCTACATCGCGCTGACCCGGGGAGCGCCCAGCCCCGCGAAAGGCCGGATCGAGACGCTGATTGGCCGATCCTCCTCCGACCGGAAGAAGATGGCGGTGCTCAGGAGCGGCGGCCGCACCGCGGTCACCGACTATGTCGTCCAGAAGGTTTTCGGGGTTCCGGCCAGGGCGGGCGGCGCGCCGATGGCCGCGCGGGTCGCCTGCACACTGCACACCGGCCGGACCCATCAGATCCGGGTGCACCTGGCGTCAAAGGGCGCCCCGATCCTCGGCGATGCGACCTATGGCTCGGGGAGCCCGGCGGCGACGGTCCGCGCCGCCATCGCGGAGGCCGGCCTGGCGCGCCAGGCGCTGCACGCGGCGGTGCTGGGGTTCGTCCATCCGGTCACTGGTGGGGCGCTGCGCTTCGAGACCGCGCCGCCGCGAGATATGGGCGATCTTGAACGCGCGCTGGAGGCGCTATGAGACGCGTCGCCCTGCTGACCGTGGTCCTCGTGCTCGCCGGATGCCGGCAGGCCGTGCGGGCGGTGGTCTGGAGCGGCGAGCCTGGCTCCCTCGAGCCCAACGCCGCAGGTCTGGTGTCCCTGCCTTGCGACGGCTCCACGCCGCTTGCGCCGACCAAGGCATACTATTGCCGCGAAGATCGCCATTTCGTGCGGCCCGGCGTGCGTGATCGGCTCATCGACGCCGGCCGGAAGGTGGCGGAGCGGTACCCCGGCGAGGTCGTGCGCTTCATGGACGCTTCGGGGGCGGACGGGATCAAGCCCTTTCCCCCGCATTTCAGTCACGGGGATGGCCGCCAGATCGATCTCGGCCTCTACTATACGGACCGCGCCGGCCAGCCGACGGCTTCGTTTCCGGACACATCGCGCCATGGCGGACTGTGGCCTGCGGAACCGCCCCGTCCGGGCGAGCAGATCGCCTGTCCGGGCGGGCGGAACGGTATAGCGTTCAAGCCCGACCCGCCTGCCGACCGACCGTGGCGCCTCGATGAACGTCGAACCGGGGCGCTGGTCCGGATCCTCATCGCAGACCCCGCCGTTCGGCGGGTGTCGATCGAACCCCACCTTGAGCGACGTCTCGGCCTTTGGGGCCACCCCAAACTGCGCTTCGCGGGTTGTCACGCCGCCCGGCATGATGACCATATCCATGTCGATTTCTATTGAGCGGAGCTTGCCGAATGGATCCCGAGATCCGCAACGACGAAGAGGCCCACCGCTACGAACTCCCCGTCGGTGGCGAGGTGGCGGTGGTGACCTACAATCTCTCGGGCCAGAACCTGATGATCACCGAAACCCTCGTCCCCGAGGCGTTGGAGGGCCAGGGCATCGCCAGTCGACTGGCCCGGCATGTCATCGCCGACGCGCGGGAGCGGAACCTGCTGATCCTGCCGGTCTGTCCCTTCTTCTCCGGCTATCTGCAGAAGCATCCGGAGCATGCCGATGTGGTCCATCCGACCTATCGCATCGTCCTTGGTCTGTAGGGCGCCGTGATGAATCGTTTCCTCTTTTGTATGCTGGCCGTTCTCTGCGTGGCCGCCTGCGCCGGTAGCCCTTCCGTCCAGGAGCGGCCCTTGCGCGTCCTCTATCTGTCCCAGTCGGTCGGGTGGGTGCATGAGACCGTGCGCCGACCGCCGGACGGGCTGTCGTCATCGGAGATCGCGCTACAGGACATGGCGCGCGACAGCGGCGCCTTCACGGTCGAGCTGACCCAGGACGCCCGTGAACTGACCGCTGACCGCCTGAACGACATCGACATCCTCGTCTTCAGCACGACCGGAGCCCTGCCCATCGACCGGGAGACCTGGGCGGCGATCGTCGCCTGGATCGAAAGCGGCCGGGGCGGATTCGTCGGCATCCACAGCGCCGGAGATACGGCGCTCGATTTCGAGGGCGGAGAGGAGGCCTACACCGCCTTCCTCGGCGGCCGTTTTGACGGCCATCCATGGAACCAGGGGACGCCGATCCGCCTGTCGAATCTGGAGCCGTCGCACCCGCTCGCCGCCATGTGGCCGAACGGAACGGACTACGCGGAGGAGATCTACCAATACGTCGGCTTCGATCCGGAGCGGGTCCGCGTGCTACAGGCGCTCGACATGTCCGCGGGTCCGCTGCGCCGCCCCTACCCCGTGCCCGTGACCTGGGTCCGTCAGGTCGGCCGAGGCCGCCTGTTCTACACCAACCTCGGCCATACCCCGTCGACGTGGGCCGATCCCCGCTTCCGCGACCAGATTGTCCGCGGGATCCGCTGGACTGGTCATCGGCTGGACGCGCCCGCCTCGCCGAACCAGGCGATCCAGGACGCCGCCGCCATCACCGCCTTCCTTTCGGCCGAAGGGCTCGACGCACCGGCAAGCGGCAGCATTCCGGCCGGCGTCCCGGACGACATCCGCGGCCTGCAGGCGCTGCATCCGGAAAAGCACGAAGGCGACGCCTCCGCCTGGGACGCCGCGCGGGCGCGGATCCGGGGCGCCCTGACCAAGTAAGTCTTGATTAAGGACTGACTCTCCGCTATACACTCACTCATTCGGTGCAGTGGCGCCGGGGCAACGGTCACGCTTTAGTGTGACGATCCGCCTCTGACAAAAGCGGAAACCCGACCCTATCTCATCGGTTGAGGGGCGAGGCGTCGGCGCACATCGGGTGGCCGTCTCCGCAGAGCCCGCTCGTTTTGACGGTCGGAGGGACCATATGGCTGTAGCTAGATCGCTCGCGGTGATGTCGCCTGAACAGGGGCTCTCGCGATACCTGACTGAAATCCGCAAATTTCCGATGCTGGCGAAGGACGAGGAGTTCATGCTCGCCAAGCGCTGGACCGAGCATCAGGACCCCGAGGCCGCGCACCGCCTCGTGACTTCGCACCTGCGCCTCGTGGCCAAGATCGCCATGGGCTATCGCGGCTACGGCCTGCCGATCGGCGAGGTGATCTCCGAGGGCAACGTCGGCCTGATGCAGGCTGTCAAGAAATTCGACCCGGACAAGGGCTTCCGCCTGGCGACCTACGCCATGTGGTGGATTCGCGCCTCGATCCAGGAGTACATCCTGCGCAGCTGGTCGCTCGTGAAGATGGGCACCACGGCGGCGCAGAAGAAGCTGTTCTTCAACCTGCGCAAGGCCAAGAGCCAGATCTCGGCCTTCGAGGAAGGCGACCTGCGCCCCGAGCACCTGTCGGCCATCGCCACCAAGCTGGGCGTGTCGGAAGAAGAGGTCACCAACATGAACCGCCGCCTCGGCGGCGACGCCTCGCTGAACGCGCCCCTTCGCGCGGACGGCGAGAGCGAATGGCAGGATTGGCTGGCCGACGACACAGCCGTCTCGCAGGAGACGCAGCTGGCCGAGGACGAGGAAAAGTCCATCCGCAGGGGCCTGCTGGAAGAGGCGATGCACGAGCTGACGGACCGCGAGAAGCACATCCTGACCGAGCGCCGCCTGAAGGACGATCCGGTCACCCTTGAAGAGCTGGCGGGCCAGTATGGCGTGTCGCGGGAGCGCGTACGCCAGATTGAGGTCCGGGCCTTCGAAAAGCTGCAGAAGGCCATGCGCGCGGCCGCCGAGGAGCGGAACCTGGTCGACGCCTGATCCGGGATATGGTCGAGGCCGGCGAGGCCGGCCTCAGCCGGCCTTCTTCATCGGCTCCGGCGGCGTCATGGCCAGAAGTGAGCCGATCGGAGCGGCCAGTATCACCTTGGTGGGCGGACCCGAAGCGAGGGTGACCTCCAGCGCGCCGACGGCCACCGCCAGCCGGGAGTCCGACGCCTTCATGGCCAGCGACTTCAGCATCGCGGCCTGCTCCCGAATGGCCCGTACGGCCTGCATGGGATCGTTGTCGAATTGGTCGAGGGCGGCCGCCAGGATACGCATCGCCTGATCTCTCGCGGCGGCCACGGCCGCCGCGCCGCTGGCGGGCTTGTCGGCCCTGCGCTTCCCGTCGCCCGCGAACTCGCCGGAGTTGAACCGTCTCCGGTCCGGGCCGACGTAGCCGACCGCCTCGACCCAGTCGCGAGGCTTTAGAGCGACGTTCTCGACGCGCTTGAGCAGATCCGCGCTCGTGAAGGGCTTGCGAAGAAACTCGTGCACCCCGCTGTCGCGGGCGCCGATGATCGTACTGGCGGTGGCGTCGGCGGTGACCATGATGATCGGCGCGCGACGGCAGGCGAAACTGGATCGCCGCAGGGCCCGGGCCAGCGACTCGCCGTTGAGATTGTCGCCATTACGTTCGGTGAAGATGATGCCGGGCTCCAGCGTCCCCGCCGCCTGCAGGGCCCGCGGCTCGCTCGGCTCGACCACGACCTGGCCTCCGCCCATGCCCTTGAGAATCTCGGTGAGCAGACGCGCGGCATGAGGGTTCGGATCGACGACCAGAACCCGCCTCAACACCGGCGCCAGCTTGGCCAGCATGCGAGGATCGACAGCAAACAAGGACGCAGCCTCCAGACGAGGCCGTCATGCTTAGCCGTAGCGGGTTAAGACCCGTTGAATGCTGGACCGCGCGCCGGTCAGCCCTGGAACGGGTCGTGCATCAAGATGGTGTCGTCGCGTTCCGGACTGGTCGACAACAGGGCCACCGGCGCGCCGATCAATTCCTCTATCCGGCGCACGTATTTCACGGCGTTGGCGTTGAGGTCGCGGAAGCTCCGCGCCGAGGCCGTGCTTTCGCTCCAGCCTTCAAGCTCTTCGAATATCGGCTCGGCGGCGGCCTGCGCCTTCAGGCTGGACGGGAGGTAATCCAGCACCTCGGCGCCGATGCGGTAGCCGGTGCAGATCTTCAGCGTCTTCAAACCGTCGAGGACGTCCAGCTTGGTCAGGGCGATACCGTCGATGCCGTTGATGGCCACCGACTGGCGGACCAGAACCGCGTCGAACCAGCCGCAACGTCGGGCGCGGCCGGTGTTCACCCCGACCTCGCGGCCGACTGTCGCCAGGTGCCGGCCGACCTCGTCGTTCAGTTCGCAGGCGAAGGGCCCTTCCCCGACCCGGGTCGTGTAGGCCTTCACAATGCCGAGCACATAGCCGACGCCGCGGGGACCGATCCCCGATCCCGCCGCGGCCTGGCCGGCCACGGTGTTGGAGCTGGTCACATAGGGATAGGTGCCGTGGTCCACGTCCAGGAACGCGCCCTGGGCGCCCTCGAACAGCACGCGCTTGCCCGCGCGCCGGGCCTGGTCGAGCAGCCGCCAGGCCGGCTGAACATAGGGGAGTATCTTCGGCGCGATCTCCAGCAGCTGCCGCAGCAGCGCCTCCGGATCGATCGGCTCAAGGCCCAGGCCGGCCCGGAGCGGATCGTGGTGGGCGCGCAAACGGTCGATCTTGACCTTGAGATCGTCCGCGCTGGCCAGGTCGCAGACCCGGATCGCCCGCCGCCCGACCTTGTCCTCATAGGCCGGACCGATGCCCCGTCCCGTCGTGCCGATGCGGGCGCCGGGCGCGCTCGCCGCCGCCTCGCGCGCCACGTCGAGCGCGGGGTGGATCGGCAGGATCAAACAGGCGTTGTCGGCGACGATCAGCACGTCGGGGCTGATGGCGATCCCTTGCGCCACGATCTTCTCGATCTCGCCGACCAGGTGCCACGGATCGACGACCACGCCATTGCCGATGATCGAGGGCTTGCCCTGGACGACGCCGCTGGGGAGCAGGGCCAGCTTGTAGACCTTGCCGTCGACGACCAGCGTGTGACCGGCGTTGTGGCCGCCCTGGAACCGCACCACCACATCGGCGCGGTTCGACAGCCAGTCGACGATCTTGCCCTTGCCCTCGTCACCCCACTGGGCGCCGACCACCGCGACGTTCGCCAAGACGTTTCTCCGCTACCGGGATTTTCCGAATGCGGGCGCAGCCTATAGCGGGGGAATCGGGCGATGTCGTCCCGAGGGACGGATTAATCCGCGAGCGCCGTCTCGAAAGCCCAGTCGAGCCACGGCGTCAGCGCCTCGACGTCCGCCGTGTCGACGGTGCAGCCGCACCAGATGCGCAGGCCGGCGGGGGCGTTTCGGTGGCTTTCGACATCGAAGGCGGCGCCTTCGGCCTCGACCAGCGTCTTCATCCGTTTCACCAGCGCCTGGCGGGCAACCTCCGTCATCGCGGCTACCCGGGGATCAGTGATCTTCAGGCAGACTGACGTCGTGGAGCGGGTCGCAGGATCTTCCGCCAGATGATCGATCCATCCGGTCCGCTGGACCCAGGCGTCGAGCGCCGCCGCATTGGCTTCGGTTCGGGCGATCAGCGCCGGCAGGCCGCCGACCGAGAGGCCCCATTCCACGCCGTCGATCCAGTCCTCGATCGTCCAGACCGAGAAAGTGTTGATCATCGAGCCGGTCGCGAGTGTCTGGTCGAAGCCCTCGCCGTTTCTCAGCCGCAGAATCTTGGGGATCGGTCGTGGCGGCGCGTAGTCGTTGAGCCGTTCGATCGCCCTTGGCGACAGCGCCGCTACGCCGAGGCCGGCCTCGCCGCCCAGCGCTTTCTGGAAACTGAAGGTCACCACATCCAGCCGATCCCAAGGCAGGGGCATGGCGAAAGCGGCTGAGGTGGCGTCGCAGATGACGAGCCCCTCGCGGTCCGCCGCGATCCAGTCGCCGTGCGGCGCCTTCACCCCCGAGGTGGTGCCATTCCAGGGGAAGACGAGGTCCTTCGCCGGGTCGACCCTCGACACGTCCGGAAACGCGCCCCACGGCGCGGTGAGGATTTCCGGATCCAGCCTCAGATGGTCCCGCAGGTCGGTCGCCCAGACTTGCCCGAAATTCTCGAACGCCATCACCTGGACCGGTCGGGGCCCCAGCATCGACCACATGGCGGCCTCGACCGCGCCGGTGTCCGATCCCGGCACATACACCAGCCGCCAATCGGCCGGGACCCGCAGAAGGTCCCTCGTCAGCTGCAGGCCGTACGCGAACCGCTCGACGACCTCCGGCGCCCGGATGCCGCGGCCCAGCAGATCATGCGGCAGGGCTTGGCTGGACCAGCCCGGCCGCTTCGCCGTCGGTCCGGACGAGAACCACGGCCGGGCCGGTTTCGAATTCGGCTTTCCGGGCATCAGTCGCGCCATGGGCGGTACGCTCCCCTGTCACGCATATCCTGCGCCAGTTTCGTAAGACCTTCGTCCGGGCTGTCCGGCAGCAGGATCATCAGCTTGGCCAGCAGGTCGCCGCGCTTGCCACCGACGAAGGCCCCCCTTCCCTTCAGCCGCAGCACCTTGCCCGAGTTCGACCCCGGAGGGATGGTCATGTTTACTGTGCCCTCCGGCGTCCGCACTGGCACCTTGCCGCCCAGCACGGCGTCCGGCAGAGACACCGGCAGATCCATATTCAGGTCCGCGCCGTCGCGCTGAAAGATCGGATGGTGCGCGATTTTCAGCGTGATCAGCGCGTCGCCTGCTTCGCTGCGGCCCGACGCGCCGGGCGCGCCCTGCCCGCGCAGCCGGATGACCTGATCGTCCGCGGCGCCCTTCGGAATGGTGACGTCCAGGGTGCGACCGTCGGAGAACTGAATTCGCCGGGTCGCGCCCGAGATCGAGTCCTCGAGGCTGATTTCCAGCGTGGCCTTGACGTCCTGCCCGCGCGCGGAAAAGCCGCCGCGCGCGCCGCCAGGCCGGGCTCCGCCGCCGAACATGCCGCCGAACAGTTCATCCAGATCGATGTTCTCGAAACCGCCGCGCTGGGCCCCGCCCTGGCCGAACGGATGTCCGCCCGGGCCGCCCCTCGCGCCACTGCCGCCGAAGCCCCGGAATTGTTCGCGTCCGTCTGCGTCGATTTCGCCCCGGTCGAACTTCGCCCGCTTCTCGGCGTCGCCAAGAAGGTCGAACGCGGCCGTGACCCGCTTGAAGCGCTCATCGGCCTCCCGGTTGCCCGGATTTTTGTCTGGATGCAGTTCCTTGGCGAGCTTGCGGAACGCCTTCTTGATCTCGTCCGCGGTCGCGCCCCTCGAAACGCCCAGTTCCTTGTAGGGATCGCCCGCCACGTTCGAGTTCGCTCCTGCCACATCAAGTCCGATCAGTCAGTTAGGGCATTCGCATCACAGCGCAAAGCCACCCGCTCCAAATCTCTGCATCCGGTGGCGGATCAGGCCAGTTTGACCCGCGCCTCAACGCCCCAGCCGTAACCTTCACCCCAGAGCGCCACCGCCACTTCGGCGTCGTTCAGCCCTTGAGGAAAATCCGCCGCCGCGTCGGTTCCCGGATAGATCGCGGACATCTCCGCGACCTCAAATGTCCGCACGTGAGTGCCAGCGTCGCGCACACTGACCCGGAACCGCAGGGGCGCGAAATTGGCCGGCTCACCGTCCCATTGATCCCCGTCTATCCGCGATCGCGGCAGCCATGCGAGATCGAAACCGCCGTCGCCGCGCACGGAGCGCCGCAGGTGAGCCGGACTCCATGGCCGGTCATGCAGACGGGTGGGCGAGAAAACGACTTCACTGACGCCCGCGCCGCCGGCGGGATTTCCCGCGGGCGTAGCCCGCCAGATCAGCGGCAGCCCCCGTTCGGCGGACGGCGACTCCATTCGCTCGAGCCCGCCCCCCAGGAACACGACAAGCGCGCCGGTTTCTGCCCCTGCCTTCGTCGCCTCGTCGGACCCTTGTTGGCCGCGTAGAAGGCCCGACAGGCGCCACACCTCGTGCCCGATCAGTTCGGCCCTCCGGAACTGCACGATCTCCCAGCCCGCGCCCGTCTCGACCGCGATGGCGTTCCCGCCCGCCAGCACGGCGGCGATCGACCGGCTTTCCGGCGCTCGCCCCTCGATCCGGACATTTACAACATTGGCCTCGTCCCAGCGATGCCGCACGCCGGACGTCAACGGCTCGACAAGAACACCGACCGTGACGGGCTCTTCCACATCGCCCCGGGCCGTCAGGCCCGTGACGTCGGGACCGGCAAACACGCGTATCGACCGCCATGGCTCGCCGGCGAGCACCGCGACGGGTCGCCCGTCGTTCTCCGCTCCAATCAGTGGCGGCAGGTCGATCATCCGAAAGAACGGAGCACCCGTCGCGGCCGCCGGCTCTCCCGCCGATGGAGCGCTGTCATCCTCCGCGACGAGGACGGTCGACACCGGTTCGAGCGTCGCCGACGGTTGCTCATCCATGTCCAGCCGCACCATCCGCCAATCGCGGTCATCGCCCTCGACCGAGACGATATCTCCCGGTTCCAGCGCCAGGCGTTCCAACGGCCCCAGGGAGACGGTCAGGCGCTCCTCCCGTCCGGTTTCCAGCGCTCGCGCCGCCGCCGCCTGCGCCAGCGCGCGCGAGCATACCGCCGGCAGATCCATGTCGATCCCGCCGCCGTCGCCGTCGGCCCGGACCACGGCCGAGCCGGTCTGATACTCGCCGGCGCCGTCGATGAACCGCACCCGGGCCGCGCCAGGCCGAGCCTCGAGCGTCCGCTCGGCCTGCACGCTTCCGCCCTCGCCGGGCAGCGCCAGAGCCTCCGGCGTCAAGGTCAACGCGACGGGTTCCTCACCGATGATCGCGACCTTGCCGTCACGCTCCGCCGCGAGCATTCCGAGCCCCGCCAGCAGAGGCTCGAGCGCATCGCGCGTGCGCATCGGCCGGTCGATGACATAGCCCTGCACCTCGCCAGGCGGCCGTCCGATCTCGAACTCGCTATCGAGCAGGCCGCCCCGCTTGAGAACCTCGGCGATCAGATCGCGCGTTTCGCCGCCCAGCCGACCGTTCAGCCAATGCCCCGTCCGCCACGCCGGCGCATCGGCCCAGATGTCCATCCGCGCCGGAAAAGCCGGCCACGGCCGGGCGTCCCAGCACCAGGCGGCCGCGGCCTCCAGCATCCGTCCGCCGTAAATCGCAGACACAGGGTTGTTCGCGGGATCGTCGAAATGAGCCAGTACGGCCTCCAGCGCCCGCCGTTGCATCCGGTCGTCCCGGGCTCCTGTGGAGAACGGCGGCAATCCGCCCTCGACGCTCTTGGGATCCTGGAACAGGTTCGGCGCATTACCGCCCCGATCAACCGCGGGGCAGCCGAACTCGGTCAGCCGGATCGGTTTCATGCCCGGGACCCAGGCCGTGGGCGTCGGGGCCCGCACGCCTCCCGGACGGTCATGGTGCGCGTTCGACCACCAACCTTTCAGGTCCTTGGGCCGGAACACCCAATCCTCGCCATACCCCACGTCGATGATCGGCGTGCGCGCCTGTGCGGCGCGATCCGCCGCCGAGGCATAGAACCAGTCGAAGCCTTCGCCGCCGGCCATCTGCATGGCGAGATTTTCGACGTCGTCGGGCCCGGCGAAGGTCGCTCCGTCGAGACCGCCAGCCCCAACCCGCCAGTCGCCGAGCGGCGGATACCAGTCGATGCCGACGTAATCGATGTTCGGATCAGCCCACAGCGGATCGAGATGGAAGACCACGTCCGCGCCGTCGCGCCACCCGAAATACTCGGACCAGTCCGCGGCGTATGAGAGCTCTGCGTCCGGTCCGACGATGGCCCTGCATTCGGCCGCCAACGAGCGGTATTCCGCCACAGCCGGAGATACGCCCGCAGCGTCGCGTGTCCACGTCAGCCCCCGCATCTCGGACCCGATCAGGAGCCCATCCGCACCCGTCTCCGCCGCCAGCGCCGCATAGTGGAGAGCCAGACGCCTGAGACCCCAGCCCGCCGCCTCGCCGAAAACCGCCGCCACGTCGGCGACTGACGCAGGGCCGTTCTCGCCCCGGATACGGCCCCGCCACGGATAGGCCGCCTGCTCCACGCCGCCATAGGGATCAGGGAGGCTGTTGCCGGGTGGCACGTCCATGAACACGAACGGATACAGCGTCACCTGAAGGCCCCGCGCCTTCAGCTCGGCCACCGCCTGCCGCACGCTCTGATCCGAGGGCGTTCCGCCATAGGCCGGGCCGCCGCCGCTCTGCGAGATCAGGTGCGCATCGGCCCGCGTCAGGCCCGCGACGGACCAGGCCATCGGCTCGGTCGGCTTGTCTCTGCGCTCCACGCCGGGCCGGACCGCGCAGGATCCCGCCCGGAGGTCATCGCCGAACCAGCCGATCACCAGGCTGACGCGCTTCAGGTTGGGGGCCTGGGCCTGAAGCTGGTCCAGCGATACGGCGAGATCGGTCCGCCCCTCGCCCGTATGCAGGTTCTCGGGTCTGGTTCGCGTCAGTCCCTCGCGCCGCATCACGGCTTCGGTCGCCAGCACGAACTCGCCCGCGCCGGGGATCAGGCAGACGCCCTCCAGCCGTTCTTCCAGCCGTGGTCCCGGCCCGCGTGGCCGCCGGAACACCTCGAAAGCCAGCTGAGGCGGCCGGTTGCCATATGGTCCCAGCGGCAAATCCTCGAACACTACATACGCCGTGCCGCGATACGCCGGGGCATTGGCCTCCACGGCCTCGATTAACGAATCCGGCGTCTGGGTGTCCGTGCCCCGATGCAGCCGCATCGTCACACCGGTCATGTCCATCGGCCGGCCGTCGGCCCAGACCCGGCCGATCCCGTCGACCGGTCCCTCACACAGCGCCACCGCGAAGCTCAGGGAGTAGGCGTACTCGACCGTACGCGGTCCGCCCTTGCCTGCCGACGACGTGTTTCGGCCCTCCAGAAACCGGGCCGCCCAGATTATCTGTCCGGTCACGCGGGCGCGCCCGAATGCGCACGCCATGGGTGCGCCTTCCGCCGCCCCCTGCAGAGCCAGCGAGTTCAGTCTCGGCCCCTTCTGGCGCGCGGGTTCCAGTCCGGCGACCAGCGCCCTGTCGGCCATGCCGCCGATGGTCGCTCCAAGAACGCGGCCGATGCCGCCGCCGATCGCCCCGCCGATCCCGCCCAGCACAACCTGCGCCATCAGCCGATCTCCCGATCAGTCCCGCGGGAGGGCCAGGCGAACGCCGCCACCAGCCGTCGCCGCCACCATGTCCCCATCCAGCTCTCGACCACCGCCCGACCCCAGTAGGCGTGAATCATGCGCGGCTCGGCGGCGCCAACCAGCGCACCCTCGCTCATGATCGCGCAGTGCTTGGCCGGACAGCCCGGCGCCATCCGGAACAGCAGCACATCACCGGCGCGCGCCCTTTCGACCGGGACCTCTTTCAACCAGCGGCGCGCGCCGTGCAGCAGTGTCTCCTCGCCTCCGGTCTCGGCCCAATCCGGACCGTACGGCGGCGGCGATCCCGGTTCCGCTCCGAACAACTCCCGCCAGACGCCGCGCACCAGCCCAAGACAATCCGCGCCTTGGCCTCGCAAACTGGCCTGGTGTCGGTAGGGCGTGCCCAGCCAGGTCCGGGCGATCGCCACAGCCCGCGCCCTCATCGCCGGCTCCGGCCGTCGTTGCGCCCGCCCTCCACCGGAGCGGCGGTCAGGAAATCGTCTCCCGGAATGTCGGGAAAGCCCTGAAAGTTCGGGCCATTGCCGAACATGCCGACACACGTGGCCCAGCGTTTGTCGCACTGCCCGCCTGGAAACTCCGCAAGATCGACCTTGCATCGCGCGTCGCCGAGTTGAGCGTCGCAGTCTCGGCCATAGGCCCGCCCGACAACCCGCTCCAGCGCCGCCAGCGGCCCTTCCAGATCGGCGGTGAATCCTTCCCCCTGACGTCGGATTCGCGAGAGCCTCGCGATCCACAGCCGAACCTTAATATCAGGCCTTCGCCAGTCGACGCGCCACAGCGTGATCTCGGCTCGATCGTAGAGGCCGGCCAGGACGTCGACCTCCCTGATGCCGTCATCGTCCAGGACGCCCGCTGCGACCGCCGATCCGGACGCGAGTCCCACCGCGCTTTCGGCCGCACCGGCGGTCCACCCGCTGGCGGCCCGGCAGAGGACGCCGTCCACCTCCAGATCACGGTCATGATCGGTGAAGCCCGCCACCACGCCATCGACCCGCTTCAGCAGCCAGGCGTGGCACAGTGTCGCCGCCCCGCTCTCGATGCGGATCGCCAGTTCGTCCGGTATCTGGCGCACGGTCAGATTCTCACTTCGATCAAGGGCGCGGCCGCCATCCTGCCCGCTGCGAAGCTCTCCAGCGTCACGTCGATCCTGTCGGCGTCGAAGCGGACCGGGACGTCGAATTCGAATCCGGCTGTGACGACGGCGCCGGCGGCCGGCGGTGAGGCCAGGGTGACCGCCCCCGTCGTCAGATCGAGCTCGAAAGCCTCCGGATTCAGCTCATCGGCGCCCACCGCGATCCTTACCGTCCCCCCGACCGGCTTGTGGATTCGACGATCAACGGCCGTCTCGCCGTCGCCGTATCGCTTGATCAGTTCGTAAGTGGTCCGAACGCCGTCGCCGACGCCCAGCCGCTGATCGAGCGGCGTGATCGCTGCGCTCGGGGCACAGGATCTGAAGTCGGCGAAGTCCCGGAACCGGAAACCGTACAGCCGCCCCCGCCGCGCCTCGAAGAAGGCCGTCAAGGTCGCCATGTCGTCCAGCGACTTGAGGTTCGCGCCGATCAGATAGCGCCGCCGTCCTTGCGCCCAGGGCGTCGAACGCCGCTCGAACCCCGACCCCAGGGTCACGATCTCGGTGCGCCGCTCGACGCCACCCGTCGACCCGAAAGCCAGGCGGGCGGGCAGCCTCACTTCGTGAAACGCCATCACCATCTCCGAAAATGTCATGCCGGGCCGGCCGAGGAGGCCCGCCCCGGCCCGTGAAGCCCTAAAGCCGACGCGCGCCCAGCGAGACGGCTCGAGCCAGGGCCTGGGCGATCTGGGCCTCCGACCTCAGAAGGGTCTCCGCCCCGCCGTCGACCCGCACATTGACCGTCACGTTCGCGCCCCCCGACGGTTCGATCACCCCGGCGCTTCCGGGCCGGAAGAGCTCCGGTCCCCGTTCCCCGACCAGATAGGCGCCGCCGGCCATCACCGGACCGCCTTCCGCCCGCGCGCCGGAGAACGCCGACCCCGCCGCCTGCGCGATCGCGCTCGACAGTCCTCCCACGCCGCCCCCGCCCGCCGCCGCATTGATCGCGGCAAGCACGGCGCGCGCCAGTTCGGCCAGGGAGATTTCGCCGTCGGCGGCGGCCCGCGCCAGCGAGCGGGCGAGCCCGGTTCCCGCGCGCTCAAACGCGCTTTCGATCGAGGCCGCCGCTCTCTCGGCCGGTTCCCTGAGGCCGTCCAGCGCCGCGGCCGCCTCGGCCGCCCGCCGCGGCACCGAGTCGATGCTTCCCGTTCCGGGCTCGTCAGTCATCGGGCCACGTCTCCGCCATTCGCTCGAATTCGCTCCGCCGCATCGGCGGGTTCGTCTCCGGTGCTTCCATCAGCATCCGCCATTCCTTCAGCGACAGTCGCCAGAAGGCCTCAGGATCCACGCCCAGGCCGGCCGCCGCGCGCAGCATCAGGCCCCACGGGGTTCTCAAGCGACCGCCGCGAAGGCCTTGGCCACCGCCTCCGCCGCCTGCCGCGGGTCCACCGGCGCTTCGGCCAGTTCCCCTGCAAAGGCGCTCTCCCCTCCGCCTCTGAGCAGCGCCGCGAGGACCGCCGTCAGGTCCCGCGCCGACAGCCCCCGCATCCGCTCCGCCAGGCCTGAGAGCCCGTCGCAACCCAGCGCCGTCTCCATCTCCGCCAGCGCGCCCAGGGTCAGGCACAGGCACCGATCGGCTCCCGCCAACCCCGCGACGACCTCGCCTCTCGCTCCGTTGGCCCCCATCATGCTGCGCCGAACGTCACTTCACCCGCGCTGGCCAGGCTGATCGCGAACGTCGCTTCGCCCTCGTGCTCGCCGGCGTATTCCAGCGCCGCCACGAGGAAGGGTCCCTCCAGCGTGCCGAAGTCCGGCACGATCAGCCGCCAGGTTCGCGCCGCCTGATCGAAGAAGGCCTCGCGGATCAGTGCGTCCGACGCCGCGTCGCGAAAAATCCCCTGCCCGGCGACGGCCGCCGATTTCACGCCGGCGCCGCCCAGCAGTTCTCTCCACCGCCCAGCGCTGTCGCCGTCGGTGGCGTCCACCGTGCGCGCGTTCAGCGACAGCGTCCGCGCCCTGAGGCCGGCGACGGTCGTGAACACGCCCGGCGCGCCCTCGATCTTCAACAGAATGTCCTTGCCGCGTTGCGCCGCCATCTTCAGTCCTCCTCGGTCACGGCGCGTACGCGCAGCACCGCAAATGTCCTCAGCCCGTCCGGAGCCGGATAGACGTCTGCGAACGTCAGCCTCACGCTGACGGTCCGCACGCCATCCGCCGCCAGGGCCGCATCCGTGAGTCCCAGCCGCAGGGCGGCCAGGATCGCCTTTGCCTCTTCGGTTCCGCGAAACCGAGATACGGTGGTCAGGGTCAGCGCGTGCTCGATCCCGCCCCCATCCGCCCCGAGGGGGCGGCTCTCCGATCGTCCGATCAGCAGATATGGAAGCGCCGGCCTGTCCGGCGGCGCATCCCATATTCGGGGCGGCTCGCCCAGCAGGGCGCGCACGCCCGCATCCTCGCCCAGATGGGCGATCAGAGCCTTTTGCAAGGCCAGTTCGTGGCTCATGACGCCCGCTCCAGGTGCAGGATGGCCTGTCCGCCGACGGTCTCGGACGACCGGATCCGCCAGTCGGCGCCGCCGAACCTCAGCACCCGCTCGGGACTCAAGCGCGCGTCGGCCCGGGTTTCAGCCGTCATGATTTCCATGACGCGCAGACCTCCGGCCTCGCCCTTCTCGCGCCGGCGCCGCGGACCCAGCTTCAGCCAGGCCGATCCCACGGGTTCCCATGTCATCGCCCGGCCGCCGTATGGCGTCTGGCTCTCCAGCCCTTCGAACAGACCCGCCAGCACCCTCACAGCCGCACCACGCGATAGGGCGCGGTCCAGGCCTCGACCGGCTGGATCGGCATCTCGCGGTCGCCCCGCTCATAGGCGCGAAGGGCCAGCATCAGGATCGCCAGCCGCAACGGAGCGGGGGACGTAGAGGTCAAGGCCAGACCCACGTCTCCCTCGATCCTCGTCTGCGCCGCATCGATCAGGGTCTGTATCAGCCCATCCTCGGCGTCGTGCTCGACGCGCAGGAACAGCTTCGCTTCCGCCAGCAAGACGGGTGCGGTCATTGGAAACCTCGCTTTGCTCGTAGTGGCGAGAGGCCGGGGACGAGGGGCGACTGATCGCCAACCCCGTCCCCTCCGTCGCCGGATACCGGACGCGTCAGGAGCGCGCGTCGCCCCTCGCCCCTCGCGACTAGCTCGCGCTGAACTTCATCACCTTGATGGCGTCGAAGTTCTGAACCCCGCCGCCGACGCGCTTGGTGGTGTAGAACAGCACATAGGGCTTGGCGGAGTACGGATCCCGCAGCACCCGGACACCGGCGCGGTCGACGATCAGATAGCCGCGCTGGAAGTCGCCGAAGGCGATGGCCGCCGCGTCGGCCCCGATGTCCGGCATGGTCTCGATCTCGGTCACCGCATAGCCCAGCAGGCTGGCGGTCTCGCCCGGCCGCTGCGCCGGCTGCCAGATGTAGCCGCCGTCGCTGTCCTTGAACTTCCGCACCGCCGACACCGTCTTGCGGTTCATCACGAAACGGCCATTCGGCCGGTATCGGGCCTTCGGTGCATAGACCAGATCGATCAGCCTGTCGGTCGGGCTGGACGGTGAGAACGCCCCCGGCGCGCCCGAGGCGACATAGCCGATCTTGCCCCACTCATGGCTCGCCTCGGCCACGATGTCGTAGCTCAGGAACCCCTTGGGCTTGTTGATCCCGTCGCCGGTTACGAAGGCCGTCGTCTCCTGGGCCGCGAAAGCGTCCTCGACTTCGGAGGCGAGCCATTCGTCCAGGTCGATCAGCGCATCATCCAGCAGGCTCTGCGTCGCTGCGGGACTGGCGTACAGGTCGGCCGACGGGAACTCCAGCAACGCCAGCGTCGCCGGATCCGTCTCCGGGCGCGCCGCCGTCTCGGCGACCCAGCCCGCGGCCAGGCCGGCCGTGGACACGGGCTTCCTGAACACCCCGGCGCCGACGGTGCGAACGCTGGCGATCTCGCGCATCGGCGACCCCGCCATCAGGCGCCGCTCGATGGCCCGCTCGGTCTGCTCCGGCGCCACATAGCCGGCCGAGTTCGACGCTGTGGACAGTCCCGCCTTCAGCTCCAGCCCGAACGACTGGCCCGTCTTGAGATAGCCGTCGAATGCGGCCTTCTCCTCCCCATGAAAGGGAGAGGAGGAACGCGAATCGGTCGAGGGGCTGGCCGCCAGCTCCGGCCTCCGCCCCTCGCTGACCACCCGATCCAGCCGCGCTTGCGCACTGCTCACCGCCTGGTCGATCCGCGCGACCTTTTCCTCCAGCAGCGTATCGGCGCAGGCCTTGCGCTCGATCTCGTCCAGCCGGGCGTCGTTCGCCCCTTTGAACGCCTCGAACGCCGCCATCATCTCGTGCATGGCGGCGCGCGCCTCGGGGGTGCCCGAGGCCGTCTTGGTCTCTTTCATGGTGTCTCCGGTTTTCAGGAACCGCGGGATGCGGTTAGGGTCGGGGCGTGAGCCGCCCCCTTGAAACAATGTCTTTGTCCCGTGGCGGCGCCGGGTGAGCGCCCGCTTCACCAAACTCGAGCGCGAGGTCATGGCCGCGATGGCCCACGACCTGCGCCGCGTGGCGCCCGATCTGGCCGGTCAGTTCGAGGAAAGCCTGCCCGGTACGCGCCGCAACACCGGCTCAGGCCTGTTCACCGCGATCATCGTCAACTCCCGACGTCCGCTGTCGGTCGAGCGCGCCACCGGTCGCTTCGGCACGGTTCACGCCATGGTCGGCGCTCTGCCCGATCCGATCGCCTTCCAGGTCGAACTCCTGAACGGCCGCCTGGTCGCCCTCCACGGCGACGCCTACGGTCTGGACACCCGGGCTGTCGACTTCGCCCGCGTTCCGTACGACCAGGTTTTCACCGTCAACGATCGGGGCGACTCCATCGCCTTCGAGCCCGCCGCCCTGATGCCGCCCGGTCCTCTGACGGATCTGCAGCGCCATGCCGAGCCGGCCCAACCCGCTCCGCCGCGCACCCTTGTCAATGTCGGTCCGCTCCAGCGGCTTCAGGACACGGAGCCCGTCCCCGCCCCTTCCCTGATCGAGACGCTTCTCGCCCCGGCCCCGGCCGGCGCCGCGCCCCTGGACAAGGACGAGAAAATCTCCCTGATCATCGGCCTCTGGGTGGCCATCGCCGCCGCCGGCTTCATCGCCGTGGTCGTCTTCGACATCCCGATCGTCTTCGCGGGCGTCCTCGGCATCTTCGCCGGGCGGGCGCTCCAGACCCCGAAAGGGCTCGCGTTGGTCAAGCGCGGGATGGAGGCATACCGGCGCGCCCGGGCGGAGCGATCGGCCTGAACCGCGCGCCCGGCAGCATCGGAAACGTCACCAGCGACACCTCCCACAACTCCACTTCGACCAGCACCCTCAATCGCCCCTCGCGCCGCGCCCGCCGACTGCGGAAGCCGATCGACAGTCCGTCCAGCGCGCCGGCCCTGGACAGGGCCTGCGCGAACCGCGCCTCGGCTGACCAATCCATGACCCGCCCGCGCACCCACAGGCCGCGGTCGTCCTCGATGATCTCATCCCAGACGCCGATCACCGACCGGCTCTCGTGCTGATGCAGCATCCGGACGCCTCGCGCACCGGCGGCGGCGACGCTCCCATTGAAGGCGCCTTTCGAGACGACGTCGCCGTTCAGGTCGGCCACGCCCCACAGGGACGCATAGCCTTCGATCGCGAGCCCCTCGTCCCGAACGGAACCGGGCCGCGATCCTGCGGGCATTGTTGCGCCGGGGACCCCGCTCACGCGCCGCGCTCCAACCGCGTCTCCATCCGCTCGACCGCCGCGCGGGTGGCCTTGCTCTGCTCTTCCAGCCGCGCCAGCCGCTCCGCCACCTGACGGTGCTCGCCGACCCGGTCTTCCAGGGTGGCGATCCGCGCCGCCGCGCCGCCGGCCCATACCAGGGCCCCGGCGGTCTGCACCGCCAGCGCCGCGATCACCGCTATCGGAACCTTCCGCATATCCATCACACACCTACTCCAGCCATGCGTCGCCGTTCCTCGTCCGTGAGGAAGCTGGCCGCCTCCAGTCGCGCCCACAGGGCGTCCCGCTCCGGCTGCAGCGCCGGCAGGCCGTCCAGATCCGCCTCGATCCTCGCACCCGCGAACCGGCCGCCCAGCCACCCGGTGAGCGCCGCCGCCGTCTTCCTCACCAGCGGCGCCACCGTGCCGCGCCAGAAGGCGGCGTTGGCCTCGCGATAGTTTGAGTAGGTCGCGTCCCCGGGAATCCCCAACAGCTGCGGCGCGACGCCGAAGGCCAGGGCGATCTCGCGCGCCGCCGCGTGCTTCCCGGCGATGAAATCCATGTCGGCCGGCGTCCAGCTCATCGGCTTCCAGTCCAGCCCGCCTTCGAGGATCATCGGCCGGCCCGCGTTCATCGTCCCTGCGTGGCTCTCGTTGATCTGTGATCTCAGGGTCTCGAACTGTTCCGCCGTCAGCCGCTCGCCATCCCTGGCGCCATAGACCAGCGCGCCGCTGGGTCGCGCAGCATTGTCCAGCAGCGCCTTGTTCCAGGCGCTTGAGGCATTGTGCACGTCGATCGCCGACGCCGCCGCCTCCAGCGGCGAAAAGCCGTAGTGGTCGTCGGTCGGATGGAACAGCTTCAGCTGCATCACCGGCATCCAGCCGTCGGCGTGACGGCCGATCCGCAGCGCGCGGCCATCGACGGTATACTCATAGGCTTCGGGCCAGCCGGCGCGGCCCGGGACCACCTTCATCCGGTCAGGCCGCAGCGTCCAGAGCTCGGCGGGCGTGTCGTCACCAACGGCCTCCGCGTATGCATTACCCGCAGTCTGCAGGCCGCCGTACAGCGCTTCCAGCCATTCCGTCCCGGACTGCTCCGGGTTCGGCTGGGCCAGCAACAAGGCGAGTGGATGGTCGTCGCGCCTGACGCCGTCGATGAACACCGCCAGGGGAGTCGACGCCGCCGCTTCGACGACCATGCGGATGCATCGATAGGCCACCGCGTTGCGGCCGAACCCCTCCGTCGCCAGGTTCGCATAATCCCTGGGCGTCCATCGCGGACGCCCGGCGCTGGTCAGGGCGATCAGGGGGCCGGCCCGGCTATCCTTGATTTCGGGCGCGACAAGGCTTCGCCGCCCCCCGAAGGGTCGCCGCCAATTCAGCATGGTGATCTCCGAGGTAGCCGACGATCGCGCCGGTCAGGTCATGTCGCCGGCGCATCCGCCGCGCCCGCTCTTCCGGGGACGCTCACCTGATTTGCCGACGTATCAACATCATACGCCCCCAGCGTTATCAGGATGGAAGAATGGCTCGAGAAAAGGTCATGCTACTGATTCAGCGAGCTTTTAAATCGCGAACCCGACTATAGATTCCCGAAAGGTCAGCACAGCGTCACGCACTCAGGCGGCGGCTGCGTCGTCCTGGCCCGCCGCCCGCTGCTCAAGCCGGGCTGCTATGACCCGCAGGAGTTCGCTTACCTGGATCGGTTTTCCGACATGGTCGTCCATGCCTGCCTGCCGGCATCGCTCGACCTGGTCGGGCTGCACATTGGCGGTCAGGGCCACGATCGGGATCCGACCTGCGGCGCCGTCGAAACCGCGGATCGCCCGGGTCGCGTCCAGCCCGTCCATCACCGGCATGTGCACGTCCATCAGGATCAGGTCATAGCCGCCGCCACGGGCCGCCTCGACAGCCTGGGCGCCGTCGACGACCGTCTCAAGCGCCACCCCCATGCTGCTCAGGATCGCAGTGACGAGCTCGCGGTTGGCGGCGGCGTCGTCGGCCATGAGAATGCGCAGTCCCTGCGGTGAAGGTCCCTCGGTCCCGCGGCCGACGCTGTCCGTCGCTTCCGCGGGGGGCAGCGGAACTTCAAACCAGAAGGTCGAACCCTCGCCGGGCCGGCTCTCTGCGCCGATCTCCCCGCCCATCATCTCGATCAGCCGCCGCGAGATCGACAGCCCCAGGCCGGTGCCCCCGTACAGTCGCGTCGTCGAGGTATCGGCCTGGCTGAAACGCTCGAACAGGGTGTCGATCTTTTCGGCGGACACGCCGATCCCCGTGTCGCTGACCGCCAGCCTCAGCCGCCCGTCCGACCAACCCATTTCCAGGCGCACGCCACCCTTGGCCGTGAATTTGGCGGCGTTTGACAGGAAGTTCAGCGTCACCTGTCGCAGCCGGCCCTCGTCGCCGGTCAGGGCGGGAGGCGCCGACGGGTCCACGACGACGGTCAGCGACAGTCCCCGGGCCTCGCACTGGCCCTCGACCATGGCCGCCGCGGCGCGCGCCATCGCCGCGGGATCGAAGGCCCGCGACTCCAGCGACACCGCGTCCGCCTCCAGCTTGGAGTAGTCCAGTATGTCGTTGATGACCCCCAGCAGGGCCACGCTCGCGGTCGCGATGTGATCGACGTAGCGCCGCTCATCCGACGGCAGGGCTTCGCTCTGCTGCAACAGGCCCGAGAAACCGATCACGCTGGTCAGCGGCGTCCGCAGCTCATGGCTCATATTGGCCAGGAATTCCGACTTGACCCGTGCTCCGGCCTCGGCCCGGTCGCGTGCTTCGATCAGATCCTGCTCCAGCCGCTTCGTGTCGGTGACGTCGCGCATCAAATCCTGGAGCTCGACGACCTGCCCTTCAGCATTGCGGACGACGGTGGTCCGCGCCTCGAACCAGCGGATTTCGCCGTCGCGATTGTACCCCCGATAGGTCACGCTCAAATTCGACGGTTCCGGTCCCGAGTTGGCGTACGCACGAAAACTATCCTCGAGGATGGGCACGTCGTCGGGATGGATCAGGTCGGTCACCATCTTTCCCACCACGGTCGCGGGGGCGTGGCCGGTGACGGTTTCGATCGATGGCGACACATAGGTCACCACGCCATCGACGCCGTAGGTGATGATGATGTCCGTCGCCCGGTCGGCCAGCAGCCGGTAGCGCGCCTCGCTGGTCGCGATCGCCTCATGCGAACGCACCTCCTCGGTGACGTCCTGGATCACGCCGAACAGGGCCTGGACTCGGCCCTTCGGACCTATTTCGCACAGCGCCTTGGCATGGGCGATCCGTTCGGCGCCGTCCGGCCGCCGGATTCGGAGCTGGCATTCATAGCCTTCGCCCGTGGCCAGGGCGTGCTCGATCATCGCTTGCAGCACCCCCCGGTCGTCCGGATGGTAGGCGGCGACGACCGACTCGACGGTCGGCTCGAACGTCGGATCCTCGCCATGGATCGCATAGACGACGTCCGACCACGTCACGACGTCGCTCTCCACCACCCATCGCCAGTGGCCGACGCCGGCGACCGTTTCGGCCATCTTCAGCGTCTCGACCATCTCGGCCTGTTGTTCATGCGCGCGCACGTCGTCGGTGATGTCCTGGAACACCCCGAATACGGCGGTGACGGCCCCCGTCTCGTCGCGGTCGCAACGGGCGATCGAGCGGGTTACCCGCGCTTCCCCGTCGGCGCGCGTCAGGCGGAGCCGGGCCTCATATCCCTCGCCCGTCTCCATCGCCCGCGCCATGAAGGTCTGGATCATCCGCGCGTCCTCGGGATGATAATTGGCCATCGCGCTGTACTGCGTCGGATCGACCGAGCCAGGCTCCAGGCCGTGAATCCGGAACACCTCGTCGGACCAGGACACCATCCCGGTTGTCGCCTCCACATGGAAATGCCCGACCCCGGCCATGGTCTCGGCCAGTTGCAGCGTCCCCATCTTTTCCGCGCTGACCCGGGCTTCCGCGTCCCGGTCGATCAGATCGCCGGCCATCTCGGCCAGTCGCTTCAGGTTCGCGGTTTCCTTCGCCGTCAACGGTCCACGCGGACGCGTGTCGCAGACGCAGATCGAACCCACCGCCCCCCCGTCCCGGTCGCTGACCCTGGCTCCGGCATAGAAGCGCAATCCCGCCGGTCCGACGACGAGCGGATGTTCGCGGACACGCTCGTCGGTCAGACCATCCTCGATCACCAGCACCATCCCTGGTTCGCCGGCGACCATCAGTCGTGTAACGCTGCCGTCAGCCGGGATGGACTCCATGTCCAGGCCCACGGCCGCCCGAAAAGCGGTCTCTTCCTCGCGCAGGATGGTCAGCAGGCCGATCGGCGTGTCGAACAGGGCGCAGGCGAGCTGGACGAGCCTCTGTCCCGGGCTCTCCATCGGTCCTGTCCTGTCGTGGTCCGCGGGCGGCACGAAAATTACCTCACCATTGAGGCGATGGTATCGTCGGTGTGCGAACTAAGGGTTAGCGCGGCTCTCCGCCGCGTTCGTCCGTCCACTCGGGCGCCTCGAAGTCGAGCGCGTCCTCCGGGTCCTTCAGGGCCAGCTCCGACACGGTCTGCCCCCGCACCGATACGCCGGCTTCATGAACGCTCTCCGGGTCGCCCGACACCAGCGGATGCCAGGCGGCCAGCGCCCGTCCCTCATGGATGCGGCGGTAGGCGCAGGACTTGGGCATCCACTCCAGCGCCTCGATGTTCCACGGCGTCAGCTTGATGCAGTCGGGCACCTGCTCCCGGCGATTGGCGTAGTCGGAACAGGTGCAACGCACCGGGTCGAACAGCCGGCAGTGCACCCGGGTGGGCACGACCTCGCCCGTGTCCTCGTCCTCGAACCGCACCAGACAGCACAGTCCGCAGCCGTCACACAGGCTCTCCCACTCCTCGCGCGTCATCTGCTCGAGACGCTTGGTTTGCCAGAAGGGTCGTTCCATCGGCGGCCTCATACGCCGATTGGAAGTGCGTGTCGTCAGCGCTCTTCCACCGAGGTTCCGGCGACGCTTGGAAGTCCCGGGGGACTGGGCGCCCTGTTGAACGCGATGAACGCGTCCACCGGGTGGCGGACCGCCGCCGCCCGGTCTATAGCCCCCGCCTCATGGCCGCCAAGACCCCCGGAAAACCCCCGCTCGTCGCGCTCAAGGACGTCCGCCTGCAGGACGGGCCGCGCCCCCTGTTCGACGGGGTCGATATCGCCATCGAGCCGCGCACCCGCGCCGCGCTGGTGGGTCGGAACGGCGCCGGCAAGTCCACGCTGATGAAGCTGGTCATGGGCCTGGTCGAGCCGGACGCCGGCGAGCGTTCGGTGCAGGCCGGCGTCCGCTTCGCCTACGTCCCCCAGGAACCTGACATCACGGGCGAGACCCTGCTCGACTACGCCGTTTCCGGCGACGCCCAGCCGTGGACCGCCGAGGCCTGGCTGACCACCTTCGGCCTCGACCCCGCAAAGCCCGCGGTGAACCTGTCGGGCGGAGAGATCCGTCGCGCCGCCCTGGCCAGGGCCTTCGCGGAAGAGCCTGACCTGCTGTTGCTCGACGAGCCGACCAACCACCTCGACATTCTGGCCATCGAACTGCTCGAGAACGAACTGCTCAGCGCCCGTTTCGCCGTACTGGTGGTCAGCCACGACCGCGCCTTCCTGAACCGCGTCACCCAGTCCTGCCATTGGCTGGAAGGTCGCCGCGTCCGCACCCTCAACAAGGGTTTCGCCGCCTTCGACGAATGGGCCGACAAGGTCATGGAGGAGGAGGCCGAGTCCCTGCGCCGCCTGAACAAGGCCATCGAGCGCGAGACCTACACCTTCTATCGCTCCATCACCGCCCAGCGCACCCGCAACGAGGGCCGCGCCCGCGCCCTGAACGCCATGCGCGCCGACCGCTCCGAACGGGTCCGCGACCTGCCGCGCGAGCTCAACCTCGGCGTCGATTCCGGTGTGGCTTCCGGCAAGCTGGTCGCCGACCTGAAGGGCGTGACCAAATCCTTCGGCGACCGCGCCGTCATCAAACCCTTCACCACCCGTGTCATCCGCGGCGACCGCCTCGCCATCGTCGGTCCCAACGGCGCGGGCAAGACCACCCTCGTGAAGATCCTGCTGGGCGAGCTCAAGCCGGACAGCGGCACGGTCCGCCTCGGCGCCAATCTCGACCCCGTCTACCTCGATCAGTCGCGCGAGGGCCTGCGCAGCGACATGACCCTGTGGGACGCCCTGACCCCCGGCGGCGGCGACTCCATCCTCGTGCGCGGCGTGTCGAAGCACGTCGCCGCCTACGCCAAGGATTTCCTGTTCCAGGAAGGCCAGCTGCGCCAGCCGATCTCGACCCTGTCCGGCGGCGAGCGCAATCGCCTGCTTCTGGCCCGCGCGCTGGCCAAGCCGGCCAACATGCTGGTCCTCGACGAGCCGACCAACGACCTCGACATGGACACGCTCGACAAGCTCGAGGAGTTGCTCGAGTCCTACGACGGCACCCTGATCCTGGTCAGCCACGACCGCGATTTCGTCGACCGCCTGGCCACCTCGACCATCGCCATGAACGGCCGCGGCGACATCGTCGAGACGCCCGGCGGCTGGACCGATTTCATCCGCCAGAACCCCGGCTTCCTCCGCCCCGGCGCCAATCCACGTCCGCAGGACAAGGAGGCCGCCCGCCGCGCGGAGGCCGCGCCGGCTCCGGCGACCGTTGCGGCCGCCGCGCCGAAAAAGCCGGCGAAGATGACCTTCAAGGACACCCATCGGCTCAAGGAGCTGGAGGGCCTGCTCGCCACCCTCCCCGCCGACATCGCCCGCCACGAGGCGACTCTCGCCGACCCCGGCCTCTACGCCCGCGACCGCAAGGCCTTCGACCGCGCCACCGCCAACGCCGACCGCGCCCGCGCGCTTCTGGCCGCCGCCGAGGAGGAATGGCTGGAGCTGGAGGCGAAGCGGGAAGCGTTGGGCGGTTGATCGACCGCTTTCTGTGGAAAACGCAAACCGCTGATCCGCTTCCGCGAATTCGGTCCGCCCACAGATATGCACAGGGTTATGCACCGGGGCCGGGGCGGTTCCGCACAGCCGGCCGAATTCGGGCGCTTGCCGTCTAACGGATTTGGCGCGAACGTCAACAGGCCGAGGGACACGGCGGCGCGGAAATCCGGGGAGACCCGGGGCTCAAAGCGGACCGGCCCGGCTCTCTGATCGAACGCACCGGGGGGTTTCGACCTTAACGGACGGGAGACAGGATCAAGGCCCAAAGGATCCTTCGAAGGCTTCGGCCCCAGAAGACCCGGAGGGAACCGGATCGGGATCGATGGACGGCGCGGGGCTCGACCTCGTGGAACGCCGGAGACCAGGAGCGCGACAGGATACAGCCGACCATCGCCGGGGTTCGCCTCGCTGATGCTGAAGCCAGGGTCCTGAACCTCAATGGCCAAGTCCAACCCGGACTTGGCGAGGGGACGAGGAAAACCGGTTCGCCGGGGATCTTCGTCCCCTCGCTCAATTCCGGTGGCCGCTTTCGCGGGTGCGCCCCCCGGAGCGTCGCGCCCGGATCGCCCATCCCCTTCCCTTCCCAACGCCCCGGCCGTAAACCAAGGCCATGAAGCTGCGCGGGAATCGCCCCACATCGCCTGACCGCCGCGCCCTGATCGCCGGCGCCGGCGCACTGGCGGCGACAACCGCTCTCGCTGCCTGCGGACGCTCGGAGGCTCCGGTCGACGACGACGGCCGGGTCCGGCTCCGCTTCGCCACCGACTGGCGCGCCCAGGCCGAGCACGGCGGCTTCTACCAGGCCCTGGCCTCCGGAGCCTACGGGAAGCGCGGCCTCAACGTGCAGATCATCCAGGGCGGCCCGTCCGTTAATGTGCCGCAACTGCTGGCCTCCGGCGCCGTCGAGCTCGGCATGGGCTCGAACAGCTTCATCCCCATGAACCTCGTCGCCGAGGGCGCGCCGGTGAAGGCCGTCGCCGCATTCTTCCAGAAGGACCCACAGGTCCTGATCGCCCACCCCGACCCGTCGCTGAACTCCATCGCCGACCTGCGCGGCCGTCCCATCCTGCTGGCCGACGCCTCGATCAACGCCTTCTGGGTCTGGCTGAAAGCCCGATACGGCTTCACCGACGACCAGGTCCGCAAATACACCTTCAACCTGGCGCCCTTCCTGGCCGACGAACGCGCGGTGCAGCAGGGCTATCTGACCAGCGAGCCCTACACCATCGAGAAGGAGGCCGGCTTCACGCCCAGGGTCTTCCTGCTCGCCGACGAGGGCTACCCCTCCTACGCCACCATGGTGCTGGCCCCGAACGCCTTCGCCCGCGACAACGCCCGCGCCCTGCGCAGCTTCATCGCCGCCTCGGCCGAGGGCTGGCGCGACTACATCCAGGGCGACGGCAAGGCCGCCGACGCCCTCATCCGCCGGGATAATCCCGACATGACCCAGGATGTCCTCGACCAGGCCCGGGCGAAGCTCAAGGCGCACGGCATCGTCGATGGCGGCGACGCGGCGCTCTACGGCCTGGGCGCGATGACGCCCGAACGCTGGCAGGCCTTCTTCGAGGTGACCTCCCAGGCGGGCGTCTATCCAACCGGCCTCGACTGGCGACAGGCCTTCACGACCCAGTATCTGCCCGGCCGTGGCTGACGCCGAAGAGGCGTTCGCGGCGGCGCTGCGGGACGTCATCGTCCGCTACCCGGGCCGGCCGGCGCTGGGACCGGTCGACCTGGGCGTCGCGCCCGGAGAAATCCTGGCCGTGGTCGGCGCGTCAGGGGCGGGAAAATCCACCCTTCTGCGCCTCCTCGCCGGGCTCGAGACGCCCTCGGACGGGACGGTGATCCGCGGCGCCGGCCGCGGGCGCATCGGCTTCGTGTTCCAGACCGCCACCCTGATGCCTTGGGCTGACGTCCTGGCCAACGTCGCCCTGCCGCTCGAACTGGCTGGCGCGCCCCGCGAGGTGGCCCGCCGCCGTGCGTCAACGGGCCTGGCGGCCGTCGGTCTGGGCGACCGGCTGTCGACCCGTCCGCGGCAGTTGTCCGGCGGGATGGCCATGCGGGCCTCGCTCGCCCGGGCCCTGGTCACCGAACCGGACCTGCTGCTGCTCGACGAACCGTTCGCCGCCCTCGACAGCGTCACCCGCCGACGCCTCATTGAGGACCTGCACCGGCTCTGGGCCGGCCGGAAGCCCCGCCCCGCGATCGTCTTCGTCACCCATGACGTCGAAGAGGCCGTCTATCTGGCCCACCGCGCGGTCGTGCTCGACGCCGCGGCGGGACGGGTGGTTGCGGAACTGGCCTCTCCCGGCGTGCTGCCCCGACCGGAGGGATGGCGGGCCGACGTCGACTATCGTGCGGCGGTCGAAAGGCTGGCCGCGGAACTGGCTCGCAGCATGACTGCCATCCCGGCGGCGGATGAGAGGGGTTCATGAGCCGCCTCCTGCCGCCCCTGTTGTTGACGGCTCTCCTCCTCCTCGCGTGGGAGATCGCCTGCCGCGCCTTTCAGCTGCCGGTCTACCTGCTGCCTCCTCCCGGCGCGGTGGCCCTGTCCCTTGTTCACCGCGCGCCGCTGCTGCTGTCCTCCGCCGCCGCGACCTTCTGGATGGCCTTCCAGGCCCTGGTCGTCGCCTTTGGGCTCGGCGGCGGTCTGGCCCTCGCCGTTTCGCTCAATCGATCGGCCGAGCAGGCCGTTCGCCCCCTCGCGGTCGCGCTGCAGGTCACCCCCGTGGTCGCCATCGCCCCGCTGGTGGTGATCTGGGCGGGCCTCGACCATGCCGACAGGGCTGTCGTCGCCCTCGCTGCGGCGGTGGCCTTTTTTCCGCTTTTCTCGGGCGTGCTGACCGGCCTGAAGTCCGCAGATCCGGATCTGGAGCGGCTGTTCGACCTGTATGGCGCCTCCCCGCTGCAGCGGCTGCTCAGGCTGCGCCTGCCGGCCGCCCTTCCCTTCATCCTCGAGGGCCTGAGGGTCGCCGCCGGCCTGTCGGTCATCGGCGCCGTCGTGGCCGAGTTCGTCTCCGGCTCGGGCGCGACGCAGGGTCTGGCCTGGCGGCTGCTGGAAGCCGGCAACCGGCTGCGCACGGCCGACATGCTCGCGGCCCTGGTCTGCCTGATGATCATGGGTCTGGCGCTGAACGCCGTCGTCGGAGCGATCGAAGGCGCCGTGCGGCGCCGGCTGGCCTGAACGGACCTCCCCGTTAGCGGCGGGTTAAGCCCCGCACGGCTACCGTGGCGCTCCAGTTTCCGCGTCCGGAGCCCGCCCTTGCGCCGCGCCTCGATCCTCGCCGTCGCCGCTCTCGCCGCCACAGGTGTGCTGGCGCTCGCCGACGTCGCCTCGGCCCAATCCGCCCCGGCAGCCGGGCAGGCGCAGGGCCTTCGCTATCTGTCCTGGCAGGGCCGCGGCGAGCCGGCGGCCCCCTCCACGCGCGATGGGGCCCGGCCTGCGCCGGCCCGGACCGACCTGCGCCGCCCGAACACCGTCATCCCCCACGGCGGTTTCGCCGCGTCGGAGCCGCCGGCCCCGCGCCGCCTGTCTCCCGCTCCCGGGCCCGCCCGGCGAACCCTGACTCCCGCCAACGCCTGGCTTCAGCCGGCGGCGGTTCCGCCCGAACCGGCTCCGGCTCCTGTACCGCCGGCTCCGTCGGCGCCCGCGCCGCAGCCGTCTCCCGGCCCCGACTACTTGCCCGACCAGGGCCGCCGCGGTCAGCCCGCGCCCGCCGAAGCCGTCTATCCCGCGCCCCTTCGACAGGGCGACGCCTCCGTTACGGACGCCGCTGCGGACCCGATGGCTCCCCGCCGCGACGCGCCGATCTTCCGGATGCAGCAGGCGGCGCCCGCTCCACAACCGGAAGCCCCGTCCGCCGTCGCGCCCCCGGCTGAAGCGCCGGCTCAGCCGCGCCGCGTCGCGGAGGTGGCCGACTCCGGTGAGCGCCCCCCGCAACAGGGGGCCCGGTACTACTCCGTGCACCGGCAGAACGGACGCGAGCCGGATGCGCTGGTCATGCCCACGCCCACCTATGTCGACGCCCTGGTGGTGTCGATGACGGAGACCCCCGCCACGCAAGACCTGGCCGAACCGGCGCAGGGCCCGACCCTGATCCGCGATCGCGACGGAAACATGCGGGCGACCCCCGCCGCCTCCGACGGGGATCATCAGTGATCGAGGCGTCCACCCTGTCGCGTCTGCCCGACCTGATCGCCCTCGCGGAGGAGGACTCCAGCGAGAAGCGCCGCACCCTGCTGCGTGAACTGACGGACCATTTCTTCGGTGGATCGGCCCGCACCGCCACCGAGGACACCCTGTATGACGCGGTGCTGGTCAAGCTGGCTGACGACATGGAAACCGCCGTGCGGGCCGAGCTGTCCGCGCGCTTCGCCAACGCTCCCGACGCGCCGCACACCCTGATCCGCCGGCTGGCCAACGACGAGGCCGCCGTCGCCGGCGCGGTGCTGGCCGCCTCGCCCGTGCTGACGGACGAGGACTTGCTGGGGGTGGTGCGCCGGCACGGTCAGGACCATCTGCGCGCCGTCTCCGCCCGGCCCTCGGTGTCCGAAGCCGTCTCCGAGGTGATCGTCGAGCGCGGCGACGACGAGACCCTTGGAACCCTTCTGCGGAACGACGGCGCCCGCCTGTCGCGCAAGGCTTCGGAGGCCGCCGTGGAGCGGGCGAAGTCCAACCCCGACCTGCACGAAGCCACGATTTCACGCGCCAGCCTGCCGCCGGATCTGTTGAACGACATGTATTTCGTGGTCGAGGCGCGCCTGCGGACCCGGATACTCGAACAGAACGCGAGAATGGATCCGGCCTTGCTGGAGAGCGCCCTGGCCGCCGGTCGCGCCCGGATCGCGACGGACGACGGCGCCCTTCCCGCCGACTACGCGGAATGCTCGGCCTATGTGGAGGAACTGAAGGCCGCCGGACAGCTCACGCCCCAGATGCTGGCCCGCTTCCTTCGGTCAGGCGACCGCACCGGCGGCCGGACCTCGTTCCTGATCGCCCTGGCCCAGTTGGCCGATATTGATTTCCATACCGCCCGCCAGATCATCGAGCGGCGGGAACTGGATGCCCTGGCCGTGGTCTGCAAGGCCGCCGACCTCGATCGCGCCCTGTTCCTGACCTATGCGGTGGTGCTGCTGAACGACGACGGCGACGCCATGGCCAAGGCGCATTCCTACGCCCGCATGTACGCCGAACTGACCCGCGAGGCCGCGCTCAGGACCCTGCGCTTCTGGCGCATGCGGCGCGGCGCCCAGGCGGCCTGACCCCAAACGCAAGACGGCCGCCCCGTCGCCCGGGGCGGCCGCTTCTCAGCCAGTCGTATGAACCGGCTTATTTCTTGGCGCGGCCGGCGGCGCGGGCGGGTTTGCGGCCGCCCTGGCCCAGACCCATCTGCTTGGCGAGGTCCGAACGCGCCTTGGCGTAGTTCGGCGCGACCATCGGATAGTCCTTCGGCAGGCCCCACTTGGCGCGATATTCCTCGGGGCTCATATTGTACTTGGTGCGCAGGTGGCGCTTCAGCGACTTGAACTTGCGGCCGTCTTCCAGGCAGATCAGGTAGTCCGGCGTGATAGACTTGCGGATCGGAACCGCCGGCTCCTTCGGTTCGGGCTCGGGCTCGACCGCGCCACTTGAAACCTGCGACAGCGCCGCGTGGATGCTGGAAATCAGGCCGGGCACTTCGGTAGCCTGAACGTTGTTGTTGCCGACATAGGCCGACACGATGTCGGCGGTCATCTCAAGCAGTTGCGAATTGTCTTCCATACGCGCGGCCTCACCTTGTGATCTGGTCGTCTCAGCCGAACGTTCACCGCCAGCCTGTCGCGGGGTCAATATAGACGAACCCTGATTCAGGCAATAGCGTATTCGCGTGGCGTTTATCAGACTAACCGAGCTCTACTTGCGCGCCCGGATCAGCGGCCGAAGTTTTCCGCCAAGGCCAGCATCGCCGCCCGCTCCGGCGCTGAATAGTCGTCCATCCCGTCTTCCTCGCCGTCCCGGATCGCCCTCAGTAGAGCGGGCGTCAGGGCGGAGGACAGAGACCAGTTCCAGTAACGCAACACCGTCTGGGCGCGGTCCACGGCCAGCATGTCGTAGGTGATCTGGACCCGCTCCCAGGCAGGGTGAATCGATCCGTCGTCCGCGGTTTCCGGTCGTCGCATCGACCGCCACAGGCCCGTCAGATCCGACTTGCCCAGGCCGGTCGCCTTGCAGAGTATGGCCAGCGGCTCACCGCCCGGGTCGCCCAGTATCTTGGCTCCGGTGACCGGCTTGACGCCGGACAGATAGGCGATCTCCGTCGCCACCTCGCGCGTCAGGCCATCGCGGGCCGCGGCCTCGACGGCCTGCTCAAGACCGCTGTAAGGGCTCTTCTCTATGGCGGCCCGGTTCCTCTGGCGGCGCTCGATGAACTGCAGCGCCTTGCGCGACACCGGGTCCTGCCAGTTCTCTTCGGCGGCCATCGCGAAGACGTCCTCGACCACCTCCTGCATGACCTCGCGGGAGACGGCGAACCTCTGGAGGATGGTGCGGCGGTCGTCAGGCTCGCACCACCAGAACATGACATAGGCGCCCGAGGGCCTCAGCTCGGGCCGTTTCAGCAGATGGTGGCACAGACCGCGCTCGGTCCGGCTCAGGCTGACCACGCCCTCGACGGCGACCTGGCTCAGCCGCGCCGTGTTGTTTCTCAGCACCGCCTCGATCACCGGGCTCTCGCCAAAGCTCATGAGGGTCTCGGTGACCACCTCCGACAGGGCGCGGCGGCCGGCCATGAGGAGCCGGTGCTCGGTCCCGGCGTCCCGCGCGCAGGAGACCAGGTCGGCGTCCGACAGCGAGGCGCACTGCTCGATCAGCAAGCCCGCGATATCCGGTTCGTCCCGCAGCAGCATTCGCGTCAGGGCGCTGGGCAGTTCGGCCAGCGGCGCCAGCCGCGCCGTCACCCGCTTGCGATCCTCATGGGACGCCAGGCGCAGCATTTCGACCAGAAGGTCGCCGGTCACCGCCCGCTCGAACGCGTTGATCCGGCTGGTCGGCAGCGACACCACGTCGGCCAGGCGCTTCAGCAGGGCATGGCGCGCGCGGAAGCCGCCTTGCGGCGCGGCCTCCTCTGGCATGAGAGCGAGCTCGGACATGTCGGTCAAGGTTAAGGCTCGCCGGTTAACCGCCCGTGACGGTCCTCGCCGCCAGATCAGCTTCCCAAAGCCTCGAGCAGTTCAGCCTCCGGGAGGTTTGGATCGGCCAGTGGGTTGGCGCTGACCTGCGCGTACCAGTCGGGGCGGACGCGCGGCAAGGGCCGGGCGAACCGGATCCAGTCAACTTCCAGCACCATGTCGACCCGCGACTCACGGTCCACGGTGCGGTTGATCGCTTCGGGGTTCTCCGGTCCGGGCGGAACGTCGTCGCTCGTCGTGTAGGCGATGAGGCCCACCTGCATCACTGGATTGTTCTCCATCCGGTAGAACCGGTCCCGCACCTGCCAACGGGTCTCGCCCTCCGGCCGGGCGAGCGCGATCAGCACCATGCCGACCCGGACCAGCCGCAACTCGACCCAGCCGGTCGGAAACGGCCGCAGCCTCAGCGAGGAGTAGCTGTTGAACGTCGATTTGGTCTCCGTCATAGGCTCGCCCGCCACCTGCCCGACGCCGGTGGTGATGAAGTGCCAGTTCTCTGATCTCGGCGCCCATCGTTCCGCCGTGGATCGGTTAGGCACACGCGCCATCAATCCGCCCAGGGACCACGTACCGCCCGGAATGTCGCCCTCCTGGCTCCGCACCCGGACGCGCGCCCTCACGTCGAAGTCGCCGTTTACTTCCCTGAACAGGAATGGCGCGTTCAGATCGCGCACCCAGGCCGAATGATGCGGCTCGATGTGCAGGGCGCCCGGCGTAGTTTCGCCGACGTCCAACGCCTTGATCTTGTCAGGCCAGCCAAACGCCTGATCAAAGCGGACCCAGCCGGTCAGAACGCCGCTGTCGAACTCGTCCGAAAGGGAGGTCAGCTCATCCTGAGCCAGCGCTGGGGTGGCGGCGAGCAGACTCAACGAGGCGATCAAGGCGCGCATGGCGGCTCCACAGGTTGCATGCCGCCAATGCGCCGCCGTACGCGATCGCGTAAAGTTAAGCTTCTTTAAGCGCCCGCCGCCGCGGGTCCACAGTTGCGAAACACGGTTGCAACAAACTCGTGCCTACAGGCCCTCGAACAGCGCCGTGGACAGATAGCGCTCGGCGAAGCTCGGAATAATGGCCACGATCATCTTGCCGGCGTTTTCTGGCAAGGCGGCCTGACGGAAGGCGGCCACCAGGGCGGCGCCCGAGCTGATGCCGACCGGGATCCCCTCCAGGCGCGCCGCCTTGCGGGCCATGTCGAAGGCGTCGTCGTTGGACACCTGCTCGACGCCGTCGATGACCGAACGGTCGACGTTGGCGGGAATGAACCCGGCGCCGATGCCCTGAATCTTGTGCGGGCCGGGTTCGCCGCCTGACAGCACGGGCGAGGCGGTCGGCTCGACCGCGATCATCCGCACTGACGGCTTGCGGGCCTTCAGCACTTGGCCGACGCCGGTGATGGTCCCGCCGGTGCCGACCCCGGAGATGACGATATCGACCTCTCCGGCCGTGTCGTTCCAGATCTCCTCGGCCGTCGTGACCCGATGGATGGCGGGATTGGCCGGATTGTCGAACTGCGACGGGCTTACGGCGCCCGGCGTCTTGTCGAGCAGCTCCTGGGCCGCGGCGATGGCGCCCTTCATGCCCTTCTCGGCCGGCGTCAGCACCAGTTCGGCGCCCAGCAGGGCCAGCATCTTGCGGCGTTCCATCGACATGCTCTCGGGCATGACCAGGATCAGCCGATAGCCCTTGGCCGCCGCGACGAACGCCAGGGCGATCCCGGTGTTTCCGCTCGTGGGTTCGATCAGCACCGAGTGCGGCCCGATCTGGCCCGCCTGTTCCAGCGCGTCGATCATGGCCACGCCGATCCGGTCCTTCACCGAGCCGATCGGATTGAAGAACTCCAGCTTGGCCAGCACCGTCGCCTTCGGCCTGTATTCCTCCGACAGCCGCGGCAGGCCGACCACGGGGGTGTCGCCGATGGTGTCCAGAATGGACGGATATATCTTTCCGCGTCCGGCTTTCAGATGACGGGAAGGATCATAGGCTGAAGCCGGGGCGACGTCGGACATGGGAGGTCTCTCGCAGGGCAGGGCGGAAATGACGGCGTGACGCCGGGGCGAAAGTCGATCGCCCCGGCGTCGTCGCAAGCCGGTCGCGCCAGCCTACATCCAGTCATCCAGCCCGTCGATATGGCGCCACAGACCCGCCATCTCGCCCGTGAACCCGTCATCCCGGTCGAACAGGCCCGACATCCGGTCCGTCTCGCCGCCGAACCGGCTCCAGGGAGCCAGGTCAGCCGACAGCCCCTCATCGGGCAGGATCAGCGGTTCGTCGCCGCCTTTCAGGACGATGAAGTCGTCGTCTGACATGCCCGGCAGGATCTGGGCGTCGTAGGACTTCGCCGACGACGACGTCGCCGCCGCGGCCGGAGATGCGGCGACCAGGTCGGACAGCAGGGCCGTGGTCCCGTCGCTGAACCGGACGCGCTCCACACCCGTCAGCAGGTCGACGCCGTCGCGCGCCGCCACGGCGTCGGCCACGCGGTAGGCTCCGCCCGCCTCGGCCGTCACGACATAGTCGGCGCGAACGCCGGTCAGCAGAACCAGGTCCTGACCGGCGCCGCCGTTCAAGGTGTCGTTTCCGCCGCCGCCCGTCAGGGTGTCGGCCCCGACGCCGCCGGTGATTACGTTGGCCGAGGCGTTGCCGATGCCGGCGAAGTTGCCGGCGCCGGTGTAGATCAGGTTCTCGATATTGGCCCTGAGCGTAAGGGCGGCGACGGTCGTCTCGACGGTGTCGGTGCCCTCGCCCTCGTACTCGATCAGGGTGTCGCCGGCCAGGTCCACCAGGAAACGGTCGTCGCCGAGCCCGCCGTACACGGTGTTCGCCTCGCCGAGGCCGCCGCCCAGCACGTCCGCGCCGGCGTTGCCCATCAGGGTGTCGCGCCCCGCACCGCCCAGCAGGACATTGGCGGAGCCGTCGCCGAACAGGGTGTCGGCGAAGGCCGAGCCGGTGACGTTCTCCACGCCGGTCAGCACATCGACCGCGCCCGAGCCGTCATCCAGGACCCGTCCGATCGACAGCCGGGCGCTGACGCCCGCCGCCGCCGAGCCATAGTCCGCCGTATCGGATCCGGCGCCGCCGTTCAGGGTGTCGGCTCCGCCGCCGCCGCTCAGCGTGTCGTCGCCGACGTCGCCGTTGAGGACGTCCGTCCCAAGGCCGCCCGCGAGGATGTTGGCCGCCTCGTTGCCGGTCAGGGTGTCGTTCCCGTCGCCGCCGGTCGCCCGTTCGATGATCACGCCATTGGCGATGGTGAAGCCGGTCCAGGCGCCGAGCGCGTAGGACACCCGGCCGCCACCGCCTTCCTCGTACTGCAGGGTCGCGGCGCGCAGGTCGATGGTGGCGTTGCGGGATCCGGCATAGCGAATCTCGTCATTGCCGCCGCCGTCCCAGATGGCGCGGTAGTAGTGGCCGGCCCCGTTGACGTCGTCGATCGTGTAGACGTCGTCGCCGGTCGCCCACTCCTCGTTGACGCCGTACTTGTCCTGCAGCACCGCGATGTCCAGCGCGCCAAGGGTGCCCATCCAGCCGAAGTGGTCGGCCTGCATCTCGAGGCCGCCCGAGCTGGGGCCGCCATGGCCGGCAGGTCGGCCGCCGACGCCGCCGGTCTCGTTCCAGCCGTCGTTGTACGACATGATGGTGTACATCTGCTGGCTCAGGCCGAAGTCGCCGTACTGGCCGCCGATCGCGCCCTCGACCGGGTCTTCGCTGGGTCCGGCGCCGCTCATGACAGGACCGCCGCCGCCGGTGTCATGCGGATGCTTCATGCCGTGGCCGTGGCCCCACTCGTGCAGCAGGGTCGGGAAGAAGAAGCCGCCCGGGCTGACGCCCTCCTCGGTCCAGCGATAGTCTCCGCCGTTGATCTCGGTCTGGCCTTCGTTCTGTTCGCCGGGAGGACTCATGCGGCCCAGCAGGCTGGCGCCCGCGCCCGGCGTCCCCGGATAGACGATGATCTTGATGTCGGCGTCCGCGCGGTTATCAACCTCGATGTACTTCAGGTCGGTGACCTGCTCGTAGATGTTCATGCAGCTCCAGAAGGCGTCCCGTTCCCACTGCTCCAGGTTGCGCGCCTGAAGTGAGTTTTCCAGGCCCGGATTGAGGGGATCCTCGCTGAGGAAGACGTCGCCCTGCTTGGCGAAATACACCTTCATCACGTTCTTGCCGACGATGCCGTATTCGGTGTTCGTGATCGGCGTCCCGCCGTCGGCGACGCCATTGTCCGTGCGCGTGCCGTTGTCGCCGTCAGGGTTGCGGACGGTGTGGTCCCAGGTGCTGCCCCAGTCGAGCGAGTCGAGCAGGGGGTTGGGCGCCTGGCCGGCGGCCGAATAGAAGCGCGGCAGGGGCGCTTCGGAGGCTTCGACGGCCCGGACGTTCAGCGTGTAGTCGCCGACATGGTCGCCGTCCGTGCCATTGGTCGCGTCCTGATCGAAGCTGCGGGCGTTGATGTAGTAGGTGCCCGTGGTCGTCGCAGTGAAGAACAGCTTGGCGTCGAGGCCTGAGGGCGTGGTGTTGCTGCCGCCGTCGGCCGAGGCCAGCAGGGTCGTGCCGTCCGCGCCGTAGAGCTCGATGAAGGCGTCGGCCAGCGGAACGCCGCTCAACAGGGTTCCGTCGCCCGTGGCGGTGCCGCCGACATGCAGCAATTGGGAGATCGCATAGGTCTGGCCCGCGACCAGGGTGACGGCGAAGAAGTCCTGGTCGTTGAAGTCCTCGATCACACCATAGGTCGTCGAGCCGACGGTGATGGCCTGGGCCGCGCCGGCGCTGTCGCCGCCGACGGTGTCCAGCAGCAGGGGATTGGTGACCGTGTCCACGCCGACGGTTCGAACCCGGTCGCCGACTCCGTCGCGGAAGAAGTCCGTCCAGCCCTTGCCGCAGCCGCAGCCGCAACTCAGGCTCCACGAGGCCACAGCGGTCTCGCCGTCGCGATTGTCGTTGGCCGCGAAGGCCAGGGGCGCCGGAGCGACGCCGTGCAGCGCCGATGTCAGATTGATCTCGGCGAAGGCGAGCGGGGACACGAGGCGCGTGTCGAACACAGCCGCGCGAGCGGCTCCGGAAGAAGCAGCCATGGGGATAACCCTCCTGATGCCGACGATGGCCCGCGCCAGCCGCGGGCCCCGTCCTGATGGTCTCAACGACCGGCGTTCCGATTTTCATCCGCGGCCGGACCGATGAGGGTGGGGCGTCCGGGGCGGACGCGCGCCGGACGTCTGATCGCCGCCCCTCCTTGGCGGTTGGTCGATCAACGCTATCCGGCGGCGAGACTAATCCATGGGCCCGGAGGTTGGTTCCCGCCTCCTCGCGCCGTGAGACACGCGTCGAGGCGCCGCACCGGAATCCCAGCGTTACTGTGGCGCGAACAAAACAGTGCCGCAGCAAAACGCTGCCGTGCATCTCGCGCTTCGCCACAACTTGGAGCAAGTTGCAGCCCCGCTCATCGGGGGCGGCATTTTGAGAAACAGATCATGAAACAATTCATTGCGTTGGCTGCCGTAGCCGCCGCTGCGCTTGCGACGCCCGCCATGGCCCAGGACAACTCGGGCCGCTATGTCCAGGTCAATTTGGGCGGAGCGGTCGCCGGCTCCGTGGATCTCGACGTCGTCTCGCCGCCCGACACGTTCTCCGGTGACGCCGATCTTGAGTCCGGCCTGTTCGCGAGCATCGCCGCTGGCACCCGCGGCGACAGCGCCTTCTCGGTCGAAGGCGAAGTGCTGTACGTCCAGAGCGACATCGATACGGCCGAGGCGGACGCCATTTTCGGTCCCCTGGATGCGAGCGTGTCGACCGTCGGCGTTCTCGCCAACGTCATGTACAACTTCTCGACGGGCGGCCCGGTCGCGCCGTATGTCGGCGCAGGTGTGGGCTGGGGCATGGTCGATTACGAAGTCGCCGGCGAGTCGGAAGACGACTCCAGCCTCATCTGGCAGGCGAAGGCCGGCGTGACGATCCCGATGTCGGAAACCATGACCTGGGACATCGGTTACCGCTACATCGACATGCCGACGTTCGAGATTTCCGACGGCACGGACTCCATCCGGGCGGAAGGCAGCGCCCATGTCGTTTCGATCGGCGCCCGCTTCGTATTCTAGGTCTTTCGGGACGCGTTCCGAAGGAAGGGCCCCGGCTTCACGCCGGGGCCTTTCTCATTCGGCCTTGACCGGCTCCGGTCGTTTCACGCCTGATTGACCATGACCGCGCAAACGCCAGGCTCCGGTCTGAGGTCTTTCGCTTGCGCAATCTCGCGGCCGCCGTCGAAGCGACAGCCGGTCTGACGGCTGGACTCCGGCGCCGGGTCGGTTACGCCTGTGCATTCACGTCGAGGGGATGGGGGGACTACCACGTGACAGACGCCACACTGCCGACCGCGCAGGCCGACCGTATCGGGGAGATCGACATCATCCGCGGCTTCGCGCTGTTCGGAGTGTTGTGGATGAACGTCTTCGGCATGGGCGACTTCCTCGTGCCCGCGGACAACATCCACGGCCTGACGCAGATGGAGACGCTGGAAAAGGTGGTGGGCTTCCTGTCCGCCCTGCTGATGGGCGGCAAGGCGCAGGCGCTGTTCTCGCTGCTGTTCGGCTTCGGCTTCGCCATCATGATGGACCGCATCGGCCGGCGGGGCGGCGACGGGCGGACGATCTATCTGCGACGGGTCCTCGTGCTGCTGGCGGTGGGCGTGGCGCACACCAGCCTGCTGTGGGCCGGCGACATCCTGAACGCCTATGCCGCCATGGCCCTGCTGCTGCTGTTGACGCGGCGCTGGTCGAGCGGATGGCTGCTGGGAGCGGGCCTGGTCCTGGCCACCCTCCTGCCCGCCGCGGTGATGATCTTTTACCAGCTGACCACGCCCGAGGGACAACCGCCCGCCTTCGTCGCGCTCTTTGAGGCGGGGGCGGCGGCGCGCTGGCCGATCGTCATGAGCCACGACTATCCGGCCTTCGTGGTCGCCATGTTCAGGACGCTGTTCGTCGAATTCTACACCCAGCCGATCGCGCTCAGCTATTTCGGATGGATTCTCGGCCGGTTCATGATCGGCAGCTGGATCTATCGGCAGGGCTGGCTTCAGCAGCCCGAACGATATCTGACCGGCTTCGCCATCGTGGCCGCGACCTTCATCCCTCTCGGCCTGCTGACCAGCCTGCGCCGATCGATGATGGCCGGCATGGAGCTGGAGCCGATGCCGTGGGCCCAGGCGCTGTTCAGAGGGGTCGCGCCGGTCGCGGAGCTCGTCCAGGCCCTCGGCTACGGAGCCCTGATCGTCGTCCTGTGCCAGCTGCCGGCGGTGCGCCGGTTCCTGTCCGGGCTCGGCTCGGTGGGACAGATGGCCCTGACCAACTACCTGACCCAGAGCGTCTTCTTCTTCGTCTTCCTGTACGGCTTCGGCTTCGGCCTGTTGCCCTGGATGGGACCGACGCTGAGCCTCGCCTTCACCCTTGCGGTGTTCGGGCTGCAGATTGTGTTCAGCCGCTGGTGGCTGGCGCGTTACGCCTATGGCCCCGCCGAATGGCTGTGGCGCTGGGCGACCTATGGCGTGAAACCGGCGCTGAAGCGGGCATAGTCGTCCTCTCTTCACCGGTCGTTAACCACGATCCCGCATCCGTGGAAGCCTGATCAGGGGCTTTCCGCTTGCGCAATCTCGCCGCCGCCGTCGAAGCGATCGATCCGCTGGTCGTGACCGGCAAGGTCGCGGGCGTGAACGGCCTGCTGATCGAGTCAAAGGGCGGCCTGTCCCGCCTCGCCGTCGGCGCCCGGGCCGAGATCGAGCGCCGCCATCTGTCGCCCCTTCCCGCCGAGGTGGTCGGCTTCCGCGACGCCAAGGCCCTGCTGATGCCGTTCGGCCCGGTCGAGGGCGTGGCCCCCGGCGCCGACATCCGCATCGTCTCCGCCGCCGCCAGCGTGCGCCCGACCACCGCCTGGCTCGGCCGGATCATCGACGCCTTCGGGCAGCCCATCGACGGCAAGGGGCCGCTGCCGACCGGCCCCGCCGCCTATCCGCTCCGCGCGCCGCCGCCCCCCGCCCACTCGCGCGGCCGGGTCGGCGAGCGGCTCGATCTCGGCGTCCGCGCCATGGACGTCTTCACCACCACCTGCCGCGGCCAGCGCCTCGGCATCTTCGCCGGTTCGGGCGTCGGCAAGTCGGTGCTGTTGTCGATGCTGGCCCGACAGGCGACCTGCGACGTCGTCGTGGTCGGCCTGATCGGCGAACGGGGCCGGGAGGTCCGCGAATTCATCGAGGAGACCCTGGGCGAGGAAGGCCTGCGCCGCGCCATCGTCGTCGTCGCCACCTCCGACGAACCGGCCCTGAAGCGCCGGCAGGCCGCCTACATGACCATGGCCGTCGCCGAGTTCCTGCGCGACCAGGACCTCGAGGTCCTGTGCCTGATGGACTCGGTCACCCGCTTCGCCATGGCCCAGCGCGAGATCGGCCTGGCCGCGGGCGAGCCGCCGACCACCAAGGGCTACACCCCCACTGTCTTCACCGAATTGCCCAAGCTGCTGGAGCGCGCCGGCCCCGGCCCGGTCCGGCCCGACGGCACCACCGCCGGACCGATCACCGCCCTGTTCACCGTGCTGGTCGACGGCGGCGACCATGACGAGCCCATCGCCGACGCCGTCCGGGGCATCCTCGACGGCCACATCGTCATGGACCGCAAGATCGCCGAGCGCGGCCGCTTCCCGGCCATCGACGTGCTCAAGTCGGTGAGCCGCACCCTGCCCGGCTGCCAGACCCCGCCCGAACGCGAGCTGAACCGCCGCGCCCGTCAGTGCCTGTCGGCCTACGCCAACATGGAAGAACTGATCCGCATCGGCGCCTATCGCACCGGCGCCGATCCGATCGTCGACCGCGCCATCGCCCTGAATCCCGCGCTCGAGGCCTTCCTCGGGCAGGATCACCATGACGTGACGCGGCTGGCCGATTCCTTTGACCGTCTGGAAACCATTCTGAACCAGGGAATGGTTCAGTGACCGGAGACGCAGCATGACCGCCTGGGCCCAATCCCTGATCCGCATCTCCAACTACGAGGTCGAGACGCTGCAGAAGCGGCTCGCCGAGATCACCGCCCGTCGCGCCTCCGCCGAGATGCGTCTCGCCGTGCTGGAGGCCGAGGCCGAGATCGAGCAGGAGCGCGCCCGCGAGGACGCCGAGGCCGCCATGCTGCTGCAGGCCTATCTGAACGGCTGGAAGCTGCGCAAATCCGCCGCCGAGGCCGATGTGGTCGAGATCAACGCCGAGGAGGCGGGGGCCCGCGACGCCCTGACCGGCGCCTTCGAGGAGCTGAAGAAGTTCGAACATGTTGCGGAGACCACCCGGCTGAACCGGATCATCGCCGCCGGCAAGCGCGAGACCGCGGCCTTCGACGAACTGGGCCTGAGGCGCCGTGCGGGCTGACCCGCCGCGCCTGAACCGCCGCGCCCTCCTCGCCGCGCCGATCGCGCTGGCCGCCTGCGACCGCTTCGCGACCGCCCGGCCCGCCGCCGATCCCCCCGCCCCGCCGCTGAAGGCCGTCGCGCCCTGCCCTTTCGGCGCCACCGCCATGACCTGGCAGCTCGACCAGCCGGACTGGCTCGAACAGGTCCTGCGCCACTGCTCCCAGCTGACGCCCGAGTGGGAGCAGAAGATGGAGCGCACGCTCGGCGCCGGCTTCACCCATGACTTTTCGGCCTCCGACCGCGTCGTCGCCTTCGCCCGCGACAACGGCCTGCGCGTCCACGGCCACACCCTGATCTGGTATTCCCAGGGCGGCGAGGTCTTCAACGACGACGTTCCCCGCGCCCGCTTCGCCGCCGAATACGACCGTTACATCGCGGCCGCCGTCGGCCGCTACAGGGGCCGGATGGCCGGTTGGGACGTGGTCAACGAGCCTGTGGCCGAGGACGGCGACGGCCTGCGCGACTGCCACTGGAGCCGCGCCCTGGGCATGGACGGCTACATGGTCCGCGCCTTTGAACAGGCCCGCGCCGCCGACCCCGACGCCGTCCTGTTCCTCAACGAATACAATCTCGAGAACATCCCGGCGAAGGGCGCGACATTTCTGAAACTGGTCGAGCGCCTGCTCAAGCTCGGCGCCCCGATCGGCGGCATCGGCACCCAGTCGCACCTGAACATCGAGATCCCGGCCGGACAGATCACGGCCTTCATGCGCGACGCGGCCTCGCTCGGCCTGCCGATCCACGTCTCCGAACTGGACTTCCCGATGCAGCGCGACGGCGGCCGCCTGCCCGACCTGCGTCCCACCGCAGAGCGCCGCGCCCAGCAGGTCGCGCGCGTCGGCGAACTGGCCGAGGCCTTCATGGCCCTGCCCGAACGCCAGCGTTACGCCTTCACCACCTGGGGCCTGCGCGACGTCGACAGCTGGCTGGTCCGCGAGGAAGGCAAGAACCGCCCCGACGAGAGTCCGCTCCTGCTGGACGCCGCCGGCCGTCCCAATCCGGCGTACCGGGCCGTGGTCGACGCTTTCACCGGCTAGGCTCGCGCCGGGATTCTCGCCTCGATTCCGGCGAGCTCCAGCGCCTTCAGCAAGGCCTGCGCGGCCGCCTCAACGGCCCCTCCGTCCCGCCCGCGCACGACCAGATTGGTCCCGATCTCCCCCACCGCGCCCGCCCCGAATGGATAGCTCCCGAAACTGAGATCGTGGTGCGCCCTCGCCGCCGCCGTCAGCATATCCGCCACGTCGCCCTCGCCCACGCCGGTCACCCGCACCGTCCGCGAGTGCACCACAGCCCCGGTCCGCAACCGCGGCGCCACGTCCTCCAGCATCGCCGACATGATCCTGGGCACCCCGGCCATCACGAAGACGTTGCCGATCTGGAAGCCCGGCGCATCGGTCACCGGATTGGCGATCAGCGAGCCGCCGTCCGGAATCCGCGCCATCCGGCGACGCGGCGCGTTGAGCTCATCGCCATAGCGCCGCTCCAGGATGGCCAGCGCCCCTGGATGCTCGAGCAGTTCGACCCCGAACGCCGTCGCCACCGCATCCGCCGTGATGTCGTCATGCGTCGGCCCGATGCCGCCGGTGGTGAAGACATGATCGTGCGAGGCCCTCAGCGCGTTCAGGTTCTCGACGATCTGCGCCTTGCGGTCCCCGACCGTCCGCGCCTCCAGCAGGTCGATCCCCAACGCCCCGAGAAACCGGGCGATGGTGTTCAGATTGGTGTCCTGCGTCCGGCCGGACAGGACCTCGTCGCCGATGATCAGGACGGCGGCGGTGGGGGATGCATCGCTCATGACCAGCAGCTAGTAGACCCTCGCCCATGCGCTTCAAGTCGTCGCTCGAACACGGAACCCTGATCCGCCGCTACAAGCGGTTCCTCGCCGACGTGGTGCTGGAGGACGGCCGCGAAACCACCGTCCACGTCCCGAACCCCGGCGCCATGCTCGGCCTGACCGCGCCGGGCCTGCCGGTCTGGCTGTCCCGCTCGCCCGATCCGAAGCGCAAGCTGCCGCTGACCCTGGAGGCCGTGATCCTGCCCGACGCCGGTCCGGTCGGCGTCAACACCCTGAATCCCAACCGCATCGCCGAGGCCGCCATCCCGCGCGGCAGGATCCCGGAACTGACCGGCTACCGCATCCTCCGGCGCGAGGTGCGCTACGACGTCGACAGCCGCATCGACATCCTGCTTGAAGACGACGCCAAGGGCCTCGGGCGCCCGTCCTGCTGGGTCGAGATCAAGAATTGCCACTTCAGCCGCACCCCGCCGCTGGCCGAATTCCCCGACTGCAACACGGTCCGCGGCGTCAAGCACCTGAAGGCGCTGGAGCGGGTGGTCGAGGCCGGCGGCCGCGCCGTCATGCTGTTCATCGTCCAGCGCATGGACTGCGACTCCTTCACCACAGCCGACGACATCGACCGCGCCTACGGCCCCGCCCTGCGCGAGGCCGCATCGCGCGGGGTTGAGGTTCTGTGCTATAGTTGCCACCTGAGTTCCGAAGCGATCCGGCTGGATCGCGCCCTGCCATGGCGGCCCCACCCCTGACCGGGCCCCGCCGAAAGAGACCGATGTACGAGACCCCCGAACTGGACAGCGACGCCTTCGTCCGCACCCACGAAATCCGCGTCCATGACGCCGAAGCCTTCGAGGGCATGCGCAAGGCCGGCCGCCTGGTCGCCGAGGCGCTCGACATGATCACGCCCTTCGTGGTCCCCGGCGTCACCACCGGCGAGATCGACGACCGGGTCCGCGAGTTCACCCTCGACCACGGCGCCCTGCCCGCCTGCCTCGGCTACAAGGGCTATGAGAAGACGGTCTGCACCTCGATCAACCACGTCGTCTGCCACGGCATCCCGGGCGACAAGGTTCTCAGGGACGGCGACATCGTCAACATCGACCACACCGTCATCGTCGACGGCTGGCACGGCGACTCCAGCCGCATGTATCCCGTCGGCCAGATCAACGCCCGGGCGAGGAAGCTGATCGACGTCACCTATGACTCGATCGAGGCCGGTCTCGCGGTCATCAGGCCGGGCGCCACCTTCGGCGACATCGGCTACGCCATCCAGCAGGTGGTCGAGGCCAACCGCATGTCGGTGGTGCGCGACTTCTGCGGCCACGGCATCGGCCGGCTGTTCCACGACAGCCCCAACGTCCTGCACTACGGCCGCCGCGGCGAGGGCGCGACGCTGAAGACCGGCATGTTCTTCACCGTGGAGCCGATGGTGAACCTGGGCAAGCCGCACGTGAAGGTGCTGTCCGACGGCTGGACCGCCGTCACCCGCGACAAGTCCCTGTCGGCCCAGTGCGAACACACCATCGGGGTCACCGAGACCGGCGTCGAAATCTTCAGCGCCAGCCCCGCGGGACTGTTCCGTCCCAAATTCTGACCGGTGAGCGTAGCTCCGACGGCCTGTTCTCGGCCGAACTGGACGTTCCCTTTCTGTTCTGGCATCGTGCGGCGTTCATCCCGGAGGCCGCCGTGTCCGCAGTGCTGCCCTTCCCGACACCGGCTGCGCGTCAGGACGCGCCGTCCGCCGAGGTCCTCGCCATCAGGGGGCCCGGCCTGTCCGGCCATCGCGAACGGCTGAGGAACCGCGCCCGCACGGCCGGCCTGCACCACCTCCCCGACTACGAGCTGCTCGAATTCTTTCTGTTCCGCAGCCAGCCCCAGGGCGACGTCAAGCCGATCGCCAAGGCCCTTCTGGCCCGCTTCGAGTCCCTGGCGGCGGTGCTCGCCGCCTCGGTCGAGGATCTGATGACCGTCAGGACCGAGGATGCGCGAGGCCGGACCCGGGGCATCGGCGTCGAAACCGCCCTGGACCTCGCCGCCCTGCACGAGGTCGCCCGGCGCGTCGCCAGGGAAGAGGCCGGCAAGCGCACCGTCATCTCGTCGTGGACCGCCCTGCTGGCCTACGTCCGCCTGTCGCTCCAGCATGAGCCGCGCGAGCAATTCCGCGTCCTCTACCTCGACAACCGCAACCAGCTGATCCTCGACGAAATCCAGAATCGCGGCACCGTGGACCATGCTCCGGTCTATCCGCGCGAGGTGGTGCGCCGGGCGCTGGAGCTGTCGGCCAAGTCGATGATCATCGTCCACAACCATCCGTCCGGCGACCCGACCCCGTCCCGCCCCGACATCGACATGACCCGCCAGATCATCGAGGCCGCCCGCGCCCTCGACCTCTCCGTGCACGACCACCTGATCGTCGGCCGCGACGGCGTGGCCAGCTTCAAGCAACTGGGCCTGATGTGACCGGGCCCTCGCGCAGGACCTTGCTGGGTGCGGCGCCGGTCGCCGCCCTCGCGGGCGCGGCCGTCGCCCCGGACGCCGCGCCCGCGGTCATGGTCTCGACCTGGGACTTCGGCGCCGCCGCCAACGCCGCTGGCCTGGCGGCGCGGGCGACCGGCGGCTCGGCGCTGGACATGGTCGAGGCCGGCGGGCGCGTGGCCGAAGCCGACGAGAGCAATTCCTCGGTCGGTCTCGGCGGCCTGCCGGATCGCGACGGCCGGGTGACGCTGGACGCCTGCGTCATGACGTGGGCGGGCGACATCGGCGCGGTCTGCGCGCTGGAGGACGTGGTCCACGCCGTCTCGGTGGCCCGTCGGGTGATGGAGCGCACGCCTCACACCATGCTGGTCGGCGAAGGCGCGCGGCGCTTCGCCGTCGAACAGGGCTTCGAGACCCACAACCTGCTGACGCCGCGGGCGGAGGCGGCCTGGCGGGAGTGGCTGAAAACCGCCGACTACGCCCCCCGTATCAACAGCGAGAATGCCGACTGGCGCGCCATGCCCGGCGGCCCGGGAAACCACGACACCATCGGCCTGCTGGCCATCGACGCGGCGGACCGGATGGCCGGGGCCTGCACCACCTCCGGGATGGCCTTCAAGATGCGCGGCCGGGTCGGGGACAGCCCGCTCATCGGCGCCGGCCTCTATGTCGATGACGAGGTCGGCGGCGCCACCGCCACGGGCGTGGGCGAGGACGTCGTCCGCGTCGCCGGCTCGCATGCCGTGGTCGAGGCGATGCGCGCCGGACTGGATCCGGCCGCCGCCTGCCGTCGCGTCATCGAGCGCCTCGCCCGGCTGCGCGGCGCAGCCGTGGCCCGGTCGCAGGTCGCATTGCTGGCGCTCGACAAGCAGGGCCGCGCCGGCGGCTTTGCACTACAGCCCGGCTTCACCTACGCCGTCACGGACGCGAGCGGCCAGACACGGATCGAACGCGCAGGAGCCCTGTTCGAGACCCCATGACCACCCTGATCACTGAACGCCTGACCCTGACACCCGTCGCGCTCTCCGACTACGACGACCTGCGGGTCCTTTGGGGCGACGCTGACTTCATTCGTCACATCTTCCCCGCGCCGCTGACAGGCGAGGACGTGTGGCTGCGCGTGTTGCGCGACATCGGCCACTGGGAGGCGCTGGGCCACGGCAACTGGACCGTCCGCCTCAGGGACGGCGGCGACTACGTGGGCAGCGTCGGCGTGCTGGACTACCACCGAACCCTCGAACCGGCGTTCGACGCGCCGGAGCTCGGCTGGGGCGTCCATCCCCGCTTCCAGGGTCAGGGCCTGGCCTTCGAGGCCCTGTCGGCCGCCCTCGCCTGGTGCGACGACACGCTGAACGCCGCGCGCACGGTCTGCATGATCTCGCCGGAGAACGAGCCCTCGATCGCCCTGGCCCGCCGCGCCGGCTTCGCCCCGTACGTCGAGACGACCTACAAGGGCGAACCCGTGATCCTGTTCGAGCGCACCGCCGCCTGAACCGCCTGTCCGTAGCCAGCCATTAAGGTTTACGCGGCATTCTGGCCGGTGAAATCGAGAGAGAATCGCCCGTCCCATGCCCATGCCCGTCGAAGAGCTTCGCGGTCATCTGACCGAGGCCTTTCCCGACGCCGAGATCGTCATCGACGATCTGGCCGGCGACGGCGACCACTATCGCGCCCGCGTCGTCTCGACGGCGTTCGCGGGCCTGCCGCGCGTCCGTCAGCACCAGCTCGTCTACGCGGCGCTGAAGGGCAAGATGGGCGGCGAACTGCACGCGCTGGCGCTCGAAACCTCGGCGCCGGCCAACGCCTCCCCGGCAGGAGACTGAACCATGCGCTACCGTCCCTTTGGACAGGCGGGTCAGGCGGTCTCGGCGCTCACGCTGAGCCTGGGCCCGCGTGACGTCGCCCAAGGCCCCGAAGCCAGCCGCGAACTGATCTATTCGGCGCTCGAAGCGGGCATCAACAGCTATCGGCTGGAAACGGCCGATCCCGTGCTGGCGGAAATTCTCGGCCAGGCCCTGAAGCACGTCGACCGCAAGCTGGTCCAGGTCTCCCTGACCCTCGGGGCCGGCGATGGCCGCCGCGGATCCGATCGCGATTTCTCGGCCGAGGGCATCACGTCGGCCATCGATCGCGCGCTGGGCATCTCAGGCCTCGGCTGGTTCGACCTGGCGATCCTCGACGAACCGGCCGATCATGAGCTGCCGCAGACCACCCTCAGCGCCCTCAAGGCCCTGCGGGCCACCGAACGGGTCCGCCTGCTGGGCATTTCCGGCGAGGGCGAGGTGATGGACACCTATGTCTCGACGGGCGCCTTCGACGTCCTGGTCACGCCCTTCCACGTCAATTCGCCGTGGCAGATCCGGTCGCGCCTGCGCGCCGCCCAGGAATCGGACATGGCCATCTTCGGCTACGACTACTTCCCGGAAAGCCTGGACACCGCGAAGAAGGCCGCCGCCGTGCATCAGCCGAAGAAGGGCCTGTTCGGCTTCGGCGGTTCGAAATCGAAGGCCAATCCGCTGGCCCATGCCGGCACCTTCGCCTTCCTGCACCGCACCAACAACTGGCCCGCCGAGGCCATCTGCCTGGCCTACGCCCTGACCGACCCCTCGGTGTCCAGCGTGCTGATCCGCGCCAGCGACATCGAGCGGATCAATATGCTGGCCATGGTGCCGGACCGGGACATGCCGCCGGGCCTCGCCGCCCAGATCGAGATGGCCCGGGTCGCGGGCGCCAAGGCCGCCTGAGCCTCAGAGGGCTGAGACCTTCCGGCGCCTTGACCCGGCCCCTTTGGGTCCCTAGCTGACGGCCATCACCGAAAGGCCCTGTTCCAGTGACCGATCAAGCCATCGCCAATCCCGTCCAGACCTTCATCGCCGAGACGGTGAAACAGCATGACGTCGTGCTGTTCATGAAGGGCACGCCGGACGCGCCGCGTTGCGGCTTCTCCTCGCTGGCGGTGCAGATTCTCGATCATGTGGGCGCGCCGTTCGTCGGCGTCGACGTGCTGCAGGACGACGCCCTGCGCGACGGCATCAAGGTCTTCAGCGACTGGCCGACCATTCCCCAGCTTTACGTCAAGGGCGAGTTCGTGGGCGGCTCCGACATCGTGCGCGAGATGTTCAACGCCGGCGAACTGCAGGCCCTGCTCGCCGACAAGGGCGTGCCCCTCGGCGACGCCGACGCCTGATGGCCAGGGCTCAGCTCGAGCCCCGGGACGACCGCGAGATTTTCGTCGTCCCGCTGGAGGTCCGGCCCGGGCACATCGACGACAACGGCCACGTCAACAACGTCGTCTATGTCGGCTGGCTGCAGGACGCGGGCACGGCCCACTGGAACGCCCGCTTCGACGCCGAGACGCGCGCCCGCTGGTCGTGGGTCGCACTGCGCCACGAGATCGACTATTTCCGCCCGCTACTGCCCGACGCCGCCGACGTGAAGGCCCGCACCTGGGTCGGCGATCCCCAGGGCCCGCGCTTCAACCGCTATGTCCGGATCGAGGACGGCGAGGGCCGGCTGTGCGCCCAGGGCGTGTCGGAATGGGTGCTGGTCGACGCAGCCACCATGCGGCCACAGCGCATCCCGCCGGATATGCTGCCGGCGTTCGAAGCCCGCTGACCGGTCAGCCGATCAGGCGGGCCAGCATCTGCAGGTAGGGCCGGTCCGGCTCACGCTCGCACTCGACGATCAGCCGCGGCCATTGCGCCTCCATCTCCCTGACCGGACGGAGCGCCTCAACGCCGGCGGCCCCGCCATTCATCGCCACAAGGGTCATCGCCCCCACCGACGCCCTGTACAGCGTCGTCTCCGTGGGGCTTTTCTCGGGCCACGTGGCCGCGAACCAACGCGATTGCAGCGCGAAGTCGCGGCACTTCATTTCGAGGAAGTTGGACGGGTCGAACTTGACCTCGATCCTGTAGCGCGTCGGAACCGCCTGCGGACGCAGGGTCGCCCCGGTGATCATGCTGATCGCCTCGGCGTCCAGAAGGTCGGACCGCGAGGAAACCGCGATGGCGACCTGCCCCTTGGTCCCGTCCGGTTGGACATCGACTTCCACGACGGCGGTTCCGGTATGCCCGGCGGCCAGACCCGCCTCGCTGTACCCGGACACCGGCCTGACCGGCCTGACCGGCAGCGCGGCCTCCGGCGCCGCCGGGACGGCCGCCTCGACGACGGGCGGCGCGGGCTCCAAGGCGACGGGCAAGGCCGGATCCTGGCCAGTCAGCAGGAGAAGTAGAATTTGAAACACAATGGCCTCCCCCAGGATGGAGCCTGTATCGTCGGAAACGGCACGGGCTTCAATCCTGGTCCGGCAGGACCACGGCCGTCAGTGCAGCGTCGGTCAGCCGCGCGGCAGCTGGTAGGGGTTCTCGACCGAGACCCGGCTCCCCGGCGCCAGCCCCATTTCCTGGAAGGTCCAGCGCATCTCCACGCCCTCGTCGCGGGGCTCGAGGCAGCGGTCTTCCCTGAGGCGGCGCAGGGTGATCACCGAGGCGGCGCCGACGCGGCGCACCACCGGCGTCAGGTCCGATTTCTGGGTGCAGCCGTTCGAACTGACCCAGAACACGGCCTGGTCCTGGACGATGGCGGCGGCGTGGACGGGTTCGATCTGCCCCGGTCCCCCGGCGACGGCCGTCGGCTCCTGGCCGGTGAACCGGTCCATCAGCGCGCAGCCCGGCAGGGCCGCGGCCAGCAACAGCGCGCCGGAGAGCGTGACGATCCGTTTCATTCCCGGCCTCCCGCGCCGAAATCCTGAACCTGTCCAGTGTGCGCCTGTTCGTTCGTCAGGGGAACCCGCCACAGGCGGATACGGAAAGGGCCCCGGATCGCTCCGGGGCCCCAGATTTCGCGCTATCGCTCGCCGCGCGGCAGCTCGCTGCTTGAGCGCGTTTCCGATTCGGCGCTCAAGTCGCGAGTGACCGTGTCACGAGCATAGCGCCACAAAAGGTCGTAATCGCGAAGCGATTACGACGAGTAGTACTCGACCACCAGGTTCGGCTCCATCTTCACCGGGAACGGCACGTCGGCCAGCTCCGGCACGCGGACGTAGCGGACCGAGAAGCCGCGGTCGCCCAGTTCCAGATAGTCGGGAACGTCACGCTCCGACGACTGCTGGGCCTCGAGCACCAGCGCCATGGCGCGGGACTTTTCCTTGACCTCGACGACCTGGCCCGGCTTGACCCGGTACGAGGCGATGTCGACCTTCTTGCCGTCGACGGTCACGTGGCCATGGCTGACGAACTGGCGGGCGGCCCAGACGGTCGGAACGAATTTGGCGCGGTAGACGATGGCGTCCAGGCGGGACTCCAGCAGGCCGATCAGGTTCTCGGAGCTGTTGCCCTTGCGGCGCGAGGCTTCGTCATAGGTCGCCGAGAACTGCTTCTCGGTGATGTTGCCGTAGTAGCCCTTCAGCTTCTGCTTGGCCTTCAGCTGCAGGCCGAAGTCCGAGACTTTCGACTTGCGGCGCTGGCCGTGCTGGCCGGGGCCGTAGGAACGCTTGTTGACCGGGGATTTCGAGCGGCCCCAGAGGTTTTCACCCATGACCCGGTCGAGTTTGTACTTGGCGCTGTGGCGCTTGGACATAAGTCACTCTCAATATGATGCGGCCCGGTCCCTCCCCAACTGGAGGGACGATCTCAACGGCGGTCCACGCATCGTCCGTAGTGGATCACGCAACGCGGCGAGCCGGTGGCGTGAAGGCGGGGCTTATGACCGTCGCCCCCTCCCGAGTCAAGGCGCCGCCTGATCCTCCGGCGCCCAGACGAAGCCGTCGTCGCGGCGCTGAAACCTGCCGATCCCGGGGAACGGGAAGTGGACGCCGTAGATCCTCAGGCTCCCCGAGGCGCCGCGATCCAGCAGGATCTGGCGCGTGCGGATCGCCGCGGCGCTGTCGCTGTCCCAGCCGTTGACCAGTTCCGGCCGCTGAACCGAGATCAGCGAACTGTGCAGGGCGTCGCCGATGTAGAGCAGGCGGTCGGCGCCCGACACGATCTCAAACCCGCTATGGCCGGGGGTGTGCCCGGCCAGGGGCGCCGCCTTGATCGAGGGCGTCACCTGCGCACCGGGGGCGAACGTCTCCACCCTGGGGGTTATGGCCGCCAGCAGCGGACCGGCCCCCGCCTCCGCCGCTCCGGCCCTGGCGTAGTCCCACTCCGCTTCGCTCATGCGAATCACGGCGTTGGGGAAGGTCAGCCGGCCATCGGCTCCGGCGAGTCCGCCGACGTGATCGCCGTGGGCGTGCGAGATCAACACGTCGGTGACCTGCCCCGGCTCCACGCCCGCCGCCCGCAGCGAGGCCAGCAGCTTGCCCTCCGTGCCCATCTGGCCGCCGGCGCCCGAATCGATCAGCACCACCCGGTCGCCGTCCCGCACCAGCAGCGGCTGGATCGGCAGGTGAACCTGCCCGTCCGCCTGGCCCGCGGCGGTCAGCAGCGCGGTGACCCCGTCGACATCGGCCCACGGGCTCGTCTCCCTGTCCGACGCCCGGAAGACCAGTTCGCCGTCCCTCAGCGCCGTCGCCTCGAGGGCGCCGATGCGGAAGGCGTGAATGTCCGGAATGGCCGCGGCCGCCGGGGCGGGCGGCGCGGCCTTCTTCTCTGCCTCTGGCGAGCAGGCGCCGGCGCCCATGGCGGCGAGGATCAGGCCGGCGGCGGCGAGGCGGGCGTAAAAGGTCATGGTCGGCTCCGACGAAGGTCCGCGGCTATGCTTGTTTGGGGGGCCGTGGCGCCCGACGCCGGGACGCCGGGCGCGAACGACCGGCTCAGGCCGTCGCCGCCGCGAACAGTTCGTTGGCCTTGTTCCAGTTCACCACCGTCCAGAAGGCCTTCAGATAGTCGGCCCGGCGGTTCTGGTACTTCAGGTAATAGGCGTGCTCCCAGACGTCGGCCGCCAGCACGACGGCGCCCTTCTCTTCGGCCACGTCCATCAGCGGATTGTCCTGGTTCGGCGTCGAACTCACTTTGAGTTTGCCGTCCTGGACGACCAGCCAGGCCCAGCCCGAGCCGAACTGCCCGGCGCCGGCGGCGTTGAAGTCTTCCTTGAACCTGTCCATCCCGCCGAGGTCGCGGTCGATGGCCGCCGCCAGTTCCGCCGACGGTTCGCCGGTCCGCCCGACCGGGGCCAGCAGTTCCCAGAACAGGCTGTGGTTCCAGTGGCCGCCGCCGTTGTTGCGGATCGCCTTGGGCAGTTTCGACACGCTCTCGAATATCTGCTCCAGCGACTGGCCCTGGAGCGGGGCGATGGCGTCCACCGCCTTGTTCAGGTTGTCGACATAGGTCTGGTGGTGCTTGTCGTGGTGGAAGGTCATCGTCTCCTTGTCGATGGCCGGCTCCAGCGCGTCATAGGCATACGGGAGGGGCGGAAGCGTAAAGGCCATGGGGAGGCTCCTTCGACAGGGTTCGGGGAGCCCTCATCTAGGCGCCCGTACGCCGAACCCAAGCCCGGTCGCCCGGATTCTGTTCCGCTCAGGCGTCCGGCAGATTGGCCTTCAGGCAGTCGCGCACCGCCCGCCGCAGGTCGCCCGGAGCCGAGACGAAATCCACGCCCTCGGCGTCGAACACGGCCCGGGTCGCCGCGTCCAGCCCGTTCGGCAGGGCTGCGAGCACCCGCTTCTCGCCCTTGGGATGCAGGCAGAAGCCGACCTCCCGGCACAGGGCGGCGAACATCTCGTCATAGGCGGAACTGGAAGCGTCGGTCATGGCCGTCCCTTAGCACGCTTCAGGGCAGCAGGCCGGTCAGCCAGTGCATAATGTTCAGGCCGAAGCGCGCATTGCCGGGGGCGACATTCATGCCGAAGCGCCGGTCGGCCTGGCCGCTCCCGGGCGGGAAGCGGATCAGCTGGGCCGACAGCATACCGGCCTCGCCCAGCACCACCACCCGGCCCAGACCGTACTCGAAGGCCAGGCCCTGGGCCGGCAGCGCCGGCTTCGACAACGCCTCCAGCACGGCGTCTCGCGACTCCGCCTCCGTCTTCAGCCGGTCGGCCAGCGCCTGCAGCGTGGGCAAGTCCCGCGACTCGCGCGCGCCGGCCGCCATCGGCAGCAGCACCGCCGCCCCGGCGGGGCCCTCCAGCGACTGGCCGGTGAAGGCGGTCACGCCCTCCACCCGCTCAGCGGCGTCGCGGCCGGCGAAGATCGGATGGTCCCCCAACGCTTCGGCCGGATACGTCAGGGTGGTCGTCGGCTCGCCGTCCGGGGTCATCGCAAAGGCGTAGCCCGTGGCCATCTTCACCCCGAACCGCGCCGCCAGTCCCTCCGCCGCCGCTCCGAACGGCGCATGGTCGGCGATCAGCAGCAGCTTGCCGCCCGCCCGGACCCACGCCTCCAGCGCCGCCCCTTCCGCCTCGGTGAAGGCCGGCGGCGTCGGTCGCTCGTCCGTCGCGCCCGCATTGGCGATGACCAGCACGTCCACACCCTCCAGCCCGCCGGCGTCGAACGCCAGCGCGCCGGCGCGCGTCCGGTAGCCGTCCGCTCTAAGCAGGGCCGCGAAGGGCGAATACCGCCCCTCCATCCGGTGGAAATTGGCGTGCGCCTCGTCGATCACCACGACCGGCCCCTGCCCCTCGGCCCAGGCCGGGCGCTCCACGGCCGGCCTGAAGTCCGGATCGACCATCTGCTGGGCCTGCGCGGGCGCGACGACGGCAGCCATGGCCATCAGACCCAACGCGAATGCAAGCCGCCGCATGAGACACCCTCCGGTTCGGACGGCGAACCTATCATGGACCGGTCAGGACTTCAGTCGCGCCGCATGAAAGGCGACATGATCGGCGATGAAACTGGTCATGAAGAAGTAGGAGTGGTCGTAGCCGGGCTGCATCCGCAGGGAGAGTTTCTGGCCCGCCGCGCCCGCCGCCGCCTGCAACAACTCCGGCTTCAGCTGTTCGGTCAGGAAAGGATCGGCGTCGCCCTGGTCGATCAGGATGTCGTCGTAGCAGCCGCCTCCAACCTCCGCCTCGATCAGCCGCGCCGCGTCGTGCTCCGCCCACGCCGCCCGATCGTCGCCCAGATAGGCCGTGAACGCCTTCTCGCCCCACGGACAGCGCGTCGGCGAGGCGATCGGGGCGAAGGCCGATACCGACCGGAACAGGTGCGGATGCCTGAGCGCCAGCGTCAGCGCCCCATGCCCGCCCATCGAATGGCCCGAAATCGCCCGCGCCTTCGTGGTCGGGAATTCGGCGTCGACCAGTCCGATCAGCTCGTCGACGACATAGGACTCCATACGGAAGTGCGGCGTCCACGGCGCCTGCGTCGCGTCGACATAGAAGCCCGCGCCCTGCCCGAGGTCCCAGGCGTCGTCATCCGCCACGCCCTCGCCGCGCGGCGAGGTGTCGGGCGCCGCCACGATCACCCCGTGCTCGGCCGCCGCTGCGTAGGCGCCGGCCTTGGTGGTGAAATTGTCCTCGGTGCAGGTCAGGCCCGACAGCCAGATCAGCACCGGAAACGGCCCCTCCCCCGGCGGAGTGAACACCGACAGGGTCATCGGCGTGCCGGTGGTCCTGCTGTCGTGCCGCAGATAGCGGAGGGTTCCGCCGTGGACGGCGTGGGTCTTCAGGGTTTCCATATTCCGCTCATCCCGGCGAAAGCCGGGACCCAGTTCTGTCCAGCGTGACGCCGGTGCTTCGTGACATCGTTCCGGCCAGTCTAGACAGACCGATCTTCCAAAGCACTGGTTCCCGGCTTTCGCCGGGATGGGCGGTGAAGGGGGTCACGGCATCCGGTGCAGGGCGCAGATCTTGTTGCCGTCCGGGTCACGCAGATAGGCGAGGTACAGCTTCCCGAACGCGCCCTCCCGGAGGCCCGGCGGGTCCTCGATCGACCGGCCGCCCGCCGCCACGCCCGCGTCATGGAAGGCATGGACCATCTCGGGCGTCTTCGCCGCGAAGCCCAGCGTGCCGCCGTTGGCGTGGCAGGCCGGTTCGCCGTCGATCGGCTTGCCGATGGCGAAGGCGCCGTGCGCCGTCCGCCACCAGTAGCGCCCCTTCGGGTCGGGACCGCTGGCGGACTCAATTCCCAACGCGCCCAGCGCGGCGTCGTAGAACCGGCGCGACGCCTCGACGTCGTTCGCGCCGACGGTGATATGGGTGAACATGGCGGCCTCCCCTGCCCCTGAACCGATGTCCGTTTCTTTAAGGAACCGACGCGAGAAGGCAAGTCGCCTTCAGCCGCCGCCCGGGTCATCCGGATCAGGGAAGAACAGTTGGTTGCCGGCGGGATCCGCGACCACCCACATGCGATAGCCCCACCATCCCTCGGTGCAGGCGACGCCCCTGGCTCCCAGCATCTCCGGCAATGCCTTCCAGTCCGCAGGCGTCAGCGAGATGAACAGCATCCCCATCCCGATCTTGTCCGGCCACTGGCTGGTCAGGATGATCTCGCAGCCGCCCCGCTGCACCTGGGCGACGAAGGCCTTTTCGTCTCCCTCGGCGAAACGCCAGGCTTCCGAGAAACCGAGCTTCTCGACGTAAAAGGCCGAGGCGGCTTCGACATCCGCCACCAACAGCATGGGACGCGAATACCAGTCGGCCATCGATTGGCTCCTCCTATCGACTAGGGCGCCGTCGGACGAACTGAGTCAGCGAGCGCCCGAGCCCGACTCGCCTGGCCCTCGGTCAGGCCCGGGACTGTCCAGACATGTAACCTCGAAGGCCAGTCGTAAGACGTGCTCCATAGATGCTCAGTTTGGCCAAGGGTACGGCTCGTGATCCTCTTCGTCTCTCTTTGATCGTCAGTGTCAGCCGGGGTTGGAAAATCCGGGTAGTCCCCAACATAGACACCCACCAGAACGACCCCATCGACGCTGAGGTCATAGACCTTGAAATCGAGCGCTCCAGGTCTGGCCGCAACCGTAACCGTTTCTGGGAAGTCGAAGTCAAAAGCGTTTCGGCCCCGCGCATCCATAGTTTCGCCAGGTGGATTGATGGCTTTCGGTTGGCCCTGAGTGCAGCCTGCCAACGCCAAGGCCAGCAGGGCCACGACCAGCCTCATCAGAACACCACCACGGACCGGATGCTCTCGCCCGCATGCATCAGGTCGAACGCCTCGTTGATCCGCTCCAGCGGCAGCGTATGCGTGATCATCGGGTCGATCTCGATCTTCCCGTCCATGTACCAGTCGACCACCTTCGGCGTGTCCGTCCGCCCGCGCGCGCCGCCGAAGGCCGAGCCGCGCCACACCCGCCCGGTGACCAGCTGGAACGGCCGTGTAGCGATCTCCTTGCCCGCCTCGGCCACGCCGATGATCACGCTCTCGCCCCAACCGCGGTGGCAGGCCTCCAGCGCCTGGCGCATCACCGTGGTGTTGCCGGTGCAGTCGAAGGTGTAGTCCCCCCCGCCCCCGGTCAGCTCGACCAGATGCGCCACCACGTCGTCGACCGACTTCGGGTTGACGAAATGGGTCATGCCGAAGCGCCGGCCCCATTCCTCCTTCGACGGGTTGATATCCACGCCGACGATCATGTCGGCCCCGACCATCTTCAGGCCCTGGATGACGTTCAGCCCGATGCCGCCCAGGCCGAACACCACGCAGTTGGCCCCCGGCTCGACCTTGGCCGTATTGACCACCGCGCCGACGCCCGTGGTCACGCCGCAGCCGACGTAGCAGGCCTTGTCGAACGGCGCGTCCTTGCGGATCTTCGCCACCGCGATCTCGGGCAGCACCGTGTAGTTCGAGAAGGTCGAACAGCCCATGTAGTGGGCGATCGCCTGCCCCTTGTACGAAAACCGGGACGTGCCGTCGGGCATCAGCCCCTTGCCCTGGGTCGCGCGGATGGCGGTGCACAGGTTGGTCTTGCGGCTGAGGCAGCTTTTACATTGCCGGCATTCCGGCGTGTACAGCGGGATTACATGGTCGCCGACCGCGACAGAGGTCACACCGGCGCCCACCTCGACCACCACCCCCGCGCCCTCGTGGCCCAGGATCGACGGGAAGATGCCCTCCGAGTCCAGCCCGTCCAGCGTATAGGCGTCGGTGTGGCAGATGCCCGTCGCCCTGATCTCGACCAGCACCTCCCCGGCGCGCGGCCCCTCCAGATCGACCTCGACGATCTCCAGCGGACGTTTGGCCTCGAAGGCGACGGCGGCGCGGGTTTTCATGGTCGGGTCTCCGAAAGGAATGGCCCTGGATGCTATCCAGCGGGGGCCCGCTCCAGTCCAGACCCTGCTGCAGGTCCACGACGAGATTCAAGGGCCACACGCAATCTTGAGTTGCCGCCGCCTCACGTCCGGCCCACGTTCCGGTCGTCATCAGGAATGGAGGAAGATGATGCGACTTTCCAGATTGATTTCGGCGGCCGTCATCGGCGCCGCGCTCGCGGCCGGCGCGGTCGGGCCGGGGGCGACCCGCACCGCCAATATGCCGGCCGGGGACTATAGTTGGTACAATACCGAGCCGACGCACCCGGGCGCCCAGGTGATCGGTTACATGATCGTGGAGTGTGACGGAACCGTCCGGGGCCCCTACGGCGGCATCTCCGAGTGGGAGGTGTTCACGCCGAACGGCTGCTGAGTCGCTCGAGGTTCGGACGTGCTATTGGCGCGTCCCATGGTGCGTTCGAACCTCGTCATCCTCACAGGTTCCGGCGTTTCGGCCGAGTCCGGCGTGCCGACCTTCCGCGCCGCCGACGGCCTGTGGATGGGTCATCGCGTGCAGGACGTCGCGACGCCGCAGGCCTTCGCCCGCGACCCGGCCCTGGTGCAGGACTTCTACAACCGCCGCCGCCGCCAGCTGTCAGAGGTCCGGCCCAACGCCGCCCACCACGCCCTCGCCGGCCTCGCCGCCCGCTGGGACGGCGACCTTCTGCTGGTCACCCAGAACGTCGACGACCTGCACGACCGCGCCCACGCCGCGACCCCGCCCGCGCCCGGTTTCGCGCTGATCCATATGCACGGCGAACTGCTGAAGGCGCAGTGCACCGCCACCGGCCGCGTCCTCGACTGGCCCGGCGACCTCGCCCCGGACCAGCCCTCGCCCGTCCATCCGCAAGGCCGCCTGCGCCCGCACATCGTCTGGTTCGGCGAGTGGCCGCTGCACATGGACCGGATCGAGGCGGCGCTGGCCCGCTGCGACCTGTTCGTTTCGATCGGCACGTCCGGCTCGGTCTACCCCGCCGCCGGCTTCGTCCAACAGGCCAACGAGGCCGGCGCCCGGACCGTCGAACTCAACCTCGAGCCCTCCCTCGGCCGCCGCCTGTTCGATGAAGGCCGCTACGGACCCGCGACCGAGGTCGTGCCGGCGTTCTGCGCCAGCCTCTAGCCCTCGCTGGCCTTTTTCGCGGCCAGCTTGGCCAGCACCCGGCCCCGCCCCTTGGCCAGGGCGTGGATCACCCCCCGGAAGGTCGCCACCTCCTGCTCGGAGAACCCGGCCCGGCCCAGCATCACCCGCAGGTTCTGGCTCATCGACGGCCGCTTCTCGGGCGGATGGAAGAAGCCGCCCTCGTCGAGCTCCTTCTCGAGGTGCTCGTACATGCCGACCAGCAGCGCGTTCGGCGCCGGCGGATCGCCTTCCCGGAACCTCGGCGGCGGCGCGTCGAGGATCAGGGTCCGCCACTCATAGGCGTTGATCGCCACCGCCTGCGCCAGGTTCAGCGACTGATGGCGCGGGTCGATCGGGATGGTGACGATGCCCTGGGTCAGGGCGATGTCGGTGGTCTCCAGCCCCGCCCGCTCGCCCCCGAACAGCAGGCCGGTCGCCAGGCCCGAGGCCCGGTCGTCATACAGCAGTCGCGCCGACTCCCGCGGCGTCCGCACCGGCATCCGCGTCTCGCGCGGCCGGGCCGTGGTCGAGAACACGGTGTTCAGATCGGCGATGGCCTCCGCCACGCTGCCGAACACCTTCACCCCGTCCAGCACCCAGTCGGCGCCCGAGGCCGTGGCCCAGGCCCGCTCCTGCGGCCAGCCGTCGCGCGGGCTGACGAGGCGCAGTTCGGACAGGCCGAAATTGGCCATCACCCGCGCCACCGCGCCGATGTTTTCGGCCATCTGCGACTTGTCGAGGATGACGACGGGCGGGGTCAGTTCACTCAAAGGCCCAACCTCAATCCTCCCCGTACATGGCCAGCCACGGGTCGGCGGTCCCGGCCTCGACCTCGGCCACCTTGACCGCCGGCCAGCCGATCGAGTCGTCGGCGGAATCCCGCCAGGCCAGAATGTACAGGTCGCGCAGCTCCGACGCCCCCGCCGCCAGCCGCGCCGTCACGAACGCCCCGCCGCGCGCATCGCTCTCCACGAACCCGCCGGCCTTCTCCAGCCGGTAGAACGGCAGCACCTCCGCCAGCGTCGTCTTCAGATAGGCCGGAACCCGCGCGCGCAGGTCGAACCCGTCCAGCCTCGGGGCCGCCATCGCCGCCTCGACCGCGTCCAGCCGCGCGACCCGGGCCGTGAACGCGCCCTCGAAGGCGCCGTGCGTCTGACGCGAGGTGGTGAAGCCCTCGGGGTTCGGCGTGTCGCGGTTCCAGCCGTTGTAGTGGATCGTCGTATGGTGCGGCTGCGAGCCGTCGCCGACGTAGTGCCCGAGGTAGCCCATGTCGCGCAGGATCAGCGCCTCGCGCCGCAGCCGGTCCTCGCGGTACCAGGCGCGCTTGCCCGGATCACTCTCGCGCGCCTCGGCGGCGTTCAGCACCCGCCATGTGGCGAAGTCGCGCACCAGCTGCTGATAGCCGTCCTGGATGGCGTAGGGCAGGTAGCCGGCGTCATCGACGTCCAGCCCGGCGGCGATCAGGGCCGCGTCGTACTCGGACTTCAGGCGCGGCAGGGCGTCGATCGACGGCCCGGCCGCATTCATCACATGCGCCGTGTCGTCCAGGTCGATGAAGTGGGCGGTGTCGCGTTCCCGATCGTGCGGCTGGCCCCCGCCCTTGGTCCGGTCCGGCTCGCGCGACAGTTCCCCGACCTCGGACGCGGCGCCCGGCGTGCGCAGGAAGGCCGGCATCTCCGCGGGCAGGCCGCGCACCGCCGCGACGCCGATCAGCCGGTGGCCGGTGTTGCCCCAGGCCGCCGCCTGCAGGGCCACACCCCCGACGGCGGCGACCGCGAAGGCGGCGATGAGGATGCGCTTCATGGCAGGGCTCCGGCGAACGACGCCGATGCTCTAGCCGATCCCGAACGCGGCCTCCACCCGTCCGATCCAGCGCCGGATCGCCGGATACGGTGTCAGATCGAAATCCCCTTCGTGCGCCACGCGGGTGTAGGCGACCAGCGCCAGGTCGGCCAGCGTCGGGCCGTCCCCCACCAGCCAGTCCCCGCCCGTCAGGGCCGCCTCCATCCGGTCGAGCGCCGCCCGCCCCCGCTCCATCAGCCTCGGCTCGATCTCGGCGGCCGGCTTGCCGGCGAGGGCGCGCTGGAAGCGGACCACGGCGATGTAGGGTTCGTGACTGTACTGCTCCCAGAACAGCCACTCGTACATACGGGCCCGGTCCCATGGATCGGCCGGAACATACGGCGTGCCCTCGCCGAAATAGCCGATGATGGCGTTCGACTGCGCCAGCGCCCGGCCGTCATCGAACACCACGGCCGGGACCTGTCCGGCCGGATTCATCGCCAGGAATTCTGTGGATCGTGTGCGGCCTGACATGACGTCGGTTTCGACCCACCGATAATCATGACCGAGCTTGTCGAGCAACCACTTGACCTTCAAACAGTTTCCCGAACGAATATCTCCATAAACAGTAAGCATCTCGCCCCAGCAAAGTGTTTCTGATCTGCGAATACAGCTGACAGATTTGCCCGCGTTGGCCAAACGAGATTCGACGTAACCATCACAAGGCCTGCTTATCCACCGTATGACCGGACAGATGGTCACACGTGGAGCGTGAAGTCTGGTTTTCGCCACAATTTTTGACGACAAGCGGCGGGCCGGACGCGTAAGGGGCCGGAGCTTACGCGAGTCGAATCATGCTCGGCAGTGCCGCTGCGTTCGCCCTTTTCTGGGCGATGGCCTTCTCCGCCAATGCGGCGGTCCCGGGTGATCCCGTATCCTACGAAGCCGCGGTCGCAGCCGACCCGGTCGTGGAATCAACGGAACCCGTGGACGAAGGTTCCGACAGCGGCATGACGGCTCTGACCGCCGAGCAGCAGGCGCTGATGGACGCGGATCCCCGCTGGACCGCCCGCGTCAATCTCTACCATGCGGGCGGCGGCGGAGCGACGGGCAACGACAGCCTGGGCTGCCGGCCGATCCCCATGCGCACCATCGCCACGGACCCGCGCTACATCCCCCGCCGCACCCGTCTGTTCATCCCCGAGACGGTCGGCATGCGGATGCCCGACGGCACGCCGCACGACGGCTACTGGTACGCCTCGGACACCGGCGGCGCGATCAAGGGGCAGAAGATCGACCTCTACACCGGCCACGGCCGCGGCTCGATGCAGCCGGCCATGCGCTTCAACCAGCGCCGCCTGACCCTCGTCGACGCGGGCCGCTTCGACGGCTGCCCGCCCTCGTGGGACAGCCAGCCGAGCCAGACCCTGATGGCCTCGGCCAGCGTCAGCGCCGGGTCCAACTAGGCCCGACCGCGCCGGCGGATCCTTACGCCGATTTCATGTGACTCCCTGCTACACCTGTAGCATGCTACGTTTGTAGCAGGAGAGTTGCGATGATCGAGTCCTTGCCCCGACGCGAACGCGAAGTCTTCGAGGTCCTGTGTGGACTCGAGGAAGGCACGGCGAGCGCCGTCCGCGCGGGTCTCAGCGATCCCCCCAGCGATTCCGCCGTACGAACCCTTCTCGGACGGCTGGCGGCCAAGGGGCTGGTGGTCCATCGCACGGTCAATCAGGCCTACGTCTATTCGCCCGCGCCGGTCGCCGCCTCCGTGGCCGAAACGGCCATGCAGCGGCTGGTGCGCACCTTCTTCGACGGGTCGGCCGCCAACGCCGCGACGGCCCTTCTGGGCATGGCCCCGGACCTGAAGGACGACGAGCTCGACGCCCTGCAGAAGATCATCAACGACGCGCGGGAGCGGGGCTGATGACCGCCGCCATGCTGCTGGAGTTCGCCTGGAAGTCCGGCCTTCTCGCCGGCGCGGCCCTGTTTGGCGCGGCCCTGCTCCGGGCCCGTCCGGCCGCCGAACGCGTCGTCGTGCTGCGGCTCGGCGTCGTCATGATCGTCACCCTGCCGGTGTTTGCGCTGCTGATGCCCGCCCTGCGGCTCGATGTTCCTGGCCTCGCAGCGCCGGCTGGAGGGACGATCCCCGCCATCGCCGGGGTGCTGGCCCCGTCCCGGCCCGACGCCGTCGCGGCGTCGCCCGTCTCGCCCCCCGTCGCGTCCCCTGTCGCGGCTGCCGTCCCGCCGGCTCCCGCGCCCCGGCCGGCCGCGCCGGCTTGGCGGATCGATGCGGGGCCGGTCGCAGTCGCCGTCTGGGCCCTGGGAGCCGCCCTCCTGCTGTTTCGCCTCGGCGCGGGCGTGGCTGCGCTGCACCGCTGGACCCGCCGGGCCGAGCCGGTCCGTGATCCGCGCTGGCTGTCCGCCCTCGACCGGGCCGCGCCCGACGGAGCCCGTCCGGTCCTGCGCGCCTCTTCCCGCGTCAGTTCGCCTCTCAGCTGGGGCGTGCGTCCCGCCGTGATCCTGCTGAACGCCGACGCCCTCGGCCAGGCGGGCCGGGCCGACGCCATTCTCACCCACGAGATGGGACACGTGCGCCACGGCGACTGGCTGTTCCTGATGCTGGCGCGGCTGCTCGTCGCCCTCCTGTGGTTCAATCCTCTGGTCTGGCTGCTGCACCGCGAACTGGCGCACCAGTCGGAACAGGCCGCCGACGCCTGGGCCGTCCGGCGCATCGACCGCGCCGACTACGCCACCGCCCTGGTGGCCATGGCCGCCCGGCGCCGCCCGCACGCCGCCCTCGGCATGGCCGCGCCGAAGGGTGAGCTGGCCCGGCGGGTCACCGCCATCATGACCGGGTCGACCGGCCGGGGCCGTCCCTGGCCGACCGCCCTGGCGATCGCCGGCTGCGTCGGTCTCGCCACCCCGCTGGCCGCGTTCGAACCGGGCGCGGCCGCCGTGGCCCCGGTCCTGGAACTCGTCGCGCCCAAGGCCCGTCCCGCGGTCGGCCCTGCCACGCCGGCGCCTGTCGTCAGCGCCGCACCGCTGGCCGCTGCCGCGCCCCGGCCCCTTGGCCTTGCCCCTGCCGCGGGCCAAGGCTCGCCGGTCCTTGAGCATTCCGGCCAAGGGCCCGTCGAGATGGAGGCGGGAGCCGTCCAGATGGAAGACCATGCGCGCGGCATGCGCGCCCTCGCGGCCGGCTTGCCCGATCCGGCCGATCGCGCGAATTTGCTGGCGGAGGCCGACGAACTTGACCGCGAAGCCGCACAGCTGCGCGCGGAATCACGCACCCTGGCCGAAGAACTCCGTACCGTCGGGCCGGCCGCGAACATTGCGGCCAATCAGGCGAGCTTGGCGCTGAACGTCTCGACGGCGGCCGGGAACGCCGCGGCTCTCCAGGTCAACGCCAACTTCAACCTCCGCGCGCCGGATGCAGCGCCTCCGCCGCCGGACACGGCCCGACAGCACGGCCAGGGCGCGGCCGACATGCGGGCCGCCGCCCGGCGGATGCGCCAGACGGCAACCGGAATGGACACCGCCGCCAGCCGGGCCGAGCGACCCCCCGGGCGCCGCACCCCGTCCGGGCTGATCAGCGAGATGCGCGGTCAGGCCGCAGAGCTGCGGCGACAGGCCGACAACCTCGACGCCCAGGCCAGTCAGACCGAAGCCCCGACCTGAACCTGTAACCCGAACCTGATCCCGTCGCCGCGCCCCTCGCGGCCACGCCACCCCCTTGCCTGACGGCAAGACTTTCCAGACCCCAATACCGGAGATCCCCGATGCGACCCCTCGCCATCGTTTGCGGGCTGCTGCTCGCCGCCTGCTCGGCCCTTTCCGCCCATGCGGAGGAACCGGCGCCCCAGGCCCGCTTCAGCTACGGCGACCTGAACCTGCGCGATCCCGCCGACCGCAGGACGCTCGTCGCCCGCGTCGACCAGGCGACCGCCGACTATTGCCGCGATCACAGCGCCGTTGTGACCCCGTATCACCGGCGCGGCGACCGCGCCTATTGCCGGGCGTCTATCCGCGCCCAGTTGACGTGGGCCATGCCGCCGAGGGTTCGCAGCGCCTATCAGACCGCGTGGGCGCGCCGGCCGGTCGGCTGACCGGCTAGAAAGCCCGCTTGCCGGTGACGGTCTCGAAGAACATCCGCCAGTCGCCCATCAGGCTCCACAGCGGATATTTGAACGTCGCCGGCCGGTTCTTCTCGAAGAAGAAATGTCCGACCCAGGCGAAGCCGTAGCCGACCAGCGGCATGGCCAGCAGCCACCACGGGTTCCGCGTCGCGATCGCCGTGGCCAGCACGACCAGCACCAGGGCCGAGCCGACCACATGGATGCGCCGGCAGGTCCGGTTGGAATGCTCATGGATGTAGTGCGGGTAGAAGGCCGAGAAGCTCTGGAAGCGTTCGCCCGCCGGCGCCTGCGTGCTCATGCGCCGACGATGACTCCGCCTCCGGCGCGCCGCAAGTGCACCTCCGGCGCCGAACCTTCCCGGCCCTGCGCGGTTCTCTCCGCAAAGGAGTTCCTCCATGGCCCAGCATCAGCAACCCGAACATTCCGGCGCCGCCATCACCTCCCTGAAGGTCCAGCCCTACCAGGCGCTCGAGATCGTCATGACCTCGCCCGCCATCGACGCCGACGGCTGGCTCTCGGCCGACCACGCCCGGAGCGGCGACGAAACCTCGCCGGCCCTGTCGTGGAGCGGTCTGCTCGAAGCGGCGTCCTGGGCGCTGGTGGTCGAGGATCCCGACGCGCCGCGCGACCAGCCGACGCTCCACTGGCTGGTCTGGAACATCCCGGGCGCCTGGACCCGGCTGCCCGCCGGCCTCGACAAGACCGCCCACCCCGCGGGCTACGACCTGGTGCAGGGCCTCAACAGCCAGGGCCGGCCCGGCTGGATGGGCATGGCGCCGCCCAGGGGCCACGGCCCGCACCGGTATTATTTCCAGCTCTTCGGCCTCGACCGGCGGCTGGATCTCCCCGAGGACATCCCCCTGGTCGAGTTCGTCAATGTCCTGAAGAGCGCGACCATCGCCAAGGGCCAGCTGATCGGCCGGTTCGAGAACCCCGATCCCGTCATGGACGCGCCGTCCACCGCCCGCACCGGCTCCTACGGTCGCGACGAGGGCGACCCGCGTCGGCCCACCGCGGCCGAGGCCAACGCCGGCCGCGGCGGCCTCGACCGGGACGATCCCGACCGCCATGCCCCACACGATCCGGATGGCGTCGTCCGGCCGGACTGATCCCGGCCCGTCACCATCCGTGATCCCCGCCGGCTCCGGGCTCCGCTATCGTCGCCGGATGCGCAGCCTCCTGACCGCCCTGCTCGGCCCCCTTCTGCTCGCCGCCCCGGCCTGCGCCCAGACGCCGCCGCCCGACGGTCCGCCCGGCCACCGCCTCGTCTGGGCCGACGAGTTCGACCGCGACGGCCTGCCCGATCCGGCCCTGTGGACCTGGGACACCCACGCCAACCGCACCGGCTGGTACAACAACGAGCTTCAGTACTACGCCGCCGACCGCCGGGAGAACGCCCGCGTCGAGGACGGCCGCCTGATCGTCGAGGCCCGACGCGAGCGCCTCGAGACCGCCACCGACTGGGGCGGCCAGGCCTATACCTCCGCCCGCATGCTCAGCCGCCAGAGCTGGACGTACGGCGTCATCGAGGCGCGCGCGAAACTGCCCTGCGGCCGCGGGACCTGGCCGGCCATCTGGATGCTGCCGGTCGACCTCGAGGACTGGCCCGGCGACGGCGAGATCGACATCATGGAGCACGTCGGCCACCGCCCCGGCGTGGTCCACGGCACCGTCCACACCGGCCGCTACAACCACGTCGCCAAGACCCAGCGCGGGGCCGAGGTCGCCGTCCCCGACGCCTGCGACGCCTTCCACGTCTACCAGGTCCGCTGGACCCCCGACGCCATCGACTTCGTCCTCGACGGACGGCCGTACTACAGCTTCCCCAACGAGCGCACCGACCGCGCCGCCTGGCCCTTCGACCGCCCCTTCCAGCTGATCCTCAACGTCGCCGTCGGCGGCGACTGGGGCGGGGCCGAGGGCGTCGACGACGCCGCCTTCCCGCAGCGGCTGGAGGTGGACTGGGTCCGGGTCTGGCGGCCGGAGTAGCCGCCGCCGTCAGGTCTCCTCCACCGGCTCCGGTCCCAGCAGCCGCTTCAGCATCGGCCACACCTTCGCCAGCGCCGACAGGAAGCCGACCACCGTCGACACCCACTGGAAGGCGCTCCACATCCAGCCGAACAGATCACCGTCGCCCAGCGCCTGGCTGAGCGGGAACAGCACCTGCGACACCCCGATCTGGAAGGCGGCGTAGGCCTGGGAATACTCGATCGAGCGGTCGGCGAAGAAGGCGATCGCCACCGCCGCCGACACCGGCGCCCACAGCAGCGGCAGCACCAGCAGCCCCGCCAGCAGCACCACCACCAGCTTGGTCCCCACCGTCTCGCGCGAGACCAGGCTGGCCACCACCCCCGCCCCCAGCGCCAGCGCCGTCAGCGCCAGCCCGACCGGCAGCACCAGGTCCGCCGCCGCCATCAGGTCGGTGAACCACAGCCCGGCCAGGATCGCCGCCCCCGACAGCAGGAAGGCCGACACCCAGACGGCGGCGTACTGCCCCAGGCGGCGTTTCAGATGGGCAAGGCTGACCATGGCGAGCGTCCCGTTCGCTGGATCCGATGCGCGCAGCCAATCACGTCCGGCCCGCCCTGTCGATTCGGCGAACGGCGGTCCGGCGGCCTCTTTGCGGAAGCGGGGAATCGCATTCCGGGCCCGGGCTGCTAGGATGTCCGCCAGTCGAGAGGGACCGCGTCCGGGCCTGGGCGGCCAACCAGGCTCAAGCAGCGAGCGACCGCGTCGCGCGCATAGGTGACAAACCCGGGCTCAAGCAGCGAGCGACCGCGTCGCGAGCGATAGCCCCCAAGGAGACTCCCATGAGCTACATCGACGGATATCTGATCCCGGTGCCGAACGACAAGAAGGACGCCTACAAGGCCGTGGCCGAGATGGCCGCGCCGATCTTCAGGGAGCATGGCGCGACCCGCGTGGTCGAGGCCTGGGGCGACGACGTCCCCGACGGCAAGGTCACCGACTTCAAGCGCGCCGTGAACGCGGTCGAGGGCGAGAACACCGTCTTCTCGTGGATCGAATGGCCCGACAAGGCCACCCGCGACGCCGGCATGAAGAAGGTCATGGAAGACCCCCGCATGCAGGACATGTCCAACATGCCCTTCGACGGCCAGCGCATGATCTTCGGCGGCTTCCAGCCGATCGTGGAGGCCTGACGGCGGCGGGGGCGAGGGCGAGGGCCAGGGCCGCCGCCCCCACCGCGCCCTGTCGCCCTTTGCCCCACCCCTTTCTCCAAGGAGCCTCTACCCATGAGCTACATCACCGGCTTCCTCACCCCCGTGAAAACCGGAAACAAGGACCGCTACATCGAGTCCGCCCGCAAATCCTGGCCGCTGTTCCAGAAGTATGGCGCCCTGGAACAGGTCGAGACCTGGGGCGAGGACGTCCCCGACGGCAAGGTCACCAGCTTCCCCATGGCCGTGAAGAAGGAGGACGACGAGGTCGTGGTCTTCTCCTGGCTGCGCTGGCCCGACCGCGCCACCGCCGACAAATGCTGGGAGCAGATGCAGTCCGACCCGGCCTTCGCCGACATGGACATGCCCTTCGACGGCCAGCGCATGATGTGGGGCGGCTTCGAACCGGTGTTCGAAGGCAAATAGCCGCCGCTGATCCTCCGCCTCCGGGGGTGGAGGACGGTCGCCGGAGGCGACCGGACGACGGGACCGCGCGCAGCGTGGTGGAGGGGGGCTGACGCAAGCACCGCCGCACCGCCTCTCTCCTCCCCGTCGCGCAGCGATGGGGAGGGGGACCACAAAGCGGTGGAGGGGTGGAGGAGGATCGCATGCGATCCGACGACGACCAGCGCACCGACCGGCGCCGGCTTCTGACTCGCAGCGGCGGTTTAAAACGTCCGCTCTAGGGTTGCGGCGGGCTAGCCCAGGGACACCACCGAGGAGGGGTCGCTTGAACGTCCGCGATGGCTGGGGGAGCGGTCACTCACGACGGGCCGCCACAACAGCTTTACGGCGCTCAAATTGTCAGAGTAATATCCCGGACGCCTGATGGCGATCGGAGGGAAGAGGATGAAACGAGGCCTGTCTCTTGCGGTCGCCTCCCTGGTGGTGCTCGCTTCCTGCAGCACGCAGTCGATCGTTCGATCAGCCGGTCCCGAGTCGGTCATCGTCAACCGGGGCAATCCGCTGTTCCGCGACCTCTACACCGCCGATCCCGCGCCGCTGGTCGTGGGCGACACGCTCTACCTGTACGTCGGACATGACGAGGCGCGCGGCGATCAGTTTTTCAACATCAATCAATGGCTCGCCTACTCGACCCGGGACATGCAGCACTGGACCGCGCACGGGCCGATCATGAAGGCGACCGACTTCGCCTGGGTGCAAAAGGACGCCTGGGCCAGCCAGGTCCACGAGAAGGACGGCAAGTTCTGGTTCTACACTTCGGTCGAGCACGACCCGGCAATGTCAATCGGCAAGGCCATCGGGGTCGCAGTGGCCGACCATCCGCTCGGGCCGTTCCGCGACGCCAGGGGCAGCGCGCTCGTGCGCAGCGAAGACACCGAGGGACCCCATAACTGGGACGACATCGATCCAACCGTGTGGACCGAGGAGGACGGCACCAGCTGGCTGATCTGGGGCAACGCGGTGCCCAGGATCGCCAGGCTGAAGCCCAACATGATCGAATTCGACGGGCCGATCCGCACGATCGACCTGCCCGACTTCGAGGAGGGCCCATGGGTCTTCAAGCGCGGCGATATCTACTACCTCGCCTATGCCTCGATGGACAAGGCGATCAGCCCGGACGAGCGCATCTCCTATGCCACCGCGCCGAGCATCGAAGGGCCCTGGACCTGGCGCGGCGAGCTCATGGGCTCAGCCCCCAACAGCTTCACGATCCACGCCGGCATCGTCGAATTCAAGGGCGACTGGTACCTCTTCTACCACGTCGGGACCTTGAGCGTCGGCGACCAGACCGGCGCCATCGGTCGCCGCGCCGTGGCGGTCGAAAAGATGCACTTCAATCCCGACGGCACGATCCAGCCGGTCCAACAGACCACCAGAGGTGTCAGCATCCTGCCTCAGAGCTGATGCGTACGGCGGCCGTCGTCAGAATGGGACTGGCCGTTCCCGTCGGTTGGAGGGTTCTATAGTCGTGCAAACGGGGACCGGCGACCGCAGCGGGAAAATGTTGCCGGCGGGAGCAGGAGGGGAATGAGGCGGCTTGTCAGGCCCCGCAGCGGCGGTGATCGCGCGATATGGGTGAGCCGATTTACGGGAGGGGACCGGCAGATGCGTCACAGGGCTTCGTTGGGTTTCCGGATCGCGTCCGCGTTAGCGATCGCATGCTTCACCGCGGCCGGCGCGGACAATCCCATCATCCAGACCCGCTTCACCGCGGACCCGTCGCCGCTGGTGCACGAGGGCGTGGTCTATCTTTATGCCGGTCACGACGAGGATGATGCCGAAGGCTTCAAGATGCTCGATTGGCGGCTCTACAGCTCGACCGACATGGTCAATTGGACCGATCGCGGGTCGCCGGCTTCGCTAAACACCTTCCCCTGGGCCAATCAGGCCAACGACGCGTGGGCGCCGCAGGTGGTGGAACGCGGCGGCAAGTTCTACCTTTATGCGCCGGTCACCATTGCCGGCTCGCCCAGGAACGTCATCGCCGTCGCCGTGGCCGACAGGCCGGAGGGGCCGTTCAGGGATGCCCTGGGCGGGCCGTTACTTGGACCGCAGGACGGTTTCTTTGATCCCACAGTGTGGGTTGATGACGATGGCCAAGCCTATCTGTACTGGGGCAATCCGCATCTTTGGTACGTGAAGCTCAACCCGGACATGGGTTCCTATTCGGGGCCAATCGTGAAGGTCGATTCCAGGCCGGCCGATTACCAGGAGGGTCCCTGGTTCTATAAGCGGAACGGGCGTTACTACATGGCCTATGCCTCGACCTGCTGCCCGGAAGGCATCGGCTATGCGATGAGCGACAGTCCGACTGGTCCGTGGGTGCACCAGGGCAAGATCATGGATCCCAATCAGGGATCGACCGGCAACCACCCCGGCATCATCGACTATAATGGCGCGACCTACCTGTTCGGCTTCAATTATCGGCTCAATTTCGGGATCACGCCGATCCATCATGAGCGGCGGTCGATCACCGTCACTCGGATCAGTTTTAATCCCGACGGCACCATCCCCAATCAGCCGTGGTGGGACGACAAGGGCGCCGAACAGCTGCATCCCATCGATCCGTTCACGCGAGTCGAGGCGGAGACGATCGCCTGGACGTCGCGGACCAGGCGGGACCGCGACCGACCCTACGATTGGGCGCCCGGGGTAACGACGACCGGCGATGCGCAAGCCGGCGTCTATGTGACCCGCACCGGCGACCGCGCCTACATCAAGGTCGCCGGCGTCGACTTCGGCCAGGCGGGCGCCAGCAGCTTCGTCGCGAGCGTCGCCAACGCGCGGCCGGGATCGAGAATCGAGCTTCGAGTCGACCGCGTCGACGGCCCCGTCATCGGCACATTGCAGCTGGACGGCGCGGCGTCAGGCGACCAATGGCAGGAGGTAAGCGCGCCCGTATCCGGCGCTACCGGCACCCGTGACCTCTACCTCCTGTTCAAGGGCGGTTGGGAGCCTTCCCTGGTCGACTTCGACTACTGGCGCTTCACGCGCGCACCCGCGTTGTCGGATCAGGCTGGGGCTTCATAACCACGCCGCCAGGGTCGCTGTGGCCGACGCGATCACCAGCCGAAACTTCTTCTTCCCCCTCGCTGCGGGCCGAACGTCCGGTTTGCGCAAACCCCTGAATGTCTGCTCCTGGCGCAAAGCCGTCCGCCCATCCCCGCCCCGGCCCCACACCCCCATTGCACAGCCGCGCCCTGCCCCCCACCTGACCTCCCACCGCCAGCGCGCTCGGGGCGCCCGCCGGGCCTTTCCGACCCCTCACCCTGACGCCCCACACACCACGAGGTCCGGAAATGCTCAGGCTGGTCGCTTTCGGCATGCTGTCCGTGGCCGCCATCACCGGGACCGGGTGGCTGTATCAGACGCACCACCTCGTGCCGGTGAATTTCGAACAGTGGTCGATGCTCGGGGCGATGCGCGATCTCGGCCTCATCGTCGTGGCCCTGATCTGGCTGTTCCGCCCGTCGCGCGCGCTCGTCGCCGCGGCGATGGCGGCGGTGCTCATCGCGCCGACCTTCATCAGCCTGAACCCGCCCGGCCTGCCCTATGCCGGGATCGCCGCGGCCTGCGTCGGCCTCGCCCTGGCCGCCACCCAGCTGAGGCGGGGCATTCACTCGCCCCTCACCCGGGACCGGGCGTCCCCGACGGGCTGATGTTTCGCATGGCCGGTCGCCGGCCAGGGCCGTCGCGCCCGAAGGGCGACCCCTCCCTCAAACCTCCTCCGTCCAGTCCATCCCGCACTCCCGCCGCGCCCCGGCCAGCCAGGCGTGCTGCCGCTGCATCCGCCCGTCCGGGCTCGCCGGCGGCCGCGCCGGCCACAGCGTCCCGTCCACGTCCCAGTAGCGCTCCGCCCATCCGCCGCTGACCCCGCGCGCGAAATCCAGCGCCGCCTGCTCCGGCCCCAGCACCCGGGCGCGCCAGCGCAGGGCCGAGGCGGCCCAGCGATCGCCGATGTCGTAGCCGGTCTCTCTCAGCAGGGCCTCGGCCATGGCCCGGGCGCGCGGCCCCCAGTAGGCCTCCAGCCGACGGGTCTCGGCCTCGCGCCACGCCTTCATCACCTCGGGCGAGGGCTGCAGCGGCGGGCCGGGCGGGGCCGCGCGGACCGCGCGCGCCAGGGCCTCGGCGCTGGGCGTCAGCGCCGCCGCCTCCTCGACGCGGCCCTCGTGCAGCATCCGGCCGATGCGGGCGATCAGGGCCGACAGCGCCTGACCGGGATGTTCGCTGCGCTTCAGCGCCTCGGCGTGCCGGGTGCGGGTCCAGCCCTTGCGGGCGGCGCGCTTGCGGATGCCGTTCTCGGTCAGGTCGAGCCGCGCGGCGATCGAGCGGGCGCTCTCGCCGGCCAGATAGGCCTCCTGCGCCAGGGTCCATGTCTGCTGGCCGGGAAACCGGCGGATGCGCGGCGGCTTGGTCATGACGCGCAGTCTGCCGGGTCGCTGCGTCAGGATCGGACGTAAGGGGGAAGGATCGCCCCCTGTTCCGTCATCCTCGGGCCCGACCGGTGGATGACGGAGGCAAGTCCCTGTGTTGAAGCAACAGTTCTGTCCCGCATCCGTCCCCGCCCGTCCCGCTTCTGTCCCCGCGACAGGGACAAATCCAACAGGGACAAACAGGGCCACCCCGGATGCGAAAAGGGCCCGGCGTCACCACCGGGCCCCCGTCAGTCTCAGCTGTCCAGGAAGCTGCGCAGCTTGCGGCTGCGGCTGGGGTGCTTGAGCTTCCTCAGCGCCTTGGCCTCGATCTGGCGGATGCGTTCGCGGGTGACCGAGAACTGCTGGCCGACCTCTTCCAGCGTGTGGTCGGTGTTCATGCCGATGCCGAAGCGCATGCGCAGCACCCGCTCCTCGCGCGGGGTCAGCGACGCGAGCACTCGCGTCGTGGTCTCACGAAGATTGCTCTGGATGGCGGCGTCGATCGGCAGGACGGCGTTCTTGTCCTCGATGAAGTCACCGAGGTGCGAATCCTCCTCGTCGCCGATCGGCGTCTCGAGGCTGATCGGCTCCTTGGCGATCTTGAGGACCTTGCGGACCTTCTCCAGCGGCATGGCCAGCTTCTCGGCCAGCTCTTCCGGGGTCGGCTCGCGGCCGATCTCGTGCAGCATCTGGCGGCTGGTGCGGACGATCTTGTTGATCGTCTCGATCATGTGCACCGGGATGCGGATGGTCCGCGCCTGGTCGGCGATCGAGCGGGTGATGGCCTGACGGATCCACCAGGTGGCGTAGGTGCTGAACTTGTAGCCGCGGCGGTACTCGAACTTGTCGACCGCCTTCATCAGACCGATGTTGCCCTCCTGGATCAGGTCCAGGAACTGCAGGCCGCGGTTGGTGTATTTCTTGGCGATGGAGATGACCAGGCGCAGGTTGGCCTCGACCATTTCCTTCTTGGCCTGACGGGCCTCGCGCTCGCCCTTCTGCACCGTCTGGACGATGCGGCGGTAGTCGTCGATCGGCAGGCCGGCCTCGGTGGCCACGGCGGCGACGTCGCCGCGGATCTGGGCGATCTGGGCCTGTTCGTTGTCGCTGAACTTGGTCCAGCGCACGCCCATTTCCTTGATCCGGTCGGCCCAGGTCGGGTCCAGCTCGGCGCCGAAATAGGCCTTGAGGAATTCAGGGCGCGAGATGCCGTAGCTGTCGGCGAGGCGCAGCAGCCGGCCTTCCAGCCCCATCAGCCGCTTGTTGATGGCATAGAGCTGCTCGACCAGCGCCTCGATGCGGTTGTTGTTCAGCTTCATCGTCTTCAGGCGGCCCGAGATGGTCGCCGTCAGCGTGTCATAGGCCTTCTGGTCCTTGGCGTTGAGGACCTCGCCCTTCAGGCGGGCCTCGACCAGCTTGTCCTGCAGCTTGCGGAAGGCCCCGAAGTCGCCGGCGATCGCGTCGAGGACCTCCATGACGCCGTCGCGCAGCTCCGCCTCCAGCGCCGAGATCGACATCCCGCCGCCGTCGTCGAAGTCCTCGTCCTCCTCGTCGTCCTCGGCCTTGTCCGCCGCGCCCTCTTCCGGCTCGACCTTGGCCTCCGGCGTGCCCGGCACGGGCTGCGGCGGCTGATTGTGCGGCAGGGACGAGGGATTGAGCACGCCATAGGTGGCGTCCAGATCGATGACCTCGCGCAGCAGGATGCGGTTGTTGGCCAGTTCGTCGCGCCAGACCATGATGGCCTCGAACGTCAGGGCGCTCTCGCACAGGCCCGAGATCATCGCGTCGCGGCCGGCCTCGATGCGCTTGGCGATGGCGATCTCGCCCTCGCGGCTCAGCAGCTCGACGCTCCCCATCTCCCGCAGATACATCCGCACCGGATCGTCCGTCCGGTCATACGCGGCCTTGGCCGGAGTCTCGGCGACGGAGGTCTCGGCGGTCGCGGCGACCTCGCCGCCCTCCGAGGTCTGGGTCTCGGCCGCGTCTTCCTCGGCCTCGACGACGTTGACGCCCATCTCGGACAGCATCGCCAGCGTGTCCTCGATGGCGTCCGGAGTCACCTCTTCGGACGGCAGGACCTTGTTCAGGTCCTCCATCGTCACATAGCCGCGCGCCTTGGCCTGTTTGATGAACTTCTTGACGCCGGCGTCGGTGAGGTCGAGCAGCGGGCCGTCGCTCTGGACTTCGGCTTCCTGCGTCTCGGTCTGCGCACTCATTCAGTCAATCTCCGGGCGGAGGGGCTGATCAGGCCGTCCGCCAAATACAACGTGTGGCGGGGTCGTTTGTTACGAGCCCGCGCTGTGAGAGCGAATTCGGTTCGGACGCGCTGGCGTCCGGCTCCAGATATTCGCTCAGCTCAAGTCCTGCCATATCTCGCCGGTTTTGATCGCGCGACGCAGGACGTCACGCTCGGCCTTCAGCCGGCGAAACGCCTCATCCTGCCCCGGCACGCCACGCGCCGAGGTCAGGGCGTCTTCCAGCGCCGCCACGCGGGTGAGCGCGTCGAACGCCTGCGACCATCGGATCCGCGCCTCGCCGAGGGGCTTGTCTGTGGCCAGGAAGGGCGCGCCGGACTTTGCCGCCGCCTTCTCGACCTCGTGCATCAAGACGCCATGACCCGATTGCGCCAGATGGCGACGGAGGGCGGCGGAGTCAAGGTCTTGTCCCGAGAACCGTAGCCTGACCATCTCCTGCGCAAGCCCGTCGAGGGCCGGATCGCCAAAGCCGTGGGCGGCGATCGCCTCGAGGTGATCGTCCATCCGCTCCGGGTCGTCGACGGCGCCGTGGGCCAGGGCGGCGGCGACCGGCTCGATCGACCGCGATAGCGACTGCATCGCCTGCGCCCCCTCGGCCGTCTGGCCGAGAACGGGTGGCGGGCCGAACCGGCGACCGCCGGGGCCTGCCCTTCCGGGGCCGGTCTGAACCGCGCGGCGGGCCGGGAACATCGCGTCAAACCGGTCGAACAGCTCCCGCCGGTACTGTTCCGCCAGATCCTTGTCCTGCACCGCCGACGCCGCCTGCCGCAACCGGCCCTTCAGCCCGGCCCGCCGTTCCGGCGTGTCCAGCGGCTCGGCCTCGGCCTCCTTCTGGAACAGCACCTCGGCGAAGGTTCGCGTAGCGGAGAGCGCCTGACGCAGCGCGGGCGCGCCCTTGTCGCGCAGGATGTCGTCCGGATCCTGTCCCGCCTCCAGCAGGGCGAAGCGGAACGACCGTCCCGCCTTCAACTGCGGCAGGGCGCGGTCGATGGCGCGATACGCCGCCCGCCGCCCCGCCGCATCCCCGTCGAAGCACAGCACCGGCTCGGACGACACCCGCCACAGGCGCTCCATCTGTTCCTCGGTCAGGGCCGTGCCCATCGGCGCCACGGCCGGGATGCCGGCCCGCTGACAGGCGATGACATCCATATAGCCCTCGACCACCACGATGGCCTGGCTGTCCCGGCTCTCGGCCCCGAGGATGCGGCGCGCTTCGGGCAGGCCGTACAGGGTCGCGCCCTTGTGGAAGAGCGGGCTCTCCGGCCCGTTCAGATATTTGGCGCGGTCGTCCGGATTCATCGCCCGGCCGCCGAACGAGACGATCCGTCCCCGGGCGTCGAGGATCGGGAACATCAGCCGGTCCCGGAAGCGGTCATAGGGCGTGCCGCCGCCCTCCGGCGCGATCAGCATCCCGGCCTCGACCAGATCGCCCGGCCGCGCCCCCCTCTGCACCAGGGCGTTCTTCAGGCCTTCGCGGTCGTTGGGCGCATAGCCCAGGCCGAACCGCTCCCACTGGTCCTCGGGCAGGCCGCGCTTCTCCAGATACTCACGCGCCGCCTTGCCCGGCGAACGGCGCAGGTTGGCGGCGAACCATTTCTGGGCCAGGTCCATCCAGTCGGTGAGACCCTGCTTTCGGGCCTCGCGCTCGGCCGCCTGCGGGTCCTCGGCCGGCAGGGCCATGCCCGCTTCCCCGGCCAGTCGCTGAACCGCCTCGACGAACGACAGCCGCTCGGTCTCCTGCAGGAAGCTGATGACGTCGCCGTGCTTGCCGGATGAGAAATCGTGGAAGAAGCCCTTGTCGTCGTTGACGAAGAACGACGGCGACTTCTCCTTGGTGAAGGGCGACAGGCCGACATACTCCCGCCCCTGCCGCTTGAGCTTCACCGTCCGGCCGATCACGTCGGACGGGCGAAGGCGGGCCTTCAGTTCTTCAAGGAAGCGGTCGTCGAAGCGCACGGCCGTCTTATAGCGCGCGACTCACGTCAGCGGTGGATTTACCGTGTCCATTAAACTCCACGACCGGAATGCGGCCCCAACCGCCTGATTGTCCCCGCATTTTCCTCCCATGTCGGAACAATCCGCGCGCCTGCGGTTTTCCACCGGTCGTTCGAGAAGTCCCACCGTGACCATGTCGCCCGTCACCACCTCTCCGGAGGTGGGAGCCCACGCCCCCGAGACCAGCGACGGAGTGCCGCTCCGCGCCCTGCACGCACGCCTGCTCGAGAACGCGGCGCTCCGGCGCATGCGCGGTCTCGAACGGCTTCGCAGCCGGCGGCTGGACGACGCGGGCTACTGGCTCTCGGCCGCCCCCGCCGCGGTCCGCAAGGCCAGCGCCCTGCGCGAGGAACATAGCTTCGCGCCACTGCCCTGACGGCCCGGCGGCATTTTACCGCCGTCATCCTCGGGCTTGACCCGAGGACAGACCGTCTGGTGCTCGGTGGATGAGGGTGGTTGCATTCGCCGGGCCGCCCCGGGACGCACAGCCCTGTCCAACATCTGATCCTCGGGTCAAGCCCGAGGATGACGGTGGAGGGGTTGGCCGAGAAGCTCAGGGACAATCCCGTAAGGAATCCTGGCGGCTCGGGCGGCTTACCTAGAGATACCCCAGCCACCAGTCGCGGCGCCGTCGTTTGACGCCCTCGAACCAGCGCGACAGCGGGTAGAGGAGGATGAGAACCGCCGCCCACGCCACATAGACCCATGGCAGGCTGAAGCCCCAGCCCAGTTCGATCAGACGGGACGGATCGGTGATGGTGTCGATGAAGGCTGACGGCGGAACCCCCAATGCCATGCCGACCGCGACCGCCAGGGCGTGGGCGACCCAGATGTGCAGCAGATAGGTGAACAGCGGAGTCCGGCCAAAGGTCAGGAATACGCCCGTCACCGGGCCGCGCAGGCGGTCGAGAACGAGCAGCAGGACAAAGGCCAGGCCGAGGGTCAGCAGCACATAGGCGGGGGACGGAGGATATTTGTTGGCGCTGATGATGCTGAAGACGCTCCACAGCGGACTCTCCTGCATCGTCCAGGGGACGGTGTCGAAGCCGGGCAGGTTGAACCCGCGTCCGACCGCGAACAGGGTCAGGAACCCGGCGGCGAACAGCATGACCCTGCCGCGCCTCAGCCCGCCGGAGTCGGTGAGGAAACCGGCGAGGCCGTAGCCCAGCAAAAGAATCCCCGTCCACTGGATCGCCGGATAGACCACCAGCAGCAGCCCCGCGTCCGTGGGGAACGGCCCTCTCACGGCCAGGGCCCTCCACAGGGGCTCCAGCGGCCCGAAGGCGGAGGGTGCGATCAGGTTCAGCGCCGGATGGCCCGCGATGATGATCACGCCAAGGGCCAGCACCAGGTTTCGCGGCAGCCGATGCAGCGCGGCGAGCACGATCATGCCGAAGCCGATGGCCCAGATGACCTGCGCGAATATCCACCAGCCGAAATTGAACCCGACGCCGATCAGGGTGAATTCCAGCACCAGCAGCCAGAGGCCCCGCGTCAGCAGAAAGCGCGACAGATCCCCGGGACTCTTGCCGTTGGCCTTCTGCAGCCAGACCGACAGACCCGCGAGGAAGACGAAGGTCGGGGCGCACAGATGGGTGACCCAACGCGTCAGGAAGAGCGCCGGATTGCCGGAGTCCAGCGCCATGGGATCGGCCGTGAAGGCCGTGGCGTGGAAGAAGTCCCGCACGTGATCCAGCACCATCAGGACGATCACCAGTCCCCTCAGCGCGTCGATCCCGTCGATGCGGACGGCGCCGGATCGGGTCACGCCGGCCGCGCCGGCGGCGGGCGACGCCAGCGGGGCGTCATGGGCGGCTTCGACGGGCTGTGCGGTCATCGGGGTCCCTCCAGCGCCAAGCTTAAGTCGGGTTGTGGCCGATGCGCCAGAGGCCGCTTCACCCGCCCGCGCGAACGTGCTTCGATCGGTCGGGGACCGGGGTCTGGAGACTGACATGAAACCGCTGATCATCGCCGCCGCGCTGGCCGTCGCCCTCGTCGCCGCCCCCGTCATGGCGCAGGACGCATGGCGGGCCCACTCCCCCGAAGTCCAGGCCGTCGACGCCGCCGTGCGCGCGCCGCTTGAGGCGTATCTGCGCGGCCACGCCACCGGTCTGGCCGACGAATTCCGTCCCGCCTTCCATCCCGACTCCCAGCTCTGGGGCATGCGCAACGGAACCCTGATCCGGATGACGTCCGAGGAGTACATTGGCCGGGCCTCCGGCGCGCCCGCCGCCGACGAGGCGCAGCGCCGGCGCTGGATCGAGAGCATCGACGTCACCGGCGACACGGCCGTCGCCAAGATCGTGCTCGACTATCCGGCCGTCCGTTTCACCGACTACATGGCCCTGTCGCGCATCGACGGCCGCTGGGTCATCATCAACAAGATGTTCCAGGCCGAACCGAAGGCTCCGCCGGCCTAGCCACGGCCAGGCTCTTGTGGTTGTCTCCGGCCCGCATCTCCGGGGGGAAAGCACCATGAACCGTCTCACTGCCGCCGTGGCCGCCGCCACGCTCGCCGTCGCCACGCCCGTCGGGGCCCCCGCCGCAGCGCAGGACATCGCCGGCCCCGTGGCCGCCGCCGTGGACCAGTTCGGACAGAGCATGGCCGAATCGATGACCGGCGGCCCCGGCCTGTTCGTCACCGCCCAGGGCGAGGCTCCGTTGCCCGCCGCCGCCTCGACCCCGATGACCGTCACCATCAAGGGGACGGGCAAGACCGCCGTCGAGGCCGTCGCCGATCGTAACGCCCAGCTGGAGCGGGTCCGTTCCGTCGCCAACCGCTTCGACGTGGCGATGGAGGTCGGGACCACCAACTATGCGATCGCCGACGCGGACGCATGGACGGTCGATACCGTCATGCCCGGGATGGACTGGAGTTCTGACGAAGCGGAAGTCGAGGCGGAGGTGGAAGCGGCCGTGGACGCCGTCATGGCGCCCGCCACCCTTGATGGCGCGGCCGACACCCGCACCGTCACCGCGTCCGTTCAGGTCAAGCTCGACCGGCCCAACGAGTCGCGCCTGCCCGAGTTCGTCGACGCCCTGGTGGAGGCCGGCGTCACCAATCTCGACGACAGCCTCAATGGCTTGAACCTCGGGGCCATGACGCCCTTTCTGTCCCTGCTCGGACTGGACCCGACCCGCGATCCGGGCGAACCGGTCTGGAACCAGGCCACCGCCGACGGCGTGCGCAAGGCCCGCGCCCAGGCCGAAGCCATCGCCGAAGCCTCCGGCCGTCGTCTCGGCCCGGTCCGCTACGTCAGCGTCCTGATGCGCTCCCACGACGGCGAGAACGCCCTCGTCAGCGTCGCGGTGCGGTTCGGCTTCGAGGATTAGGCCCTCAATCGCCCCATCCTCCGTCATCCTCGGGCCTGACCCGAGGATCAGAGGCGGGGTCGTGCTGTGCGGCGGGGACGGCCTCGCGAAGGTGGCCGCAACTCGCCCCACCGAGCACCGGACGGTCTGATCCTCGGGTCAAGCCCGAGGATGACGGTGCTGGAATGGGGGTAAAAAGCCATCTCGGATGAGCCGGTCGGGCGCCCCAAACCCTGCCATCCCGTACCCTGCCAACCCGACACTTCCGTGCACTTTCCGGCCATCTCGGCCCCCTCGGTCAGCGGCCGAGAAGCCCCATCCGCGCCCCTACGTCCGCTTCTGACGCCCAGCCGTGCATAATGCTCCAAAGCCCCACCGGGCGTGGTCTTTGACAGCACTGTTCCCCCACCGGCGCCGCCTCCAGGCCCGGCTCTCCCCCAGCGGGCGCGCTCGTCTGTTTAAACAGAATCCGCCCGCCGTACTTTTTGAATGCGCACCCTGCCATCCCTACCTCTCAGGGAACGGCGACGGACTCAGCGCTTCATCGAATCCGCGAAGCGCTGGAACAGGTAGAGGCTGTCGGTCGGCCCCGGCGACGCCTCCGGGTGATGCTGCACGCTGAACACCGGCCGGTCCTTCAGGGCGATGCCGCAGTTGGTGCCGTCGAACAGGCTGACGTGGGTCTCGACCACCGCATCGGGCAGGCTGTCGCGATCGACGGTGAAGCCGTGGTTCATCGACACGATCTCGACCTTGCCCGTGGTCAGGTCCTTGACCGGATGATTGGCCCCATGGTGCCCTTGGTCCATCTTGACTGTCTTCGCCCCCAGCGCCAGCGCCAGCATCTGGTGACCCAGGCAGATGCCGAAGACAGGTTTGCCGCTGTCGACCAGCTTGCGGATTTCCGGCACCGCGTAGACGCCCGTGGCGGCCGGATCGCCCGGCCCGTTGGACAGCACCACCCCGTCCGGGTTGCGCGCCAGAATGGCCTCGGCCGTCGTATCCGCCGGCACCACGGTGATCTTCGCGCCGGTCGAGGCCAGCGCCCGCAGGATGTTGCGCTTTACACCGTAGTCCACGACGACCACGGTCTTGTCCGAGGCGTCGACGCGCGGATGGCCTTCCGGCCAATCCCACAGGCCCTCATCCCAGTCGAACGACTGCAGCGTCGAGGCGTCCTTGGCCAGGTCGAGCCCGACCAGACCGGTCCAGGCCTTCGCCTGCCCCACCAGCGCCTCGAGGTCGAACCGGCCCTCCGGGTCATGGGCGATGACGGCGTGCGGCGCGCCGGCGTCGCGGATGCGCGCGGTCAGGGCGCGGGTGTCGACCCCGGCCAGCCCGACCACGCCCCGCCGCTTCATCCAGCCGTCGAAATCGCTCTCGCTGCGCCAGTTGGCCGGATCGGTCGGCAGGTCGCGGAAGATGGCCCCGCGGGCCGAGGTGTCCGAACCGCCGCCGATCTGCTCGACGTCCTCGACGTTCACCCCGGTGTTGCCGACGTGCGGAAAGGTGAAGGCCAGGATCTGGCTCATGTAGGATGGGTCGGTCAGGATCTCCTGATAGCCGGTCATGGCGGTGTTGAAGACCACCTCGCCCAGGGCCGAGCCGGTCGCGCCGCAGCCGAGGCCCTGCAGGATGGTTCCGTCGGCGAGCGCGAGCACGCCGGTGACGCCGGGAAGAAGCTTGGTGGTCATGGCTGGCTCCGTAGCACCGAATCCCGGCGAGCAAACGGCGCGGTGGTTAGGCGTCGCCCGCCGCGGGGTCAACGCGCGACGACGACTTTCTGAGAAACACCAGCCAGGCCAGGCTCGTCAGGACGAAGAACCCCGCCGTCGGCAGGATATAGCCCGGCGCGGCGGCGGCGACCGCGGCCGTGGCGAACAGGAAGCCTGCGGCGGCCACGGTCCGGGCGTGGGACCATCGGGCCATGCGGAACAGGGCGGCGGAACAGATGGCGTAGACGACGAGGCTGAGCACCGCAGTGACGCCCACCAGCACGCCGAACTGTCCGCCCAGCGTCGGCTGGCCCGACAGCACCGCGACCACGCTCATGATCGCGCCGCCCAGCAGCGGATTGGCGATCGGTGTCCGCTCCCCCTCGCCGAAGCCGGAGGGCAGGTAGCCATGCCGCGCCGCCGCCCGCGCCGTTTCGCCCCCCAGCATGACCCAGCCGCCGACGGTGCCGACCGTCTTGATGATGGCGCAGACCGCCACGGCCCCGGCGATCGAGGCGCCGAACACCCGCGCCGCCAGGTCGGCGTAGGGGCTGGTCGAGGCGGCCAGCACGTCGGCCGGAATGACTCCGAACACCGCTACTGTGGCGGCGACGTAGACGACCGTGGCCAGCAACACGCCGGCCACCGAGGCCCGGCCGACGTCATGGGCCGGATGCTTGACCCTGACCGACAGGGCCGCGGCGCTCTCGACGCCGAGGAAGGCCCAGAAGATCACCGCCAGCGACGCCGGCACGCTCTGGACCAGCGCCGTGCCCGAAGGGCTCCACGAGGCGGCGAAGGTCTGCGGGTCGAAGGCCATGACCCCGGCGGCCACCGCGACCACGATCGGCGCGATGCCGATGGCCAGGGCTACCGCCGCCAACCCCGACGCCGTCCGGGCCCCGACGATATAGGCGATGGTCGCCAGCCAGATGATCCCCAGGTTGCAGAAGGTCGCCGCGATCGGGTCCCTCAGCACCGGCCAGAAGAAGCCGAGATAACCCGTGGCGGCCACGGCGATGGCGACGTTCCCGACGAGGCAGGCGGTCCAGAAGGCCAGCGCCGTCTGATAGCCGAAGAACCGGCCCAGCCCCCGCTCCGCGAACCCCGGCAGGCCGTCGGCGTCCGGCTGCAACCGCCCCAGCGCGCCGAACACCAGCGCCAGCGTCACCGCCCCCGCCCCGGCCACCAGCCAGCCGATCAGGCTGGAGCTGCCGACCGGCGCGAGACTGACCGGCAACAGGTAGACCCCGGACCCGATCATGTTGCCGGCCACGACCAGGGCCGCCAGCCCCCAGCCCAGTTTGTGCCGGTCCGACAGCGGCTCTTCGGCCAGCGGAATATGAGGGTGCGCGTCGCTCATGCATGAACCTCGGCGAGACGGGACTGGAACCAGGCTACGGCGGCCTCGTGGCGCGCGCTGAGCACGCCCTGCCGATAGGCCCCGGCCGACAGGTTGGCCTGCACCGCCTCGCAGATCCGCGCGTCCTCGGCGGTCAGCCGGTCGGAGGCCTCCAGCGCGTCCCCAAGCGCGGCGGCTCCGCCATTGTTCAGGAACAGATAATCCAGCCGCGTCCGCCCCGCCCCCACCGGCGTCATCCGCTCGATCATGGCGCCGTCGCGATAGACGTTGATCCCCAGGTTGGGCCACAGCCAGCCCCACACTCCCGCCTGCGGCCCGTCGTCGACCCCGACCGCCTCCTGCACGACCAGATCGCCGTCGACCCGGATCCGATACTCGGCCGAGCCCAATTCGCCGGCGAGGACAGGATGGACCGACCCGATGTGGTACCCCTCCAGATAATTCTCGGCATAGACCTTCCAGTCGCAGTCCAGGTCGTGGCTGCGGCGCAGGGCGGGCGCGGCGATCTCCAGACCCCGCTCCGCGAGCAGGTCCTCCAGCGGCGCCACATGGCGGGCAAGCGGCGCCGCTTCCGGATCCAGGTTCGCAAACACCAGTCCACGCCAGATCTCGAGCCGCACCCCGAACAATCCGAACTCTCGCGGATCGAACCCCTCGACCGTGCCGAAACCCGTCGCCGCCCGCAGCCGCCCGTCCAGCGCGTAGCGCCAGCCGTGGTAGGCGCAGACCATCTCGCCCTCGCAATGGCCGCTTGAGCCCTGCACGAGCGGCCCGGCGCGGTGCCGGCAGACATTGTGGAAGGCCCGCAAGGCCCCGTCCTTGCCCCGCACGGCCAGCAGCCGATGCCCGGCCACGTCGGTCGCGATCCAGTCCCCCGGCGTCACCGCCTCTGCTTCGTGCCCCAGGAACAACCAGGTGCGGCCGAACACCGTCGCCCGCTCGCGCGCCCAGGCGTCGGGGCAACCATAGAGCCGGGCGGTAAGCGTGGCCTGCATGGCTGATCAAGGCCCGCCGTCGGCCTCGACGTCAACCGTCCTCAGACGATGACTGCGTCCATGCCCGCGAACACGGCGTGGGTGGCGCCGGCGGCCTTGGCCGCGAGACCCCGGTCCGGGCGCAGGTTCAGCAGCATGACCTGGGGGCAGGCCTGCCGGGCCGCCCCGATCAGTTGCGCCGCCCCCTGCCAGTCGCGCGCGCTCTCATGCTCGACGCCGGCGAAGTCGATCGCCAGGCACCGCGCGCGCACCTGCGACAGCCGAAGCGCCACGCCAGGGTCGGGGGCGATATGCAGGATCAATCCGAACGATCCGGTTTCAAAATGCTGGATGACTTCCTGGATCGCGTCGGGCGGAGCCTGCTCCAGCCCGCCCATCACCTCGATCAGCAAGGTTCCCGGCGTGGATTCATGCTGCATCTCCGCGCACAACAGGTCGAACCGGCCGCCGCTCGAGGCCACCGTGCGCCAGAAGGCGGGAAGGACGCCGCTGTCGTTGGTTCCGAGCCGCAGCAGATCGAGGCCGTTTCTCAGGGTCTGGGTGTCGATGCGGACCAGGTCGGCGGGCTCGAGGGTGCGCCGGCCGAGACCGACCAGCGCGCTCTCGCCGCCACGATGGCGCACGCTCCGACGGACGCGCCGCGCAACGGGAGTTGAGCGCGCCAGGTCGAACACAGGCTGCGCCGCCAGGGTCACGATCAGTTCCCGCCGGGCCCGGGTCAGCAGAGTGAAGGTCAGGCTCTCATAAGGCGCGGCGTAGGACCTGCGCTCGCCGATCCGGGCGATCGCATCGTGCGATCCATCGTCTCGTGGATCGGGGTCCGGCGCGACCGTAAAGGTCGTCGGGTACCCGGGCTCGTTCCTCATGACCGTTTCTCCAGCCGGTCTGAAAAAGGCCTCCCCGCATGCAGCAAGCGCTCCAAGGTGAAAACACATCGCTGACAAACGTGGTCAAAAGGCTGTTGACCATGTCGATTCCCGAAGCGGGACCGGAGCGGTACGAGCGTTGACCTGACTGTTGGGGCGGGTCAGGAGGAGCCCACACCAGCGGATCCGCCCATGACCATCACCACGGTCGGCCTCGATGCCGACGACACCCTCTGGCACAACGAGACGATCTTCCGGCTGACGCAGGCGCGGTTCCTCGATCTTTTGGCCGAGCATGACACCGTGGCCGTCCAGGCGCGGCTGGCTGAGGTCGAGCGGCGTAACCTGCGGCTCTACGGCTACGGGGTGAAGGGCTTCACCCTGTCGATGATCGAGACGGCCATGGAGATGTGCGACGGCGAGCCGCCCGCCGGGGCGATCCGGGAAATCCTCGCCGCGGGGCGCGAGATGCTGGCCCATCCGGTCGAGACCCTGCCCGGCGTCGATGAGGCGCTGGCCCGGCTGTCCGAACGTTACCGTCTGGTGCTGATCACCAAGGGCGACCTGCTGGATCAGGAGCGCAAGCTGGCGGCGTCCGGGCTGGGCGATCTGTTCGCCGCCGTCGAGATCGTCTCGGAGAAGGACCGGACCACCTATGAACGCGTGTTCGCGCGCCACGGGACCGGCGCGGACGAGGCCGTGATGGCCGGAAACTCGATGAAGTCGGACGTGCTGCCGGCGCTGGAGGCGGGGGCCTTCGCCGTGCACATCCCCTACGCCATCACCTGGGCGCACGAGCTGGCCGACCCGCCCGAGGGGCATCCGCGTTACGGCGCGCTCGACCGCATCCTGAACCTGCCCGACTGGATCGATGCGCGGTCGGACGGATAAGCGCTTGCTCCGCCGCCCCCCCGTCTTTAGACGGGCCGCTTAACCGACAACCCGAACCGCCCCGCGCCGGCCACGCCCGCGTCGGGTCCCCGCGTGCGAGGAGACCAGCCGCCTTGACCGATGACGCCGTCCCTCACGAAGAGCGCGACGCCATGGTCCGGGCGTCGCTGGCGGCGCATGGCGACAGCGGCGTCACGCCCCGCCACACCCTGTTCTACTTCTATGGGGACGGGGCCCACGACGATCTGAACGAGGTGGCGCGGCGCGCGGGGTTCCTGACCCGGGGGCAGGACGACTGCACCATCCTCGAAACCACCATGGCCGTCGACGAAACCTCGTTCTCGCCCGTTTCCTCCATGATGCAATCCTGGGCCGCGGCCTTCCAGCTGGACTACGACGGCTGGGAATGCGCGCTCGTGACGAACTGAAAGTCTTGTAGAAACAATGCCTAAGCGCACGGATATCCAGTCTATCCTGATCATTGGGGCGGGGCCCATTGTGATCGGACAGGCGTGCGAGTTCGACTATTCCGGCGTCCAGGCGTGCAAGGCGCTGAAGGCCGAGGGCTACAGGGTCATCCTGGTCAATTCCAATCCGGCCACGATCATGACCGACCCGGAAGTGGCCGACGCCACCTATATCGAGCCGATCACGCCCGAGTTCGTCGAGCGCATCATCGCGAAAGAGCGGCCCGACGCCCTGCTGCCGACCATGGGCGGGCAGACGGCGCTGAACACGGCGCTGGCGCTGGACGCCTCGGGCGCGCTGGAACGCTGGGGCGTCGAGATGATCGGGGCCCGCGCCGACGTCATCGACAAGGCCGAGGACCGCCAGAAATTCCGCGACGCCATGGACAAGCTGGGCCTCGAAAGCCCGCGCTCCAAGGCCGTGCACCACATCGACGAGGCCGACGACGCGCTGGAGTTCGTGGGCCTGCCGGCGATCATACGCCCGAGCTTCACCCTCGCCGGCACCGGCGGCGGCATCGCCTACAATGTCGAGGAGTTCCGCGAGATCGTGGAGCGCGGCCTGGACCTGTCACCGACCACCGAGGTGCTGATCGAGGAGTCGGTGCTGGGCTGGAAGGAGTATGAGATGGAGGTGGTCCGCGACAAGGCGGACAACTGCATCATCATCTGCTCCATCGAGAACATCGACCCGATGGGGGTGCACACCGGCGACTCCATCACCGTCGCCCCCGCCCTGACGCTGACCGACAAGGAATATCAGCGGATGCGGACGGGTTCGATCAACGTGCTGCGCGAGATCGGCGTCGAGACCGGCGGATCGAACGTGCAGTGGGCGATCAATCCCGCCGACGGCCGCATGGTGGTGATCGAGATGAACCCGCGGGTGTCGCGCTCGTCCGCCCTGGCCTCCAAGGCCACCGGCTTCCCGATCGCCAAGGTCGCCGCCCGACTGGCCGTCGGCTACACCCTGGACGAACTGACCAACGACATCACCCAGGTCACCCCGGCCTCGTTCGAGCCGTCGATCGACTATGTGGTCACCAAGATTCCGCGCTTCGCCTTCGAGAAATACCCCGGCGCCGAGGCGACCCTGTCGACCTCGATGAAGTCGGTCGGCGAGGTCATGGCCATCGGCCGGACCTTCCAGGAGTCGATGCAGAAGGCCCTGCGCGGGCTCGAAACCGGCCTGACCGGTTTCAACGAGATCGAGATCGACGGCGTGCTCGAGGTCGACGACGAGGCCTCGGTGCGGGCCGCCGTGGTCCGGGCGCTGGGTCAGCCGACTCCGGACCGCATCCGGGTGATCGCGCAGGCGTTCCGGCATGGCCTGTCGGTCGACGAGGTCAACGCCGCCTGCTCCTACGAGCCGTGGTTCCTGCGCCAGATCGCCGACATCGTGCGCACCGAGGGCCATGTGGTCGTGCAGGGCCTGCCGACCACCGCGACGGACTTCCGCAAGCTGAAGGCCAAGGGTTTCTCGGACGCTCGTCTCGGTCAGTTGACTGGTCAGACCGAAGCCGCCGTGCGCAAAGCCCGCCGCGACCTCGACGTGCGCCCCGTGTTCAAGCGGATCGACACCTGCGCGGCCGAGTTCGCCAGCGCCACGGCCTATATGTATTCGACCTACGAGACCGGCGCCCTGGGCCAGATCCCCGAGTGCGAATCCAGCCCGACCGACCGGAAGAAGGCGATCATCCTGGGCGGCGGGCCGAACCGGATCGGGCAGGGGATCGAGTTCGATTACTGCTGCTGCCACGCGGCCTTCGCCTTCGACGACATCGGCGTCGAAAGCATCATGGTCAACTGCAACCCCGAGACCGTCTCGACGGACTACGACACCTCGGACCGCCTGTATTTCGAGCCGCTGACGTCCGAGGACGTGCTGGAGCTGATCGACGTCGAACGCTCGAAGGGTGAGCTGATCGGCGTCGTCGTCCAGTTCGGCGGCCAGACCCCGCTGAAACTGGCCCATGCGCTGCAGGCGGACGGCGTGCCGATCCTGGGCACCAGCGTCGACTCCATCGACCTGGCCGAGGACCGCGAGCGCTTCCAGGTCATGTTGCACGACATCGGCCTGATGCAGCCGCCCAACGGCCTGGCCCGCAGCGCCGAGGAGGCCGCGCAGAAGGCCGAGGAGGTCGGCTATCCCGTCGTCCTGCGTCCCTCCTACGTGCTGGGCGGCCGCGGCATGATGATCGTCCATGACCGCGAGCAGCTGGACCGCTACGTCGGCGAGGCCATGCGGGTGTCGGGCGACGACCCGGTGCTGATCGACCACTATCTGAACCGCGCCACCGAGGTGGATGTCGACGCCCTGTGCGACGACGAGACGGTGTTCGTGGCCGGGGTGCTGGAGCATATCGAGGAGGCCGGGGTGCACTCCGGCGACAGCGCCTGCTCCATGCCGCCCTACTCCCTGTCGGCGGAAACCGTGGCCGAGCTGAAGCGCCAGACCGAGGCCATGGCCCGGGCCCTCAAGGTGCGCGGCCTGATGAACGTCCAGTTCGCCATCGAGGAGCCGCACTCGGCCGAGCCACGCATCTTCGTGCTTGAGGTCAATCCGCGCGCCAGCCGCACCGCGCCGTTCGTGGCCAAGACCATCGGCCAGCCCATCGCCGCCATCGCCGCCAAGGTCATGGCCGGCGTCCCGCTGAAGTCGTTCGGCCTCGCCGACAAGCCGTACGACCACATCGCGGTCAAGGAAGCCGTCTTCCCGTTCGCCCGTTTCGCCGGGGTCGACACCATCCTGGGGCCCGAGATGCGCTCCACCGGCGAGGTCATGGGGCTTGACTGGAAACGCGACGGCGAGACCGACATGGCCCCGGCCTTCGCCCGCGCCTTCGCCAAGAGCCAGATCGGCGGCGGCACCATCCTGCCGGTCGCCGGCTGCGCCTTCGTCAGCGTCAAGGACGGGGACAAGCCCTTCATTATCGATGCGGTGAAGACCCTGCTGGCCGAGGGGTTCAGCGTCATGGCCACGGGCGGCACGCACAGCTTCCTCGCCGAACAGGGCCTGCCGGTGACCTTCGTCAAGAAGGTGCTGGAGGGCCGTCCCCACATCGTCGACGCGATGAAGAACGGCGAGGTCCAGCTGGTCATCAACACGACCGAGGGCAAGCAGTCGCTGCAGGACAGCTTCAGCCTGCGCCGGACGGCCCTGATGATGAAGATCCCCTACTACACCACGACCGCGGGGGCGCTGGCGGCGTCGCAGGCGATCGGGGCGATCAAGGCCGGGGATCTGGATGTGCGGCCGATCCAGGACTACGCGCACGGCTGACCAGTTCGTGACGATTTCGACCATGCGGTTGCTGCAACCGCGGGCGTAATTTGGTCAGGTCGGCCATGAAGAATTGTGCGGATTCCGTGTTGTTTTGGCTCCGTCATCCTCGGGCTTGACCCGAGGATCAGAGGCGAGAGGCGGGCTGTGCGTATGGGCCGGCCCGGCGAGCGCGCCCGTGCGCCCCGCCACCCGGCGCCCGACGGTCTGATCCTCGGATCAAGCCCGAGGATGACGGCGGTGGGTGGGGTGGCCGGGGAGCCATCCGTCCGTTTCTGACGTAACGGCGTGCGATCATCCCCGCATGGAGCACTATCGTCTGCGCAAATATCGGGGGCCGGAGACGTGGGCGCAGGTCCGCAAGGCCTATGTAGCCGGCGAGTCCGCGCCGTCCGTGGCCCGCCGGTTCGACGTCGGCCTGTCCAATCTGCGCCGCCGCGCCATGGCCGAGGGCTGGACCCGGGCGCGGATCGCCGAGCGGCTGGACCTGAGACCGCTTCGGGGCGGGGCCGACGATCCGCCGCCGGCGTTGACGGCCCTGGCCGAGCTGGAAACCTTGCCGGAGACGCCGAGGATCGGGGCCGATGCGGCGATCATGAAGGCCGTCCGGCGCGCGGCGTGGCTGGTCAGTCAGGGGCAGGCGGCGGAGGCCGGGGCGCTCTTGCGGGCCGCCGAGGCGCTGGACCGGATGAAGTGGGCGGCGAAATAGGCGGGTTCAGCGGGCGGCTTCGCGCCAGGGATCGTCCATGCCACGGAGGACCGCCTCAAGCAGATCGGCCAGCCTCTCCTGATCGGCGGCGGACGGATGCCAGTCGCAACCCCCGAGATCGAGCCCATCGAACCGGAGCGTCGTCACCCGACCCGGCGCTCCGGCGTTCACCGCCGCCGCGACCCGTTCGGCCTCGCCGACGAAAGCGTCGGAGCCCATCAGTATGAACCGCGCGTCGGGATTGTTCCGCATCAGCCGCCCGATGAAGGCGACATAGGCGCCGCGCCAGGCGCTTCGCAGGGCGGCGGCGTCGCGCCAGGGCTCTCCCGCCTTCAGGGGCGTCGAGAAGTCGTTGGTCCCCAGGTTGATCACGATAATCGCGGGGCGCCAGCCGGAGGCGGTCGTCTCGATAGGGTCGGGAGAGTCCGGCTTGAGACGGTCGTAGATGAGAGGAAGGCTGAGGCCTGCAGAGGTCCCGTCGTAGTTCCGGACCACGCCAAACCCTGAATAGGCGTTGACGCGATAGTCGGCGTCGAGGCGGCGCGCCAGCCGGGGACCGAACGCCTGCTGGGTGTCGGTCAGGTCGTGGACCTGGTCGGCGGTGCAGGACCGGTCGGCCGACGCGACGCCATAACCCACGCTGTGGGAGTCGCCGATGAACTCGATCTGGCGGGATCGGACCGGTGGCGGGAGGGGCGTCGAACCGGTGGACGGGAAGAAGCCGATGAAGCGGCCTCCCCCGGTCTGGCTTTCGGTCAGTTTCTCCAGACGGATCACATGATCCGCGTCGGGCAGGGCCTGAAGGGTGACGTCGACCAGCCCCGCCTCACGGAACAGCAGCCGCTCCTCGCCGTCGATCAGGAGGCGCATATGCTCGGCCGGTGCGTCAAGCCGGATGCGCACGCCGGGTCCGCGGAAACGGGACTCGAAATAGACCCCGGGCCAGCCAAAGCTCAGGCTTCCGTCAGTCTCGACGATGGCGCGGCCGCCGACATGGACCGGGAGGGGCTCGGCCGGCGTTTCGCCCGCCCCGGCGGGTAACGCCAGCGCAAGGGCGCACGCCAGCAGCAGGAAGGTGGCGGTCCGGTGGATCGTCATGGCGATCGGCCCCTAGATTCCCGACGCCGCTTCCGGGTCGGCCGTCGCGTCCCGGCCCTCGACGATGCGCGCCGCCGCCAGGTCGGCGGTGACGTTGCCGATGGTGCGGAAGATGTCGGGCACGACCTCGACGGCCAGCAGCAGGGGCAGGACCTCGAGCGGCAGGCCCATGACGATGGCGATGGGGGCGATGGAGGCGAAGAAGCTGACCTGGCCCGGCAGGCCGACGGTGCCGACGCTGACGGCCAGGGCGGTCACCCCGCCGGCGACCAGAACCCCCGGGGTCAGGGGGATGCCGTACAGGTGGGCGACGTAGATGCAGACGGCCAGGTTGGCCACGGTCGAGGTGATGCGGAACACAGCCACGGCCAGAGGCAGGACCAGACCCGCGGTCGCCGCGGAGACGCCGAGACGGTCGATCGCCCGCTCGACCATCACCGGCAGGCAGGCCAGCGACGACTGCGTCGAGAACGCCACCACCTGGGCCGGGGCGGCGGCGCGGGCGAAGCGGCCGAGCGTGATCCGGCCAAAGACGACGGCCACGACATAGGTCAGCAGGATCAGGCCGATCAGGGCCAGCGAGACGATGGCGATGTAGTGGCCCAGCACGCCGGCCGCGCCGAGGCCCGCGCTCAGGCCGACGCCGAGCGACAGGGCGAAAACGCCGAGGGGCGCGGCCAGCAGCACCCAGTGGACGATGACGATCATCGTCTCCGAGATGGCCTCGAAGAAGATGGTCAGAGGCTGGCGCAGGCGGGCCGGCAGGCGGGTGGTCGCGAAGCCGAAGACGATGGCGAAGACCACGATGCCGAGGATGGCGTCATCCGCCGCGGCGCGGATCGGATTGGAGGGGGCGAGACTGGTCAGGAAGGCCGTGAAGCCGCCGCCGCCGAGATTCTCGCGCACCGCCGCGTCGCCCGCCGCGCCCGACAGCAGCAGCCGCCCGCCCTCGGGATCGATGGGCCAGAGCGCGTGCAGGCCCTCGGACGCCAGGACGCCGTAGACCGTCGCGCCGAGCAGCAGCAGGGCGAAGACCACGACCGCCCGGAGCGCCAGACGGCCCGTCGCGGCGGCGTCGGCGATGGAGGCGATGCCGGTGACCAGCAGGCTGAAGACCAGCGGGATGATGGTCATGCGCAGGGCGTTGAGCCACAGCTGGCCCAGCCCCTCGACCACCGCCACGGTCCCCGTGCCGCCGGGGATCCCGTAGGCCTGGGCCGCGGCGCCGGCGAGCAGGCCGGCGACGAGGGCGACCAGCACCCTCAGGCTGAGCGAGGACATCAGGGCGGCGGTGCGGGAACGGATCATGCGGCGAAGCTAGGCCGGGTCGGGGCGAGCGTCGAGCGCGGAAACGATCATCCCGGCGGCGGCGTCGAGGCCGACGGGCGTCAGGTCCGGCAGGGTCAGGCGCCGCAGCACGGCGCGGTCGCGAGCGGCGCCTGTGCGACGGTAGGCGGGATCGTAGTGGGCTTCGATCAATTGGCGAACCAGGGTTTCGAGTTCGCCGTCCGCGGCGAGGGCGCGCCACTCCCCGATCGTGGTCTTCGCATGATGGCGCGGGAGACGGGTCAGGGCGGCGTCCAGCGCTTCCGGATCGGCGGCGATGCCCGCGTAGGTCCGCAGGGTGAAGGCGACCCGCGCCTCCACCGGCGCGTCGATCTCGACGACCGGCGCGGCGGACATGGCGGCCCACAGGGAGGGCGGGATCACGCGGGCGCCGATCTTGCTGCTCTCGGCCTCGACCAGCACCGGGCGGTCGGGGTCGAGCCGCGACAGGGCGTCGTGCAGGCGGGTCTCAAAGGCCTTCTGCGACGGCTGGCCGCCGGGCATGGCCCCGAACAGGGAGCCGCGGTGCGCGGCCAGCGCCTCGAGGTCGAGGATCTGCACCCCCCGCGTGGACAGGGCGCCGAGCAGGGCCGTCTTGCCCGAGCCGGTCGGGCCGTCGAGCAGGACCAGCCGGTGGGCGAGCGGGGCGTCATAGAGGGTCGCCTTCACCTGCCGGCGCCAGGTCTGGTAGCCGCCCTCGAGCACGGTCACCGGCCAGCCGACCTGGTCCATCACGGTGACGATGGCCCCCGACCGCTGCCCGCCGCGCCAGCAGTAGACCAGCGGACGGAACGAGCCGTCGCGGTCGGCCAGGGCGCCCTCGAGGTGGGCGGCGATGTTGCGGGCGACGAGGGCGGCGCCGGCGCGGCGGGCGAGGAATTTGGAACCCCGGACGTATTCGGTCCCGACGGCGGCGCGCTCGGCGTCGTCGAGGACGGGCAGGTTGATCGCGCCGGGGATGTGGTCGAGGGCGAACTCGGCGGGACTGCGTACGTCCAGGATGGCGTCGAAGCCGTCGCGGGCCTGAGGCGACAGATCGACGGTGCGCCGGATCATGCGAGGACGCGGACGCGGGCGGGGCCGTCGACCACGCGACCGACGACGGCGGCGCGATCGAAGCCTTCGGCGCGGGCGAGGTCGAGCAGGGCGGGCGCTTCGCTTTCGGCCACGGCGATGAGCAGGCCGCCGGAGGTCTGGGGATCGGTGAGCAGGTCGACGCGCCAGTCGGCGAGGCCGGACGGCAGGTCGATCGACGCGCCATAGCTGTCCCGGTTGCGGCCGGAGGCGCCGGTGCGGACGCCGCCGGCGGCGAGGGCCTCGACGCCGTGCAGCAAGGGCGGCTGGGCGGCGAGTTCGACGGCGAGACCGGAACCGCGGGCCATCTCAAGGGCGTGGCCCAGCAGGCCGAAGCCGGTGACGTCGGTGACCGCGTGAACCCCGGCGCGGCCGGCCAGCTTCGCGCCGAGGGTGTTCAGCGTCGTCGTCGAGGCGATCAGGGCGGCGTAGCCCGCCTCGTCGAGCCTGCCCTGTTTGAAGGCCGCGCTGAGGACCCCGACCCCGAGCGGCTTGGTCAGGATCAGCACGTCGCCGGGCCGCGCGCCGCGATTGGTCAGGACCTGGTCGGGATGGACGAGGCCGAGGGCGACGAGGCCGTAGATCGGTTCGACGCTGTCGATCGAATGGCCGCCGGCCACGGGGATGCCCGCCGCCGCGCAGACCGAGGCTCCGCCCTGCAGGATGCGGCCGATGGTGGCGGTCGACAGCGTGGCGACCGGCATGCCGACAAGGGCCAGGGCGAAGATCGGCGTCGCGCCCATGGCGTAGACGTCGGACAGGGCGTTGGTCGCGGCGATGCGGCCGAAGTCGAACGGATCGTCGACCACCGGCATGAAGAAGTCGGTCGTGGCCACAAGGGCCTGCTGGTCGTTGAGGCGCCAGACGGCGGCGTCGTCGGAGGTCTCGGTTCCGACCATCAGGTCCGCGAACGGCGCGGCGAGCGGCAGGCCCTTGAGGATGTCCCGCAGCACCGCCGGGGCCAGCTTGCAGCCGCAGCCGCCGCCGTGGGCGAGCGAGGTCAGGCGGGGCTCTGGCGTGGTCATCGGCCGGGTTTGGGCGAAACCGCTCGTGAACTCAACAGGCGGGGGCGCGTGCTAGCCTGGGGCCATGCGCCAGACCCTGCTGATCGCCCTCGCCGCCGCCCTCGCCGCGCCGGCCGCCGCGCAGGAGGCCCGCCCACGCACCTGGGCCAATCCGGTCGACGTGGATTACAAATACAATTTCGAGCAGACCCACCGGGGGATCAGCTACCGCACCGGGGCCGACCCGGTCATCGTGCTGCACCGGGACCGTTACTTCCTGTTCCAGACCCTGGCCGACGGCTACTGGACGAGCGAGAACCTGCTCGACTGGATCTATGTGCAGCCGGACAAATGGCCGTTCGAGAGCAATGTCGCGCCGGCGGCCGTGTCGGACGGGGAGCGGCTGTATCTGATGCAATCGGCGTTCGAGCCGCGGCCGCTGCTGGTCAGCGAGCATCCGGAGACCGGGCATTGGGACTGGCACACGCGGGTGCTGCCTCCCGTGCCGGGGGCGGTCAGCCGCAATGAGGAGGGGTCGTACGGCGACGCCGGACTGCCCGCCGGGAAGCTGCCGCCGGGGCCGTGGGACCCGGGCCTGTTCATCGATGACGACGGACGCTGGTACCTCTACTGGGGCTCGTCGAACGTCTATCCGCTGTACGGGTCGGAGATCGATCCGGCGCCGCCGGTGCGGTTCGTCGGCGAGCCGCTGGCGCTGCATGTGCTGCACCCGGACCAGCACGGCTGGGAGCGGTTCGGACAGGATCACTCCGGAGGCCTGCCCAACGGCACGCCCATCAAGCCCTTCATGGAGGGCGCGTGGATGACGAAGCACGGCGGGCGGTATTATCTGCAGTACGGCGCGCCTGGCACCGAATACAACGCCTACGCCAACGGGACCTATGTGGCGTCGAGCCCGCTGGGGCCGTTCGAATACGCGCCCTACAACCCGGTCAGCTACAAGCCCGGCGGCTTCGTCGAGGGGGCGGGGCACGGCTCTACCTTCCAGGACCGGCACGGCAACTGGTGGAACACCGGCACGCCGTGGATCGGGCACAACTGGACCTTCGAGCGCCGCATCGCGATGTTCCCGGGCGGCTTCACCCCTGACGGCCAGATGCATTTCTCGAGCCGGTTCGGCGACTATCCGCAGCGCATGCCAACGGGGAAGGTCGATGATCCCGACAGCCTGTTCACCGGCTGGTTCCCGCTGTCCTACAAGGCGCCCGCCGAGGCCTCGTCGACCGAGGGCGAGTATACCGCCGACCGCGCCGCCGACGAGAACCCGCGCACCTTCTGGGTCGCCGGGGCCAACCGGGCGGGCGAGACGCTGACGCTGGACCTGGGCCGGATCCAGCGGGTCCATGCCGTGCAGGTCAACTACGCCGACCATCAGTCGGGGATCTATGCGGAGCGGCCCGACATCCGGACGCGGTTCCGCCTCCTGTGGTCCCCCGACGGCGCCGACTGGCGGGTGTTCGCCGACCTGTCGAACTCCGAACGCGACCGTCCCAACGCCTATGTCGAGGGCGAGCGGCCGGTCGACGCCCGCTACATCCGCTACGAGCACGGCGAGGTCGCCGCCGCCCACCTGGCCATCTCGGACCTGCGGGTGTTCGGAACCTCGGACGGGACGCCGCCGGAGCGGCCGACGGACATCCGGGTCGAGCGCGGCGCGGACCAGAGAAACGCCACGGTCCACATCGCACCGGTGTCAGGGGCGCTGGGCTACAATGTGCGCTGGGGCGTGGCCCCGGACCGGCTGTTCCTGACGTATCAGGTGTACGGCGACGACCTGCGCGAACTGGGCGACCGGCTTGAGGTGCGGGCTCTGAACACCGGCGTCGACTACTGGTTCGCCGTGGAGGCGTTCTCGCCCAACGGAGTCTCTCCGCTGAGCCGGGTGGTGGCGGTTCCGGCGGACTGAGCGGGGACCGGCGTCGTTCCCGATTTCGCAGTTGCGAAATGTGGCGTTTCCCGTTGAATAGCCGCGCTTGAGCAGGAATTCGCCATGATCACTGTCCACCACCTCAACGACTCCCGCTCGCAGCGCGTACTGTGGCTGCTGGAGGAACTGGGGCTGCCGTATGAGGTGAAGCGGTATCAGCGCGATGCAAAGACCCTGCTGGCCCCGCCGGAACTCAGGGCCGTCCATCCGCTGGGCAAGGCGCCGGTGGTCGATGACGGCGACGTCCGGGTGGCCGAAACCGGGGCGATCGTCGAATACCTGCTGGAGAGCCATCCGGGATCAGGCCTGCGGCCGGCGCCGAACACTCCGGCGGGACGGCGCTTCACCTACTGGCTGCACTACGCCGAGGGTTCGGCGATGACGCCGCTGCTGCTGAAACTGATCTTCAGCCAGATTCCAAAACGGGTCCCGCTGCTGGCCCGCCCGGTCGCCAACGGAATCGCGCGCGGGATGAACGCGCGCATGATCGATCCGCAACTGGCCGCGCATACAGCGTACTGGGAGGCCGAGTTGGGGCGGTCGGAATGGTTCGCCGGCGACGTCTTCTCGGCCGCCGACATCATGATGAGTTTCCCGGTGGAGGCGGCGGCGAGCCGGGTCGGCTTCGGCGCCGACAAGCGCCGACTGAAAGCCTTCCTGCAGCGTATCCACGCCCGCCCGGCCTACCAGCGGGCGCTGGAGCGGGGTGGGCCCTACAGCTACGCCTGAGCCGGTCGGCGCCCGGGACACAGTCTGGCGAAACCGGCCCAGTGTCCGGAACCGGACGGCAACCCCGGCCAGGGCGAAACGTTAATGGGCCATGCGCCTGAGAACCGTTCAAGTTATCGCCGCCCTGATCGCGGCTGTCGCCTTCGTCCTCGCCTTCATGGCGGCGGGAGTGTTTCTGATCTCCAGCCTGTTCATGGCGGTGGGCCTCGCGGCTGTCGCCTGGCTGGCCTGGAGCCTGGTCCGTCGGGTGAAACTGTGGGGCGAAATCCAACAAATCCGCGCCCGGGGGCGAAAGCCGGTCGCATAAGCCCAATGCGACCGGACGCCTTCCCCCCTTGAACCTTGGGATAGGGCGCCCTACCCTCTTGGGCCGGTCGCGTGCGCCCAGCGACCTCTGTGCCGAGTCAGTCTGTCAGTCGGGCGATAGCTAAGAAACTCACGACATATGGAAAAAGTGCCGATGACGGCCGAGGGCTACCGTGCCCTGGACGATCAGTTGAAGCAATTGAAGTCGGTCGAGAGGCCGAGCGTCATCGCGGCCATTTCGGAGGCGCGCGAACACGGCGATCTGTCCGAAAACGCCGAGTATCACGCCGCCAAGGAACGGCAAGGCTGGATCGAGGGTCAGATCGCCGAGATCGAGGACCGGATCAGCCGCGCCCAGGTCATCGATGTATCGAAGCTGAGCGGCAATCAGGTGAAGTTCGGGGCCACGGTCACCGTGGTCGATGAGGACACCGAGGAAGAGGGCCGTTACCAGATCGTCGGCGAACACGAGGCCGACGTGAAGGCGGGCAAGATCTCCGTCTCCTCGCCAATCGCACGCTCGATGATCTCCAAGGAGGTCGGCGACGTGGTCGAGGTCAACACCCCCGGCGGCGTCAAGGCCTACGAAATCCTCAAGGTCGAGTGGAAATAGCCCGATGACAGACGCCCCCGGAACGCGCCCGCCTCTGGTGTCGCACGTTTCCGTCGGCGTTACGGACCTGTCCCGGGCCGGGCTGTTCTACGATGCGGTGCTGGCGACGATCGGCGCGCGTCGGATCATGGAGCACGGCGTGGGCATCGGCTACGGCCGCAACTTCCCCGAATTCTGGGCCGCGCAACCGCACGACGGAAAGCGGGCTCTCGCCGGAAACGGAACCCACATCTGTTTCAACGCGTCGGACGCCGCGGCCGTGGCGGCTTTTCACGCGGCCGGACTGGCGGCGGGCGGGTTCGACGACGGCGCGCCTGGCCCACGGCCTGAGTATGCGCCCGGCTACTACGCCGCCTTCCTGCGCGATCCCGACGGCAACAAGGTCGAGGCCATGTGCTGGATCGCGCGTCCCGCCGCGGGGTGACCGGCCCCCTCTCCATCCGGGTCGTCTCGGACGGCCGCGCCGGCATCGAGAACCAGGCGCTGGGGCTGGCCGAGGCCGTGCAGCGGCTGACCCCCGCCACCATCGAGATCAAACGCATCCACTGGCGCAAGGCCTTCGACAAGCTGCCGTCCGCCCTGAAGGCGCCGTGGATGCTGGACCCGTCGTCCGATCCGGCGTTCCCCGGCCCCGGCGAACGCTGGCCGGACCTGTGGATCGCCACCGGCCGGGCCACCCTGCCGCTGTCAGCGCGGGTTCAAGAACGGTCAGCGGGCAGAACCTTCGTGGTCCAGACCCAGGATCCCCGCTGGAAGATGGACGCCTACGGCCTGGTCGTGGCCCCGGCCCACGACGGCATCGCCGGACCCAATGTGCTGTCGATCACCGGTTCGCCCCATCGGGTGACGGCGGCCCGGCTGGCCGAGGGCGCGGCGGCCTTCGAGGATGTTCTGGCTCCCCTGCCCCGCCCGCGCGTGGCCGTGCTGATCGGCGGACGTTCGGCGGCGTTCGATCTGCCTGAAGCCCATGCCGCCGGACTGGCCGACCGGATCGCGGCCGCTGTCCGCGGCGCCGGTGGATCGCTGATGCTGACCTTCTCGCGCCGGACGCCCGAGGCGGCCAAACAGGTGATGACGGCGCGGCTGGCGTCCCTGCCGGGCCTGATCTGGGACGGGACGGGGCCGAACCCCTATTTCGCCTTCCTGCATTTCGCCGACCACGTGCTGGTCACCGAGGACAGCGCCAATATGGCGGCGGAGGCGGCGTCGACTGGCGCGCCTGTGCACATCCTGCCGATGGTTCCGCTGAAGTCCGGCGGCAAGTTCGCCCGCCTGCACGCCGATCTGCGCGAACACGGCGCGGCGCGGCCGTTCGACGGGTCGCTGGACGACTGGAGCTATGAGCCGCTGAACGAGACGGAGCGGGCGGCGCGGGCCATTCTGGAGCGGATGGCGCGCGCGTAGGCGGCCGCCCCCAACCCGGTCGATGCTGCGCATCGACCACCCTCCCCGGGACGGGGAGGGAGAAACCTAGTCGCCGCCCCCGCCGCCGCTTCCGCCGCTGCCGCCGTCAGAGCCGCCGTCGTCCGTGTGTCGGCCTTCGCCGTCGGACGACGTGTAGCTGTCTCCAGAGCTTCCCTTGCGGCGCTTGCCCGCATCCATGGCGGCACCAAAGGCGACGCCGATGGCGATTCCGACGCCGATGCCCAAGGCCAGATTGCCCATCGCGACGCCGACGCCGGCGCCGACGGCTATGCCCAGCGCGATGCCGATGCCCAGATGACTGCGGCCTTCCATGGCGCCCTCCTGTGAATGGATGCGAGCCTAGCATCGCGCGAACCGGAATCAGCGCCTAAATAGACGCCATGAGCACTCCCCGCACCGTTCGCGTCGCCATCATCGGGTCCGGTCCCGCCGGCTGGACCGCCGCCATCTACGCCGCGCGCGCCATGCTGAGCCCCGTCGTCATCGCCGGCCTGCAGCCCGGCGGCCAGCTGACGATCACCACCGACGTCGAGAACTATCCGGGCTTCAAGGACGTGATCCAGGGCCCGTGGCTGATGGAACAGATGCGGGCCCAGGCCGAGCACGTCGGCACCGAGGTCATCGAAGACATCGTGGTCAGGGCCGACCTGTCGCAGCGGCCGTTCCGGCTGACGCTCGACTCGGGAACCGAACTTCTGGCCGAGACGGTGATCATCTCGACCGGCGCCCAGGCCAAATGGCTGGGGATCGAGAGCGAGGCGAAATACCAGGGTTTCGGCGTTTCCGCCTGCGCCACCTGCGACGGCTTCTTCTACCGCGGCAAGGACGTGATCGTGGTCGGCGGCGGCAATACGGCCGTGGAAGAAGCGCTGTTCCTGACCAATTTCGCGTCGAAGGTCACCGTCGTGCATCGCCGCGACGAGTTCCGCGCCGAACGCATCCTGCAGGATCGCCTGTTCGCCCACCCCAAGATTGAGGTGATCTGGGACTCGGCCATCGACGAGATCCTGGGCACCAGCGAGAACGGCGGCGTCAACGTCACGGGCGCGCGGCTGAAGAACGTCAGGACCGGCGAGACACGCGACGTCGCCGCCGACGGGGTGTTCATCGCCATCGGCCACGCGCCGTCGTCGGAACTGTTCGCCGGCCAGCTCGAGACCAAACAGGGCGGCTATCTGGTGGTGCAGCCGGGCACGGCGGCGACGGCCATCGAGGGCGTCTGGGCCGCCGGAGATGTCACCGACGACATCTATCGCCAGGCCGTCACCGCGGCGGGCATGGGCTGTATGGCGGCGCTGGAAGCGGTGCGTTTCCTGGCCGAGCAGGACCACAAGGCCCAGGGCCATCCGATCTCGCACAAGGAAGCCGAGAAGATCGGCGTCTGGTAGGAACCCGCGCCCTCGAGCCCGGGTTGTGCCCTCCAGCAGAGGAGAGGCTCCATGCCCGACACCCAACAGATCGTCGACCTCGAAACCCGGTTCTGGGACACCATGGTGTCACAGGACGTCGAGGCCGCCACCGCCATGATGGCCGAAGAGGCGATCGTCACCGGTCCCCGGGGAGGCGCGAAGATCAGCCGCGGGGACTTCACGAAGATGATGGAAGGCGCCGACTGGACGCTGGACGAGTACCGGCTCGATGACGTCGAGGTGCTGTTCCCGACCGACGATCTGGCTGTGATCGGCTATACGGTCAGCCAGAAGGGCACGATGAACACCAAGCCCTACGACATGAAGTGCGCGGACACGACCACCTGGACCCGGTCTGGGGACAGCTGGCGCTGCGTGGTGCACACCGAGACGCCGTTGGGCGACCCCTACGGTGCAGCGGTCTGAGACGGCGTCAGCCGAACACCCGCAGTTCCGGCGGGGCCGAACCAGCGGGTGATCTTGCGAGCCGCCGGAAGCGTCGCAACGACGTCAGGAGCCCGGGCGACCCACTTCCTCGACGTCCATTGCCGTCACCCCGGGCGGCGGCGCGGCGGGAGCGGGCGCGGCCGGCGTCTCGAAGGCGGCCAGACGCTGGTTGATCTCGATGATCTGATCGCGGGTCGGCTGCTGGCGGCCGCCAAGGGACAGCACGCCGACGACGCGGGTCTGGCCATCGATCACGACGGTGCGCGTGGCGGTCTCGCCGTTGGCGGCCGCTTCGGCCAGGGCGGCCTCGGCCTCGGTCGCGGAGGCGATCTGGAGGCGGGGCCGTGCGAACCGCGCCTCGTCGATACGGGGCTCGCGACCGGAATAGGCCTGCCGGAACGCCGCCGGCTCGCCGTAGACGCCCTTCCAGCGATAGAAGATGTGCGCCCCGATCTGGGTCAGCTTGCTCAGCGTCGGGGCCCACCATGGGTGGACGTAGTTGGCGTGGTAGTGGGTGGCGGTGCCGACCTTGACGGCGACGGCGCCGGCGAGGGCGCGTTCGGCGACCCGGGCGGCGCGGTTCCAGGCCCAGGCGACGGGAGCCTGGCCGAGCGAGCCGTCACAGGTGAAGCTGAACTGGCAGCCGGTGACCCGCTCGGCGCCCTCGAAGACCACGCCGCAGACGGAGTTGGCGTAGTTGGGATCGCGGACTCGGTTCAGGACGACCTGCGCCACCGCCTCCTGGCCCTCGGTCGGCTCCAGCGCCGCCTCATAGTAGATAGCCTGGGTCAGGCAGCGGATCGCCCGCCGGCGGTCCTCGGCCGTGGCGGGCTTGAAGGCGAACGGCTGCGCCGCCCGCAGCAGGCCGGAGACCGGCATGGCGGCGTTCAGCTTGTGTGCTTCCAGACCGGAGGCGCCGAAGTCCAGGGACGGCTTGCCGCCGAGGGACAGGCTCTCCCAGCCAGGCGTGAGGCCGTAAAGGGCTGCGCCGCGCTCGGCGGGATCATGGCGGATGGCGAGGGCGAGCTGCGACGGGGTCATGCGCGCGGTGATGGCGGCCAGCCCCTTGTCGGTCAGGTCGCCCCTGGTCAGCTGGCGGACGGCCTCGGCGCGGCGGTCGATCTCGGGGCGGACAGTCGAACTGGCGGCCATGGCCACCCCGAAGGCGGCCAGGGCGGCGGGCGCGGCGGCGGCGAGCCGACGCGTCCTCTTCAGCATCGATGTCCAGTCGATCCTGGCCAAATCCAGCTCCATGCTCCGGCCGTCAAGCCGGACAGCCCGAGATAAACTTCAAGCGAGGCGGTTTTCAGGCCGAAAACCGTCGCTCGGTCAAGCCTCAGCGCCCTCCGAGGGTAGACCGCAGCATCCAGGCGAATTTCTCGTGCGCCGCCAGACGCTGCGTCATCAGATCGGCCGAGGCCTCGTCGCCGGCCGCATCGGCGGCGGCGAACGCCTTGCGGGCCGTGGCGATCAGCGTCTCGTGGTCTTTCAACAGCTCCTTGAGCATGGCGGTCGCCTCCTTCTCGGGATCGCCGTCCTTGATCGAGGTCAGGTTGCCGAAGCCCGAGAAGCTCTGCGGGGCGAGGACGCCGAGGGCGCGGATGCGTTCGGCGATGTCGTCCAGCGCCGCCCAGATATCGCGGTACTGCTGCTCCAGCAGGTTGTGGAAGCTGAAGAACTCCGGCCCGCGCACATTCCAGTGATAGCCGTGGGTCTTCAGATAGACAGCGAAGCTGTCCGCGAGGACCTTGGTCAGCTCCTGCGCCACGTCCGTGCGCTCCGTCTTCGAAAGGCCGGTGTCGATCGTCGCGGTCATGCAGGCTCCTGGCGCTGGTGGGGGTCGGCTCTGGAGTTAGGCGCGCCGGCCAGCCGTGCAAGGCGGTCGGGCGTGTAATCTCAAACGCCACGCTTGCCGGAACGCAAATCAGGCCAATACGTTGCCGGAAGTCGCGTGCGCGCGAGCGGGGGCTGAATGGGCGCGGTCGGGGTGCTTCGGCGGATACTGGACATCGACGCGGGTGTGACCCGCCTCGCGCGGGTCCGTCCGCGCGCCTGGTGGGTGTCGGCGCTGATCGGGATCGCCTGCGCGACGGTCATGCTGGTGATCCGTCTCGCGCTGTCGCCCTTCTATTCCGGCTTCGCCGGCTTCATGATTCTTCTGCCCGCCGTCATCGTGGCCGCGCTCGCGGGTGGGCGCATCGCCGGCGTCGTCGCGGTTTTCGCCTGCCTGTTCGGCGGCTGGGCGGTCGTTGGCCCGGACGTCGTCGGCGTGGGCACAGGCACCCGGGTGGGCGTGATAGCCACGACGAACTTCATCGTCGTGGGATTGTTCGCCACCGTGGTCGCGGCGGCCCTGCGCAAGATCCTCGGGCGGCTGGACGCGTCGATCGACGCCCTGCGCCTGTCGGCCGACCGGATCAACGAAAGCGAGCACCGCCTGCACCTGATCAGTGAACGGGCCCCCGTCATGCTCTGGATGAGCGACGAGGAAGGGCGCTGCGTGCATCTGAACGAAGCGCTCCGGCGGTTCTGGGGCGTGACTGACCCGGCGGGGGTCACCGACTTCGCCGCCTTTCTGCACCCGGACGACCGGAAGCAGGTCGCGGCGGTGACCCGCAAGGCCGCCGAACGGAACGCACCTTTCGAAGTCGAGGCCCGCTTCCGGCGCGCCGACGGCGCGTGGCGGATCCTCCGCACCGAGGCGCGCCCGCGCATCGACTCCGATGATCGATATCGAGGAATGATCGGCGTCAATATCGACGTCACCGACGCGCGGGCCGCCGAATCCGCCCTGCGGGAACGGGAAGCCCAGCTCCAGGCCATGGTCGACCAGGCCTCGGCCGGCATCGCCCGGGTGGGCCTGGATGGGACGATCCTGAGCGCCAATGCTCGCTACGCTGAAATCCTCGGCGTTCCCCACGACAAGGTTGTGGGGTTGAGCACCGAGGCGGTGAGCCATCCGGACGACGTCGGGCCGACTCATCGGGCGCTCGACCAGGCCCTCAACGAGGGCGGCGCGCAGTTGGAGAAGCGCTATATCCGTCCGGACGGGTCCATGGTCTGGGTCGTCGTCAGCGTGCGCGCCCTGACCGGCCCCGGCGGCGCGGTCGAAGGGTTCATCGCCGTGGTCGTGGACATCTCGGGCGCCAAGGCGGCCGAAGCCGCGCTACGCGAAAGCGAGGCGCGCTTCCGGCTGATGGCTGACACGGCGCCTTCGCCGGTGTGGCTGACCAACGCTGACGGAGAGGTGGAGTTCGTCAACGCCGCCCTCGTGGCGTTCTACGGGCGGCGGGCGGACGATATCCTCGGCCACGTCTGGCGCGAGGCGATCCATCCCGACGATGTGGCAGGAGTGAACGCCGTTCAGGCCCGGTATCGTCCGAAACATAAGCCCTACGGCTTCGAGGCGCGGTTCCGCCGGGCGGACGGGGCCTGGCGATGGATGCGGATCGCCGTCAACCCCCGCTTCGACGCCGAGCGGACCTTCATGGGCTATGTCGGCATGTCGTTCGATGTCACCGACACGCGCGAGGCCATTGAGCTGATCGCACGACAGGAACGGCGCCAGTCCTTCCTGCTGGCCCTGACCGACTCGCTGCGGGACCTGACGTCGCCCGATGAGATCATGACCGAGGTGGAACGCGCCCTCGGCTCGGAACTGCGGGCCCAGAGGGTCGGGTACGGCGAGGTCGACCAGGAGCGCCAGCAGGTGTCCATGAGCCACGACTGGACGGCGGATGTGGCCAGCGCCCAGGGCCAGTTTTCGCTCGAGGATCTGGGCGCCGAGCTGATCTCGGATCTGTCCGCCGGGCAGTCCATCCGCATTTCCGACGTGCGCCAGGACCCCCGCACCAAGGGGGCGATCGAAATCTTCGAACGGCTGCAAACCCGGTCGCTGATGCGGGCTCCCCTGATCCGGGCCGGCCGTCTGCGGGCGTTCCTGTATGTCCATGATTCCCGGGTTCGGGAATGGACGGACGGCGAGCTGGAACTGCTCCAGGAGGTCGCCGCACGAACCTGGACCGAGATCGAACGTACCCGGGCCGAGGCGGAGGTCCGTGAAAGCGAGGAGCGTTTCCGCGCCATCGCCGACACCGCGCCGGTGCTGATCTGGGTGACCCAGCAGGACCGCAGCCGGGCCTTCGTCAACCAGGCTTACGTCGCCTACAGCGGCGGTTCCTATGAAGAGGCGCGGCTGCTGGACTGGCGCGCCATCATCCATCCGGACGACCAGAGCCGCGTCCTTGAGGAGTCGCTCGCCGGCGAAGCCACCGCACAGCCATTCTCGATGGAAGCGCGGTACCTGCGCCATGACGGCGAGTATCGCTGGCTGAAGTCGTTTTCCCGGCCCCGGTTCGGAGCGAATGGCGACATCGTCGGCTTTGTCGGCGTGGCCTTCGACGTCACCGATATCCGCGAGGCCCAAGCCCGCCTGCAAGAGTCCGAGACCCGCTTCCGGACCGTCGCGGACAGCGCCCCGGCGTTGATCTGGATGAGCGACGAGAACGCCCGCATCATCTTTGCGAACCGCCGCTACAAGACGTTTTTCAGCCTGGAAAGCGAAGAGGCCCTGAACGACGGCTGGCGAGCGCGGGCCCATCCCGACGACCTGGCGGGGTTTGAAGCCGCCTATATGCGCGCCTTCGAGCACCGCGATCGCTTCGATGCCCTCCTGCGCGTGAATCATCCGATGCTCGGGTTGCGCTGGCTGCGCTGCGAGGGCGTGCCGCGCTTCGACGGCGCCGGCCAGTTCCAAGGTTACGTCGGGGCCAATATCGACGTCACCGAGGCCAAGCGGGCCGAGGATGACCTGAAGCGCATCAACGAACTTCTTGAGGAGCGCGTCGGCGAGGCGCTCGCGGAGAAGGCCAAGGCCGAAGCCGATCTGATGCATGCCCAGAGAATGGAGGCGGTCGGGCGTCTCACCGGCGGCGTGGCCCATGATTTCAACAATCTCCTGACCGTGGTGATCGGCGCGCTCGACATGATGCTGAGGGCTCCGGACGACGCCGCGCGCCAGAAGAAGCTGGGCGAGGCGGCCCTGTCGGCCGCGCGGCGGGGCGAACGCCTGACCCACCAGCTGTTGGCCTTCTCGCGGCGTCAGGCGCTGCGACCGGAGCCAACGGACCTGAACGGCCTGATCCGCGAGAGCGAACCCCTGCTCCGCCGGGCGCTGGGCGAGGCCATCGACTTCAGGCTCAAGCTGCGGCGTGGCGGGGCCCGCGTCAGCGTCGATCCGGCCCAGTTCGAGGCTGCCTTGCTGAATTTGGTCGTCAACGCCCGTGACGCCCTGGGGGATCGGGGCAAGGTCATCATCCAGACGCTGAACTGCCCGGTGGCGCCCGGCGAGATCGCCGAACTTCCGGCGGGCGACTATGTTTGCGTCACCGTGTCGGACAATGGATCAGGCATGACGCCCGAGGTCATGGAGCGGATCTTCGAACCCTTCTTCACGACCAAGCCTATCGGCAGGGGCACGGGTCTGGGCCTGAGCCAGGTCTATGGCTTCGCGCGGCAGAGCGGTGGTGGCGTCAGGGTGACCTCGACCGTGGGCCGTGGCAGCGAGATTCGCCTGTATCTGCCGCCGCTCCTGATGACGCAGGAAACCGAAATCCCCGCGCCGGCGGTGGAGTTCCGCGCCATGGCCGCCGGACACCGGCTGCTCCTGGTCGAAGACGATCCGGGGGTGGCGGCGGTCGCCCGGGAGCTTCTGGAAGGACTGGGCCTCGAGGTCCGGTCGGCCGAGAGCGGCCCCCATGCCCTGGAGTTGCTGAAGAGGGAGCGCTTCGATGTCATGCTGACCGATGTGGTCATGCCCGGCGGCATGACCGGGATCGAACTGGCGCGCGAATGCGCCCGGACCTGGCCGGATATGCGGATCGTCCTGACATCCGGTTACGCCGGCGACGACGTCGACGCGGCCCTGTCGGACGCGCCCTGGCCGTTTGTCCGCAAACCCTACTCCGGACAGCAACTGGCGGCGGTGCTGGGCGACCTTCCCGACGGGACGAAGGCGGGCTGAAGCCACAAGGACGACGGGCCCGACCGCTGTTCAGCCGGGCCGCCGGTCGGAAACAGCCTAGCGCTGACGGGCCTTGCGGGCGGCGTAGCGCGCGTCGCGGGCGGCCTTCTGCTCTTCCTTGGACAGCTGCTTGCGTTCCTTGCGGGCGGCGCGTTTTTCGGCCTCCACCGCTTCGAGCGCCTCATGGTTGGCGGCGAGACGCGCGGCCTCGACCTCGGCCTTCTGGCGACGGATTTCGGCCTTCTCCAGTTCGCGCTGCTGGCGCAGGGCCTCCTTCTCGGCGGCGCGCTTTTCCTGCAGCCGTTCGAATTCCGGGTCGGGCGCGGCGGGCTTGGGCTTGAAGCGGGCGAGCAGGGCCTTCTTGGCTTCCTGCTGGGCGGTGAGGCGGTCGGTGAAGCCGGTTTGTTTCAGATCTCTCATGCGAGCGGTCGTCGATGTCCTTGATTGTTTGTCGGGTGCGCAAACGGCGCGGGCGAGCGGCGCTCAGCCAACGCCGGGTGGGCTAACCCCATATGGGGGCGGAAATCAAGGTTGCGAGGCGGAGAACCGCCTCCACGCCGCAATCAGGTTCCGACCTGTGTCAGTTCGGCTTCTCGGCCTGGCCGACCGCCGCGCCCGCCGCGCCGCCCACCGCTGCGCCCACGGGTCCGGCGACGACGGCCCCGGCGATGGCGCCGGTGGCGGCCTTCTGTTCGATGGTATGGCCGCAAGCGGCAACCCCGGCGACGGCGAGGGTCGAGGCAAGGACCAGGGCGATTCTTTTCATGGCGGGCTCCTGTGATGTCCAGCCAGAACGCGACCACGGCCAAGGTGTTCCGGCGGAAGGGCCTCAAGCAAGTTCAGCCTGGATAGGCGATCCAAAGACAATAATTTTGTGAGATCATAATCATCAATGGTCGCCGGAAGCCTGACGGCGGTCGACTCTTGGTCATCCAATACAGTATTGGCCGCCGTCACTTACTCCCTTGTCCAAACACGCCGTCGAGCGACCTGACAGATACCGGTGAGACTCCCATCTATGTTGCAGCGCCCACCAATCTTGCGAATCAACCACAATGCCGCCATAAACGGCTGGCTTAAGGCGCGTCCCGATGATCGGCCCGTTCGCCGACCGTCGATCTACCGCAGCCGGGCCGCGACCGACGCGTCGCCCCAGCCGCGAGACTACCCGGGGGCGGCGCTGCGCCCTGCTGAACAGGATCGAGCCCTTGCCGAAGCCCTCGCATTCGCGTGCGACCTCCCCTGCCGACCGCAAGGCCATAATCCGGCCCGGGGCGGCGGCGGCGACGTTTGGCGCGATGGTGGGTCTGGCGATCGGTTGCGCCTATCTGGGCGGCGCCGTGGCGAAGGCGACGACCGTGCGGGCCCAGGCGGAGCGGATCGAGAGCGCCACGGCCGCCGGCTTCACCGAAGAGGCCCTGGCCGCCGCGGCGGGCGGTCTGGACGAAAGCGCCCTGGCCATCGCCCGGCGCCACGATCCCTATACGGTCGCGGGCTCGGCCCAACGCGACCGGCAGGCGGAATTGCTGACCGCCCGGCTGGAGCAGCTGCGCAGCCAGTCATCTGAAAACAGCCTTCGCCGGGTCAGCCTGACAGGCCCCCTCGCCGCCCAGCCCTTCCGCCTCGGCGGTGCGCTGGACGCGTCGCGCGATCTCGAATGCCTGACCCAGGCCGTCTATTACGAAGCCCGCGGCGAGGGCCGCGAGGGCATGAAAGCCGTCGCCCAGGTGGTCCTGAACCGTGCGCGCCATCCCGCCTTCCCCAAGAGCGTCTGCGGCGTCGTGTTCCAGGGCGCCGGGCGACGCACCGGCTGCCAGTTCAGCTTCACCTGCGACGGCTCGATGCGCGGCCGCGTCAATCGCGCCGCTTGGAACCGCGCCCGCGACATCGCCTCAAGCGCCCTGTCCGGCGCAGTCTACGCCCAGGTCGGCAACGCCACCCATTTCCACACCACCGGCGTTTCGCCGCAGTGGCGCAACTCTCTCGTCCGGGTCAGCCAGGTCGGCGATCACCTGTTCTATCGCTTCGGCGGCCGCTCAGGCTCCGGCGCGGCCTTCTCCTACGCCGCCCGGCCCTCGACCGACGCCGACGCGCCGCGTCTGATCCAGGCCAGCCTCGACCCGACCGGCGCGGTGCGGGACGCCGGCGCCATCGCCTACAACCTGCTGCTGGCCCAGGAGGGACGCGAAGCGCCCGCCCAGGCCGAGCGCGCTCCGGCCCAGGCTCCGACACCGGCGCCCGCGCCGACCGTGCAGGTCACGGCTCCGGCGGCGGAAGCCGGCTCGGCCCCGACACCGGCCGCGGGCGCGACGCCGTCGGCCTGACCTCAGGCGTCCCTGTGGCCCTTCGACGACCGGTGGGCGTCGTCGTGGCTGTGCTTGATATCCCGTTCGCCGCCGCCGCCCGAGACCTTGCTGTTGCGCGGGTTCGTCGGCCCGCCCTCGCGCGGGTCCTCGAACGTCGGCGGTTCGGCCCTGGCGTTCTCGTGGCTGGCGCCGGGGCCGCCCCAGCGTTTCGTATCCTCAGGGGTGGGCGTATGCTGGTTGTTGGCCATGATCAGCGATCCTGCACCTTCCGTTGGGCCGTCAGATTCTGTTTCAGGTTGCCGAACCGGCCCTGGGTCTCGAGGTTGACGTCGGAGTCGCCGGGCTGCGCCGACTGGGCCCCGGTGGCGAGGTCGCGGCGGTCCGCGTTCATGACCTCATCGGCCGGGCGCGCGCCCTTGTCGGCGAAGCTGAGCTGCTCCTTGGGGACCTTGGGTCGATGGGTCATGGAAATCTCCTTCCGTGCCCGTCAAAACCCCTCGCGGGGGTCGCCTGTTCCGTAGCGGCGTTCGGCCTGGCCGTCAGATGACGTCCAGGCCCACGTCCAGCGAGGGTGCGGAGTGGGTCAGCGCGCCGACGGAAATCACGTCCACGCCGGTCTCCGCCATCGCCCGCACAGTGTCGAGGCGGACGCCGCCCGAGGCTTCGAGGAGCGGGCGGCCGAAGGGCGAGGCGTCGGCCCGCGCCACCGCCTCGCGCAGCATCGCCGGGCTGAAGTTGTCGAGCATGACGACGTCAGGGCGTTCGGCCAGCGCCTCGTCCAGCTGGTCGATCCCGTCGACCTCGATCTCGATCCTGACCAGATGGCCCGCAGCCGCCCGCGCGCGCCGGATCGCCTCGCCCACGCCGCCGCAGACGGCCACATGGTTGTCCTTGATCAGGATGGCGTCGTCCAGGCCGAAGCGGTGGTTGACGCCGCCGCCGCACGCCACCGCGTGCTTCTCGAGCGCGCGCAGACCCGGCGTGGTCTTGCGGGTGTCGGCGATGCGCGCGCCTGTGCCGGCGACGACCTCGACATAGGCCCGGGTCAGGGTGGCGACGCCGCACATCCGGCCGAGCAGGTTCAGCGCGGTCCGCTCGGCGGCGAGGAAGGCGCGGGCGTCCGCCTCGGCCTCCACGAGAACGGCGCCGGCTTCGAATGCGTCGCCGTCGCGCAGCTTCGGGCTGACCGTCGCCGCCGGATCCATGGCCAGCAGGCTCAGCCGCACGCAGTCGATCCCCGCCAGCACGCCCGGCTGGCGCGCCGCGAACACGGCCCGCATGCGCGAGCCCTCGGGAATGCAGGCCTGCGCCGTGATGTCGCCGGCGCGGCCGAGGTCCTCGGCCAGCGCCATGCGCACGACAGGCTCGATGAGCAGATCGGGCGGGCGTCGGGTCATTCGCTCTCCCTTCATTCGGCCATCGCGAGGGCGCGAGCCCGCAGGCGCGTGTGCCGGGCCTCGACGGCGGCAGTGGGGAAGTCGCTGCGCCAGTGTCCGCCCCGGCTCTCGCGACGGGCCAGAGCGGCCTCGACGATCAGCCGCGCGGCGACCAGCGGCAGGGCGCCCGGCGTCCGCGCCTCCAGATCATCCAGCACCGCCAGCGCACGGGTGAGGCCGGCGGCGTCGCGCACCACGCCCGCCTCGTCGCTCATGGTGCGGCGCAGGACCGCGAGGGCCTCAGGCGCGAGATCGGGCGGCGCCGCCAAGGCGACCGTCGGCCCGGAGACCGGTCCCGCCCGGGCGGCGGCGCGGCCGGTGCGGCGTCCGAAGGCGGCCGCCTCAAGCAGGGAGTTGGACGCCAGGCGGTTAGCCCCGTGCACCCCGGTGGCGGCGCATTCCCCGACGGCGAACAGGCCCGGCAGGGTGGTGCGGCCGTCCGGCCCCGCGACGATTCCGCCCATGTGGTAGTGGGCCGCGGCGGCGACGGGGATCGGCGTCTCGCGGGGGTCCAGCCCGGCCCGCATGCAGGCGGCGAACACTCCCGGGAATTCGTGCGGGAAGGCCGCGCCGATGGCGGTTCGCGCGTCGAGACAGGCGCCCCGGCCATCGGCCCGCGCGGCGTGCACCGCCCGGGCCACCACGTCGCGGGGCTGCAGATCGGCGTCGGCGGCCTCGCCGAGCAGGAAACGCCCTTCCCCGTCGATCAACCGGGCGCCCTCGCCGCGCAGGGCCTCGGTGGCCAGCGGCATGGGGTCGAGACCGACATCCATGGCGGTTGGATGGAACTGCACGAACTCCGGGTCGAGAATCTCGGCGCCCGCCCGATACGCCAGAGCCATGCCCTCGCCCAGCAGGGACGCTGGCGTGGTGGTCCGGGCGTACAGGCCGCCGGCGCCGCCGGTGGCCAGCACCACCGCGGGCGCCAGAACTTCGACCAGTCGTCCGTCTCGCTCGATAAGGGCGCCGCGCACCCGACCCGTCCCGTCCTGGATCAGGCCGCGCAGGCGGCCGTCCTCCCACACCTCGATGTGCGGCGCCGCCCGGGCCGCAGCCACCAGCGCCGACAGGATGGCCCGCCCCGCGCCGTCGCCGCCGACCCGCGCCACCCGCGCCCGCGAATGGGCCGCCTCGAGGCTGACCGCGAAACCGCCCGCGGCGTCCCGGTCGAACGGCGCGCCCAGCGAGGCCAGCCACTCGACGGTCGCCCGCCCGTCGGCGGTCAGCAACCGCGTGGCCCCGGCGTCCACAAGGCCCGCGCCCGCCGCTTCCGTGTCCGCCGCGTGGAGGGCAGGCGCGTCGGTCTCCGACAGCGCCGCCGCCACCCCGCCCTGGGCCCAGGCGGAGGAGCAGGCCTGCAGGAGCGGCGCGGGTGTCACGACCAGGACCTTGCGCGGCGCGGCCTCCAGCGCGGCCGACAGGCCGGCCAGACCACCGCCGACGACCAGCGGCCCGTCATGGTCGATCCGGTTCACCGACCGAACTCGAAATAGCGCGCGCCCAGCGACAGCGCCTCCGTCAGCGAGCCGGTCATCGGCATCAGGGCGGCCAGGGCCACCCCGGCGCAGGCCGCCGCCGTCAGCAGGAACAGGCCGACGCTGCGCCCGGACTCGCCGAGAGTCAGCGGCCGACCATCGGGCCGCCACGCGCCGCGACGCAGATGCCCGATCAGGGCCAGGCCGAGGAACGCGGCGAAGATGTAGCTGCCGTTGGTGACGCCCCACAGCACAACGACCACGCCGACCAGCACCATGGCCGCCTTCTCGAGCATCGGATGGATGCGGGCCAGAACGGGCCCCAGCGCCTTGGAGCCGTCCAGGGGCGGCGCCGGCGCGAGGTTGACCAGATTGATGATGGCGATGACGAAGACGCCTTGCAGCCACAGCCCGCTACCGGTCACCACGAAGCCGGCGAAGAACGGAATGGCGGCCAGCAGGCCGAACGCGGGCCCGGCCAGGGATACGAGCACGCCGTGCCATTCGCTCTGCGGCAGCCGCTGGCTCTTCGCCACGCCGCCCAGGAAGGGAATGATGTAGATCCGCGCCGGTCCCATGCCGAGGGCGTTCATCGCCAGCACGTGACCGTACTCATGAACCAGCAGGCCCCAGATCGCGGCCACGGCGATGACCCAGCTGCCGGACACGTACCAGATGAAGCCGCCCAGCAGCAGGGTCGACGCCACCGCCCAGACCGGATGCTGGCCCTTGTCGAGGGGCGGCTCGGCGGCGCGGGCGGGCGGCTCGGTGGCGGCCGGGGCCGGGCTGCTGTCCTGGGGGCGCGGGTCCCAGGGTCCCGGGCGCGGTGCATTGGCTTCGGTCATGCCCGTGACGTGGCCTTTTCGGACCGGAGCCACAAGGCCAGGACGGCGAGAAGCCGCAGGGTCTTTCGATCGACGGAGGCGACGACGCGGACCGGCGGAACGTAGTGCATGGACCTCAATCCAGATTGTGCGCGCGGGCTTCCGCCGGCGCGGCCCTGACCAGGGCGGCGGCGATCTCGTTCCGCGGCGCCCCGCGCCGCAGCATCGCCTCGTATACGCGGCGGATGTCGCCGCCCCATCGAAACCCCACCCACCGGCGCCCCGATTTCCAGATCAGGATCACGAAGCCGACCGGCGTACGCCCCACCCAGGTCACTCAGATCAACTCCACCGCCACATGATGCCGCGCCTTGACCAGGTCGTATCGGGCCGGAACCGCCGGCGGCGGCAGGTCGATCATCCGCTGCACCGCCAGACGGGCGCGCCCGGCCATCTCTTCCGGCACCGTCACCTCGAACTGCATGTTGACCAGGCAGTCGCGGATGTTCTGCAGCGTGATCCGCTTCATGTGGGGACACAGGTTGCAGGGGCCGATGAACTGCACGTCCGGCAGGTCGCCGGCGACGTTCGAGGCCATCGAACACTCTGTGATCATCACCACCTGCTTCGGTCTGCGGGCCGTGACATGATCGATCATCGCGGCGGTCGAGCCGGCGAAGTCCGCGGCGGCGAGCACCTCTTCCGGGCACTCCGGATGGGCGAGGATTTCCGCGCCCGGATACGCCGCGCGCATCTCGGCGATATCGGCGGCGGTGAACCGCTCGTGCACCTCGCAGCGGCCCTTCCAGGCGATGATCCCGACCGTCGTCTGGGCCGCGACGTTGCGCGCCAGATATTCGTCGGGGATCAGGATGACGCGGTCGACGCCCCATTCCCGCGCCGCCCACTCCACCACCTGGACCGCGTTGGCGGAGGTGCAGCAGATGTCGGTTTCGGCCTTCACGTCGGCCGTGGTGTTGACGTAGGTGACCACCGGCAGGCCCGGGTAGCGCTGCTTGATCAGCCGCACATCTGCGCCTGTGATCGACGCCGCCAGACTGCAGCCCGCGCGCAGGTCGGGGATCAGCACGGTCTTGTCCGGGCTGAGAATCTTGGAGGTCTCGGCCATGAAGTGCACGCCAGCCTGGACGATCACCTTCGCCTTCGACTTGGCGGCTTCCCTGGCCAGCCCGAGGCTGTCGCCGACGTAGTCGCCGACACCGTGGAAGATTTCGGGGGTCATATAGTTGTGAGCCAGGATGACGGCGTCGCGCTCACGCTTCAGCTGGTTGATTTCGTGGATCAGCGCCGCCTGGGCTGGCCACTCCAGCGGGGTGACATGATCGCGGACCTTGGCCCAGACCGGCGCAGTGGCCAACTCCAGTTCCTTCGTCAGTCCGAACGCTCCGTCGGCCATTCCATTCCCCTTTTGCTCGAAATGAGCAAATCTTGGGCCCGAAGAACGGCGGTGGGCCCAAAGGCCGCCCGCCGACTTATGCTCAGTTTCAGCATAAGCAGGGATAATCTAGGCCGCCCTGCGCGAAATGCAAGGCTGCGGCCGTTGAAAATCGGGCATCCCCCGGAGTCCCGGGTCAGGAACCGATCGTGACGCCCTCATGGTTCAGCAGCCACCGCTTGCGCTCCAGGCCGCCGGCGTATCCGGTCAGGGCCCCGTTGGCTCCGATGACCCGGTGACATGGCACAATGACCGCGATCGGGTTCTGGCCATTCGCGAGACCTGCAGCGCGCACGGCGCGGGGAGAGCCGACGGCGGCGGCCAGCTGGCCGTAGCTGCGGGTCTGGCCCGCCGGAATGGCTCTCAGCGCCGCCCACACCGTGCGCTGGAACGCTGTGCCCCCGGTTTTCACCGTGACGCCGTCCAGCGCCCGGACATCGCCGGTGAAATAAGCCTCGACGGCGCGGCGTACGCGTTCCGGGGCGCGGCCTTCGTCGAGCGTGAAGGCCGGGCTATGGCGGCCGAGCAGCCGCAGCATCCGCGCCTCGTAGTCGGAGAAATCGAGCGCCCGCACGGCGCCCTCGCCATCGGTGACCAGCAGAACCTCGCCGACAGGCGTGGCGACCCGGTCGAGAGTCAGGGTTTCAGGCGGCGCGTTTCGCATCGGTCTTCTCCAACAGGTCCGCGCCCGTGATCCCGGCCATGGCCAGGTGCAGGGCGCCATAGGCTCGCCACGGTCGCCAGGACTCGGCGCGCGCGGCGAGGACTTCATCGTTGAGACGGTCGTTCGGCGGCTCCACGCCGTCGTCGATCCAGTCGCCCGGCAGCCGGAGGCCCGGCCGTCCGGCGACCAGCGGCTCCAGCGCCGCGTCGGCCGAGAGGTCGCGGCCGATGGCGTCGGGATCGGCGGACAGGTCGAACACCCGCCGCACCCGCGCCAGCACGCCGGGCAAGGCCTTCAGGTCGACGGCTTCAACGCAGACGGAGACCCGCCCGGACTCCGCCGGTTCGACCGAGACAGAGCCGTCGGCGCCGTCGACATCTTTCGTCAGCACCCGTGACCACCGGCGGTTTCCGACGGTATCGCCGCGGGCGGCCAGGGCCGCGAGCATGGCGTCCCAGTCGTAGGGCGGACGGTAGGGCAGGCTCAGACGCACACCGCCCTCGTGCACTCTCTCGCCGCGTCGCCGCAGCGCCGACGGCGGACGATCGTAGAGGGCCTGAAATGTCTCGTTGAAGCGGCGGACGCTGGCGAAGCCGGAGGCCAGGGCCACTTGCGCCATCGAAAGATCGGTCTGGTGGATCAGGGCCTTGGCCAGCAGCACCCGGCGCGTCTGGGCCACGCTGACCGGGGCGGCGCCAAGGTGCTGGCGGAACAGGCGGCGCAGGTGGCGCTCGCCGACGCCGAGACGGCCGGCCAATCCGTCAACATCGCCCTCGTCCAGCGCGCCGGCTTCGATCAGGGCCAGGGCCCGGCTGACGGTGTTGGACGTTCCCCGCCACGCGCCCATGTCGGGGGCGGTTTCCGGGCGGCAGCGCAGACAGGCGCGAAAGCCCGCCTCCTCGGCCGCCGCCGCCGACACGACGAAGACCATGTTCTCCCGCTTCGGCGTTCGGGCCGGGCAGACCGGGCGGCAGTAGATCCCCGTGGTCTTGACGCAGCCGAAGAAGCGGCCGTCGAAGCGCGCATCCCGCGTCAGAACCGCGCGGTAGCAGGCCTCCTGATCAAGTTCGCGGGCGTTTTCCATGACCGCAAGATGGGACTTCGCGCCGCCGGAGTCTCGCGGTTTTCGGACATGGCGGCGTGAAGTCCCTCAAGCCTTCGAAATCGCCGGGGCGCGTCTCTGAAATCACCGGAACTTTGTCGTCGAATTCTCAGCCGGCCCGCGGATCCACCGGGAGGCCGGCGGCCTGCCGCGCCTTCATGGTTCGCAGCCAGCCGTGCAGGGCCTCGCAATCGAGGCCATGCATCATCAGCCGGTACCCCGCCTGCAGCGTCGACAGCGCCACCATCGGGTGGCCGTTCTTGATGAAGTTGAGGTGGTAGTCCGTGCCGAGGATGCGGGCGATGTAGATGGCCACCGTCTCGTCCAGCTGGAGCGAATGGGCGGCGCGGACGAAGTCGTTGCGGGGCAGCATCAGGGCGTAGAGCGGTGTGTAGAACTCGACCGCCGTCTGTACGTCGATGCGGTTCAGCGGTCCGGTCGGGAAGGTCTCGAAGGCCGGGAATTCGTCGGAGATCATCGAGAAGTCCAGCACCTCGGCCGGCAGGATCTCGCGGCCCTCCGCGCGCAGGCGCCGGTTCAGCTCGATGATGAAGTTGAAGACGTTGAGGTCGTGCTGGAGGAACAGATTGTCCTCGATGTGCTTCAGCCGGGTCGGCCGCAGCGGATGGCTCGAGATGTCGGCCGCTCCCGCGTTGACGCGCATGAAGGCCAGCAGCTCGGTGCCCACATGGAAATGGCGCAGGATCAAGGTGTTGGTCTCAGGACTGCCGAAGGTCCGCAGGCCCCAGTGGATGGTCTTGTGCAGCAGGCCGTTGAGGTTCGGGAAACGGGGCGAGATGGCCCGCAGCACCTTCACCACGCAGAAGAACAGGATGACCAGCGGCCGGCTGACCGGAAACAGCCAGCGCCGGGACCAGGAGCGGGCGCCGACCAGCAGGCAGCGCTTGGCCTCCGGGTCGATCGGCAGGCTCTGGTCCAGATAGAGCGCCAGCCACGGGTCGGGGTCGCGAGGATCGTGCGCCATGGTCGCGAAAGGGTCGCGGGCCGCCGTCACGCCGCGATCTCCTCGATCTGCAACACATAGAGCCGCGCCGTCACCTTCGCCGTGGTCACGATCCGTTCGGCGACAGCCTCGTCCGGCAGGACCATCGCCAACATCTCGCGAAACTCCTCCATGTGCTCGACGTCGTTATCACCGTGGTAGAGCAGGAAGCGCAGGGCGTCGTCGGGCAGGTTGAGCCGCTCCCTGACCTTCAGGCCCCATGGTCTGGCCTTGATCGAGCCCAGCCCCTCGATGATCCACATGGCGCCGAGCAGGCCGAATGGATCGGGCTTTGACGCCTCGTGGAACATCCAGGCTGACAGGGCCTCCGAGCCAACGTTCTTCTTCGCCGACAGGATGTCCGCGATATCGCCGCCCGAGGCGACGAAATCCTGTTCCAGCAAGCGGAAATCCCGGTGCTCGGTCACCGCGTGCCTCATCAGGGTCGAGCGCAGTTCGAGATGGTCCTCGCCGATGTTGGAGGCGGCCCGGCTCATCCACAGGGCGCCGTCCTTCACCTGCTGGCGCAGGTTGATCAGGAAGGCATGGTAGTCGGCCAGCTCGAACCGGCCACGGGTCAGCTTGCGGATCAACGGCGTAGCCTCGAGCCGCTGCTCGAAGTCGGTGAAAACCACCGCCAGCTTGCGCAGCGTTTCGGCGACGGCGTGATCCGCCATGGCTCCGTCGGCCATCACACCACCTCCAGCATCATGAAGCCGATCATGGCCCGCCCGCTCTCCGGCACGATCAGCAGCACACGATCGCCGGGCTTTGGCCGGCCGCTGCGCATGAAGGCCTCCAGCATGACCCAGATCGAGGCCGAACCGATGTTGCCCGTCTCCGGCAGTGTGGTGAACCACTTTTCTTCGGGGATCATGGCAGCGGTGTTCTCAAGCAGGCCGACGATCTCCTCGCGCAACGAGCGGGCGGAGTAGTGACAGAGCAGGTGGTCGACCTGATCGGGGACGATGCGGCCGTGGTCGACCTTCTCCAGCCAGACGCCGATCCAGGCGCGGATGACGATCTTGAGCAGTTCGAAGTCCTGCAGCAGGGCAACGGCGCCGGCGGCGTGGGCGGCGACTGGGCCGGCATGGCTCCAGGCGCTGTCCATTGAGGCGCGGTCCGTCCGGGTCGAGCCGGCCCACATGCACGGGTCGAACCGTCCGGCCAGCGAGGTCAGGTCGATCCAGTCAACCTTCAGCGACAGGCCCCCGGCGCGAGGCAGGGGCTCCATGACCACCGCGCCGGCTCCATCCGACAGGGTAAAGCGCAGGAAATCGGCCTCGGTCGCCAGCCGGCCCTTGGCGTCGACCAGGGCCGTGCCCTCGTAGAAGGCCGGCCGGAACCAGCGGGACGAGAACTCGCCGGCGGCGGCGACGGAGACGTCGGCTTCTCCGGCCCGCACCTGCAACCAGGCGCCCTTGGCCGCCATCAGGGCCGAGGCGCAGACCGACTGGTAGCTGGCGATCTCCAGCGGGCCGGCCCCCAGCTCGGCCTGGACCGCCGCAGCGTGGCCCGGAACGAGGAAATCACCCTGCGTTGTAGCGGTCGCCAGATGCTGCAGGTCGCCGAGGGTCAGCCGGGCGTCCTCGAGAGCCGCCGAGACCGCTCTCGCCGTCATGCCGGCGTTGGTGTCGAGGACCTGGCCGTCGGCGGACAGGGCGTAGTGGCGGGTCGCTATGCCGTTCCAGCGCAGGGCGCGGCGGCCGATCACCGAGCCCTTGCCGTGGACGCGGCCGATATGGTCCTCCATCCGCTCATTGCTGACTGGCGGGCCGGGCAGATGCGCGCCGACGCCGGTGATGTAGACGTCCCTCAGGCGCGGTCCGGATTCGTTCATCCGGTGACGTTGCCTGACAACGTCGGGCGGAAGAAGGGCGTTTGGATGACGGTTCAGTCAGGCAACAGCCCGCGGATCCCGCTGGACCAGCCGCCACAGGTTGGCGACGATCTTGAACACCAGGCCGATCGCCGAGAGGGCGAGCACCCAGGTCATGATCAGCGACAGGCTGCTCGCCACCCCGACCAGATCACGCGTTCCTTCCCCGAGGGAGCGCAGCAGATCGAAGTCCAGCAAGACCCAGTCGCCCGCGATCCGGGCCGTTTCGCCGTCCCGCGTCAGGGTGAACCAGTGGCCCGCCTCAAAGATCGTCCAGGTCAGCCACAGGCCGGCGCCGGCGATCACCACCTCGGCCGCCGCCCGCATTCGTACCGCGTACGGCCGGGCGAGGCTGGCCAGGTCGACCGCCATCTGGGCCACGGCGTAGAACAGGATCGCACCATAGAGGGTGGTCCAGATCGGAGCGCCCGTCACCGTCGCCTCCGCGCCCCGGAAGTCGATGTGCATCAGGCCCGGGAAGTGGATGATCCCGACCCACCACAGCACGAACAGCCCCGTGGCGAGGAAGGAGAACAGATAGTCTCCACCGGGCCACCCTTTCACCTTCACCTTCGGCGCGGTCCAGAGCTTCACCCTGGGCGAGGCCCCGACCGTGGCGCCCCAGGCGGCGGGATCAGCCAGTTCGAAGGCGCCGAGGTCCTTGACCCGCCAGCTTGTCAACCACTTCGGCCGGACGCCGTAGTGCTCGAACGCCGCCGCCGCCACCGTCGCGGCGCCGACCAGCCAGAGTCCCGTGCCGATGAAGCCGTGAAAGGCCTGGGCGATCGCCTGACCGGCGTCCGCCGGACCGCTGATCAGGTGGATCAACAGCACGATCGCCTGCACGGCCAGCATCAGCAGCAGCCCGGCCTTCACCGCGAACAGCCAGTAAGGGAACAATTCCGGGCCCACCAGCGAGTCCGGGCCCTTGCGGTAGCGCGCGGCCACGACCAGCGGATGGCCGATCTCGTGCAGGATCGCCTCCTGCTCATCCTCGGTCAGGGCGCGGCCCAACTCCTCCTCCTTCGCCTCGAAGCGGCTCAGGATCAGGTCGCGCAGTTCAGCGATGATGTCGGCGCGCTCGTCCTGCGGCAGCTGGGCGGCGACGGCGTTCAGGTAACGATCGATCAGGTCCATTGGTCTTCCCCACGCCCCGGTTTCAGAGAATCTTGTCGAGCGAGGCGTTGATGCCCCGCCACTCGCCGGCCAGGGCCGACAGCATGGCCTCGCCCATCGGCGACAGCCGGTAGAAGCGCTTCTTCCGCCTCTCCTCCTCGCGCCACTCGCTGGTCAGCAGGCCCTGGTTCTCAAGGCGACGGAGCAGCGGATAGAGGGTGCTCTCCTCCATCTCCAGGCCGTCCGATGCGAGCGCCTGACGCAGGGTGTAGCCGTACCGCTCCTCCCGCAGGCGGGCGAGCACGGCCAGCACCAGCGAGCCGCGCCGGAGCTCCAGCCGCATGGATTCGAACAGTTCGGAATCGACGCTCATCACTACACCCGTCGTCACATAGTGTGTGACATACAGTGTATGGCATATACTGTGTGTCAACGTCAACTGGCCGGACGCGCAACCATGGCCCGCCCCTTGCAGTTTGCCCCATCGTGCGGACCCGGCTCGGTTGTGGCGGGAAATCCTTCGGCTATCTGTTGCCGCGGCAAGCCGTTAGACTGATTGGCCACAGCGTCAGGAACCCCCACTTCGTGTTGAAGAACCTGCTTCCCAGCAAACCGGGCACGGAGCCCCTGGCCGAGGCGCTCCGGGCCTGCCGGAGCCACTTCCTGTGGGCCGCCGTGTTTTCGGCGCTCGTGAACCTGCTCTACCTGACTCCGACCCTCTACATGATGCAGGTCTACGACCGCGTCGTGCCGACGGGCGGGCTGACGACGCTGGTGCTGATCACCGTCGTCGCCGTCTTCGCCCTGGCCGCGCTGGCCGGGCTGGACTGGCTGCGCGGCCGGCTGATGCTGCGGGCCGGGTTGAGGCTGGACCGGATGCTGTCCGGCAAGGTGCTGGCCCGGGTCATGGACCTGCAGGCCAAGTCGCCCAACACCCAGGCCCTGCGCGAGTTCGACAATGTCCGCGGCGCCATCGGCGGCCAGGGCATGCTGGCGCTGTTCGACGCGCCGTGGACGCCGATCTATCTGGCGTGCTGCTTCCTGCTGCACCCCGCCATCGGCGTGCTGACCCTCGTCGGCGGCCTGATCCTGTTCAGCCTGGCCTGGCTGAACGAGCGCGACACCCGCCCCCGCCTGAGCAAGGCCATCCAGTCGCAAAACAGCGCCTATTCGGCCCAGGAAGCGGTCGCCGGGCAGTCGGAGGTCGTGCGGGCGCTGGGCATGCGCCAGTCCTCCATCGCCCGGCAGATCGAGCAGCGTCGCCTCGCCACCGCGGCGCAGGCGGATGCGCAGCTGACCGGCGGCAAATATTCCGGCGCGATCAAATTCCTGCGCCTGGTGATGCAGTCCGCGGCCCTGGGGCTCGCCGCCCTGCTGGCGGTCAAGGGCGACATCTCGCCCGGCGCGATCATCGCCTCCTCCGTGCTGCTGAGCCGCGCCGTGGCGCCGATCGAGCTTCTGGTCGGGGTCTGGCCGACGCTGGTCCAGGCCGGTGCGAGCTGGAAGACCCTGACCGACCTGTTCGCGAGCACGGCCGCCGTGGAGCGGGAGCGCACAACCCTGCCCGATCCGAAGGGCAGGCTGCAGGTCGAGGCAGTCTCGGTGAAGTTCCCGGACACGGAGGCGCCGCAGCTGCGCTCGGTGAGCTTCACCCTGCAGCCGGGGCAGACGCTGGGCGTCGTCGGGGCCAGCGGATCGGGCAAGACCACCCTGGCCCGGGTCATCGCCGCCGCCCTGAAGCCGCAGGCGGGCACGGTGCGGATGGACGGCGCCGAATACGAGGCGCGGGAGGGCGACGAACTGGCCCGCTGGATCGGCTATCTGCCGCAGGTCCCCAGCCTGTTCGCGGGCTCGATCAAGGACAATATCTCGCGCTTCGCCACCGCCACCGGCGTGGACCAGGAGACCGCCGACCGGGGCGCCGTCAAGGCGGCGATGGCGGCGGGCGCTCATGAGCTGATCCTGCGTCTGCCGAACGGGTACGACACCCAGCTGGGACCGTTCGGGCAGGGTCTGTCGGCGGGGCAGGCGCAGCGGGTGGCGCTGGCGCGGGCGCTGTACGGCGATCCGGTCCTGCTGGTGCTGGACGAGCCGAACTCGAACCTCGACCAGGAGGGGGAGGCCGCGCTGATGCAGGCCATCCTCGGCGCCGCCGCCCGGGGCGCGGCCGTGGTCATCATCGCCCACCGCGCCGGCGTGCTGGCCCGCGTCGACCGCCTGCTGATGATGCGCGATGGGGTGGTGCAGATGGAGGGACCGCGCGAGGAAGTGCTCGAGCGGATGCGGGCCGCCGCGCCCAAGACCGCGGCGGCGGGCGCCGCACCCGGCCAGCCGGCGAACGTGACCCGGCTGGCGGATCCGTCCCAGCCGCAACGGCGCGCCCAATGACCGACGCCGCCGCACCGGACGCCGCCGGAACCCCGCCCGCCCCGCCGGCCCCGCCGGCCGGACCCGTCCTCGTGCCCGACACGCCGCGCCGGGAGCTGGTGATCGGCGGGGTGATCATCCTGCTGTTCTTCGGCATCTTCCTGGGCTGGGCCGCCTTCGCGCCGCTCGACGCCGGGGCCTACGCCCAGGGCCAGATCGCCGTGTCGGGGAACCGGCAGGCAGTGCAGCACCGCGAGGGCGGGGTGGTCAGCGCCCTGCTCGTGAAGGAAGGCGACACGGTCCGGCGCGGCCAGATCCTGCTGACCCTGTCCAGCGGCGAGCTGCGGGCGACGGAGCGGGGCGTGGCCAGCCAGGTGTTCGCCCTGCTGGCCCAGCGGGCCCGGCTGATCGCCGAGCGCGACCGCCTACGCGGCATTCCGACCCCGCCGGAGTTCGCCAATCTGCCGCCGGAGGATTCGGTGCTGGCGATGGAGTCGCTGCGCATCCAGCAGCTCCAGTTCGGGGCGCGGCGGGTCGGGCGGTCGACGGAGACCGGCGTGCTCAGCCAGCGGATCGCCCAGCTGAACGAGCAGATCCTCGGCTACGAGCGGCAGATCACGGCCAATATCGAGCAGCAGCGGCTGATCCAGGAAGAGCTGACCGGCATGCGCAGCCTGGCCGAGAAGGGCTATGCGCCGCTGACCCGGGTGCGGGCGCTGGAGCGGACGGCGGCGCAGCTGGACGGGGAGCTCGGCTCGCTCAGGGCCCAGATCGCCCGGTCGCGGGAGGCCGTCGGCGAGACCCGGCTGCAGATGTCGGGCGTGTCGTCGGAGATGAACGAGGACGTGGCCGACCAGCTGCGCCAGATCGACGTTCAGCTGAACGAGCTGCGGCCGCGGATGAACGAGCTGCGCTCGCAGATCGCGCGGAGCGAGGTGCGGGCGCCGGCGTCGGGCCAGGTCGTCGGCCTGACCATCTTCACCCAGGGCGGGGTCATCCAGCCGGGGCAGACGCTGATGGAAATCGTGCCCAACGACGCGTCGCAGATCATCGTCGCCCAGATCAGCCCCAACGACGTCGACAACCTGCGGGTCGGGCTGACCACGGAGGTGCGGTTCCCGGGCCTGCGCGAGCGCAACCCGCCGGCCATCCACGGCCGGGTCACCCGCATCTCGGCCGACAGCTTCACGATCGAGGAGACCGGGGCGAGCTATTTCCGGGCCGAGATCGTGGTGCCCGCGGCGGAGCTGGCCAAGCTGGGGCGGTCAGCCAACACCCTGCGGCCCGGCGCGCCGGTCGAGGTCATCATCCTGCTGCGCAAGCGGACGGCGCTGAGCTATCTGCTGGAGCCGCTGACCAACAATCTGTGGCGGTCGGGCAGCGAGCAGTAGTCAGGCCTCGTCCTTGGCCCTCCGTCTGAAGGCGTGGAGCAGCGGCTCGGTGTAGCCGTTGGGCTGGTTCACGCCGTCGAACACGAGGGCGCGGGCGGCCTGGAAGGCGAGGCTGTTCGCCGGGTCGGGGGCCATGGGGCGGTAGAGGGGATCGGCGGCGTTCTGGGCGTCGACCTTCGCCGCCATCCTCAGCAAGGCGGCGTCGACCTGGTCCGCCGTGCAGACGCCGTGCAGCAGCCAGTTGGCCATGTGCTGGGAGGAGATGCGCAGGGTGGCGCGGTCCTCCATCAGGCCGACGTCGTGGATGTCGGGCACCTTGGAACAGCCGACGCCCTGGTCGATCCAGCGCACGACGTAGCCGAGCAGACCCTGGGCGTTGTTGTCGAGTTCCTCCGCGACCTCGGCCTCCGACCAGTTTCGGCCCGACGCCAGCGGCGGGGTCAGCAGGGCGTCGAGGCCGGGAGCCGGACGGGCGGCGACGGCGTCCCGCAGGGCGAAGACGTCGGTCTGGTGGTAGTGCAGGGCGTGCAGGGTCGCCGCGGTGGGGCTGGGGACCCAGGCGGTGTTGGCGCCCGTCTTTGGATGGGCCGCCTTCTGGTCGAGCATGTCGGCCATGCGGTCGGGCGCGGCCCACATGCCCTTGCCGATCTGGGCCCGGCCCGAGAGGCCGCAGGCGAGGCCGATGGCGACGTTGCGGGCTTCGTAGGCGGCGATCCAGTCCAACGACTTGATGTCGCCCTTGCGGACCACCGGGCCGGCCCGCATCGCCGTATGGATCTCGTCGCCGGTGCGGTCGAGGAAGCCGGTGTTGATGAAGACGATCCGGTTTTTCACGGCGTGGATGCAGGCCGCGAGATTGGCCGAGGTGCGGCGCTCCTCGTCCATGACGCCGACCTTGATCGTGTGGCGCGGCAGGCCGAGCAGGTCCTCGACGGCGTCGAACAGGGCGTCGGTGACGGCGCATTCCTCCGGCCCGTGCATCTTGGGTTTGACGATGTAGATCGAACCGGCGCGGCTGTTGCGGACCGGCCCCTGCCCTTTCAGGTCGTGCAGGGCGATGAGGCTGGTGACGATGGCGTCGAGGACGCCCTCGGGCGCCTCCGAGCCGTCCGGCAGCCGGATCGCCGGGGTGGTCATCAGGTGGCCGACGTTGCGGACGAACAGCAGGGACCGGCCCGGCAAGGTCACGGTCGAGCCGTCGGGGGCGGTGAAGACCCGGTCGGGGGCCAGGGTCCGGGTCAGGCGTTCGCCGCCCTTGGCGAAGGTCTCGGACAGGTCGCCCTTCATCAGGCCGAGCCAGTTGCGATACGCGGCGACCTTGTCGGCGGCGTCGACGGCGGCGACCGAGTCCTCGAGGTCGACGATGGTCGACAGGGCGGCCTCGAGGATCACGTCCGAGATGCCCGCCGGATCGTTTCGCCCGATCGGGTGGTCGGGGTCGAACACCACCTCGATATGCAGGCCGTGGTGGCGGAACAGGCGCGAGCGATCGGAGCGGCCGACGTACTGGCCGGGATCGCGGAGTGCGACGCCGTTGTGCGGATCAGACAGGTTGGCCCAGGAGCCCCCGGCCAGCGGGACCGCCTCGTCGAGGAAGGTTTTCGCGCGGGCGACGACGCGGGCGCCGCGCCCGGGATCGTAGCCCCCGCCCCGGGGCAGGTCGCCGAGCGCGTCCGTGCCGTAGAGGGCGTCGTAGAGGCTGCCCCAGCGGGCGTTGGCGGCGTTGAGCACGAAGCGGGCGTTGAGGATGGGCACGACCAGCTGGGGGCCGGCCAGGGTCGCGACCTCCGGGTCGACACCGCGCGTGCCGATCGTGAAGGGCGCAGGCTCGGGGGTCAGGTAGCCGATCTCACGCAGGAAGGCGGCCCCGGCGGCCACGTCGTACGGCCGGCCGCGGCGGGCGACATGCCAGGCGTCGATACGGGCCTGGAGATCGTCGCGAACGGCGAGCAGGCGGCGGGTCTCCGGCGCGAAGCGGGCGAAGAGCCCGGCGACGCCGGTCCAGAGGGCGTCCGCGTCGAGGTCGAGGCCGGGCAGGACCTCGGTCTCGATGAAGGCGGCGAGGTCATCGGCGACCTGCAGTCCGGCGCGCGGCGTCATCGACATGGGCGTCTCCCGTGGGCGAGGCTGTAACATTCCGTGATGACCCCGGGGAAGTCGAGGGGGATTTTGCAGTGCGGCGCCGGCTCACGGCGCGGACGTCTTTTCCCCGCCGGTGAGGCCCTCGGCGACGCGTTCGAGAAGCAGCATGGCCTCGGAAAGGATGAAATCCTCGATGTCGGGCGCACGGCCGCGCCGGCGCAACTCCAGATACATTCGCTCACGGTCAGTCAGGGGCTCGTAGGCGCCGGTCTCAAGACCTTCGAGGCGGACGCGCTGAAGAGCGCGGATGAAGCGACGGCGGCGGTCGCGGAATGCGGGTCGGCGGGTGTGCATCGGGGGTTCTTTCATGCGCCCTTCTCCCCTCGAGGGAGAAGGCATGGCTCTTCGCCGCTTCCTGCGAAGCGGTGTGGGGAGGGTGCGGGGCGGCCGGGCCTCGCCCGGTGCTGAATGTGTTTTACCGTTTCGACGAGGTGACCGCCCCGCGTGGCCGTTTTCCACCCGCCCGTCGATTGCCGGCCCTTCTCGG
>NZ_DASPMQ010000006.1:0-172581 GCF_035626975.1 Brevundimonas sp.
GCGACCAGCATCGCGGCTCCTCCCTCTCTATACCGAGCGCGGCCGCGGATGGACCGCTTCAGGCGGAAGGGTCGCGCAGATCGGGCGGGGAATCAAATGATGTCGGCCGCGGGCGGAACAGGCTGGACCACGGGCCGATCAGCAACGCGCCGGTGACAAAGCCGAAGGCGTGGGCCTCCCACGCCACGCGGGCCCCTTCCGCGCCGGGAGCCAGGCCGATCAGGCCCACCACCATATTGATCGCCATAACGACGGCGGCCATCAGCAGGAAGCGGCGGTCCGTCAGGGCGCGCAACGTCCCGTTCCGTCGCCCCAGCAATCGGAATGCGGCGCCCATCAGGCCGAACACCGCCCCTGACGCGCCCACCAGCGGATCGAAGGTGTCCGGATGGATCAGGCCGTAGCCGGCGGTTCCGACCAGGCCTGTCACAAGATAGAAGCCAAGGAAGCCGGCGACGCCCCTGGCGCCGGCCATCAATCGGGCGACGGGCGGCGCGAAGGCGAACACGCCCAGGGCGTTCATCGCCACATGCCCCCATCCCCCGTGCATGAACATCGAGGTGAACAGCCCCGGCCACCAGTCGCCCCTCCACAGCGACGCCGGCCGAAACGCCAGCGACAGCCCGCCATCCGGCAGCATCGTCTGTATCAAGAACAGAATCGGCAGCGACGCGGCGAGAAGCATCGTCACCGGAGGGGCCGAAAATATCCGCTCGGACGGCTGGTCGGTCAGGGCTGGGCTCCGGGTGTTGCGAAAGGCCGCTCATCGCCGCCGCACGCGATCATCGCAAGCGGTTCTTAATAACCATGATCCAGATTGGCACGGGGGTTGCTTCCCTGCCCGAAGACCATGTTCGCATGTGGAGGTTCGCCTTGCCCACCCGGCTGAAGACCATCGCCGCGCTGACCGGCGTCGCCATTCTCGCCCTGCCAGCCGTCTCGGCGGCCCAGTCGGCAGGCTCCTCCGGCATGGGGACCTACCAGGCGGGCTATGGCGGATCGCGCTACACCACCGCCCAACCGCAGACCGGCTCGACCCGTGATGCGAACGGCAACCGCCTGATCGTCGACGGCATCATCCAGGCCGGCGCCAACACCTATTCCAGCGCCACCGGCGGCGTCTCGTCGACCTTCTCCGGCGCCGGCGGCAACGGCGGCACGGCGATCGGGGGCTCCACCGCGATCGGCAACAGCCTGAACGTCGTCGTCCAGGGCAATCACAACACCGTCATCGTCAACTCGACGCAGATCAACAACGGCAACGTCACCGCCGGAACCAGCCTGAACGGCACCCTGAGGCTTCCATGATTCACGGCCAGAACGCCCGGCGTCTGAAGACCGTCGTCGCCGCGTGCGCCATCGCCGCGCTTCTGGGCGGCTGCATCTCCGCGTCGGCGGGGCCCCAGGGCATGTACGCCACCCCGATCGGCAACGCGCCGGTCACGGCCAACCCGACCCCCTACTCCGCCGCCCTCTACTGCATGGCGGATTACGCCCGCCGGTATGACCTGCCCTCCCCGCGCATCGCTGTGGGCCGGATCAGCGACTACACGGGCACGGTTTCGGCCGACGGCGGCCGCCAGATCACCGGCGGCGCCTCCATGATGGCCATGACCGCCCTGGCCAAGTCGGGCGCCCGGATTCTCGAGCGCTACGACACCTCGGTCTCCGAGATGGAACTGCGCTACGCCAACAACCGCCTGATCGGCGACGCGGGATCCGGCAGCGCCGACGACGTGCAGTACCGCCGCATCCTCGCCGGCTCGGTGCCCGGGACCGACTTCTACATCATCGGCGGCATCACCGAGGTGAACTACAACATCCGCTCCGGCGGGTTCGACATGGCTGCGGGCCAGGCCAGCACGGACACGCCGCTGTCCACCGCCTTCGCCGGCAAGGCCTTCGTGATGAACATCGCCATCGACCTGCGCCTGGTCCAGACCACCACGCTTGAGGTGGTCGACGTGGTCTCGTACCAGAAGCAGATCATCGGCCGCGAGATCTCCGCCGGCGTCTTCGACTTCCTGAACGGCAACGTCTTCGACATCTCGGCCGGCGAGGGCGGGCTCGAGCCGGTCCAGCTGGCGGTGCGCGCGCTGATCGAGCGGGCGACGGTCGAGTTCATGGCCAACCTTTACGGCGCGCCCGGTCCGGAAATCTGCCTGTCGGCCGGTCCCGATCCGCTGGGTGGAACGACCGGCCCCACCGGCGGCTATTACCCGGCTTACCCCAACACGGACACGAACAATGGCGAAACCCGCGCGGATCCGTCTCGCTGGCACGATCGCCGCGACGACGCTGTGCGTCGCAGCCGTTACTGAGGCTGCCGCGCAGACCCCGCCGCCGGGCGGGACCATCGTCCTGAACGAACAGCTGCAGCTGGGCGACGTCTTCTCGCACCAGACGCTGAACGTGGTCGACGCCCAGGAACAGGTCACGGTCAGCACCTCGGCCCAGGGCAACAGCGCCTCGGGCGCGGTCGAGAACGACTCCATCACCGTCCAGTCCAACCAGGACATGCGCGGCGACGCCGTCGCCACCACCGACATGACCCTGGGCGGCGACACCCACGGCCTCGTTACGGCCACCACCCAGGCCGGCGGCAACTATCTGGCGGTCAGCGCCTATGACGCCGATCTGACCGTCGACGCCACCCAGTCCAACACCGGCGGCCTGGTCAGCGCGACCTCGCAGCTGGGCGAGGACGACGCCCGCCTGCTGGGCGGCGCGGTGATCAACGCCTCGGCCATCTCCAACACGGTCGCCATGTACGGCGAAGGCTCGTCCATCGGCGGCTCGATCGACCAGGCCTCCTCGGCCACGGTGCGCGCCTACGATCGCATAGAGACCCAGTACATCCCGGCCGAGGCCAGCGTCTCCAGCCAGGCCATCGTCAACGCGGTCCAGGTGACCAGCGGCCAGACCTCGGGCCAGAATCTGGCCATCGTCCAGACCTCGACCGGCGACTTCGTCGAGGCCGAGTCCAGCGCCAACGCCGGCAACGCCTGGGATCTGGCCGGCCGCGCCCGCGCCGCCGCCAACCAGGCCGTGCTCTACAACGAGGGCGGATCGGTCGTGGTGGACTCCAGCCAGGACAACACCGCCTTCGTCCGCGCCGCCGCCACCACCACCGCCTACGACTACGGCCGCGCCGAGGCCCATGCCCGGGGCGCGGCCAATGAGCTGTCGGTGGGCAACAACGACATCTACGTCGAGATCGACAACAGCCAGTTCAACTCGGGCGGCGTCGACGTGACCGCCACCTTCTCGGGCACGAACGGCTACGACGTCTATGTCGGGGCCGACGCGGTGGGCAACAGCGTCACCGGCTACGCCTGCTCGGAATGCGAAGGCTATCTCGAGGCCCGCAACAGCCAGACCAACAGCGGCGACGTCTCGGCCACGGCCAATACGACGGTGGCCGGCTCGACCCGGGCGGTGATCACCGGCGCCAACGCGGTCGGCAACTCCGCCACCTTCTACGTCTCGCGGCCTTCACATTAACCTTCTGTAACTTGAGCGGCCCTGTCGGGACGCTGAAAGGTTGCAGGGGGCGTGGGCGATCGAAAGATCGCCACCCCTGAACCTTGTCCGGCGCGGCCCTGACCCGGGAGCTTCGCGCCCATCGGAAAGATGCCGAACATGCGGTCTCCTCGTCGTCTGCTCCTGCTCGCCGCCGCCTCCATGGCCGTTCTCGCGACGGCCTCCCCGGCCCTCGCCCAGGCCCGGCCGAACGAGCCATGGGCCCAGAGCGCCAGCGACGTGCCTGCTGACTCCGATGTCCGCTTCGGCCAGCTGTCCAACGGCATGCGCTACGCCATCATGCGCAACGCCACTCCGCCCGGTCAGGCGTCGCTTCGCCTGCGCATCGACGCCGGCTCGCTGATGGAGAACGAGAACCAGCTGGGCCTCGCCCATTTCATGGAGCACATGGCCTTCAACGGCACGACCAACATCCCGGAGAACGACCTGCTCCGGATTCTCGAGCGGCTGGGCCTGGCCTTCGGCGCCGACACCAACGCCTCCACCGGCTTCGACCAGACCGTCTACATGCTCGAGCTGCCCCGAACGAACGACGAGACGGTCGACACCAGCCTGCGGATCATGCGGGAACAGGTTTCGGAAGCCCTGATGGCCCCGGAGGCCGTCGACGCCGAGCGCGGCGTGATCGTGGGCGAGGAGCGGCTTCGCAACACCCCCGGCCTGCGCTCGATCAAGGCCCAGTTGGCCCTGCTTGCCCCCGGCCAGCGCATCTCCCGGCGTCTGCCGATCGGAGATCTGGAGATCATCCGCACCGCCCCACGCGAGCGCTTTGTGGAATTCTATGAGGCCTACTACCGCCCCTCACGGGCCACGATGGTCGCCGTCGGCGATTTCGACGTCGATCAGATGGAGGCCAAAATCCGGGCGGCCTTCGAGAGCTGGGAGCCCAGAGGCGCTGAAGGGCCGGAACCGGACCTCGGCACCGTCGCGCCACGTGGTCCCGAAACCCGCATCCTGGTCGAACCTGGCATCCAGTCGTCGATCCAGCTGAACTGGATCAAGGCCCCGGACACGGATCCCGACACTGTGGCCGAGCGCCGCGACGACCTGCTGCGCAATCTGGGCGTCGCCGTGCTCAACCGGCGTCTGGGCGAGATCGCCCGCGCCGACAATCCGCCCTTCATCTCCGCGGGCGGTGGGCAGTCCACCCTGGCGGAGAGCCTCGACATCGCCTCGGTGTCCGCCCAGTTCAATCCGGGCGAATGGAAGCGCGCGCTCGAGACGATCGAGCAGGAGCAGCGCCGTCTGGTCGAGTTCGGCGTCTCCGACGCCGAGCTTCAGCGCGAGATCACCGACACCCGCGCCGCGCTCGAGAACGCCGTGGCCGCCGCCGCCACCCGCCGGACGCCCGCCCTGGCCAACGGCCTCGTGAGCACGGTCAACGACGAGCGCGTCTTCTCGTCGCCGCAGACCAACCTCGATCTGTTCAACGCCTCTGTCGAAGGCCTAACCGCCGCCCGGGTCAATCAGGCCATCAAGCCGGTGTTCGAGGGCGGCGGCCCGCTGGCTCTCGTCGTCACCCCGGTCGAGATCGAGGGCGGCGAGGCCGCCGTCACCGCCGCCCTGGAGGCCTCCCGTCAGGTTCCCGTCACCGCTCCGGCCGCCCAGGCCGAACTCGACTGGCCCTATGCCAGCTTCGGCCCCACGGGCGCGGTCCGGGACCGCCGCGAGATCGCTGAGCTGGGCGCCACGGTCGTCACCTTCGCCAACGGCGTCCGCCTGACCGTCAAGCCGACCGATTTCCGGGACGAGCAGATTCTCGTCAATGTGCGGACCGGCATCGGCGAACTGGGCCTGCCGACCGACCGGTCGGACCCGCAGGCGCTGGCGCCGTTCGTCTTCACCCAGGGCGGACTCGGCAAGCTGACGGCGGACGAACTCAGCCGCGTGCTGAACGGCCGGATCTATTCGGCGAGCTTCGGCGTCGACACCGACACCTACACCCTGTCCGGCGCCACCCGGCCACAGGACTTCGCGCTCGAGATGCAGGTCCTGACGGCCTACCTGACCGATCCGGGCCTGCGCCCGGCGCCGTTCCAGCAGATCAAGGCCTTCTTCCCGCAGATCGTCGCCCAGCAAATGGCCACCCCGGGCGGCGCCTTCCAGCTGCAGGCGTCCGGCCTGCTGGCCAGCGGCGACAGGCGCCAGTCGTTCCCCGGCCTGGAGGATGTCGCGGCCTGGACCGTCGAGGACCTGCGCGCCGGCGTGACGCGCGGCCTGTCGTCCGGTCCGATCGACGTCGTCGTCGTCGGCGACGTGACGGTCGAGGACGCCATCGCGGCCGTGGCCCCGACGTTGGGCGCCCTTCCGCCCCGCGGCCCGGACGCCCCGCCGGCGCCCGGCGCGACCGAACTCCGCTTCCCGGCGGGCGGCGGCGAACCGGTCCAGCTGACCCACACCGGACCAGCCGAACAGGCCCTCGGCTATATCGCCTGGCCGACCACGGACGCCGTCGGCGACCGCACCGAGTCGCGCCAGGTCGCCATCCTGGCGGAGGTGCTGAAACTTCGGGTTCTCGAGGAGATTCGCGAAAAGCAGGCTCTGGCCTATTCGCCCGGCGTCGGCTCCAGCGCCTCGGACGTATTCGAGGGCTATGGTTCGATCTCGATCACCGCCCAGACGGCCACGGACGCCCTGCCCGCCTTCTATGCGGCGGTCGAGTCGATCGTCGCCGGCCTGAGGGACGCGCCGGTCGAGGAGGACGAGTTGAACCGCGCCCGTCTGCCGGTCATCGAATCGCTGCGCCGAAGCCAGGCGGGCAATGAGTACTGGCTCGCCCAGCTCGCCGATGTCGCGGACAGGCCTGGGGATGTCGAGCAAACCCTCACGCACATCTCGGACCTGGAGGCGATCACACCGGCCGACATCCAGCGGCTGGCCCGCCAGTACCTGCGCTCCGAAACCGCCTGGCGCGCGACGGTGACCTCGTCGCGCCCGCCCGCCGAAGCCGCCCCGGCCGCTCCGGCCGCGCAGTAGGGCAAAAAAGGCCCCGGTCCTTGCGGATCGGGGCCAGTTCGCTTCTCAGGATCGTCGACAGAGCCGACGAACATCACTCTATCCGGGATCGGATGACGCCCGGCTGAACGCCGGCGCCCGGTCCCCTGTCAGAATACCCGGCCGCCGACGCCGCCATCGAGGGTGATGGATGCGCCGGACACCGCGATTCCGGTCTGCTCGACCACTTCCTCGCGGTACTCGGTGTAGATCTCTTCCCGAACCATGGTCAGGATCTTCACCCCGGCGCCGTAGCGGCGCAGCAGCGAGCGTTCGTTGCATTCGCGCTCGGCCTTTTGCGGGCGGCATTCGACCTGGCCGCCACGGCCGTGCCACAGCGCCTCGCCCTTGCGGCAGTCCATCGTCTCGCCGCGGCCGAAGTCGGCCTCGCCCGTATACTCAGCCCAGGTGTATTGCAGCCACGTTCCGGCCAGGCAGCGATACAGCTCGCCCTCGTAATCGCCGTGGACCTCCCGGTCAGGGCGCACCTGCGAGGCGGGGTGGGGCACATTGCGGTCGTCGATGCAGAAGGCGCGGATGACCACCCGCTTCTCCCACCTGCGGCGCGCCTCATAGGGCACACGGATGGTCTGGCGCACGCGCGCGCCTTCGACGGTCAGTCCGTTGATGGTGGTGGGATAGGGCTGGTCCACCGTCACATAGGCCGAGCCGCCGCCCGACACCCAGACGCTGCCGCCGGCCCGCGCGTTCAGGCCCGCGCGACTGCGGGCGCCGGCTTCGGCGCTCACATTCACATTGACGTTGATGTTCCCACCGCCGCCGCAGCAGGGCGGAGGCGGCGGCTGCTGGCAGCACGGCGGGGGCGGAGGCGGAGGGGGCGGCGGGGGCGGCGGGTCGCAGCACGGCGGCGGCGGGGGCGGGCACACGGGCCCGCACTGGGCCTGCGCCTCGTCCGAGACGACCGCCACAACGACGAACGTCGCCACGGCTGGCAACCAGTTCATGATCCGCACCCGCATGGGCCGACCTCCAGGTGAAAACTTCTGCGGCCCGTGCAAGACGCGGGCCGCTCCAGATTGCATCTGAACCGCAAAAGCCTTTCGTTTCCGTTGCGTTTCGCCCGGCCCGACCCTTGCGACAGACGTGTCAGAGGCCAAGGCGATGTTTCACCCTGACACGCAGTTCCTGATCGACCACTGGACGACGCTGTCGCGCCGGCCGGAGTCGCGCGGGGGAATCCCGGACCGGACGGCTTTGGAGCCCGACATGCTGGGCCTGCGCCTGCCGCGCGCGTTCGTCGCCCGCCGAACCGGCGACGACGCCGTGATCCGCCTCGCCGGAAGCTGGATCGAGGGTTTCCATGGCGAAGCCCTGAAGGGCCAGGCGCTGCTGTCCCTGTGGCGCACCGCTTCGCGTCCGCTGATGTTCACCGCCCTGAGCCAGACGGTGCGCGAGGGTCGGCCGGTCGTGGTCGTCGCCCTCGCCGGCAGCGTCGCGGCCCAGATCGAGGTCACCCTGCTGCCGTTGCGCGGTCCGTCCGGACGGCCGGATCGCCTGCTCGGCCTCTATGCGCCGGCCGCCACGCTCACACTCGCGACCGACGAGCCGAGACTGCTCACCGCCCGCGTCTCGATCGGCGTCGGAGACGCGGTCCGCGCCCCGCTCAGCCTCGCCGCGGTCGGCGGTCGCCGGATCGCCTGATCCCTGATGGCCTGATTGCCTGAGCGGCGCGCTTACGCCGGCTTCAGGCCTTCGACATAACGTTTCCAGTTCTGGACATAGTGGGCGGCGGACGCCTTCAACGCCTCGATCTGGCCGGGCTCCAGCTGCCGCACCACCTTGCCCGGCTGGCCCATGACCAGCGAACCGTCGGGGATTTCCTTCCCTTCGGTGATCAGGGTGTTGGCGCCGATCAGACAGTTCTTCCCGATTTTGGCACGACCCAGCACCACCGCCCCAATGCCGATCAGGGTGTTGTCGCCGATTTCGCAGCTGTGGAGCATGACCATATGCCCGACAGTGACGCCGTCGCCGATGGTCAATGGCTCTCCGGGATCGGAGTGCAGCACGCTGCCGTCCTGGATATTGGTGTTCCGGCCGATCGTAACCGGATCGTTGTCACCGCGGACCACGGCTCCAAACCAGACACTGGCGCCGGGTTTGAGAATCACGTCTCCTATGACGGTTGCAGTCGGCGCTACCCAGTATTCGCCCTCGGGCGGAAGCTGCGGTTTCTTGTCACCGAGACTGTAAACATTCATCACGACACCGTCATTTCTGAACAGAACGAGGGCTTTAAGCTCTCGTAAACCACGCTAGCATCATAGTGCAGATGCGATTCGAGGCCGCCATTTCGGCCCCGGATCCGAAGCCGGATCAAGCCCGGTCCGGTCAGACCCAGGAGGACGCGCGTGACGCGTTCCGGTCGGCGGGTGTTCCCGCTGGAAGCCAAGTCCCTGCAAAGGGGACCTTCCTCCGACCCGGGCGGGTGCGTCGCATCCTCCGTCTCCCACCTCCCCCTGTTCGTTCGAGGCGATGCTTTTGCGGCATCGCCTTTTTTCATGCCCTGGAGGCGTCCATGACCAAGCGTGCGGCAATCAAGCGTCAGACCCGCGACATGTCCCGTGAACACGGGGTTCTGGATTCACGGCAGTTCATGGACGACGCCAAGGTACGGCGTCTCCCCACCCACGCCGGCTGGTCCCCCTACCCCTCCAACGACGATCGCGACCAGGCCTATCTGAAGACGCTGAAGCCGAAATCGGACGGCCAGGCCGAGATGATGAGCGCCATCGACAACCACAACATGGTTCTGGCCCTCGGTCCCGCGGGCACCGGCAAGACCTACCTGGCCGTCGCCAAGGCGGTCGAGGCGCTCGAGGCGGGCAAGATCGGGCGCATCGTCCTGTCCCGTCCGGCGGTGGAGGCGGGCGAGTCGATCGGGTTTCTGCCGGGCGATATGGAAGACAAGCTCGCGCCCTATCTGAGGCCGCTCTACGACGCCCTGTCGGACCGGCTGTCGATGAAGCGGGTCAAGACGCTGATGGCCGAGGGGCTGATCGAGATCGCGCCGATCGGCTACATGCGCGGCCGCACCCTGAACAACGCCTTCATCGTCGTCGACGAGGCCCAGAACTGCACCTACGTCCAGCTCAAGATGCTGCTGACCCGGCTCGGCTGGCATTCGACCATGGTGGTCACCGGCGATCCGCAGCAGTCCGACCTGCTGCCCGGCATCTCGGGCCTGTCCGACATCGCCGAACGCCTCGCCCCGGTGCCGGACATCGCGGTGATCAAGCTGGCCGAGCGCGACATCGTCCGCCATCCGCTGGTGGCGTCCATGATCGGGGTGCTCTGAGCACACACGACGGAATCCGACGCAGGTCCATGCCGTTCCTGCACGGGCCTGCGTCAGACCATGACCGGACGCTCGGACTGTAACTCCGCCGGACCAGGTCGCATCAGCGGCCCGCGGCGCCTCCGGGGCCAGGCGCGCGTCGACGCGACACGATTGCCCCTTCGCGCCCGGGGCCGGGGCTGCTAACCGGGACGGCCTCATCTTTCAGCGACCCGAATGAAAATCCCACGCATCGCCCTGGCCGCCTACGGCTTCGCCATCCTCATCGTCATCGTCGACCAGTTGACCAAGGCCTGGGTCCTGGAGGGCCTGGGGCTGCGCTTCGAAGGCCAGTCGCACCCGGTTCTCGATCCGTTTTTCAACATCACGCTGGTCCACAACGAGGGCGTCAGCTTCGGCCTGTTCGGGGACGGCTCGGCGCGATGGATGCTCAGCGCCTTTTCGCTGGTCGTGGCGGGGGTGCTCGGCTGGTGGGCGCTCAAGGCCGACCGCCGGCTGCTGGTGACCTCGTTAGGCCTGATCATGGGTGGCGCGATCGGCAACGTGATCGACCGGATCCGGTTCGGTTTCGTGGTCGATTTCCTCAACTTCGAGGGGACCGGCTTCTTCCCCTGGGTGTTCAACGTCGCCGACAGCGCCATCACCCTGGGCGTGATCCTGCTCATCCTCGACAGCGTGTTGTCCGAAAGGGCCGCCAAGGTTGGCGTCGCCGCCGAAAAGTCGTAATCAGCCGCTTCCTCTAGGGTTTACGCGCGCCTCCGGGCGCGCCCAGCCGAGATTGACCATGCGCCTTACCCGCACCGCCGTCCTGACCCTCGCCGCATCAACCCTGGTGCTCGGCGCCTGCGGAAGCCTGCGGCAGGGCATCGGCCTGACCAAGGTGACCCCGGACGAATTCCTGACTGTCTCCACCGCGCCGCTGACGGTGCCGCCGGAATACGGCCTGCGCCCGCCCGCGCCGGGCCAACCGCGTCCGCAGGAACTGGCGCCCGAATCCGCCGCCCGCCAGATTCTTCTGGGTCAGCGCCAGGCCGTGACCCGTTCGCCCGGCGAGCAGATCCTGGTCGCCCAGGCCGGCGGCGACCGGGCCGATCCCCTCGCCCGCTACGTCGTCGACGACGAGTTCGGCGACCTCGCGCACAAGGAAGAGGGCTGGGCCAACCGCATCCTGTTCTGGCGTCGCGATGACGCGGCCACCCAGGCGCCGACCACGAGCCAGACCGCCAACGGCGCCGTCACCATCGACGCGGCCAGCGAATACGCCCGGCTGCAGGCCCTGACCGGGGGTCAGACCGGCATCGTCATCGCGCCGCGCCGCGACACGGGCTTCAAGCTCCCCGGCCTGTAGGACCAGGACCAGATTTCATGGAAAGGCCCGGATGCGAAAGCGTCCGGGCTTTTTCGTTTCACCTGGCGGCGCCGGCCCTGAGACCGCGTTCTGCCAGGGCGACCACCGCCACGCCGCCGATGGTCAGCGCCGCCCCGGTGAGAATCTGCGGCGTCAGCACGTCGCCCATGAACAGCCAGCCGATCAGGATCGAGACCACCGGCGTGGCCAGCAGATAGGGAGTGACCCGCCCGGCCTCGCGCTTCTGGACCAGCCAGAACAGCATGGTGGTGGCCAGCACCGACGAAGCGAGACCCGCCCAGATCATGCAGGCCCAGACGAGCGGCGTCGCCTGCTGGATCGCCTCGACCTGGCCGCGCTCGAATATGGCCGAGGCGAAGGCGAGGCTGGGCAGCGCGGTCAGGGCCAGCAGGCCCTGCATCTTCAGGGGCGGAATGGATATCGTCCTGCGCGCCACGACGGTTGTCACCGCCCATGCCGCGCTGCCGCCGATGCACACCAGGATGGCCTTCCAGTCGGCGATGGCGTGGGGGTCGAGCGTCATCCACGCCACCCCCGCGAACGCGACCCCCATGCCGATCAGCGCGAAGCGCGAAAGCCGCTCGCCCAGCAGCAGGAAGGCGAAGAGGGCCGTGAACGGCACCCACAGCTGGGCCGCCACCGATACGGGGCTGACGTCCTGGGCCAGCCAGAACGCCAGATAGATGAGTCCGTAATGGATCGGTCCGCCGAGCCCGACGATGATCAGCAGGCTCTTCCAGTTCGGGAATGGTGGGCGCACGAACGGAACAAGGCAGGCGGCGGCGATGGCGAATCGGAGGGCTCCGACCAGCAACGGCGGCACGGTCTCGGTCGCCAGCTTGGCCGCCGCGTTGTTGACGCCCCAGATCACCACGACCGCGACGATGGCGGCGATCTCGATCAGGGAGAGCGGGCTGTGCGGCTTGTCCGGCGTGGTCACGGAAGGGGCTTAGCGCGGGCCATCCTCTTTTGCCCGTCACGATAGGTGACGCCAGGTTTCGCCATCAATCCCACCAGAAGAACCACCAGTCGCTGACCATCAAGATCGCGGCCAACGTCGCCAAGTCATCAGTCCCCTGGTCGACGATGTCCGGACAGTAGGCGAACAGTTCCCGCGCCAGCGCCAACGCAGCCTCCCGATCGGCAGGTCGTCGCGTCACACGGCCCTCAATGATGTCATGACCGACGCAGACCGGCTCGAATCCGAATCTTTCGCGCCAGCTGCGGAACGCAGCCACATGCTCTTCCGGAGGCGGGCAGGCATTCCAGCCGCCATACCGGAGCATGGCGATGGCCTCAGCCGAATCCTGGGCCGGCAAAACGATGATCACCACTTCCGGGTGAGGGGCTTGTGACAGGACGTCCCGCATCAACTCGCCGCCACGGTTGGGATCGACGCGAGATGGCCAAGTCCCCACGCGGAAGGTGTCATCGTAGGGCTGGCCGAACTCGGCCGCGGCCGCCTTCAGCTCGGCGCCATGCCTGTCCAACAGGTCTTGCGGGAAATTCACAGCCTCCGCGGCGGCCAATACGCTCGCGGTCGTTCCTCCGTTCAGCTCGGCGACTTCCGCAACCAGTTCTGCAGAGTCGGGCGGACCAACGATAAGGGGATAGCCGTCACCCGACTCTTTTAGCCGCGCCCACGTCGACAGAGCCTCCGCCCCCGCAACCTTGTAGGTCGGGTAGGGAAAAGATCTGGACGCTAACGGGCCATCGATCACAGACGCCAGCCCCTTCCCCGAGGATCCGAGACCCAACATCGACAGCAGAACGGCCAACCACGAGCGTCGGGTCATGACGCGGACCTAGAACGGGATGTCGTCGTTCAGATCGTAGCTTTCCTTGGGGCCGCTCGGCTTGTTGGCGCCGCCGGTCGAGAAGCCGGAAGAATAGTCGTCGTCACCCCCGCGCGACGCGCCGCCGGCGCTGTCGGCGCGGCCGCCCAGCATGGTCAGTTCGCCGCGGAATTTCTGCAGCACGATCTCGGTGGTGTATTTCTCGACCCCGGCCTGCTCGTATTTGCGGGTCTGCAGCGAACCCTCGATGTAAACGGTCGAGCCCTTCTTCAGGTAGTTCTCGACCACCTTGACGATGTTTTCGTTGAAGATGACTACGCGGTGCCACTCCGTCTTCTCCTTGCGCTCGCCGGTGGCCTTGTCGCGCCACTGCTCCGAGGTCGCGAGCGACAGGTTGGCGACGCGTTCGCCGGAATTGAGCGTGCGGATTTCCGGGTCCTTGCCCAGATTGCCGACCAGAATGACCTTGTTGACGCTGCCCGCCATCATCGAATCCTTTTTGTGGGCCTGCCGTGCGTCGCACTGGCTTGAGGCCGGTTGTTCATGGACCCGGCGCCTGACACCGTCAGGGCCGGGTTGACTTTGTGGTCGCAACCTAGCCGATCGCGGACCGATGTTCCAGTTTTGTTCGCTACTGAGTCGGGGTGGGGGCGGGCGCCGGTTCGACCGGCGCCGCCACGCCGACCGGCCGGCCGGATTCGTCCCTGGTGATCGCACCCGGCACCGCCAGGCGACCGTCGCCGGTCCGGGCCATGAAAATGAAGCGGGAGCCGTCGAGCGACTTGCCGATCCATACGCCCTCCCGGTCGATGAAGATGTACTGGCCATTGTAGGCGCCGGTGACTTCCTGCCGGCTGCCGCCCTGGCGAAGGAAGCGCAGCCGCATCTCCTCAAGCCGCGCCGCGCAATATTCGATCTGCGGCTGGTCCTCGGCCAGCTTGTTGAAGACCGGCGCCTCGCCCGCCTCGCCGACTTCGACGACGAAGCAGACGCCGCGCTCATACGGAGCCTCGACCGCCCGGCTGCAGGCGGCGAGAGCCAGGACGCCGGCGCCGAGGGCCAGTAAAAACGGTACGCGGTTCATCAACGGAGGTCCGGGAACTGGCAGCTGCGGTCCTGTTCGACCAAGGTGCGGAAGCGATCGTTGTCGGGCGACTGCTCGACGCGGCGGGGGACGAGCCGCAGGGTCGTATTGCCCCAACGGCCATACAGGGCGTCGCCTGGCCGGACGCAGGTGCCGGAATAGAGGGCCCGCACACAGGCGTTCAGGCTCATGTTCGACGACAGGGAGCGCCAGTCGGAGCCGGTATGACGCAGGCATTGCGCGCCCGCGGCGGCCTGCGCCTGCGGCTGTTCGGGCTGGCCTGGCTCGACCGTCTCAGGCACGGGCAGCGGGCTGGCGTCCACCACCTCGACCGGCGGTTCGATGACCGGGGCCGCCGGCAAGGCGACCAGCGCGCCGGTTTCGTCGACGCCCACGTCGAGAGCGTCCGTCGCCACCCCGTTGCGGCGCGCGCAGTCCGCCAGCGTCGCCATGCCGACGAACTGGCCGTCGACGTAGCAGCGCAGTTCGCGGGTCGTGCTCAACTCGGGCGCGTCGGCGACATCGACCGTCAGCCCGCCCTGCGCGGCGGGCGGCGGCGCGGGATCGCGGTCGCGGCCGCCGGAGAAGACCAGGGCGATCACCACCGCAGCGACAACCGCGAGGCCGGCGCCGATGGCGATGAGAATGCGGTTGTCCTGGGGCATGAAAGGCTCGCGCGGCTGGAGAGTCCAATAACCCCGCCGGGCCATGCCGCGTCAACGGCCTTCGGCGAGCCTACCCACCCAACCGCGCGAGCGCGGCCTGATAGTTCGCCAACTGGTTCGTCAGATAGGCCGGAACGGGGCCGTTGGCCGACGAGGCGGATGTAGCGGGGTTCAGCGCGCGGTAAGCATCGCGAACCGCCTTCATCGCCGCCTGGATGCGTTCGCCGGCGGTCTTGGCGGCCGCGGCGTCTCCAAGCCGGAGATTCCCCGGCAGGTCGAGACCGAAGGTCTTGCGCACATCGTCGCCGGCCGAGGCGCCGATATAGCCGGACGACAGCCCCAGTCCCGCCAGGGCGTCCCGCCCCGCCTCGCCGGGGGTCAGCACGGCCCCCGCCTTGCCGTCTCGCGCCATGATCGACAGGCGCTGGAAGCCGCCGGTGGTTGTGGTCGTCTCGCCGACCTTGCCCGTCACCGAGCCGCCTTCGGACGCCACCGTGACCTTGAGCTTGCCGTTCGAGGCGATCTCGATCTTGCGCGCCAGCGTGGCCAGGGTGTCCTTGGCGGCGATGGTGACCGACACCGACCGGCCGCCGTCCGCCGGGCTGATATAGAACCGGTCGCCGGCCCGCAGCGAGGTCGCGTCGACCAGACGCTTGGAATCGCTCTGGTCGATCTCGCCCCTGGGCAGGCCCAGCCGGTCCAGCACGCTGGCGCCGCCCGACGCCACCGCCAGGGTCAACGGGCTGGCCTGATCGCCGTCTCCGGACCAGGTCTTCTCGTACTCGACAGCCCCGCTCAGCGGATCGAGCCGCACCAGATAGCCTCTCGTCGGATCCGTCTCGTCCGCCGCCGGGTCGCGATCGGCGACGCCCGTGATCCAGACCTTGCCATCGTGCACCTTGACGTCGGCCGCGCTGTCATCGCCCGCCCCCCCGTACCAGGTCATCCGGTCGGCGGCGGAAGCGGTGAGATCGCCGGACAGGGTCGCGACGAAGACGTCCTTGCCGCCTGAGTGGGCGGTGGTCGTGGTTCCCGCCGACAGGCCGCTGTCGCGGCTCGTGCCGGTCAGGATGACCTGTCCGCCGGAGACCGAGACGCCGGCGATGTCGCCGCTGATCGTCCCGAGGTCGCGCGTTGACGCCAGGGTCGGTACGCCCTCTGCGTCAAGGGTGAAGCGGCGCACGACGGCGCGGCCGTTCTCGACGCCGGCGGTGTAGAGATTCGAGCCGTCGACCGTCATGGCGTCGACACTGTCGTCGCTGATGGAGCCGAACTGGGACGTCGCCGTCGCCCTGGCGACGATGCCGGCGGTCGGATACGGCTCCCCGGCCTTGAAGACCTGGACATAGCCGTCCCAGCCGCCGACCGCGACGCCGCCGGGCACGGCGGATTTCGCGCGGCCGCCGATATAGACGGAGCCGTCGGCGCCGAAACTGACCGAGGTGGCCTCGTCCGCAGCGCGGGCGCCCCGCCGCTGCGTCCAGACTTCCTGGCCGTCCTTGTCGAACACGGTGACGAAGCTGTCGGCGACATCCGCGACGTCGCCGGTCTTTCCGGCGTCCGTGGCCGTCGTGTTGAGCGCTCCGGTGACCGATCCCGCCACGGCGATATCGCCATTGGCGTTGATGGCGATGGCGTAGCCGCTGGCGGTCGATGCGGCCCCCAGCGTCCTCGTCGCCACGAGCCGGCCCACCGAATCGTATTTCATCAGGGCCACGTCCTGGACGCCCTTGATCGGCTGGGTGTCAGGACCCGCCGTGACGTTCGCCACGATCCACAGCGAGCCGTCAGGGCCGACGGCGCTGGCGCGGACGGTCTCGACCCCGTCCGGCAAGGCGTCCTGCGACAGGCGGCCGTCAACCCACTGGGTCTCGCCGACGCCTCCGCCCGTGGGCTGGGCCGCCGTGCCGATGTCGCTCTGGAACTTCAGCAGCTGGGCGCCGCCGGCGGCTCCGGACGACTGCACCACATAGACGGCGTCCGAGGTCTCGGGCGCCGTGAAGCCTACCGTCTCCGTCGACGTGCCGCGGATGGCGAGGGCCCATTTGTCCGGCCCGGCCGGCAGGGTCACCGGCTTGCCGTTCACCTGGATCGTCTTGGCCTCGGCCTTGATCTGCTCGCGGCCGATGCGGGTCTGGAAGCCGGCCGCTTCCAGCTTGCCGTTGATGTGGTTCAGGACGTTGTCGAGCGTGCGGGGCGTGGCCCCCATATCGGCCAGGTCGATCGGCACCGCGGTGGTCTGCGAGTCGGTGACCCCGACGGGCACCTTGATGGTGATGCCGAAGCGGGTGTCGCCCTGGAAGGCGGCGACCGCCGTGTCGACGGAGCCTTCGTGAATCGGACCGGTGATAGACCGGGCGCTGTCCCGCGGCACGGCGGCCGTGGTCTTGCTGGTCATCTTCGACGTGCCCTGCACCATGCGGATGGCGTCGAACTCGGAGCTGGACAGCCACGAACCGACCTCGGTCAGGCCGGAGGTGAAGCGTTTGCTCAGCTGCGTCAGCTCGAGGCTGCTGATACCCTTGGTGGCCGACCGGTTGACGAGGGCGTTCAGGGTATCGAGCCCCTGATAGAGGGCGAAGAGCTTCCGGTAGTCCGCCGAGGCGGACTTGATATCCAGCTGGGCCGCGTCTTCGTTGATGAATTTCCGGCCGCCGAGGGCCGCGCGCACGAGCGCGTCCTGCTTCGGCGGTTCGACGCTGGTGGACCACGGCGGCGTGGGCTGTTTGCGGGCGGCCTGGTTCAGGGCGGCGGCCGTCGTCGAGTCGAGCGCCAGAGGCGCCGCGCCGCCGAACAAACCGAGAAGATAGCTGTTGTTGATCACAGGTCGCTCCCGGCCGCGAGTGTGACGGCGTGACCGTAACGAGGCCTTAACGTCCGCGACCGGAGCGACTCCGAACGCGACTCAGGGAACAATGGCCGTCGGCGATGGTTGAGCCCTCGCCGTTGAAGCAGGAGACGTGCCTCATGTCTGCCTTCGTCGAAGCCCTGAGATCGCTGCTCGCCCTGTACGGATTCGGCCAGCGCGGTCAGCGGCGGCGGCCCGCGCCCGTCTATATCGGCCGCTCCGGAGCCGGGCGAATTTAGGCCTAGCCGCCCCGGAACAGCGACAGGATGATCTGCGGCGCCTGGTTGGCGATCGACAGCGACTGCGCGCCCAGCTGCTGCTGGACCTGCAAGGCCTGAAGCCGGGCGCTTTCCTTGGCCAGGTCGGCGTCGACGAGGTTGCCGATCCCCGATTCCAGCGTGTCGATCAGCTTGGTCACGAAGGTGTTGTGGGCCTCGATCTGCTTGGCCTGGGCGCCGATCTCGCCGAGCGCAGCGTTGAGCTGGCCGATCGAATCGTCCAGGCGCGTCAGGGCCTGGGTCGCGCCGGTCAGCGTCAGCAGGCTGTCCGACATCGTCAGTTCGATGATGGCGCCGCCCAGGCTGAGGTCCTTGGCCGAGAGGGTCACGAACGAGGTGGCGTCGGCGTTGGCCAGGAACTGGATCCCGGTCGTCAGCGACCCGTTGAGGATGTTGCCGCCGTCGAAGGTCGCGTTGTCCACGCCCGAGGCGATGGCCTTCAGCAGGGCCTTGAAGTCTGCGTTCAGGAGCTCGCGCGACTGGGTCTTGAGCGAGGAGTCCTTCGCCGCGGAGACCTTTTCCTTGAGCTGGTTCAGCAGGTCGGAGACCGATTCGCCGGCCGACAGGGCCACGTCGGCGATCGAGGTCGCCCGGTCGAGGCTCTGCTTGACCGCGCTGAGGGCGCCGACATCCGCCCGCTGCTGCTGGGCGATGGCCCAGATGGCGGCGTTGTCCTTGGCGCCCTGGACCTTCAATCCGGTCGAGATGCGGCTCTGCACATCGCCGAGGCGCTCATTGGTGCGCGTCAGGTTCTGCAGCGCGATCGCGGCGGAAGTGTTGGTATGGACGCTGTTCGTCATCCGACTCGGCCCCTTCAAGGTTTGGCCGAAGCTATGGGGCGAACAGTGCACACATGGTTAACAGCCGCTAACCACGCATTTTTACCGCGCGGATCGCTCCTGCGCGGCGGGTCTCGCGGATACGCTGGGCGTCAGGCCTTGGTGTCGATCACCGAGCCGGCGCTGTACTGGGCGGTCCGCATCAGGTCGACGACCTGTTCGCGGGGCAGCTGCTTGACGACTTCGCCGGTGATCCGGTCCAGCGTCTTGTAGATGAAGGACCCCGACTGCGGCCCCTCCTCGATCACCAGACGGTAGCGGGCGGCCTGCTCGGCTTCCTGCGCGAACCTGGAATCGTGGAAATCGCCGCCCGCGGTGGACGCGGCGGCGGGCTGAACGGCGACGGCGCCGATCGCGACTATCCTGGCATTGCTCTGCATCTCTCCTTACGCCGACGTTCGGCCGGCGTCTCCGTTGGGCGGCCCGGATCGGTCGGGCGGGGCCGTGAAGCCCCGCCCTTCCGGTCGATCCTTAGCGGAACAGTCCGAGCAGGATGGAGGTCGAGGAGTTGGCGATCGACAGCGCCTGCACACCCAGCTGTTGCTTGGTTTGCAGGGACTGCAGTCGGGCACTTTCCTTGGCCAGATCGGCATCGACCATGTTGCCGACGCCGGCTTCGATGGTGTCTTGCAGCTTGCCCACGAAGGTCAGGTGGGTCGCGAACGACTTGGAGCCGGTGCCCAGGCGAGCCAGGGAGGCCGAAACCTTGTCGATCGAGGCGTTGACCAGACCCAGGGCCGTGGTGGCCAGGGTCGCCGTGCCGATGGTGGTGGTCGCGGCGACGGTGACGTTGGCGCCGCCCAGCGACAGGTTTTCACCCGCGGCCTTGATGGTGGTGCCGGTCGTGTTCGCCAGGGCCTTGTAGCCATTGGTGGTGGTCGAGTTGTCGAGCAGGTTCACGCCGTTGAACTTGGCGTTCGACACCACGGTGGCGATCTGGTCGCGGATGGCCTTGAAGTCTTCGTTCAGGGCCGAGCGAGCCGAGGTCGTCAGGCTCTTGTCGGTGGCCGCGAGGGCCTTTTCCTTCATCTGGCTGAGCAGGTCGGAGACCGACTCGCCAGCCGAGAGGGCGACGTCCAGGGCCGATTGGCCGCGGTTCAGGCTGTCCTTGACCGCGTTCAGGGCGCCGATTTCAGCGCGCTGTCCCTGGGCGATGGCGTAGATGGCGCCGTTGTCCTTGGCGGACGAGACGATCTTGCCGGTGTTGATGCGGTTTTGAACCGTGGCAAGTTCGTTGTTCGTAACTTGCAGGTTCTGGAGGGCGATCATCGCGCCCGCATTCGTGTTTACGCTGTTCAGCGCCATGACACGTAGTCCTTCTTCAAGGTGTCCGACGCCATTTTGGCTGCCGGGAGCATTCTGCTCGGACGTATCCGCAGCAAGGACGGGACCAGTCGGCGATCGGCCGTGCCAAGGCTCCGCCCATTGATTTTGCTGCGTTAGTTCCTGTTAAGCACGTCGGCCGCCCGGCAGGATTTGCCACCTCCCCGGCAAGAACTGCCCGCCCACCCGGCACAAGTTGCAATCGCGGCTTTGGCGGGTTCGCCAATTCAGGGCGCCGGCCCTGTGAAAACCGGCCAGACCGGCGTCCTCACCACGGCCAGATCCTGCGGCGGGGCGTCTCCATGTCGCGCCAGCGATCCTGCAGCGCCCGTTCGGCCAGCAACGTCTCCACCGCCAGTTCGCGGGCCGTTTCGCAGGCCACCAGGGCGGCGCCCCGGGCGACATAGGCGACCTCGAGATCGCTCTGCGTCGGCGCTTCAGGCAGGCGGTCCAGCACGCACGGTCGCACCGCCGCCTGTGGCAGAACCAGCCGCGGCGGGACCGCAGAGGGCGGGAGCGAGGCGGCACAGCTCGCGATCGTGGCGGACAAGGCGATCGGCGCGAGCCGGATCCAGCGGAATTGATGCGTCATGGGCGCTCCGGGCCTGGACCGTGGCCCCGGCGGTCGCCCGCTCGACCGCCACGGCCTGTTGATGAAGATGGTCGAGACGATGGACCTGATCCGCTAGGCCCCCGGCTTCGAGGCGGCGCGCCAGGGCATCCGACGCAGCGGCGCCGGCGCGGGCTTCGGCGGCTTTGAGGCGTCGTTCAGTCAGGCCGAGCGGATCCCAGCGCAGGCCAAGACCATGGCCCAGCGCGACCGCGGCGACGGCCAACACCACGACCAGCAGACCCCAGGCGCCCGGACTCAGCGCGGGGGACCGACAGCGCCCTCACGGGAACACCTTCCGGTCGAGCTCGAAATGCGGCCCGTCCCGCAGCGTCGGCCAGTCGCCGCCCCAGACGACGGCCGTGCCCTGGCGGACCGCCGCGGCCTTGAAGGCGGCGGCGATGCGGGGATAGAGCGGCCAGTCCCAGCGGATCTGCCCGTCGACCATGGCGGCCACGTCGATCGCGTGGCCGGTCAGATGGCGCGAGTGTTTGGTGCGGCTGGCGCCGGCGCGGATGAGGGCGGCCTGCCGTTGCGGCGTGCGCAGGCCCTCGGTGATCATGAAGTCGACCGGGCTGAGCGCCACGGCCTCGCGCGCCAGGGCGATCAGTCGGGGATGCACCCCGTCCAGCCGTCTCAGCGAGCGTTCGGAGAGACGGAAGCCCATCAGCGTCCCTCCCCGCCCGGCCGGAGCGTGCGCAGGCTGGCGATCAGCTGCTGCGCCGTCGGCGCGACCAGATAGAGAATCATGGTCAGGGCCAGCAGCGCCATCAGCTGCTGCGCCAGCCGGGGCGCCGCCTCGGGCGGCGTCAGGGCGATCAGCCGATCCAGCAGCAGCCACGCCGCGCCGCTGGTGGCGAACACATAGAGCCGGCGCCACAGCCAGCGTCCCTCGGCCAGCGGCGGTGCGCCGGTCAGACGATCGATCGGTTCGGTCATCGCCCGTCCTCCGGATCATCGAGGGGACCGGCGCCGGGACGGCGGTCGGTCCCGGCCTCAAGGTAGAGGTCGTCGGCGGACATCCGGAACGGAGCCTCCCAGGCCTCGCGCTCGAGGAGGGCGCCATCAGGATCGTCGTAGAATCTGGACATGGCCGTCATCCCTGCGCGATCAGCCAGACGAGGCCGCCCGCGCCGGCCCCGCCGACGCCCCCGGCCGCGACTCCGGCCCCGCCGCCTCCACCGCCGCCCCCGGCCGATCCGCCGCCGCCGCCGTCGTGGCCCGTACCGGAAACGACGGCCCCGCCGCCCCCTCCGCCGCCGCCGGCCCAGTACAGCGCCGGCTGGGGCGAGACCGCGCCAGCTCCGCCTGGCGCGCCCGCTCCGCCGGGGCCGCCGATCGCCTTGACCGCCAGCGCTCCGCCGTCACCGCCGGCTCCGCCGGCTCGGGCCGCGCCGGCGCCGTCAAGACCGCCGCCTGCCCCGCCGCCGCCAGGCGCGTCCGGCCGATCGAAACTCTTGCCCGCCGCGCCGGTAGCCGTGACGCTCGAGGCGCCGCCGCCATTGGAGTTGGGCGCGCCGGCGCCGGCGACGCCGGCCGATCCGCTGGACGCGCCGCCCAGACCCCCGCCCCCGCCGCCCGTGGCGACCAGAAGCATCGTCGGGCCGAGATAGACCGCCGAGCCGCTGCCGGCGGATCCCGCCGTCGCCGAGCCGCCGGCGCCGCCCGAGCCGACGGCGATCGTCAGACCCGCCGAGAGCTGATCCGCCGGCCAGATGCCGCGGCTGACGCCGCCCGCGCCGCCGCCACCCCCGCCGAACCGGGATCCGGACGCCCCGAAAGCCCCGGCCCCGCCACCGCCGCCGGCGCCGATGGCCACGACCTCGATGGTCCGGGCCCAGGGCGGAACGGCGTAACCGCCGCCTGCCGCCAGCGCCGTCACCGTCCGACGGGTCGCCCCGAGATCGAAGCTGACCTGCCCGGAGGCGCGGTCCACCGACCAGGCGTTCCGCCACACCGACCCGTCGGCGCTGACCTTCAGCCGCAGGTCGTCGTCGCCGATCAGGCCGAGTTCGGCGCGGCCGCCGTAGGCGCTCTGGAACAGCAGCGACAGCACATCGGCCGCGCCCTCCTTGTTGAAGGTCAGGCGCAGGTCGCCGTCGCCGCCCCCGGCTGTATCGAGCGCGGTCCACAGGGCCTTGTTCAGCCGGGCGGCGAACGGATTGACGGCGTCCGCCGCCGTGCCGAGGCCGAACCTCGACAGGCCCTGGACCGCTTCCAGGCGTGCGCCGAGCGGAACCCAGGCGCCGCCGTCGCGCACGACCAGCTCGCCGGCGTCAGCGATCAGAACGACCAGGCCGTCAGGGGCGTCGACAATGCTCCACCCGCCCGCCTCGGCGCGGATCAGCGTCCCCTCGGGCCGGCCCGCCCAGGCGCCGCCGGTCGCGTCCGCGGGCAGGATGTACAGCGCCCCGTCCGGGGGCGTGGCCGGCTGAGCCGGCTCCGTCCGGCTGACGGCGGTCGTCTGGACCAGGGCGTCGAGCCGGGTCAGCGCCTCGTTCAGCGTCACATGTTTCTGCATCTGGCCCGCCGCCAGATAGGGCAGGCCGAGGCGGGCGGTCTGGTCGTCGCTCATCAGAATCTCTCCGAAACCTTGTCGGAGATCAGTCTGCGGCCGCGCGCTCCTGTGGCGGGTTCAGGACGCTGGGAGTCGAGTCAAAATGAGCTGGATCAATGACTTGGCTTAAAGAAATATGATGGCTGGAGCCGAAAATGTAGCAGTCGATACCGGCGTTCAGTCGTGCAGATAGACGACCCGCCGAAGCCCGCCCTTGCGTCGCATGTCCGCGACATGACGATCGTGGTCTCCGCTGGCGCGCGCCTCGCGCTCGCTGGCCTCGACCCAGTGGGTGGTTTCGATGTCCTTCTGCAACGCCTTGGCCGCCAGCAGATGGCCCGGAAAGAAGAGGTCGACCACATCGGGCGCGAACGGGATCACCTCGCCGACGGCGGTGGTGGCGCTGTCGAGACCGAGATAGGCGAACATCCGCGCCAAAGTGGCGGGCGACGCCTTGACCCGCACGGCCTGCACCAGCAGCCAGCCGGCCGCCCCGACGCTGTAGACCGTGCCCACGACGGGAACCCACGTAAGCAGACCGTCGAGGCCGATGCCGAAGGGGCCGATGCCCACGGCCCGGTCGGAGAGCTTTTTCACCCCCTCGACATTGGACCAGATTTTCTCGATATCGCCGATGGTTCGTCTGGCCATGCCACCCCTCCGAAGCGAGACCGTAACGCGCCATGACGCCCCCCGTTCAACACGAAAGGCAAGGCCCGCGCGCCTGGCTCCGTCAGTGGGCGCCAAAGGGCGTGCTCGACGGGCTGGTTCGACTGGTTCTCGCCATTCCGCTGGGGCTGGCGCTCGTGGCCCTGAGCGGGATCGGCCACCGCTGGTTCGACATCCTGGCCCAGTTCACCGCGCCGGCGCTGGTCGTCACGGCGGTGCTGACGATCCCGCTGGCGCTGACGCGGCTCAAGATGGCGGCCCTGCACGGGCTGATCGCCTGTGTCGCCCTGCTGTTCGCCGTCGCGGCGCAATGGTGGCCGGCCGGACCGCGGGCGGAGGCCGGCGCGCCGGTGGTGCGGCTGTATTCGGCCAATCTCTATTATCTCAATGACGATGTCGGCGCGATCCGGAGTTCGATCGAGGCAGCCGACGCGGACGTGGTGGTGCTGATCGAGCTCGGCCAGGACGCCGCCGGCCGGGTCGACGAGTTGCTGGAGGAGTATCCGCATCGCGCGGCGTCGATGCGGATGGACGTGACCCGGGGACCGTCGCGATCGGTGATCGGCTCGCGCTATCCCCTGACCGCCCTGCCCGATCCGCCGGACGGCTTGCACGCCGTCGCGGCCGTGACGCGAACCCCGCTCGGACGGGTGAACATCGTCGGCGTGCACCTGACCCGGCCGTGGCCCTTCCAGGAACAGTGGGGCCAGGTCAGCCAGACCATGGCCCTGCAGGACGTGGTCGGGGGACTGACCGGACCCGTCGTCGTGGCGGGAGACTTCAACAGCGTGTCGAGCGCCCGCATCGGCAAACAGGTTCGGCGCGACCTCGGCCTGCATCCCGCGCCCGGTTTTCCCGGCACCTGGCCCGCCGCCCTCCCCTCGCCGCTGGGGATGACCATCGACCAGGTCTACGCCTCGCCCGACCTCGCCTTCGTGAAGCGTGGACTGGGCCGGCCCACCGGCTCCGATCACCGGCCGGTGGTGACGGAAATCACCCGGGCGGCGGACTGACCAGGGCCTGAAGCCGTTCGGCGTGGCCGGCGGCGGGAAAGTCGTCGGCGATCCAGCCTTCCTCGAACGCCTTCAGCAGACGGCCGGTTTCGGGTCCCGGCTCTATGCCCAGGCGGGCCAGGTCGCGGCCGCCCACGGGCAGCGGCGGACGTATCCAGGCTTCGGCCAGTTCCAGCAGGCGACCGGCGTCGACGGCCCGGTCGGGCGCCTCGGCCCAGCGCCGGCGCACGGCGTCGGAAAAGGCCTTGGCGCCGTGCCGGTACAGAACCGCGCGCGCTTCCCGATCGCTCATCGACAGGCTCACGGCCGGGACCGCCACGGCCGCGAAGGCCAGCCGGTCGCGCGTGGCGTTGGCGAAGCGCAGCCGGATCGCCGCCCCCCTCGTCATCGCTTCATCGGCCGGGAGCAGCGTCATCAGCCGGACCACGGGGTCGTTTCCCTGCCCGACGGCGGCCTCGAACAGGGGCGACAGGCGCGCCTCCGGCAGGATTTGGGCCAGCACGCCGGCGTCGGCCATGGCGGCCATGGCGGCGCGGGGGTCCGGGGCGGAGAGCATCTTCATCAGCTCGCTCGAGACCCGCTCGGCCGACAGGCGGACCATGCCGGGGGCGAGGGCGCGGCAGGCGGCGAGCGCGGCCGCATCGGGCTCGCCCCGCCCGTACCAGGCGTGGAAGCGGAAGAAGCGCAGGATGCGCAGGAAGTCCTCGCGGATGCGGGTCTCCGGATCGCCGACGAAGATGATCCGCCCCGCCAGGGCGTCGGCTACGCCCTCGCCGATGGGGTCGAACACCCGCCCTTCGGCGTCGGCGTACAGGGCGTTGAGGCGGAAGTCGCGGCGGGCGGCGTCCTCGTGCCAGTCGTCGGTGAAGGCCACGGTGGCGTTGCGGCCGTCGGTGGAGACGTCGCGGCGCAGGGTGGTGATCTCGAACGGCCTGCGCTCGGCCACGGCGGTGACGGTGCCGTGCGCCATGCCCGTGGGCACGGCCTTCAGCCCGGCGGCGCGGACGGCGCGGTCGGTCTCTTCGGGCTTGAGCGTGGTGGCGATGTCGATGTCGGCGACGGGCCGGCCGATCAGGGCGTCGCGCACGCAGCCGCCGACGAAGCGCGCGCAGCCGGGGCCGCCCGCCGCCTCGAGCGCGGCCATCACCGCGCGGGTCGCGGGGGCCGTCAGCCAGGGCTGATCGGAGAGGCGGACGGTCATGCGGCGTCCTCGTCCACGGCCGCGGCAGGTTCGGCCTCGTCGCCGTAGAGCCGGGTCCGCAGCGCCCGCACGATGGCGGCGGTGGCCCCCCAGATGTACCGCTCCCGCCACGGCATGGCCCAGAACCAGCGGCGCGGGCCGCTTTCCGGGTCGTAGAAGTCGCGGCGATGGTTGGCCGGGTCCATCAGGAAGTCCCACGGCGCCTCGAACACCTCCGCCACCTCGTCGGGCGACGGGACGACCACCGGCGGCTCGGCCAGCCAGCCGACCACCGGCGTGACCATGAAGCCGGTCACGGTCTCGTAGCCGTCGCCGACGCCCAGCACCTCGACCGCCGCCGGATCCAGCGCCACCTCTTCCCACGCCTCGCGCAGGGCGGCTTGCTCCGCGGTCTCGCCGGCGTCGAGGCGGCCGCCCGGAAAGGCGATCTGGCCCGTGTGGCTGGTCAACGTGTCGGCCCGGCGGGTCATCAGCACGGTGGCCCCCTCGGGCCGGGCGATGACCGGCACCAGGACGGCGGCGGGGCGCAGGGCGCGGCCGGGCCGGGGCGTGTCGGGGTTCAGGTCGTAGTCGGACCGGTCGGGACCCCCGTCCGGCGTCCAGTCGGACACGGGGCGCAGATGCTGGACCAGGCGTTCGCGCAGGGAGATCAGGCTCATGCGACGCCCGCCCCGACCGGGCCGAGGGCGAAGGTCGCGCCGCCGGAGCGGACCGTCAGCCGGCCCGCCTCGACCGCCGCCATCTCGACCAGTTCGTAGAACACCGGACGGGCTATGCGGGCCCACAGGTCGGCGCGGACGTGCAGGGCCGGCGACGGCTCGCCGCTGGCGGGATCGGTCTCGACCCGGATCGGGTGCTCCGGCCCGGCCTCGACCACGTCCCCGACATCGGTGGCGAAGCGCAGCGCGCCATCCGTCCGGACCATTGAGATTGCGCGGAACGGCAGATCCTCGACCCGGATCGACAGCTTCTCGACCGGCGTAACCAGGCAGTAGCCGTCCGGATCCTTGCGCAGCACCGTCGAGAACAGCCGCACCAGCTCGGGCCGGCCGATCGGCGAGTTCTCATGCAGCCAGGTTCCGTCGCGGCGGATGAGGATGTCGATGTCGCCGCAATGGGGCGGGTGCCACAGGTGGACCGGCGGCAGGCCGGGCCGCGTCGCCGCCTCGGCGACGGCGGCCAGTCCGGTCTTGCTGTCGGCGGGGACGGACATGGATGCAGACTTAAGGGTCCGGACGGCGCTGGCAATGCTCAAAGCGGCCGGCCGGCGATCAGGCGGCGGGAAGAACCACGCCGGTCGGCTGGTCCCCGCCCCGCCAGAGCACCCGGCGCGGATCGACCGGTCCGGGCAGGCGAACATCTTCCGCCCTCGTGAAGCCGAAGCGGCCGAAATAGGGAGAATCGCCTACCAGCAGCACGCCCATCCCCCGTTCGGCGGCCCAGGCCAGGCAGGCCTGGACCAGTTCGCCCCCCAGTCCCGCCTTGCGGTTGTCGGCGGCCACCGCGATCGGGCCGAGGAACACGGCGGGAACTCCGCCGATGGTGATCGACCACAGCCGCACGGACCCCGGCAGCCGCTCGCCGTCCCGCGCCACGAAGCCGGCCGCCACGGCGGCGCGCTCGCGCAGGCGCTCGGCCGTCTTGGCGAACCGGCCCGGACCGAAGGCGGCCAGCACCAGCGCCTCGACGGCGGGCGCGTCGGCCGGGGTCTCGGTTTCGATCCGCAGGGCGGACGCGGGATGGGTGGCGTCGAGCATGGCGCGCGCAGCTAAGGGCCGCGCGTCCCCGAATCAACGGAAATCATCAACCGGATTTCGAGAAATCGGGCGAGCGCTTCTGGCTGAAGGCCATGAAGGCCTCCATCGCCTCGGGGCTGGACATCTGGCTGCCGAAGGCCTCGCCCTCGCGCTGCATCAGCGCCCACAGGGCCTCCGCGTCGCGCATCAGCCGCTTGGTCTTGCGGATCGAGTTCGGCGCCCGCGCCGCCAGTTTCGTCGCCAGCTCCGCCGCCACGGTCTCGACCTGGTCGGCCGGAACAGCCCGGTTGGCGAGCCCCCAGGCGACCGCGGTGCGGCCATCGATCGCCTCGCCGAGCGCGAACATCTCGAAGGCGCGCCGGTGCCCGATGGCGGCTGGCAGGAGCATCGAGGACGCGGCCTCGGGGGCCAGCGCCAGGTTGACGAACGGCACGGACAGCAAGGCGTCCTCGGCCACCACCACCATGTCGCAGTGAAGCAGCAGCGTCAGCCCGATCCCGACCGCCCGTCCGCGCACCGCCGCCACCGCCGGCTTGTCGAGGTCGGCCAGCGCCTTGAGGAAGCGAAACACCGACATGTCCAGCGGCTGCTGGCCCTGCGAGCCGAGCGCGATGAAGTCCGCGATGTCGTTGCCGGCCGAGAAGCTGTCGCCCTGGCTCCGGAACAGCAGGACCCGCACGGAATCGTCGGCCCGCGCCTGTTCGACCGCGTCGGACATGGCGGCGTACATCGCCTGGGTGATGGCGTTCTTTTTTTCGGGGCGGGCGAGGGTGACGGTCAGCACGCCGCCGGAAAGTTCTGTCTGGATGTGATCCGTCACGCCTTCGATCCCTGTTTGACTGAAGTCCACCAGTCCACGCCTTCGGCGTCACGGCGGCGCGCCGCCCGGCCCCGGTGGAGCAGATAGTTGAGGTGCGCCAGACTTTCGCCCGTCGCCATGCCCCGCACGCCGTCGCCGACGGGACGCGCGAACAGGGCGGAGAAGACATCGACGGCCCGGCTGGGCGTCCGCAGGGTCCTCTCCAGCCGCTTCAGCGCGGTCAGGTGGCCCCGGATCAGCGCGTCCAGCCGCGCCTGTACGCCATGGAAGGGCTCCCCGTGCGACGGCAGCACCAGCACGTCGTCGGGGAACACCGTCTTCATCCGCTCCAGGGACTCCAGCCAGTCGCCCAGCGGGTCGGCGTCCGGCTCGGTCGGCCAGATCGACACGTTCGACGATATTTTCGGCAGGATCTGGTCGCCGCCCAGCACGAGCCCGTCGGCTTCGCGCCACAGGCAGGCATGCTCGGGGCTGTGGCCCTCACCGACGACGATCCGCCAGACGTGACCGCCGATGGTCAACCGGCCGCCTTCGCGCATGCGCACGAAACCCGGCGGCATGGGCGAGACGACCTTTCCGAACTGGCCATAGCCCGTGCGGTAACCCTCCACCTGCGTCTCGTCCCAGCCGGCGGCGCGATAGAAGACCGCGCCGGCTTCCGGGGCCGGCTGTCCGGTATCCGCCAGCAGCATGCGGGCGGTGACATATTCCAGCCGGGTCATCACCAGCGGCGCCGCGAACCGCGCGCATAGCCAGCCGGCCAGGCCGATGTGGTCGGGATGCATGTGCGTGCAGATCACCCGGGTGACGGGTCGTCCGCCGAGCGGGCCGGCCAGCAGCCGATCCCATTCGTCCCGGGTTCCGGACAGGTCCAGGCCGGTGTCCACGAGCGCCCAACCCTCGCCGTCCGCGACCGCGTAGACGTTGATGTGGTTCAGAGCGATCGACATGGCCAGCCGCATCCACAGCACGTCCGGCGCGATCTGGACCGCCTCTCCCGTCGCCGGCGGCGCCGCGAACGGATAGGTCAGGCCGCGCTCCTCACGCGAGGCCGCGTCTCCGTCCATCATAACGACGCCGTCCGCCAAGGTCCGTCTCCAATCGAAACTCAGGGCACGATAGGCCGAAGCCGGGATGCCCGTCCAGCGTCCCCGCTGACCCGATGCCTTGACCCCGCCACAACCGGCCGCCAAGGATTTTCGGGAACAGGTCCCCCCCGGAGTTTCACAGTGTTCCACAAGACGTTGCTCACCCTGCTCGGAGGCGCGATGGCGCTGACGTTGCTTTCCGTCCAGCCCGCCATGGCGCAGAGCGGCTACGACGGCGCCGCCACCACGACCGGCCGCGCTGGCGACATTGTTCGCGATGACGACGACGATAATCGCGCACGCCGGGATCGCAACTTGAGACAGACGCGCCGGAACGCGGAACCGTCGCCGGAGCAGAACAGGGCCGCCGCCCAGACCCTGCTGACCGCCGCGGGGATCAGCTGCCAGGTGTCGGAAGCCACGCTTTTGGGCGTGACCGCCGAACAGCATTCGACCTACGAGGCCGTCTGCCCAGGCGGTCCCGGTTATCTGGTCATCGGCTCCACCCCGCCGCAGACCTTCAACTGTATCGAACTGGCGGGACAGGCCGAGACCAGCCGCCTGCGCGATCCGGCCGCCGATGTCGGCCAGCAGTGCACCCTGCCCGTGAATCTCGCCCCGGTGCCGGTCCTGTCGGCCTACGCCCGTGAGGCCGGCATCGACTGCACCGTCGATCAGGCGTCGGCCATCGGCAAGAGCCCCGCCGGCAACCTGATCTATGAAATCGGCTGCACCGACCGCGACGGCTACTGGCTCGAAAAGGCCGACGGCGCCTGGAAGAAGACGCCGTGCTGGGATCTGGCCCTGCAGGACGCTCCCTGCCGATATTCGACCCCCGCCGAGTCGCTGGAAGTCTGGAAGACCATTCTGGCCGGAACCGAGGCGGCGGCGTGCGACGTCCAGCAGGCCCGTCGGGCCGGCCGCGACGCCCAGGGCCTGACGGTCTATGAAGTGAAGTGCGGCGCCGGCGACGGCTATTTCGCCCGGGTCAACGACACCTGGACGGCCCAGCGGGTTCATCCCTGCGCCACCGCCCAGGCCATCGGCGGCGGTTGCACCCTGACGGTCGTCCCCGCGGCGACGGCGCCGACCCAACAATAGGACGGCCCTCGATCTCGACCATGACGCCCCGGAGTTCGCTCCGGGGCGTTTTTCGTTTGGGCGATCGGCGCTTCACAGACGCCCCCGACGCGCCGTAATCATGCGCGATGCGCATCGCCACCTGGAACGTGAACTCCGTCAACGCCCGCCTGCCGACCGTGCTGGCCTGGCTGGAGGCGGCCATGCCGGATGTCGCATGCTTCCAGGAAATCAAATGCGTGGACGAGAAATTCCCGCGCGAGGCCTTCGAGAGCCTCGGCTACAACGTCGAGACCCACGGCCAGAAGAGCTATAACGGCGTCGCCATCCTGTCGAAACATCCGCTGTCGGACGTCCGGCGCGGCCTGCCCGGCGTGGACGGGTCCGGCTATGAAGCCGACGCCGAACAGTCCCGCTATATCGAGGCCGTGGTCGAGGCGGCGCGGCCGGTCCGGGTCGGCTGCATCTACCTTCCCAACGGCAATCCGGTCGGCACGGACAAGTTCGCCTACAAGCTGGCCTGGTGCGAGCGCCTGCACGCCCACGCGCGTGATCTGCTGGCGCTGGAGGAGCCGTTCACCCTATGCGGCGACTACAACGTCATTCCCACGCCCGAGGACGCGAGAAACCCCGCCGCCTGGGTCGGTGACGCCCTGTTCCAGCCCGAGAGCCAGGCCGCCTTCCGGGCGCTTCGCCACCTCGGCCTGTCCGACGCCGGCGAGCTGGGACATCAGCCTCCGGGGACCTTCACCTTCTGGGACTATCAGGCCGGCGCCTGGCAGCGCGACCACGGCATCCGCATCGATTTCCACTTGCTGTCGCCCCAGGCCGCCGACCGGTTCCAGTCGATCGAGACCCACCGCGACGCCCGCGACATGGACAAGCCCTCCGACCACGTCCCGGTCGTGATCGACCTGGAAGACTAGCCGTGACCGAGGCGTTCCGGGTCGTACTGCTGGTGGCCGTGGCGGCGGCGGCCCTGACCACGGGGGCGCTGGTGCTGGCCTGGTGGATGGAGCCCGTGCGTCGCATGCGCCGGGCCCTGCTCAAGTCTCTGGGCGCCACGCCGGAAGCCGAGGCCCTGTCGCCGGCCGAAGGTCGCGCCGCCGGGCTGGATTTCGACGGGGCCCAGGTGGCCGTGCTGTGGAACCGCGGGGCGACCGGGCTGGTCTACGCCTTCGAGGAGATCGACGGCGGCGAGATCATCGTCGACGGCCATGTCGTCGCCCGCGTCCGCCGCGGCGAGACCCGCAAGTCGCTGGACGTTCTGGCTCCCGACGCCGAGCAGGTCGTGCTGCGGCTGATGTTCGGCGACGCCCGGCATCCGGAGTTCGAACTGGCCCTGTGGGACGCCACCCTGCCCGTCCAGACCAGCTCGCCCGGCGAGGCCCTGCGCCTGGGCCGCCGCTGGCTGTCGCATCTCGAGGCGCTGCTGAAGGGGTAGTCCCGCGGTTCGCTGGTCCACTGCCCATTGCTGCGCCCCGGCGAGGAGGGCTAGAAGCCCCCATCCCTGCCGCCTGAGTATCCGGAGCGCCCGCCGTGGCCCGTCTGTTCGACGCCTACATCATCGCCGACTGGACGGCCGCCGAAGGCAAGAAACTGGGCGACCAGTCGGTCTGGATCGGCGTGGCCAAGCGCGATGTCCGCTTCCGCCTGTACACCGAGACCCACAACGTCGCGACGCGGGCCGAGGGCGAGACGCTGCTGGCCTCGCTGCTGGCCGAGCATCGCAAGCGCGGCGACCGTCTGCTGGTCGGGTTCGACTTCAACCTCGGCTATCCGGCCGGAACGGCGGAGCGGCTGAAGCTGGCCGGAACGCCGTGGCAGGCTATGTGGAAATTCATCGCGTCGAACGTGGTCGACAAGCCGGACAACACCAACAATCGCTATCAGGTGGCCGCCAAGATCAACCGGCTGATGACCGACGAGGCCTGGCCGATGTGGGGGGCGCCGGCCAAACAGGCCCAGCGCTGGCTGACCACGACCAAGCCCCCGGCGGGCGCGGGCGCCGACATCCCGGAATTCCGGGCCACCGAGCTGGCCGTCCGCAAGGGCAAGCTTCAGCCCAAGAGCGTCTGGCAGATGCACGGCGCCGGAGCAGTCGGCGGGCAAACCCTGGTCGGCATCCCGGCGGTGCGTCGCCTGCTGGAGAAACTCGGTCCCTCCAGCGCCGTCTGGCCGTTCGGGACCGGTTGGCGCGAACTGAAGGCGGAGGATGTGGAACCCCTGTCCGCCCTGGTGGTCGAGGTCTGGCCGTCGATGTTCGACGGCAAGCCGAATCCGGGCGAGTTCAAGGACCAGGCCCAGGTCCGCGCGACCGCCGAGGCCCTGGCGAAAATGGACGAGACCGGCGACCTGTCGAAGGCCTTCGGCCCGCCCAAAGGCGCGGACGAGGCGCTCATCGCGCGCGTTGAACGGGAAGAGGGCTGGATTCTCGGGGTCTAGATCCCCACCTCCGCTTCCGGCGCAGGGGTCCCCATCCGCCGGTTGAAAGCGTCCGAAGTGTCCAAAGTGTCCCGCGAAATTTCGCGGCCGCGGACACTTTTCCCTCAGTCCGGGAAGAGCGGCGCGGATTCTACCCGATGAGGGCGCGGGCCGCCGCGCGAGCCTCGTCGGAGATGGTCGCGCCGGACAACATGCGGGCGATCTCCTCGCGCCGCGTGGCGTCATCCAGGGCATCGACGGTGGTGGTGGTCAGGCCGGCGTTATCCGCCTTGCGGACCTTCCAGTGGGCGTGGGCGCGGGCGGCGACCTGCGGGCTGTGGGTCACGACCAGCACCTGGGCGCCGTGCGACAGGCGCTGCAGCCGGGTGCCGACCGCCTCGGCCACCGCGCCCCCGACGCCCTGATCGACCTCGTCGAAGATCATCACGGGCTGGCGCTGATCCTCACGTCCGGCCAGCGCCGCCTTCATGGCCAGGGCGAAGCGGGCCAGTTCCCCGCCCGAGGCGATGGCGTCCAGCGGACCGAATTGGGTCCCGGCGTTGGTGGCGATCTCGAACCGCACCGTCTCCACGCCCAGCGGGCCGCGCCGGCCGTCGGCGACGGGCTCGAAGGCGACCCGGAAGCGGGCGCGGTCCAGCTTCAGCGGTCCGAGCTCGCCCATCACGGCTGAGGTCAGGCGGTCCGCCGCCGCTTCCCGCGCGGAAGTCAGCAGCATGGCCGCGACGTCATAGGCCTCGCGGGCGGCCGAGGCCGCGCGTTCGGCGGCGGTGATCGCCTCGGCCCCGTCCTCGATCAGCCTCAGCTGCTCGCGGAACCGGACGCGCAGGGTCGGCAACAGCTCGACCGACGCGTTCAGCTTGCGGGCGGCCGCGCGCAGGGCGAACAGCCGCTCCTCGGCCTTGTCGAGACGGCCCGGTTCGAACTCGAAGGCGTCGGCCGCGGCGTCGACGCAGGCGATGGCCTCCTCGGCCTCGACCAGCGTGCGGTCGATGGCCTCGGCGGCGGCGGACAGCTTCTGCAGCAGGGGGTGTTCGGCGTCGGTCCCCGCCTGCCCGGCCCGCTGGCGCGCATGCTCCACGGCGCGCAGGGCTGCGGCGAGGTTGCGGGACAACTTGTCCCCGCCCAGCGACGTCCGGGCGTCGGCGAGGTCGGCCAGAGCCTTTTCCGCCGCGCCCAGGATGGCCCGCTCGCCGGCCAGTTCGGTCTCCTCGTCGGGGCGGGGATCCAGCGCGTCCAGGTCGGCGAGGTTCTGCGTCAGTTCCTCGGCATGGGCCGCGGCGTCGGCGGCGGCGGCCTTCAGGTCCGACACCGCCCGCTCGGCGGCCTTCAGTCGCTCGGCGGCGGCGGCGACCCCGGCCAGTTGGGGCTGCAGGCCGCCGAAGTTGTCCAGCAGGGCGCGATGGGTCTTCCAGTCCAGCAGGCCGACGGTCTCGTGCTGGCCGTGCACCTCGACCAGGGCCTGGCCGATCTCGCGCAGGGCGGCGACGCCGGCGGGCTGGTCGTTGACGAAGGCGCGGCTGCGGCCGTCGGACGCCAGCGTGCGGCGCAGGATCAGCTCCTCGCCCGCGGCGATCTCGAAGCCCCGTCCGGTGATCATCTCGATCAGGGCGGGGTCGTCCGGGGCGGTGAAGACGGCGGTGGCCGAGGCCTGTTTCGCGCCGGCGCGGACCAGGCCGGCGTCGGCGCGGGCGCCCAGGGCCAGGCCCAGCGCGTCCAGGATGATCGACTTGCCGGCCCCGGTCTCGCCGGTCAGCACCGTCAGGCCGCCCTCGACCTCGAGGTCGAGCGCGTCCACCAGCACGATGTCGCGGATGGAAAGGGCGGTCAGCATGAGGGCGCTGTCGTCCGGATCTGATTCGCCATGGCCGTCAGTCTAGCGGTGATCGCCCGTCATGACCGCCCCCTGCGTCAGAAACGGACGTCAGCCCGGAATGATGCGCCGCAGCCAGCTTTCACGCTGCCCCTCCGGAGCGACGTCGGGCTGCCGGCCTTCCTCGGTCAGCAGGGCGTAGGCCTCGGCGTACCAGGGGCTGCCCGGATAGTTGTGGCCCAGCACGGCGCCGTTGCGGGTCGCCTCTTCCTTCAGGCCGAGCGTCAGATTGACCTCGACCAGCCGGAACAGGGCCTCGGGCGTATGCGAGGTGCGCTGATAGGCTTCGTTGTCGATCACCGCCTTGTAGCGGTTGAGCGCGGCCAGCGGCTGGCCGGCGCGCTGGTAGTAGCGGCCGATGGACATTTCCTTGCCGGCCAGCTGGTCGTTGACCATGTCGATCTTGACCGTGGCGTCGATGGCGTAGGGCGTCCCGGGATAGCGGCGGGCGACGTCGCGCAGGCCGTCCAGGGCCGCCTGGGCGTAGCCCTGGTCGCGGCCGACGTCGGTGATCTGTTCGAAATTGCTCAGCGCCTTCATGTAGAAGGCGTAGGGCGCGCTGGGATTGCCGGGGAACAGCTGGATGAACCGGTCCGCCGCCGCGATCGCCTCGGCGTAATTGTTGTTCTGATAGTAGGCGTAAATCTGCATCAGGATCGCGCGCCGCGACCATTCCGAATACGGGTGCTGGCGCTCGACCTCCTGGAAATAGTCGATCGCGTCGCCCCAGCGCCGGCTTTCCAGCCGCTGGTAGCCGGTGTTGTAGAGCGCCTCGACCGGACGCTCCTCATAGGCGAGGCGCGGGCGGTCTCCGCGGCCGGCGCAGGCGGAAATTGTCAGGGCCGACACGGCCACGGCCGAGAGGATCAGGCCGGTGCGGATCTTGGAAGCAGGCAAGGACGACCTCAACATAACAGGCCGGCGGGCATCCACCCGTCGGCGCCCCCGGAAACGAGACGCGATCTCTACACCAGCGGACAACCCCGCGCCAATGCAGGAAGAAGTTGCCCAAAAAGACTCGCCGCGCCTTGTGGCTGGGCCGTCCCCTGATATGTAGCGCGCCAGCGCCACGGCGGCATTCTCAGCCGGGCGATGACGGCGAAAGGATGACCGGACATGAAGCTGCTCTCTGGCAACTCCAACCGGATTCTGTCCCAGGCCATCGCGGATCACCTCGACATGCCCCTGACCAAGGCCCAGGTGAAACGATTCGCCGACAATGAGGTCTTCGCGGTCATCGAGGAGAACGTCCGGGGCGAGGACGTTTTCGTCCTCCAGTCGACCAGCTACCCGGCCAACGACAATCTGATGGAACTGCTGATCATCACCGACGCCCTGGTGCGGGCCTCGGCGAAGCGGATCACGGCGGTGATGCCCTATTTCGGCTATGCCCGGCAGGACCGGAAGACCGGCGGCCGGACGCCGATCTCGGCCAAGCTGGTGGCGAACCTGATCACCCGCGCCGGAGCCGACCGGGTCCTGACGATGGATCTGCACGCCGGCCAGATCCAGGGCTTCTTCGACATTCCGACCGACAATCTCGTCGCCACCCCCGTGCTGGCCCTGGACATCAAGGAACGCTATCCGCGTGGGGACGACCTGATGATCGTCTCGCCGGACGTCGGCGGCGTGGTCCGGGCGCGCTCCCTGGCCAAGCGGCTGGATGCGGACCTCGCCATCGTTGACAAGCGCCGGCCCAAGGCGGGCGAAAGCGAGGTCATGAACATCATCGGCGACGTCGAGGGGCGTCGCTGCATCCTGTTCGACGACATCGTCGATTCCGGCGGCACCCTGGTGAACGCCGCCCAGGCCCTGATGGACAAGGGCGCGACCGAGGTCTCGGCCTACATCAGCCACGGCGTACTGTCGGGTCCGGCGGTTCAACGCGTGGCGGACGGCCCGCTGAAGGAGCTGGTCATCACCGACTCCATCGAGCAGCCCCACGAAGTTTTGACCTGCAAGAAAATCCGCCGCGTCTCGGTCGCTCCGCTGATCGGAGAGGCCATACGGCGCATCGCCAACGAAGAATCCGTCTCCAAACTGTTCGACTAGCGTCCGGAACTCTATCGGCTCTCGCCCCATTTGCGCCCTCAGGTTGGGCGTTGCTGGGCGCCGGTTATCCGAGGAGTCTAGATGCGTCCGGTTTTCCTGCACCGCGGTCCCTCCGTAGCGGCCCTCGCCATCGCCGCCCTGCTGGCCGGCTGCGCATCCGATGCCCCGACCAAGGCCGAGATCGAAGCCGCCCGCGTGGCCGCCGAAGTCGCCGCGGTTGCGGCGCGAACGCCGCCGCCGATCAACCTCAACCGGGGCGTCGCGGAGGCGGCGGCCGTCTACATGGCGTTCAGCCGCGACATGGCCGCCCTGGAGGGCGGCTTCAGCGACCCGGAACAGATCCAGGCGGCGCTGCGTCGTGGCTCGGCCTATGACCCCGGCCAGATTTCGCGCGGTCTGGTGGCCTACGCCTCCATCCTGGCCCTGCAGTCGCCCGAGTTCGTCTCCGGCGTCCGCTCGCTCGCGGACGACCAGATCACGCGCGAAAAGATCGTCGCCGATATCGTGGCCGATCCAAGCTACGCCTCGACCCTGCCCGGAGCCGAGGCGGCGGCCGGCCTGGTCATGACGACGCTCGCGGCCGACATCAACGCGTTGGGCCGGGCCGCGAATTCGATCGAGAACGACGCCTACGCCATCCAGGCGCTCTACGACCCACGCCGGCCCTGGGGAGTCGCCGAGGTCGCCAATCGCGAGAGTCGCCTGCAAGCGGCCAAGGTCCAGTCGGCCATGACCGTGCCGCCCTCCGCGGACGAGGCGGCGCGCCTGTTCGCGGCGGCGCATAGCGGCGGCGGCGCTCTCCCGGTCACTGGCGATCCCCGCAAGCCGCCCTATCCCCCCGCGGTGGTGAACGCCCTCGCCCTCGCGGCGCTCGCCGCCCTCGGCTACGCGGGGGAGAACGCCCGCGCCAATACCGACGCCCTGCAGTTCGATCGCGTCAGCCACGGCTGCCTCAGCATGTCGAAGCTGAACCTGTTCCAGTGCCTGGCGGCCTCACGCCCGAACTATGAGGATATGTTCTGCCTCGGCCGTCACATCGTTCGTGACCTGGCCACCTGTTCTCGCGGCGCGGCCATGCCGGCGGCGGTCGTCACCGTGTCGGATGTCACACCCGCCGAGCCCATCATCATCACGCCGGCCCGGCCCGCTGCCGCCCAAACGCCGATCACGATTACGCCAACTCCCGCGCCCGCGCCGCCGCCAAGGCCCGCCGAATCCCTGACGGAACGGCTGAATACCCAGCCTGCGCGCGCCCCCGGGGACTAGCGCGCCGTATCGCCGCGGCGCTCCAGCCAAGCTCGCATTAACGCTCGGAGAACCGATTCGGTCGCGTTATAACGGCCTTCAAGGTTCCGGCGCCCAAGGCGACGCCGCGTCCAGGTTGGGGGTTTTCGTATGCTTGAGGCTCGTCTTCGCCGCGGCCTGTCGTTTGCCGCAATCGCCGCGATGGCCGTTCTGGCGGCTTGCGCCACGCCCGAACCCGAGCCCGCTCCTCCGCCGCCTCCTCCGCCGCCGCCGCCGCCGGCCGTCAGCCTGAACGAGGGCGTGGCGCAGGCCGCGTCCATCTATGTGGCCTTCATGCGCGACGCGGCCACCCTCCAGGCCGGTTTCCCGTCCGCTGAGTCGATCCAGGCGGCGATCCGCAAGGGCGCCTCCTACGAGCCCGCGCAGCTGTCGCGCGGCATGATCGCCTACGGCTCCATCCTGGCGCTCCAATCGCCGGAATTCGTTCAGGGCGTCCGGACCTACGCCGTCGATCCGGCCATCCGTCAGGAAATGGTCGCCCGCATCATCGCGGACCCCGCCTACGCCGCCACCCTTCCCGGCGCCGACGCCGCGGCGGGCCTGATCGTGGACACCATCGGCCGCGACTCCGCCGCCATGCTGGCGATCGCTGACGCCGTCGAGGAGGACGCCTACACCATCCAGGGCCGGTCCGACCCGCGCCGCCGCTGGGCCACGGTCCATATCGCCGATCGCGACACCCGGCTGCAGGGCGCCAAGGCGCTGTCGGCGGTTCAGATGCTGCCGTCGGCGGAGGAATCGGCCCGCCTGTTCGCGGCCGCCAACAGCGGCTCAGGCCTGTCCCTGAGCCCGGCCCGATCGGGGCCGCCCTACACGCCCGCGGTGATCCGTTCTCTGGCTCTCGCCGCGCTGGCGGCGCTCGGGGCCGGTGGCGAGGACGCCCGGGCCAACACCGAAGCGCTGACGGTCGAGCAGAACAGCGAGTTCTGCCTGAACATGTCCAAGCTGATGCTGTTCCAGTGCCTGGCCGCCTCGCGCCCCAGCTATGAGGACATCTTCTGCGTGGGACGGCACGTAGCGCGCGACCTGGCCATTTGCACCGCGCAGAACATCACGCCCGTGCCCGTGGCGACCCCCGCGACGGAGGTGGCCGGTTCCGCCCCCGCCGCGGTTCAGACGCCCGTGGCGGCCGAGGCGGCGGCCGCTTCGACCTCCGCGACGGCCGCCCTGAACAGCGAAGGCTGACCCGCCGGCGCGATCCGCGCGCCCAGACGGTTGCGTCATCGGGCGTCTCCGTGTAATAGCCCGCCCTCTTGAATTCGAGGGTTCGAGGACCCCGTCGCGCGGGCGATTACGTCAGCGCGGCGTTTCTGTTTGTTGAGGCGAGCCAGATGGCCGAGATCATTCTGAACGTCGATGTCCGTGATGGCGTCGGCACCGGTGGCGCCCGCGCCGCGCGTCGTGCGGGCATGGTCCCGGGCGTGCTGTACGGCGGCGACAAGGCCCCCGTGGCGATCTCGGTGAACGAGCGCGACTTCCGCAAGTCGCTCTACACCGGCAAGCTGCTGGGTCACCTGGTGACCCTGAAGTACGGCGACGAGACCCAGCCGGTCATCGCCCGCGACGTCCAGTTCGACCCGGTGTCGGACCGTCCGCTGCACTTCGACCTGATGCGCGTCGACACGAAGCAGACCATCAAGATCGACATCCCGGTCCACTTCATCAACCAGGACCAGTGCGAAGCCTTCCGTCAGGGCGGCTCGCTGGAAGTCGTTCGCCACTCGGTCGAAGTGAAAGTCCGCGCCGACCACATTCCGGAAGACCTGATCGTCGATCTGGCCGGGCACAAGCTGGGCGACACCATCCGCTGGACCGACCTGAAGGGCACCAAGGACGTCGAGCCGACCATCACCGACCGTGATTTCGTGATCGCCTCCATCAAGACCTCTTCGGCCGCCATCTCGGCCGCCGCCGACGAAGCGCATGACGCTGAAGTCGCCGCCGAGGCCGCGGAAGTCGAAGCGACCGAACAGGCCGCGACCGACGAGGCCGAAGCCACGGAAGACACTGCCGAGGGCTGATCCTCTCTCGACAAGCTGCTACTGGAACGGCCCCATCCGGAAACGGACGGGGCCGTTTCCTTATCCGGAACCCGCCATGATCATCATCGCCGGCCTGGGCAATCCGGGACCGAAATACCAGGGCAACCGCCACAACATCGGCTTCATGGCCGCCGACGAGATCGCGCGGCGCTGGTCGTTCGGACCCGAGCGGGCCAAATTCCAGTCGGTGATCCGCGACGGCGAGGTCGAAACCGCCTCCGGTCGCGAACGCGTCCTGCTGATGAAGCCGCAGACCTGGATGAACGAGAGCGGCCGGGCCGTGGCCGAGGCGGCGCGCTTCTACAAGGTTCAGCCGTCGGAGGTCATCGTGTTCCACGACGAGATCGACCTGGCTCCCGGCCGGTTCCGCATGAAGGCGGGCGGCGGAGCGGCCGGCCAGAACGGGGTGCGCTCCCTGATCAGCCAGCTGGGCCCCGATTTCCGCCGGGGCCGCATGGGCGTCGGCCACCCGGGCGAGCCGCAGCTGGTGCACGGCTATGTACTGAGCGACTTCCACAAGGCCGATCAGCCTTGGCTCGACGCCATGCTGACGGCGGTGGCCGACGCCCTGCCCTTCGCCCTCGCCGGAGACGACGATCGCTACCAGGCCGAAGTCATGCGTCTGGCCCCCGCCCCGAAATTCAGCCCGCGTCAGGCGGCGCGCGGCGAAGGCTGATCACGCGACACGCCGCCGCCTTGCCGGTGGTCGCCGCGGGCGATAGACCGCGCCACCGTTCAGAAGGTTGTCCAGATGTCCCGCGCCCTTCCCGTCGCCCTCGCCTCGCTCGTCCTGGCCGCCTGTACGCCGGGAGGGCCGGCGAAACACGGTGACGCGGCGACGGCGGTGCAGGTCGCCGACGCCCTGTGCCGTCCCACGCCGGTCGGCCGCCAGACCACCGGCTGCTACCTGACCCTCACCGCCGCCGCCGACGACCGGCTCATGAGCGTCGCCAGCCCCGTCGCGGGCCGCGCCCAGGTCCACGAGAGCCGGATGGAAAGCAATATGATGATGATGCATCAGGTGGAGGGCGGACTTCCCCTGCCGGCCGGGCAGGCCGTCGAGCTGAAGCCGGGCGGCAATCACATCATGCTGCTGGCCGTCGCCGAACCGCTGAAGGCGGGCGACACCGTCGCGCTGACGCTGACCTTCGCCTCGGCCCCGCCGGTCGAGGTCACAGCGACCGTCGGCCAGCCCGCGCTCACCGACTACGGTCACGCGTCTCACTGACGACGAGCGCAAGCCTGACAAACCGGCCGCGACCCGCTAAAGGCTCGCGCTCACCAAGGAAACCCCCGCCCCCATGGCCCTGAAAGTCGCGATTGTCGGCCTGCCCAACGTCGGCAAGTCCACCCTCTTCAACGCCCTCACCAAGACGGCGGCGGCCCAGGCGGCCAACTACCCCTTCTGCACCATCGAGCCGAACACCGGCGACGTGGCGGTGCCTGAGCCGCGGCTTGAGGTTCTGGCGCAGATCGCGGGCTCGAAGGAGATCATCCCGTCGCGCATCACCTTCGTCGACATCGCCGGCCTGGTGCGGGGCGCGTCCAAGGGCGAGGGCCTCGGCAACCAGTTCCTGGCCAACATCCGCGACTGCGACGCCGTGGCCTTCGTGGCCCGCTGCTTCGTCGACGATGACATCACCCACGTCGAGAACCGCATCGACCCGATCTCCGACCTCGAGATCATCGAGACCGAACTGATGCTGGCCGATCTCGAAAGCCTGGAGAAGCGGGTCGTCAACGTCGAGAAGAAGGCCAAGGGCGGCGACAAGGAGGCCCAGACCGCCCTGCGCCTGATCAACATGGCGCTGACGCCGCTGCGCGCCGGCAAGCCCGCGCGCGTGGTCCAGGTCGACAAGGAGGACGAGAAGGCGTGGCACATGCTGCAGCTGCTGACCTCCCTGCCCGCCCTCTATGTCGCCAACGTCGATGAGGCGTCGGCGGACAAGGGCAACGAACTGTCGGATCTGGTGGCGAAGCGCGCCGCGGCCGACAACGCCAAGGCCGTGGTCATTTCAGCGAAGATCGATTCCGAACTGGCCGTGCTCGATCCGGAGGAGCAGGCCGAATTCCTCGAGAGCATGGGGCTCGAGGAGCCGGGCCTGAACCGCCTGATCCGCGAGGCCTACGCCCTGCTCGGCCTGCAGACCTATTTCACGGTCGGGCCGAAGGAGGCCCGCGCCTGGACCATTCCGATCGGCGCGACGGCCCCGCAGGCGGCCGGGGTGATCCACACCGATTTCGAGAAGGGTTTCATCCGCGCCGAAACCATCGCCTTCGCCGACTTTGTCGTCCTCAAGGGCGAGCAGGGCGCGAAGGAGGCCGGGAAGATGCGGGCCGAGGGCAAGAGCTACGTCGTCAAGGACGGCGACGTGATGCATTTCCTGTTCAACGGCTGACCGCCTACTCCGCCGGCGTATCCTCCAGCGTCGTGCATTTGGTCAGGGCGACCACGGCGTTGTCGCGGTTCAACCAGGTCAGGCGCATGGTCTGGCCGGACACCGCCATCCGCACCCGTTCGTTGGAGACGGTCCCTTCGGCGGTGCAGATCAGAGCGGCTTCGTAACCGTCGACGATCTGGTCGATCGCGCCGATGGCGCAGCTGTTCTCATAGCCTTCGAAGCGGGTGGTTGTGATCTCGATCGGGCGTTGCGGCCCGGTCGTGTTCGGACACCAGGACACGTCGGCGGCCCAGCGGCCGACGAAGCTGCGCGGGCCGGTGCCCGGCAGGATCGTCCCTGCGCCCGGAGGACGCGCCGCCGGCGGTGGAGCGGCCGCCTCGGGCGTGTCGATGGGCTCGGCGGGGTCAGTCGGAGGATTGGGCTCCCCGGGACCGCAGGCGGCGACGGCGAACGCGGCGAGCAGGCTGAGGCGAATCCGGACCATGGTCCGCAAACGCGGAAGGGTGCGGTCGGCTCCGTCGCATGCGCCTCGATCACGAATTCGCGGTCACGCTTGCATCCCTCGCCAGTATTTGCGACCGGTTCGCCTGTGTCGAGAACAAGGGGGTGTCCCGAATGACTCAGAACACCAATCCGTGGGCAGCGCAGATCGATCCGTTGGCGCAGGACATCGCCGCAGTGCTCAAGCGAATGGGCGGTTCCGCCCACCAGAAGGATGTCGTCCAGTGCGTGGCGGCGATGAAGCGACAGCGTGGCGAGACCGTTGCGCAGGATCTGGCCAACCGGATCGTCGAGGTGTTCGAGCGCTATCGCGACCTGTTCTTCAAACCGTTCGGCGAGGGGTCGATGCGGTGGGCGCTGCAGCCCGGCGTGGCCTGATCTTATCGACCTGACCAACGAAAAAGGCCCGCGGCGCGCCGCGGGCCTTCGTCGATCGCGTAGAGTCTGCTGTCCCTAGAAGCGACGCACGTAGCTCAGAGACCAGACGTCGGCTTCGCCGTCGTCGCCGAAATCGCGTCGGGTCCAGTCACCCCGGACGCCGTTGTTTTCGTCGAAGAACCAGTTCGCCCCGGCGCCGTAGGCGACGCCGTCGAAGGAGTCGTCCGCTGTGACGCCCGAAGCCGTGGCCTCGAACTCGGTCGTGCCGTAGCCGACGCGACCGAACAGCTCGAGACTGGAGTTGATCGGCAGGTACCCGACCACATAGGCGCCGACATCGTACTTCTGCTCGATGGTCGTGCCGGGGATGCCGATGGCGACCTCCTCGTCGGTGACGCCGAAGGAGGCTTCTCCCTCGATGCCCACGTGCGGAGTGAATTTGGCGCCGATCCGGCCGGTGACCGATCCGAAGTCCAGGCCGTCGGCGTCGAGCTGGCTGTAGCCGACCGTGCCGTAGATTTGCGGCGCCGAGACGCTCTGCGCCATCGCCGCGGGGGCGAGCAGGGACAGGGCGGCGGTCGCGAGTAACAGATTTCGCATGTGTTTTTTGGCTCCAGAAAGTGGCTTTCGCCACCACGCCCCCCTTGGCGAGGAAGGTGTGGAGCCAGCTTCACCGTTACAAGTCATCAGGCGAAGACATAAGCGATGCTGTAGCCGTCGGAGCACACACGCTGGTACGCGAAGTCGCCGAAGGCCCGCGACGCGGGGTCGCGGGCCCGAAGGCGATCAGAAGCGGCGAACGTAGCTGAGGCCGTAGGTGTCGACCTCGCCGCCGCCGTCGTCCTGGAAGTCGCGGCGGGTCCAGTCGGCGCGGACGCCGTTCTGGCCGTCGAGATACCAGTTCGCGCCGGCGCCGTAGTTGATGCTCTCGCCGTCCTCGCTGGCGGTGAAGCCGGCCACGTCGGTCTTGATCGAGGTGGCGCCGTAGCCGAGGCGGCCGAACAGTTCGAGGTTTTCGCTGACCGGCACGCTGGCGACGCCGTAGAGGGCGGCGTCGTATTCATGCTCGAGCGAGCCGTCCACGCCGCCGACGGTGATGTCCTCGTCCTTGACGCCGAAGGAGGCCTCGCCCTCGACGCCGATGTAGCGCGAGACCTTGGCGCCGACCCGGCCGGTCACGGCGCCGAGGCTGCCGTCGTCGGCGTCCAGGTGGGTGTAGCCGATCGAGCCGGTCCATTGCGGATCGGAGAAGCTCTGGGCCAGGGCCGGCGTTGAGAGAAGAGTAAGAGCGGCTGTCGCGAGAAGAACGTTACGCATTGTTTCAGTATCCTCTAGATGTGGTCACTTCTGCGGTGACCAGCCCCATCCAGCGGGAGACAAATGGGCGGACGTTCGAGGCGTTCCAGGGGCAGAAAACAACTTGCGGCCAACTGTGCACGGTGTGGCACAGACATCGATACGCCAATCGTGACCTTCTCGTGACCTTATATCGGCGTTCTGGTTTCTAGCGGTCCTTCTCGCGTTCCGTCCCCGCCCGGGCGTGCAGGGCGGCCTGGGCGGCGGCGAGGCGGGCGATGGGAACGCGGTAGGGCGAGCAGCTGACGTAGCTCAGGCCGACCTCCTCGCAGAAGGCGATCGAGGACGGGTCGCCGCCATGCTCGCCGCAGATGCCCATCTTGATGTCCGGACGCACGGCGCCGCCGCGCTCGGCGGCGATGCGGATCAGGTCGCCGACCCCGTCGCGGTCGAGGCGGACGAACGGGTCCGTCTCGAAGATGCCCTTGTCCATATAGGCCTGCAGGAACCGGCCGGAGTCGTCGCGGCTGATGCCGAAGGTGGTCTGGGTCAGGTCGTTGGTGCCGAAGGAGAAGAATTCGGCGTGTTCGGCCAGGTCGCCGGCGCGCAGGGCGGCGCGGGGCAGCTCGATCATGGTCCCGACCAGATAGGCGATCGTCTGGCCGGTTTCGGCGAAGACCTCGCGGGCGACCCGGTCGGTCAGTTCGCGCAGGTATTTCATCTCGAGGCCGAGGGCGACCAGCGGGTGCATGATCTCCGGCAGCGGCGCCTCGCCGGATGTCGCCTGCACCTCCAGCGCCGCCTCGAGGATGGCGCGGACCTGCATCTCGTAGATCTCGGGATAGGCCACGCCAAGGCGGCAGCCGCGATGGCCGAGCATGGGGTTGGTCTCGTGCAGCTCCCGGGCCCGCCGCTTCAGCTTGGCCGCGTCGAGGCCCTGCGTCGCCGCCAGCGCGTCGATCTCGGCCTCGCTGTGCGGGATGAACTCGTGCAGCGGCGGGTCGAGCAGGCGCACCGTCACCGGCAGGCCGGTCATGATCTGGAACAGCTCGACGAAGTCGCTCTTCTGGAACGGCGCGATCTTGGCCAGGGCCGCCCGGCGGCCGGCCTCGTCGTCGGCGAGGATCATTTCCCGCACCGCGGCGATGCGGGCGTCGTCGAAGAACATGTGCTCGGTCCGGCACAGGCCGATGCCCTCGGCTCCGAAGCCCCGCGCGGTCTTCGCATCGAGCGGCGTCTCGGCGTTGGCGCGAACCCTGAGACGGCGGACCTTGTCGGCCCAGGCCATCAGGGTCTGGAAGTCGCCGGTCAGCTCGGGTTCGATCATCGCAACCGCCCCCTCGAGCACCTCGCCCTTCGAACCGTCGATGGTGATGATCTCGCCGGCCCTGAACGTGCGGCCCCGGGCGGTGAAGGTCCCGGCCTTTTCGTTGATCGACAGTTCGTTGATGCCGCAGACGCAGGGTCGCCCCATGCCCCGGGCGACGACGGCGGCGTGGCTGGTCATGCCGCCGCGGGCGGTGACGATGCCGCGCGCCGCGTGCATGCCGTGGATGTCCTCCGGCGAGGTCTCCTCGCGCACCAGGATTACGGCGTCGCCCAGCTGGGACAGCCGCTCGGCCTCGTCGGCGTCGAAGACGATCTTGCCCGTGGCCGCGCCCGGCGAGGCGGGCAGGCCGGCGGCGATCACCTTGCGCTCGGCGTTCGGATCCAGCGTCGGGTGCAGCAGCTGGTCCAGCGCCGAGGGCTCGACACGGGACACCGCCTCCTCTTCCGAAATCACGCCCTCGGCGGCCAGATCGACGGCGATCTTCAGCGCGGCCTTGGCGGTGCGCTTGCCGTTGCGGGTCTGCAGCATCCATAGTCGGCCCTGCTCGACCGTGAACTCGATGTCCTGCATGTCGCGATAGTGGGTTTCAAGTTTCCCAACGACTTCAACGAACTGGGCGAAGACCTCGGGCATCGCCTCCTCCATCGACGGAGCCGTTTCACCCATCTCCTCGCGGCCCGCCTTCGTCAGCGACTGGGGCGTGCGGATGCCGGCGACGACGTCCTCGCCCTGGGCGTTGATCAGGAACTCGCCGTACAGTTTCGACTCGCCGGTCGAGGGATTGCGGGTAAAGGCCACGCCCGTGGCCGAGGTGTCGCCCATATTGCCGAACACCATCGACTGGACGTTGACCGCCGTGCCCCAGCTTTCGGGGATGTCGTGCATGCGGCGATAGAATTTGGCCCGGTCGTTCATCCAGCTGGCGAAGACGGCCGAGACCGCGCCCCACAGCTGGTCGTTCGGATCCTGCGGGAAGGCGTGGCCGAGATGATCCTCGACGACCCGCTTGTAGTCGGCGACCACCTTCTCCCAGTCCGAGGCCGACAGGTCGGTGTCGATGGTGACCCCGAGGCGATCCTTGTGATCGTCCAGCACCTCCTCGAAGTCGTCGTGGCTGAGACCCAGAACCACGTTGGAGTACATGGTGATGAAGCGGCGGTAGCTGTCGAAGGCGAAGCGGCGGTCGCCGGAGAGGGCCGCCAGCCCCTCCACCGTCTGATCGTTGAGGCCGAGGTTGAGGACCGTGTCCATCATCCCGGGCATCGAGGCGCGGGCGCCCGAGCGGACCGAGACCAGCAACGGGTTCTTCGGATCGCCGAAGGTCTTGCCGACCACCGTCTCGACCTTCCGGAGGCCGGCGGCGACCTGGTCCGCCAGATCGGCGGGATAGCTCTGGCCGTTGGAATAGTAGTGGACGCAGGCCCCGGTGGTGATGGTGAATCCCGGCGGCACCGGCAGGCCCAGCGACGACATCTCGGCCAGGTTCGCGCCCTTGCCGCCGAGAAGGTTCTTCATCGACGCGTCGCCGTCGGCGGAGCCGCCGCCGAAACCGTACACCCACTGAGTCATTCGCCAGCCCCTGAGCCGTTGTCCGTCGCGGAGACTCGCATCCCTCGCGGTGCAGCGCCCCGCTTACCGCGCCGGGGACGGCAAGGCGAGGCTGGGCGTGTAACAAAACGTGAGCGGCTGTGACGGTTCCGGGCCACGCGGGTCGAACGCCCCTGGCATCCAAAAAATCGCGAAACCCTGTCATCCCGACACTCCCGCACCCCGACGCATCTCCCTCTTTCGTGAGGCGAGAGGCGCCCGGCGCGCCACGATGGCGGCGGCGGCGGGCCCTGTCCCCTGTTCCGCAATACAAGCACGCGCCTGCGTCAGAATCGGACGTGAGCGCTCCGGAGAGCCCCTCCGGGTGGATCGGCGAGGGGTGCGGGATGGCAGGGAATGGCCGGGATGTGTCGGGATGGCAGGGTACGAGATGGTCGGGTCGGTTTGCTGTCGCGCGCCGCATCCGGGTGCGCCCGACCCGCCGTCATCCTCGGGCTTGACCCGAGGATGACGGGAAGAGTGAGCCGCAGCCATGACTCCGGTCCGGCCCCTAGATCGGACGGAAGCTCTGGATCGGTCCGATGGGCGGAACCTCCTGGTCCAGCGGGTCGTCCGGGTGGGCGGGCGGGGCGAGGTCGGCGTGGGGCGACAGAAAGGAGCGGCGCCGGGCCGGAGCGCGACTGCGCAGAAGGCGGACGAACTCGGCGAAGTCGCCGATCTGCTCGTTGTAGAAGGCCGCCTTCTCGACCGGGCCCATGTGGCCGGCGTCCTCGACCCGCACCAGCTTGCCCTGCGGCAGGGCGGCGGCAATGGTCTGGCCGGCATCGTCTTTGGTGATGAGGTCGCGGCCGCCGACGAAGACCAGGGCGGGAACGTCGATCCGTGGCAGGTGGTCGGTCACGGACCAGTGCAGCATGGCGACATTGCCGCGTGCCTGTACCGCCGGGGGATTCTTCGTCGGCAGAAGGGCCGTGCGGTCCAGCTGCTCGCGCGTCGGGCGCGTTCCGAACCCCGCGAGACGGACGGCGAGGTGGGTCGAACCGCTGAGCCACGCCTGCCAGTTCATTACCCATAGCGCCGGCGACAGGAGCATATCCAGCTTGCAAGCGAGTTCGACCAATGGCTGCAGAGGCTTGAACACCCGCGAGAGGATCATCGTTTCCAGCGGATTGGTGTGGGTGGTGTTCTCCAGCACGATGGCGGCCACCCGCCGGTTCAACAGTTCCGGATGACGGGCGCAGAAGGTCAGCACGGTCATGCCGCCGATGCTGTGACCGACGAGAATGACCGGGCGCTCTTCCGGCAGGCTGTCGATCACCGCGTGCAGGTCCTCGGCGAAGCCTTCGATCGAGTAGCCGGCCGTGGGCCGACCGGACCGGCCCAGTCCCGGAAGATCCCAGAAGACCAGACCGAAGCGGGCGCCCAGATCGGCGCGGGCCTCGGCCCAGATGCGCGCCGAGAGGCCCCAGCCATGGGTGAAGAGCAGGATCGGCCCGTCCGTCGCGCCCTCCGTCTCGACATGCAGGACGGCGCCGTCGGCGCCGGGCACCGCGACGCTTTCGGCCCGGCGGGCGAGCGCCGTCGTTTCTCCCCTGCCCAGCAGCATCAGGACGGGGATCCGCCCAAACAGGCTGATCGCCATCAGGGGCAGGCCCCACCACAGCCGGCCGTCCGAAGGCTCGGCGAAGCCGAGCGTCTCCGCCACATGATCGGTGTCGTACCAGCTCCACAGCAGCCAGGCGCTGATTGTGAAGAGGCCCAGCGAGGCGACGGCGAGAAGACGCTGGAGAAGGGAAAAAAGGACCATAGGCGACTTTCGGGAGCGTTCGTTTCCAACACCTCCGGCCCCTTGATCGTTCCGTGAAAACACGTGGGCTAACGCGCTCTTAACCGCGATGATTCACCACTCGATCTCCAAGCTGTGCGGGATCGAGTGATATGTCCGGGTTGAAGACCGATGTCGTTCTGAGGGGCGACTGCATCGAAGTGCTGAAGGGCCTGCCCGATGCGTCCTTCGACATGGTCTTCGCCGACCCGCCCTATAACCTGCAGCTGGGCGGCGACCTGCTGCGCCCGGACAACAGCCTGGTCGACGCGGTCGACGACGACTGGGACAAGTTCGACAGCTTCGCGACCTACGACGCCTTCACCCGGGCGTGGCTGACGGAATGCCGCCGGGTGCTGAAGCCCGAGGGCTCGATCTGGGTGATCGGCAGCTACCACAATGTCTTCCGCCTCGGCACGGCGATCCAGGACCTGGGCTTCTGGGTGCTGAACGACATCATCTGGCGCAAGTCGAATCCGATGCCGAACTTCAAGGGCACGCGCTTCACCAATGCCCATGAGACGCTGATCTGGGCGGCGCGGTCGCGCGAGCAGAAGCGCTACACCTTCAACTACGACGCGCTGAAGGCCTTTAACGAGGACACCCAGATGCGCTCCGACTGGACCTTCGCCCTGTGCACCGGCGAGGAGCGGATCAAGGACGCCGACGGCAAGAAGGCCCATCCGACCCAGAAGCCCGAGGCCCTGCTGCACCGGGTGCTGCTGGCCGCGACAAAACCGGGTGACGTGGTGCTGGACCCCTTCTTCGGCACCGGCACGACCGGTGCGGCGGCGAAGCGGCTGGGGCGGCGCTTCATCGGTATCGAGCGCGACGAGGGCTACGCCAGGGTGGCCGAGAAACGGATCAAGGCGGTGATCCCCGCCGCCCCCGAGGACCTGGTGGTCACCGGCTCCAAGCGGGCTGAGACCAAGGTGCCGTTCGGGGCCCTGGTCGAGGCCGGCCTGCTGCGGCCGGGCGACCGGCTGTACTGCCCGAAGGGGGAGCGCGAGGCGCGGGTGCGGGCCGACGGTTCGCTGGTGTCCGGATCGCTGAGCGGTTCAATCCACAAGCTCGGGGCGCTGTTCGAGAACGCCCCGGCCTGCAACGGCTGGACCTACTGGCGTTTCAAGTCCGATCAGGGACTGCGGTCGATCGACACCCTGAGGGCCGAGGTTCGCGCCGGAATGCAGTGACGGCGACCTGCTGTAACGCTGTAAACATCGGCGATATCCGCTGAGAAACCGGCCGTAGGCGAGGAACCCTTCGCAAGTGCGAAGGTTAATCCGGTGTCCAATTCCGACATCGAGAGCGCGCCATGAAGATCGCCCAGGTCACGCCCCTCTATGAGGCTGTTCCGCCAAAACTGTATGGCGGCACAGAACGCGTCGTGGCGCATCTGACCGACGCCCTGGTCGATCTGGGCCACGAGGTGACGCTGTTCGCGGCCGCCGACGCCGAGACGCGGGCGCGGCTGATTCCGGTGCGGGACCAGGCGATCCGGCTGGATCCGAACCCGCTGAAGTCGGACCTGGCGGCGCACATGACCACGCTGTCGGAGGTGCTGAAGCGCGTCGACGAGTTCGACGTGATCCATTTCCACACCGATATGCTGCATTTCCCGTTCTTCGCGCGCCACGCGGACAAGACCGTCACCACCCTGCACGGCCGGCTGGACCTCAAGGATCTGGCAGGCGTCTACGAGCGCTGGGGCGAGTTCGGGCTGGTGTCGATCTCGGACGACCAGCGCCGCCCGCTGCCGCTGGCCAACTGGAAGGCGACGGTCCACCACGGCATGCCGGGCGAACTGTACAAATTCTCGGACGCGCCGCGCGGCTATCTGGCCTTCCTCGGCCGCATCTCGCCGGAGAAAGGGCCGGACCGGGCCATCGAGATCGCCACCAAGCTGAACAAGCCCCTGAAGATGGCGGCCAAGATCGACGCCCAGGACAAGGTCTACTGGGAGACGGTGATCCGGCCGCTGGTCGAGGGCAATCCGCTGGTCGAGTTCGTCGGCGAGATCGGCGACCACCAGAAGTCGGCCTTCCTCGGCGGGGCCGAGGCCCTGCTGTTCCCGATCGACTGGCCAGAGCCGTTCGGCCTGGTGATGATCGAGGCCATGGCCTGCGGCACGCCGGTGGTGGCCTTCCGCTGCGGCTCGGCGGCGGAAATCGTCGAGGACGGGGCGACGGGCTATCTGGTCGATACGGTGGAGCAGGCCATCGCCGCCGCCGGGCGGGCGCATCTGCTGGACCGCGAGGCGATCCGGGCGCGGTTCGAACTGCGCTTCTCGGCCACCGCCATGGCCCGGCGCTATCTGGATGTCTACGGCGACCTGCTGGCCCGGAGGCCGTTCGCGGAGGAGCCGCTGGACCACGTCGTCACGCCGCTGCGCCCGCACGAGGACCGGAGTTTCGTCAGCCGGGCCTGACGCGGGCCTGAACCTCCGGCGGCCTTGTCCATTAGCGTACCAGTGCCGCCATCAACGGTTCGCTTTCCGAGGTTGCGCATGGACGACGCCTATTCAGTCCAGGTCACGGCCGCCGAGTCGCAGGACGCCGACGGCCTTGAGCAGATGATGGCGCTGAAGGACGTGGACACCTTCGTGGTCGCCGACATCTGGGGCGATATGAAGGGGGGCGCCGACGGCCTGTTCGACAGCGACACCCGGCTGCTGTCGCGCTTCGTGATGACGGCGGGGCTGGCGCGGCCCTCGCGGCTCAGCTCGGGGATCAGCCAGGACAACGTCTTCTTCACCGCCCATTCGACCAACCGGCCGCTGCCGCCGATGGGCGGGCGCTCGGCTCCGGCGGGGGTGATTCATATCGAGCGCCGGCGGTTCGTCCATGACCGGCGGATGTTCGAACGGATCCGGATGGTCAACCACGGCGTCGAGGACGTGCTGCTGCCGCTGGCCTTCGACTTCGCGGCCGATTTCTCGGACATCTTCGAGGTGCGCGGCACGGCGCGGCCGCGGCGGGGGACGCAGGAGACGCCGACGCAGGACGGGCGGCGGGTGACGTTCCGCTACCTCGGCGTCGACGGCGTCCAGCGCACCAGTTGCCTGGCCTTCTCGGAGCCTCCCGCCCGGCTGACCGCGTCGCGCGCCGAGTTCATGTTCAGCCTGCCGAAGGCGCGGCGGCTGGACCTCTATCTCGAATGCGGGCTCGGGGCCTGCGAACCGCCCGACGAGGCGCGGTTCCGGTTCCATGCGGTGCAGGCGCGGGTGGCCATGCGCACGCGACGGCGGCGCGGGGCCTCGATCCGGGGACCGCGCAGCCCGCGCTTCAACGACTGGCTGGATCAGTCGCGGGCCGACGTGGCGCTGCTGACCACCGACCTGCCGACCGGACCGTATCCCTACGCCGGAGTGCCGTGGTTCTCGACGCCGTTCGGGCGAGACGGGATCATCACCGCCTGGCAGATGCTGTGGCTGGATCCCAGCCTGGCCAAGGGGGTGCTGAGCTATCTGGCCATGCGGCAGGCGACGGAGGTCTCGGCCTTCCAGGACTCCGCGCCGGGCAAGATCATGCATGAGACGCGCGGCGGCGAGATGAGCGCGCTCGGCGAGGTGCCGTTCGGCCTCTACTATGGCGGCGTCGACACCACCTGTTTGTTCGTGGCGCTGGCCGGGGCCTATCTGAAGCGGACCGGCGACGTCGGGACCATCCGCACCCTGTGGCCCAATCTGATCGCCGCGGTGGGCTGGATGAAGGACTACGGCGACCTCACGGGCGACGGGTTGATCAGCTACCAGCGGGCGGCGGAGACGGGGCTGTCGAACCAGGGCTGGAAGGACTCCGAGGACTCGATCTTCCACCGCGACGGGCGCTTTCCGAAGGGCCCGATCGCCCTGCTGGAGGTGCAGGGCTACGCCTACGCCGCCTGGCAGGCCATGGCCGACATGGGCCGGATGATCGGCGACGAGCGGCAGGCGGAGTGGGCCGGACGGGCCGGGGCCGTGCGGGCGCTGGTCGAGGAGCGGTACTGGATGGAGGATGAGCAGTTCTACGCCATCGCCCTGGACGGGGACGGCGAACAGTGCCGCTCGATCGGATCGAACGCAGGGCATTTGCTGTTCACCGGCCTGCCGTCGCGGGAGCGGGCGAAGGCGGTGACGAAGCGGATGCTGGGGGCGGAATTCCGCTCGGGCTGGGGCCTGCGGACACTGGCCACCGGGCAGGCGCGGTTCAACCCGATGAGCTATCACAACGGCTCGGTCTGGCCGCACGACACGGCGATGGCGGCGGCGGGGATGGCGCACTACGGCGAGCGCCGGGCCGTGGCCCTGCTGCTGGGCGAAATCTATGCGGCCGCGGCCCATTTCCATCTGCGCCTGCCGGAACTGTTCTGCGGCTTCGAGCGCATCCCCGGCGAGCCGCCGATCGCCTATCCGGTGGCCTGCCTGCCGCAGGCCTGGGCGGCGGGCTCCGTCTTCCTGATGCTGCAGGCGGCGCTGGGCGTCAGCATCGACGCGGTCGAGGGCGTGGTGGAGATCAACAAGCCGCTGCTCCCCTCCGGTATCGACCGGCTGCACATCACCAATCTGAAGGTCGGCGACGGGGTCGTGGACCTGGCCTTCCAGCAGCTAGGCGTCCACACCGTCGCGATTCCGAAACGGCATACGGGGCCGGTGACGGTGCGGACGCTCGGCTAGGCCAGCCCGCGCTCCAGGGCCTTGCGGAATACAGTGGGCAGAGACGACAGCGCCTCTGCAGCCGGCAGCCACAGGACATCGCCCTGCCCCGCCCATTGGCCGGTCGCCGTCCGCACGTCCAGCGTCAGGGCGAAATGGGTGAAGACGTGATCCACGGCGCCGGCGTCGCGCCATTCGGCCCGCGCCGGCGGCGCGGCCCCGGCGGGCGCGGCGGACCAGTCGGAGGTCGGCAGCCCCAGCATGCCGCCGAGCAGGCCCTCGCCTGGTCGCCGGACCAGGGCGACGCGACCCTGGTCGTCGTGCAGAACCCACGCCACGCCGTGGCGTCGCGGACGGACGGCCTTTTTCACCTTCAACGGCCAGCGTTCGGGCTCACCCGACTGGAAGGCGGCGCACCAGGCCGTCAACGGGCAACGCTCGCACAGCGGCCGGCCGGGGCGGCAGACGGTCGCGCCGAGATCCATCAAGGCCTGGGCCCAGTCGCCGGGCCGGTCGTCGGCGACCAGCATCCCGGCCAGCCGCTTCAGCTCGGGCTTCGCCCCGGGGAGCGGCGTCTCGACCGCGAACAGCCGGGCCACGACGCGCTCGACATTGCCGTCGACGACGTTGGCCGGGCGGCCGAAGGCGATGGCGGCGACGGCGGCGGCGGTATAGGCGCCGACTCCCGGCAGCGCCAGCAGGCCCGCTTCGGTGTCGGGGAAGACGCCGCCATGCCCGCCGGCGACAGCCCGGGCGCAGGCCAGCAGATTGCGGGCGCGGGCGTAGTAGCCGAGCCCGGCCCAGGCGGCCATGACATCCGCATCGGCGGCCCCGGCCAGATCAGACACCGTCGGCCAGCGCTGCGTGAAGGCCAGGAAATAGGGTGTCGCGTGAGGCGTCGTGGTCTGCTGCAGCATGATCTCCGACAGCCAGACCCGGTAGGGATCGGGCCGCGCCGAGCCTGCTCCGGGCCGCCAGGCCAGCGTCCGCCGATGGGCGTCGTACCAGGCCAGCAGGGCCGTGCGAACGGCGGGGCGCTGCTCCGGGATGCTTGTGGGGACTTGGGCCGGGACGGGGGGCATTCCCCGCGCTATAAACCGGAAATGCGCCGCACGCTGCCCACCGACGCCGAGGCCCGCGAAATCCTGTCGCGACGACGCACGCGCCCCGCCCCGAGACCGGCCCCGAAGGCGGGCCGCGCGCTACAGGGACTGATCAAGGACCTGGACGCGAAGTTCGGCCGCGGCGCCTCGGCGCTGGAGCCGCGGTGGACCGAGATCGTCGGCGAGCGGCTGGCGCGGGTGACGCGGCCGCAGAAGCTGAGCAAGGGCCGCGGCGGAGCGGGCGGGACGCTGGAACTGCGCGTGGCCGGCCCGGCGGCCCTGCTGGTGCAGCACCAGTCGGAAGAGATCCTGCAACGGGTTAACCTGTTCCTCGGCCCCGGCAGCGTCGACAAGCTGAGGATCGCGCAGGGACCGGTGAAGCCGCCGGTCGGCCTTCCGGCCCCGGTCCGGCCGCGATCGGCGCCCCGTCCCCTGCCCGCCCATCAGGAAGCCGAGCTGAAAGCGGCGATCGCCGACGCGCCCGACCTGCTGAAAGGCCCGCTGGAACGGCTGGGGCGCGCCGTGCTGAGCGATCCGCAGAAGGGCCGCGATCGCGCCGGCGACTGAGACTTGCTGCGGCGCTTCGACCCGGAGCCGCTGGCGCCGTCGATCTTCTTTGGCTAGATCGACTGTTCAGCGATAGACTGGTCGATGACCGGTCTGTGGCACAGACCCAGGCGCGCGCATTTCGGGGAATCGCGCGATGCTCCCCCATCCCCCGTGCCAGTGAGGACGACTCCATGAGCGCCACCATCCGTTACGCCGCGATGAGCCGCCGCGCCGCGATGACCGCCGCCGCCCTGACCGCCATGGTCGCGATGGCCGGCTGCAACAGCGGCGGGGCCGGAGCGCCGGCGGCGGGCGACATGGCCATGGGCGCGCCGGCGGGAGCCAAGGTCGAGGTGGTTGAATACGCCTCGGTCACCTGCCACGTCTGCGCCGCCTGGCAGGCCGAGAACTGGGAAGGCTTCAAGACGCGCTACGTCGACACCAACAAGGTGCGTTACGTGTTCCGTGAAATCCCGACGCCGCCCGCCGAGGTCGCCATCGCCGGCTTCCTGATCGCCCGCTGCGCCGGCGAAGAGAAGTATTTCGACGTCATCCACGAGCTGCTGGCCAGCCAGGAGGAGATGCGCGGCGATCCCCGCGCCACCCTGTTCCGGGTCGGCAACGGCGCCGGTCTGAGCAACGAGCGCATCCAGCAGTGCATCACCGACGAGGCCGGCCTCGCCGCCGCCGACGACCGCGCCAAGGCCGCGTTCGCCGCGGGCGTGGAGGGCACCCCCACCTTCTTCGTCAACGGAACCAAGGTGATCACGCCGGGCTCGTCGTCGGGCACCAGCCTGGCCGACCTGTCCAGGGCGATCGACGCCGAACTGGCCAAGAACTGATCGTCCGGTGAAGCGGCTTTCGCGATTCCTGCTGACCCTGCTGGTCGCGATCGCCGCGCCGGCGATGGCCCTCGCCCAGACGGTCGAGCCGGTGCGACCGGGCGACCGCACGCTGGGGGCGGAAACGGCGCCGGTGACGCTGACGGTCTATCTGTCGACGACCTGCAGCCATTGCGCCGACTGGCACACCCGGGACTTCCCGGCCTTCAAGGCCCGGTACGTCGACACCGGCAAGGTGCGGGTCGCCTTTCGCGACCTGCCGACCCAACCGCAGGAGCTCGCCGTCGCCGGCGCGGTGATGGCCCGTTGCGCCCCGGAAGAGAAATATGACGCGGTGCTGGACGCCCTGTTCCGGGGTCAGGCCCAGCTTCGCGCCCAACCGGGCCCGCCGTCGCAACAGGCGGTGGTCGGCTGGCTGGCCGCGGGCGGCGTCGCCGGGGGCCTGACGCGCGACCAGATGAACGCCTGCTTCGCCAATGAGGCGGCGTTCACGGAAGTGCAGGCCAGGGCCGAGCAGTCGTTCGCGGACGGGGTCAACGGCACGCCCAGCTTCTTCATCAACGGCGAGCCCGTGCCGGACACCATGGCGTCGCGAGACGTGGCCGCGTTTGAACCGCTGATCCAGCCGCTGCTCGACGGCCGGTGACCCGCTAGCAGGATGCAGTTCCAGCGCCTCCGGCTCGTCGGTTTCAAGTCCTTCGTCGATCCCGCCGAGGTGCATATCGAGCCGGGCCTGACCGGCGTTGTCGGTCCCAACGGCTGCGGCAAGTCGAATGTCCTTGAAAGCCTCCGCTGGGTCATGGGGGCCAATTCGGCCAAGGCCATGCGTGGCCAGGGCATGGACGACGTCATCTTCGCGGGCGCCGCCAACCGCCCGCCGCGCAGCCATGCCGAGGTCTCGCTGACCATCGACAACGCCCAGCGCAAGGCGCCCCAGCCGTTCACGGACAGCGCCGTCATCGAGGTTTCGCGGCGCATCGACCGCGGCCAGGGCTCGACGTACCGCATCAACGGCAAGGAAGTGCGGGCCCGGGACGTGCAGCTGCTGTTCGCCGACGCCTCGACCGGAGCCAACTCCCCGGCGCTGGTCCGTCAGGGGCAGATCAGCGAACTGATCGCCGCCAAGCCGCAGAACCGCCGCCGCATCCTCGAGGAGGCGGGCGGCGTCGCGGGCCTGCACACCCGGCGGCACGAGGCCGAGCTGCGGCTCAAGGCGGCGGAAGCCAATCTGGAGCGGCTGGACGACATCGGCCGCGAACTGGAGACCACCCTGACCCGGCTGAAGCGGGAGGCGCGGCAGGCGGAGAAGTACAAGAAAATCTCGGCCGAAATCCGGGCCTTGCAGGCGGCGCTGCTGTTCGTTCGCTGGAACGACGCCCGGGTGGCGGCGGAGGCGGCGGCGAAGGAACTGGCCGAGGCCGACCGGGCGGTGCTGGAGGCGACGACCGCCTCGGGTCGGGCCCAGACCGCGTCGCTGAACGCCCAGGAGGCGCTGAAGCCTGCGCGCGAGGAGGACGCCGTGGCCGGGGCCCTGCTGCACCGGGCCTCGCTTGAGCGCGACCGGCTGGACATGGCCGAGCAGGCCGCGCGGGCCGAAGTCGAGCGGCTGACGGCCGAAGCGGCGCGCATCGCCGCCGATATCGAGCGCGAGACGGCCATGGCCGGGGACGCGGAAGGCGAGCTGGCGCGACTGGGCGCGGCGCTGGAGGCCTTGCAGGCGGAGATGGCTGCGGCTCCGGCGCGGGGGCCGGAGCTGGAGGCGGCGCTGGCGGCGGCGGAGGACGCGCGCAAGGCCGCCGACGCCGAGGTCGAGCGCGTGGCCGGAGCGGTGGCGGCGGTCGAGGCGCGGGTCTCGGCGGAAAACGCCCGCAAGCGCGACGCCGAGGCGCGGGTGGCGCGGGCCGAGGCCCAGCTGGACTCGGCGCGGCGCGAGCGCGAGGCTCTGGGGCCGCTGGAGACGCCGGAGATCGAGGCCGCGAAGGCGGCGCTGGAACAGGCGCAGGCCGAGCTGGCGGCGGCGCGCGTCGCCGTCGAGACCGCCGAAGCGGACCGGGGCGACAAGGCGCGGGTAGAGCAGGAGGCGCGCCAGGCGGCGCGAACGGCGGAGGATCGGCTGGGCCGCCTGCAGAGCGAGGCGCGCGGGCTGGCGCAGCTGCTCGTTCAGGGCAAACGCGAGCACCCGCCAGCGCTGGACCGGGTGCAGGCCGACAAGGGCTATGAGGCCGCGCTGGCGGCGGCGCTGGGGGACGATCTGGACGCGGCGCTGGATGCGCGGGCGGCGGCGTACTGGGCCGGGGCCGATGCGCCTTCCCCGTCGTGGCCGAAGGGCGTGGAGCCGCTGTCCGACCACGTGACGGCGCCGGATCAGCTGAGGGCGCGGCTGGCGCTGTGCGGGGTGGCGGCGCGCGAGGATATCGAGGCGCTGGCGAAGAGCCTGCCGGTCGGAGCGCGGCTGGTCACCCGCGAGGGGGACCTGTGGCGCTGGGACGGTTTCGTGCAGCGGGCCGAGGCCCCGCGCCCGGCGGCGGTGCGGCTGGCCCAGCGCACCCGGCTGTCCGAACTGGAAGCCGAGATCGACGAGGGCAAGCCGGCGCTCGAGGCGGCGCAGGGCGCGCTGAAGGCCGCGACGGAGGCGTTCCGGGCGGCGGAGGAGGCGGTGAAGACCGCGCGCGCCGCGCCCTTTGCCCTCGACAAGGCGGTCGCGGCGGCGCGCGACCGGGTCGAGGCGCTGGGCCGGGAGCAGGCGCGCAAGGAGGCCCGGGCGCAGGCCCTGGACGAAACCCTGGCGCGGCTGTCGACCGAGGTCGAGGCCGCGCAGGCGGCGCTGGCCGAAGCGCAGGGCGCGGAAGCGCCTTCGGAGACGCTGGACGGGCTGCGAGCGGAGTTGATGGGTGCGCGGACGGCGGCGGATGCGGCGCGCGGCGCGGCGGCGACGGCCCGGGTCGAGCGGGACGCCGAGGCGCGCGATGTCGCTGGACGGCAGGCGCGGCTGGAGGGCCTGAGCCACGAACGCGACGGCTGGGCGGCGCGGGCGAAGGACTCGACGGCCCGGATCGCGGCGCTGGAGAAGGACGCGGAGAAGACGGCGGCGCGGCTGAAGGCGGCGGCGGAAGCGCCGGAGCGGCTGGCGACGCAGCGCTCGTCCCTGCTCGACGCCCTGACCATGGCCGAGACCCGGCGCAAGGCGGCGGCGGATGCGCTCGCGCTGGCCGAGGGTCAGGCCGGCGAGGCGGACCGGGCGGCGCGGGCAGCGGAGAGCGCGGCCTCCTCGGCCCGGGAAGCGCGGGCGGGGCTGGCGGCGCGGGCCGAGGCGGCGGCCGAGAAGCTGGCCGAAACCGAGGCCAACGTCCGCGAGACGGCGCAGATGTCGCCGGAGGAGCTGGGTCAGAAGCTGACCGACGACGCCATCGCCCGCCCGCCGGACGCGGCCGGGGCCGAAAGCCTGCTATACGGGCTGGAGCGCGAGCGCGAGGCGCTGGGACCGGTCAACCTGCGCGCCGAGGACGAGGCGACGGAATACGGCGACCGGCTGCAGACCATGAAGGTCGAGCGCTCGGACCTGACCAGCGCCATCGCCAAGCTGCGCGACGGCATCGACGAGCTGAACGCCGAGGGCCGCGAACGGCTGGTGGCGGCGTTCGACATCATCAACGAGAACTTCAAGACCCTGTTCGAGGCCCTGTTCGGCGGCGGCCAGGCCGAGCTGAAACTGGTCGAGAGCGACGATCCGCTGGAGGCGGGACTGGAGATCTACGCCTGCCCGCCCGGCAAGCGGCTGTCGGTGATGAGCCTGATGTCGGGCGGCGAGCAGGCGCTGACGGCGGCGGCGCTGATCTTCGCGGTCTTCCTCGCCAATCCGGCCCCGGTCTGCGTGCTGGACGAGGTCGACGCCCCGCTGGACGACGCCAACGTCGACCGCTTCTGCCGCATGCTGGACGAGATGCGGAAGCGGACCGACACCCGCTTCATCGTCATCACCCACAACCCGGTGACCATGAGCCGGATGGACCGGCTGTATGGCGTGACCATGCCGGAGCGGGGGGTGAGCCAGCTGGTCAGCGTGGACCTGACGCAGGCGGAAGAGATCGTGGCGGCCTAGCCGACGCCCGTTTCCCGCACGAAGTGGAAGGCGGTGATGGCGTAGCCCTCGCGGAAATAGAAGCGGTGGGCGCGGGTGCGGTGCGTGCCCGAGATCAGGGTGGTGGTGGGGCAGCCGAGCGCGACGGCCTGCTCGTTGAGCCAGCGGATCATGGCCGCGCCGTAGCCCTTCGAGCGATGCGCCTCGTCGGAGACCAGATCCTCGATCTCGAGACGCCGGCCGCAGTAGGTGGTTTCGAACACCCGCCACAGGGCGATGGCGCGGACCTCGCCGTCGTCCACGACCTGCGCCAGCCGCGCGCCTTCAGGGATCAGCCGTTCGATCTGGGCCGGGTAGTCCGCCTCAAGCAAGGGTCGCAGCTGACGGTGCAGGGCCTCGCCCTCAAGCAGCAGGGGCCGGCGCGCGGCGGGGTTCTCGACTGACAGGGCGTCGGAGGTGCGGAAATCGATACGGGTGAAGAAGGACATGCGGTGAAGCTTGGGACGCTGCGCCGCCGCGTTCAACCCTGCCCCAGCACCTCGTGCCGGATAAACAGGCCGAAGATGGCCGGGCCCTCGATGACGTAGCGGCGGAACATCCGGCGCGGCTGGGTCATCAGCCGGTGCAGCCACTCCAGCGACAGGGCCTGGTAGAGGCGCGGCGCGCGCTGCTGGCGGCCGGTCAGGAAATCGACCGAGGCGCCGACACAGAGCGTCACCCCGGTCTGACGGCCGGCGGCGCGCAGGGCGTGGGCGAAACGCTCCTGCTTCGGGAAGGAGACGCAGGCCAGCAGCACGTCCCACTCGGCCCTGGCGGCGTCGTCCACCGCACCGACCCAGACGCCCGTTCCCGGGGTCAGGCCCATCGGGGCGTCGATGAAGGTGAGGCGGCGGCCGGGATAGCGGGCCGCGAGATCGTCGAAGGCGGCGCGGTCCGGGCCGAAGACGCCGACGGTCAGATCGCTCGCGAGCGGCGACGCCAGCAGGTCGGCGGTCAGGTCGGAGCCGGGATAGACGGCCAGCGCCTTGCCCCGCAACCGGGCCAGATGGGCGAGGATGCGGCTGTCGCAGATCTTCAGGTCGGCGTCGCCGTAGACGTCGGCCTCGACCCGGCCGTCCATCAGCTTGATGACGTGATCGACGTTGGGGGTGACGACATAGCCATAGGGACCGCGCGCCATGGCGGCGACCCGACCCAGCAGGTCCGGGCGGTCTCCGTCGGCGAAGTCCAGCGTCATGAAGCGCGTCATGGGCGCAACCTACTCGCCAGCGGGTCAACGGGCGGTTACGACTGGGGCATGAGAACGGCGACTCCCGCGGTCCTGCTCGGCCTGATGCTGGCGGCCCCCGCATGCGCGGAGCCGGCCCCGCCGGCGCAGGAGGGCCCGCGGCTGGTGCTGACCGGCGTGGGCCGGTTCGCGGTGCTGGCTGATCTCTCCACCATCGCCCGCGACGGCGATACGGTCCGGATGCGCTCGCTGCAGGTCGCCGAAGAGGATTTCCGGGCCGGCGGACAGACCTACTGGGGCGGCTGGTCGTGGTGGGCCTTCGACTGCCGGGCGCGCACGGCGGACCGGCTGGATTTCGCCTCGGTGCGCGAAGGCGGCGCGGAGGGACCGGCGACCCGGGACGCCGCCCCGGCCTATCCCGCCGCGCCGGGCGGGGACGCCGCCGAACTGCTGGCCGTGGCCTGTGATCCGGCTTCGGCGGGCGAGGCGGACGCGGATAATCTCGAGGACGCGGTCAGGATCGGCCGAAGGGTGCTGGCGGGAGCGGGCTGAGGCGCAATCTAGCGCGCCGCCGCTTCCACCATGTCGGCCAGGGCCCGCGTCGCGTCGGGGAGCGCCGCGGATCTGGCCCCCGCACTCATGGCCGGCAGCCGGGCCGGGTCGGTCAGGATGGACAGCAGGGTCTCCGCCAGCGCCTGCACGGTAACGTCGTCCTCCAGCATCACCTCGGCCCCGCCGGCGTCGGCGAGGCTGGCGGCGTTGAAGCGTTGGTGGTCGTCCATGGCGATCTTGAGCGGGATCAGGATCGACGGCAGGGCCGCCACGGCCAGTTCCGAACAGGTCGAGGCGCCGGCCCGGCCGATGACCAGATGGGCCGCCGACAGCCGCCGGGCCATGTCGCGGAAGAAGGGGGCGACCTCGGCGTCGATGCCGGCCTCCAGATAAATCTGGCGGGCCGCCTCCAGCGAGTCGGGCCGGGACTGCTGCTGCACCTTGAGTCGGGTCCGTATGGGCTCCGGCAGAGCCGCCAGCGCGCGGGGGGCGGTCTCGGACAGGATGCGGGCGCCCTGGCTTCCGCCGGTCACCAGCACATGGATCGGCTGGCCGCGCGCGGGGGGGGCGAAAGAACGGTCGTAGAGGGCGCGGATGTCGGGGCGGACCGGGTTGCCCACCAGGCTGATGCGGGCCCCGACGCCCTGCGGCGCCTTCTGCAGGTTGGGGAAGGACGAGGCGACGGCGCCGACGTACGGCGCCAGCCAGCGGTTGGTGCGGCCCAGCACCGCGTTCTGTTCGTGCACCAGGGTCGGACGGCCCTGACTCAGCGCCGCCAGCAGGGCCGGAGCCGAGGGATAGCCGCCGAAGCCGACCACCACCGCCGCGTCCAGGCGCTTCAGCGCCCGGCGGGCCTGAACGACGCCGCGCACGATGGTCAGGCCGGCTTTCGCCATCCCGATCGGTCCGCGCCCGGTGGCTGCGTCGAGGGCGATCCGCTCCTCGGCCGGGAAGCTGTGGGCGTACTGTTCGCCGCGGTGGTCGGTCGCCAGCACGATGCGCCAGCCCCGCGCCGCCAGCTCGCGCGACAGCGCCTCGGCCGGGAACATGTGTCCGCCGGTGCCTCCGGCGGCGACGACGCAGACCTTGCTGGACATGGCGCTCCTTACGGCAATATCCGCCGCCGCTGCGGCAGGCTGGCGCCCGGCTCGTAGGCGCCCGGGCGGCGGCGGGTCAGGGCGAGGGCCAGACCCATGGTCAGCCCCATGGCCAGCATCGACGAGCCGCCGTAGCTGATGAAGGGCAGGGTCATCCCCTTGGTCGGGATCAGGTTCAGATTGACCGCGATATTGATGCAGGCCTGCAGGCCGATCAGCACGAACAGGCCGGCGGCGGCGGTCTGTTCATAGGCGTCGTTGAGCTTCATGGCGCGCTTCATGCCGCGCACGACGATGAAGGCGTAGAGGCCGATCATGGCCAGCGACAGGACCAGGCCGAACTCCTCGGCCCCGACGGAGTAGATGAAGTCGGTGTGCAGGTCGGGGACGTGGCGCTTCATCACCCCCTCGCCCACCCCGCGCCCGACCAGGCCGCCGGCGCGGATGGCCTCGGAGGCGCGGTCTATCTGATGGGTGTCGGTGTTCTCGGGCGACAGGAAGCGGCTGAGGCGGTCGCGCATGTGGCCGAAGGCGAAGTACAGCGACACGAGCCCGGCCATGCCCGCCGCCGCGATCACCGCCACCCATTTCAGCGGCACCCCGGCCATGAAGAAGACGGCCATGAAGGTGGTGGTGACCAGCAGGGTCTGGCCGATGTCGGGCTGGATCAGCAGCAGGCCGACGGTCAGGGCCCAGAACCCGAAGGCGATGCTCACGCCGGGCACGCCCTGCCCCTTCTGGGCCTCGGCGAACATCCAGGCGGCGAAGACGATCAGGCCCGGCTTGGCGAACTCGGACGGCTGCAGGCTGAAGGGCCCCAGGTTGATCCAGCGCGCCGCGCCCTTCACCTCGTCGCCGATGAACGGCAGGGCCATCATGGTGACGATGGCGCCGAGCAACGCCAGCACGGCGATGCGCCGCACCCCGCGCGGCGACAGCAGCGACGCCCCCAGCATGAGCACCAGCCCCATCGAGGCCCAGACCAGCATCCGCCACGAATAGTGGAACGGGTCGGAGATCGACTGGTCGGCGTTGATGGCCGCCGGGCTGGAGGCGAAGCTGAGCGCCACGCCCAGCGCCATCAGCGTCAGCGCCGCCGCCAGCAGGCCGCGATCGACGGTCCAGAACCACTTGGCGATCGGGCTCTGGTCGTTGCGCGAAAAGGCGGGGCTGTAGCCTTCGGTCATGACGCGCTCGCGGGAACGGCGCCGAGGGCGAGGACGGCGGCGCGGAAAGCCTCTCCGCGCGCCTCGAAGTCGGGATACTGGTCGAAGCTGGCGGCGGCGGGCGACAGCAGCACGACCTCGTCGCGTCCGGTGGCGGCGGCGGCCTCCGCGGCGGCCTTCACGGCGGTGGCCATGTCGCCGCAGATGCGATGCGGCGTCTCGCCCAGCCGGGCGGCGAACGGCCCCGCCGCCTCGCCGATCAGGAAGGCCTCGGCCACGCGTGGGAACAGGTCCTCGAGGTCGTCGATGCCCCCCGCCTTGGCCCGCCCGCCGGCGATCCAGAAGCTGCGATCGTAGGAGGACAGGGCCTGCCGCGCCGCGTCGGCGTTGGTGGCCTTGGAGTCGTTGATGAACCGCACCCGGCCGAGGGTGGCGACGTGCTCCATGCGATGGGCGAGGCCGGGGAAGGTGAGGAGAAACGCTGCCGCCTGATTTTGCGTCAGGCCCAAGGTGATCGCAGTCGCGTACGCGAACCCGGCATTCTGGGCGTTGTGCCGCCCTGGCAACGAGCGGGCGTGGGTTAATTCCGCCACCCGGCTACCCTCGAAGATCAGCCCATCTGTACCGGCGACCACCGTATGTTCCGGCCTGCCGATCAGGATGCCCCTCATGTTGGCGTGAACCCGAATGACCCGGTGCCTCGCCGCTGTGAGCTCCTGTTCGATCGCCATGCTCCAGTCGTCGTCGATTCCGACGATTGCGGTCTGTGACGCCGTCTGTGCCTGGAAAATCCTTCTCTTCGCCGCGACATAGCCTTCCATCCCGCCATGCCGATCCAAGTGGTCAGGACTCATGTTGATCAGCATCGCCACGTCAGGCGCGAAGCTCGTCGTCAGGTCCAGCTGGTAGCTCGACACCTCGATCACATAGACTGCGCCCGGCGTCGGCGGCGGAAGCGCCAGCACCCCGATGCCGATGTTGCCGCCGACGTGGACGGTCATCCCCGCCTGTTTGAGCATCCAGCCGATTAATGCCGTCGTGGTCGACTTTCCGTTCGTGCCGGTGATGGCCACCACCTTCGGCCGCTTGCCCTCCGGCAGCGCCGCGATCGCCCGCGCAAACAGCTCGATGTCGCCGACGATCTCGACGCCCGCCGCCTTCGCCTTGTCCACGGTCCAGTGCGGCTCCGGATGGGTCAGGGGCGCGCCGGGGGACAGCACCAGGGCCGCGAACCCCGACCAGTCGGCGCTGGTCAGGTCCTCGACGTCGAAGCCTTCGGCCTCGGCCTGCATGCGGCTGGAGACGCTGTCATCCCACAGCACCGGCAGGGCGCCGCCGGCCTTGAGGGCGCGCGCGGCCGTCAGTCCCGACCTGCCGAGGCCGAAGACCGCGATCCGCCGCCCTTCGAAGCCGGGGACCGGGATCATGTCCGCCGCTCCGTCATCCTCGGGCTTGACCCGAGGATCAGACGTGGTGCGCCTGTCGGGTGGGGCGCGGAACCACAAGGCTCAACCACTGACCACCGCGCGAGCGGACGGTCTGACCCTCGGGTCAAGCCCGAGGGTGACGGTCTGAATGACGAGGGCCGCGTCACCGCAGCTTCAGGGTGGCGAGGCCGGCGAGGGCCAGCATGGCCGAAACGATCCAGAAGCGGATCACCACCGTCGACTCCGGCCAGCCCATCTTCTCGAAATGGTGGTGGATCGGGGCCATCAGGAAGATGCGCTTTTTCGTGGCCTTGAAGTAGCCGACCTGGATCATGACGCTGAGCGCCTCGATCACGAACAGGCCGCCGACGATGCCCAGCACCAGTTCGTGCTTGGTGGCCACGGCGATGGCGCCGAGCGCGCCGCCGAGGGCCAGAGACCCGGTGTCGCCCATGAAGATCTTGGCCGGCGGGGCGTTGTACCAGAGGAAGCCGACCCCGCCGCCGATGATGGCGGCGCAGAAGATGGCCAGCTCGCCCGAGCCCGGGACGTGGTGGACGCCGAGGTAGTCCGAGAAGATGAAGTTGCCGACCAGGTAGCTGATGATGCCGAACGCCGCCGCCGCCATCATCACCGGCACGATGGCCAGCCCGTCCAGCCCGTCGGTCAGGTTCACCGCATTGGAGAAGCCGACGAGGGTGAAGGCGGCGAACAGGACGTAGAACCAGCCGACGTTCAGCAGCACGGCCTTGAAGAAGGGGAAGGCGATCGAGGTCTCGAGGTTGGGCGTGGTCGGCGAGGCGGTCATCCACAGCACGGTCATGACACCCGCCACGACCGAGACGATCACCTGGGCGATCAGCTTCTGTTTCGAGGTCAGCCCGGCCGAGGTCTGTTTCGACACCTTGGCGTAGTCGTCGATGAAGCCCAGCACCCCGAAGGCCGCCGTCACGAAGCTGACGATCCAGATGTAGGGATTGGTCAGGTCGCCCCACAGCAGCACGGCCACGGCGATGCCGGCCAGGATCATCAGCCCGCCCATGGTCGGGGTGCCGACCTTGGACAGGTGCGAGACCGGGCCGTCCGAACGGATCGGTTGGCCCTTGCCCTGCTTGAGCCGGATCCAGGCGATGAAACGGCTGCCCATGGCCACGGCGACGATCATGGCCGTAGCCATGGCGAGGGCGACGCGCACCGTCTGGTACTGGACCAGATTGAGCAGCGGGTAGTCCTGCGCGATGTCGGCGTAGTGGAGATACAGCAGATAGAACATTGGGCGTTCCCTATCGCGCGGCGCTGCTTGAGGGCGTTTCGAGGGCGGCGAGGGCCCGGGCGACCAACGACGCCTTCGAGCCGTTCGATCCCTTGACCATGACGATGTCGCCCGGCGCAACCAGCGACGCGGCTTCAGCGGCGAGTTCGGCGGCGGTTTCGCGCCAGAGGCCCCGGCGCGCGGGCGGCAGGGCGTCGTGCAGGCGCTTCATCTCGGGTCCCGCGGTGTGGACCAGATCGAGGCCGGCCGCCGTGATCGGTCTGGCCAGCCCCTCGTGCAGCTCGCGCGAGCGGTCACCGAGCTCCAGCATGTCGGTCAGCACCAGCACCCGGCGCGCACCCGGCCCGACCGGCTTGGCGCCGAGGCTGCGGAAGCCGGCGGCCATCGACAGCGGATTGGCGTTGTAGCTCTCGTCGATCAGGGTGAAGGCGCCGCCGGGGGCTTTTACCACGGTGGTCTGGCCCCGGCCCGCCAGCGGCTGGAAGTCCGCGAGGGCGGCGAGGCCGGTGTCGAGCGGCACGTCCAGTGCGTCGAGCATCAGCAGCACGCACAGGCTGTTCAGGCCCCAGTGGAAACCGGACTGACGCAGGGTGAAGTCCAGCGGCTTGCCGAACAGCTCGGCCCTGACCCGGGCGCCCTCCGGACCAGGCTCGAAGTCGATCAGGCGCGCGTCATGGCCGGCGTCCACGCCGAAGGTGGCCAACCGGGCGCCGGCCTTGCGGGCGGCGGCGTCCAGCACCGCCGAGAAGCCGATGTCGCCGTTCAGCACCGCCACGCCGTCGGGCGCCAGCCCTTCGAAGATCGCCGCCTTCTCCGCCGCCACCCCCGCCTCGCCCTCGACGAAGGCCTCGATGTGCACCGGTCCGACCGTGGTGACGCAGGCGGCGTGCGGCTGGACCATCTTCGACAGCGGCGCGATCTCGCCCGGCGCGTTCATGCCGATCTCGAATACGGCGCGCGCGGTCGAGCGGGGCATCCGCGACAGGGTCAGCGGCACGCCGATGTGGTTGTTGTAGCTCTTGATCGAGGCGTGGGCGGGCCCTGCCAGATCAAGGCCGGACTTGATCGCCTGGGTCACGCTGGTCTTGCCGACCGAGCCGGTGACCGCGCCGCGCCGCACGTGCGGGCTGCGTTCGCGCGAGGCGACGCCGAGGGCTTCCAGCGCGCGCAGGGTGTCGGCGACGACGACCGACGGACCGCCCTCGACCGGATGGCCGGTGATCGCCCCGGCCGCGCCGGCGGCGAAGGCGGAAGCCGCGAAGTCATGGCCGTCGCGGGCCCCCTTGAGGGCGAGGAACAGGTCCCCTGGCACGATTTCGCGACTGTTGTAGGTGATCCCGGCGACCTCGAACGGCGCGCCGGACAGGCGCCCGCCGGTGGCGGCCTCGATCTCGGCGGAGGTCCAGAGGGGAGCAATCTCAGGCATGGATACGCAGGGCTTCGGCGGCTTCGGTGGCGTCGTCGAAGGGATGTGTCACACCGCCGACGATCTGTCCCTGCTCATGCCCTTTTCCGGCGATCACCACCACATCCCCGTCGCGCATCTGTTCGATGGCGTGGCGAATGGCGGCGCGGCGGTCGCCGATCTCCTGCGCGTCCGGGCAGCCTTCGCGAACCGCGCGGCGGATGGCGGCGGGATCTTCCGAACGGGGATTGTCGTCGGTGACGATGGCCACGTCGGCCAGTCGGCCCGCGATCTCGCCCATGATCGGCCGCTTGGCCCGGTCACGGTCGCCGCCCGCGCCGAAGACCACGATCAGCCGGCCCGTCGCATGCGGGCGCAGCGCCTTCAGCACCGTCTCCAGCCCGTCAGGGGTGTGGGCGTAGTCGACATAGACTTCGCCGTGGCGCGAACCGGGAATGCGCTGCAGCCGCCCCTGCGCGCCGGTGATCTTCTCCAGCCCGGCCAGCACCCGCTCGGGGGTCTCGCCGGCGGCGATGCACAGACCGGCGGCGACCAGCGCATTGGAGGCCTGGAAGGCCCCGGCCAACGGCAGCAGCACCTCGTGCAGCGTCCCGCGCACGTCCAGCGTCAACCGCTGGCCCTCGGGCACGGCCTGCCGGCCGACCAGGGTCAGGTCACGGCCGCGCTCGCCCACGCCCATGACGCTCAGGCCCGACATGATCGAAGCGGCGGCGAAGCTGGAATAGGCGTCGGAATCGGCGTTCAGGACCGCTGTCCGGCCGCGCGGCAGCAGGGTCTCGAACAGGCGCAGCTTGGCGGCGCGGTAGGCGTCCATGTCGCCGTGGTAGTCGAGGTGGTCCTGGGTCAGGTTGGTGAAGGCCGCCGCCTTGAGCGTCACACCGTCCAGCCGCCGCTGCTCGATGCCGTGTGACGACGCCTCCAGCGCCAGATGGGTCACGCCGCCGGCGGCCAGTTCGGACAGCAGGCGGGCGGCGTCGGCGGCGTCGGGGCTGGTCAGACCGGGCCCCGTCAACGCCTGATTAACGTTACCCGTCTGTTTCAAAACCCCAAGCGTTCCCATGCTCGCGGCGGAGAGTCCGAGCGAGGCCCAGATCTGGCGGCAGAAGGCCGCCACCGAGGTCTTGCCGTTGGTGCCGGTAATGGCCACGCAGGTGGCCGGCTGGCGACCGTAGAAGCCGCGCGCGGCGATGGCGTAGGCGCGGCGCACGTCGCCCGAGGTGACCAGCACCGGCGCCAGGCCCGCGTCGGTGTCGGCCGGGGCCAGCACCGCCGCCGCGCCCTGCGACAGGGCCTGCGGGATGAAGGCGCGGCCGTCGGCGGCGCTGCCGGGGAGGGCCACGAACAGGCTGCCCGGCGCGACCTTGCGGCTGTCAGCGGTGACGCCGGTGATGACCGGGTCGGCCGGCACGTCGCGGCGCAGCAGGTCGGACAGCTTGATCGAGGCGGGGGCCATGCCGTTCATCGGCCGTCCCCCTCGACATCCTCGAAGGCGGGGATCTTCTCGCCCAGGGCGGTGCGGTATTGATCAGCGCGACGCTGGACGCCGAGGAAGGGGGCGATCCGGTCGGCGATGCGGCCGACGGCGGGCGCGGCCACAAAGCCCCCGGTGCGCGGGTAGCCGCCCGGCTCGTCGATCAGGATCAGGATCGAATAGCGGCGCGCGTTGACCGGGCCGTCGGCCGGGAAGACGGCGGCGAAGCTGCCGACCGCGTGGGTCGGGTCGTAGCGGCCGTTGACCAGCTTGTTCGCCGAACCTGTCTTGCCGCCGACGCGCAGGCCCGGCGCGTCGGCCCGCCCGCCCGAACCGCGGACCACGTTGCGGCGCAGCAGGTCCAGCAGGGTCAGCGACGTCTCGGGGCTCACCACCTGGCGGACCTCGGCCCCCGGCAGGCCGCCCTTGCGCAGGGTCAGGGGAATGTAGCGGCCGCCATTGGTCAGGGCGCCCATGGCGGCGGACATCTGCAGCGGCGTGATCATGATGCCGTAACCGAACGACAGCGAGGCCAGGGTGGAGTCGTCCCATTTCGTCGGCCGGCGCGGGCGAGCCGACTCGTGCAGCTCTATCGGGGCGGCGTCCAGCAGGCCGAGACGGCCGAAATAGTCGCGCATTGTCGCCGGCCCCATCTCGACCGCGAGGCGCGAGGTGCCGATGTTGGACGAGTGGAGGTAGACCTCCTCCAGCGTCAGCACCTGGTTGGTGGCGTGGAAGTCGGTGATGCGGCGGTTGCCGATCATGAAGGCCTGCGAGGCGTCGAACAGGGTGTTCATGTCGGCCCGACCGGTGTCGAGACCGGCGGCGACCGTGAAGGTCTTGAACACCGAGCCCATCTCGTAGTGGGCCGAGGTGGCGCGGTTCAGCCCGTCGGTGGTCGGCCAGCTGGCCATCCCGAGGACCTCGCCGGTCTGGACGTCGGTGATGATGCCGACCGCGCCCTTGGCCTGGCTCTCGGCGACGGCGCGGGCCAGTTCATTCTCAAGTACGCCCTGGACACGGAGGTCGATCGACAGCGGGAAGCTGTCGCCGCGCAGGCCCGCCTCGCGAATCTCGCGATTGAAAGCCAGTTCCGCGCCCGAGATGCCCTGCCCGCCGGTGTCGGCCGCGCCCAGCACATGGGTGGCCGAAGCGCCCAGCGGATAGACCCGGCGATCCTCGGGCTCGAACGTCACACCGCCCAACGCCAGGGCGTGGACCGCCGCCTTCTCGCCGGGGGTCAGGCCGGGCAGGACGATCAGCCGCCTGTCGCCCGACAGCACCCGGTCCAGCTTGGCCATAGAGACGCGCGGCAGGACCCGCTTGATCTGCGCGGCCGCGGCGCGACGGTCCCAGACCTCGGCCGGGTCAATGTAGAGGCCGTAGTGGACGATGTTGGTGGCCAGCAAGGCCCCGTTGCGGTCGACGACGTCGGCGCGCGCCACCGCGTTCGGCTGGCCGATCGAGCCGATCCCGCCCCTCGGAGCCAGAAGGGCGGCGTTGGCCGCGCCCAGTGCGAGGCAGACGAAAACGGCCGAGAACAGCGACAGGATGACGAATATACGGACCCGGGTGTCCTCTTCGGGTCGGGCGTCGGCGCGGGCGCGGCCGAACGAATGCTCGATCCGCCACATGGCCTCGGACAGCCAGCGCCACGACGGCAGCGAGACCCGACCGGGATGTCCGGGGGCGGGGCGGTCCCAGGCCTGCGGATCGTGCACGCTCATTGCGCGCCCTGCGCGGGGGCGGGGGCGGGGGCGGGCGCCGCCGGGATGGTCGGGGCGACGATGACAACCGGCTGGGGATCCGGAATCGGCGCGAGGTCCGGCAGGCTGGCTTCCGTCGCCTGGCGATGCACGTCGACCGGCGCCAGGCCCGCCATCCGCGACAGGGCCTCAAGCCGGCCAGGCTGCTCCAGCCGGGCGGCCTCGGCGCGCAGCAGGCGGACCCGTTGGCCGTTTTCCGTGATCTGGCGCTCAAGACTGGCGATGCGCGCGCCCTCGCCCGCCGCCGCGGCCTTGGCCAGATAGACCGAGAAGATCATCGCGGCGACCAGCACCAGACCGATGATCTCGACCCAGCGAACGCCGCGCACCTTCCAGTCGAACACGCGCTTCAGGGCGCCGGTCGCGCTCATGCCGCGATCCTCCCCCAGGCCGGGGCGTCGGTGCGGACGGCGGCGCGCAGCTTGGCCGAGCGGGCGCGGGGGTTGGCGGCGCGCTCCTCTTCACCGGCCTCGCGCGCGCCCTTGAAGCGAAGGGTGAAGCTGGGCTTGCGCGGGTCGATGGCGACCGGGGCGTGACGCGAACCGCCCGGGGCGTTGCCGGTGCGCTCGGTCAGGAACGCCTTGACGATACGGTCTTCCAGCGAATGGAAGGTGACCACGGCCAGCCGGCCGCCGGGCGACAGCGTCGCCTCGGCCGCCTCCAGCCCGGCGCGCAGTTCGCCCAGTTCGTCGTTGACGGCGATGCGCAATGCCTGGAACACGCGGGTGGCCGGATGGATCGGCGCACCGCGGCGGCCGCCCAGAGCCCTCTCGACCACCTCGGCCAGGTCGAGGGTGCGGGTGAAGGGCTTCTCGGCCCGGCGACGCAGGATGGCCGTGGCGACCCGGCCCGACTGACGCTCGTCGCCGTAAAGCTTGAAGATATGAGCCAGCGGCCCGTGGTCCCAGCCGTTGACGATGTCGGCGGCGGTCTCGCCCTCGTCGGACATGCGCATGTCCAGCGGACCGTCGCGCATGAAGGAAAAGCCGCGTTCGGCCTGGTCCAGTTGCATCGACGACACGCCGATGTCGAACACCACCCCGTCCAGCTTCGCGGCGCCGCTGTCGGCGAAGGCTTCGACGAGGCCGGAGAAGGGTGTGCGGATCAGCTGGAACCTGCCGGGGAAGTCGTTGGCCACCGCATCGGCGTGGGGCTGGACCGTCGGATCGCGGTCCAGCGCGATGACCGTCGCGCCCGTCGCCAGGATGGCGCGGCTGTAGCCGCCGGCGCCGAAGGTGGCGTCGATGATCACGTCGCCGGGTCCGGGCGCCAGCGCCTCGAGCACCTCGGCCAGCAGGACCGGCGCGTGCGGATTGGCGGCGGGCGCGGTCATGCGCCCTCCCCGCCCGGACGGCGCCCGGCCAGCAGCGCCTTGCGCCCGGCCTCGCCGCGCTCGCGCACGGCCTGCCGCGCCAGCGCCCGGCGTTCGTCCCGGCGCGCGTTCCAGCGGGCCCGGTCCCAGATCTGGAAACGGGAGCCGAGGCCGACGATGACCACATCCTCGCCGAGGCCGGCGTCCTGGCACAGGTGTTCCGGCAGGGTGATCCGGCCGCCGCCGTCATAGGCCAAGGGCCGCTGACCCGCGTAGAAGGTCTCTTCCAGCGCCGTGCGCAGGTCGTCGCCGAACGGCAGCTCCTCGATCATCGAGACGTATTCGGCCATCAGCTTGTCGCCGCCGGCCTCGAGGCAGTCGGACTCGATCGAGAAAAAGCAGAACACGCCGTGCTCGGCGCCGTTGTCGGCCGTGCGGAACTCCTGCGGGATCAGCAGGCGGCGCTTGCCGTCCAATTGTTTCTCATAGGTCGAGAGAAACACGCCCTGCCCATTCGGACCCTTCGATCCGCCCTCTGATCCCTGGACGCATCCCCGCGTCCGCTAACCCCAACTCAGGCTTATGGGATAGCATGGGATGAAATGGGGCTCAATGGGATTAGTTGACAGAAGTTAACCTCCAACGGCGGTCGAAAGCTGACAATTTCAGAACATACATGGAACATCCCAAGTATTAACAGGCTGTGGAAAGACTTCGCGCCACATTGCGGGCCAAATCGTTAACGGGGAGCGTCGGCTTGGGTCCACCCGGGCGGGCTGAAGCAGCGAGCGACCGTGTCGCGAGCGCTAGGCCCCTCAAAAGAGAAAGGTCAGACGGCCTGTAAGCCGGGTTCTGTTCCGCCCCGAAGGGCGGCGACGATCATTCCTCTGGACCGGCCATTGCTGACCGGTTCTCGCGACCTACCCGGACGCCTCGGGCGGTGAACCCTGCGGCCGAAACCGCGCGACGTCCCTATTCGGTCTTGCTCCAGGCGGGGCTTGCCATGCCGTCCCTGTTGCCAGGCACGCGGTGGGCTCTTACCCCACCCTTTCACCCTTCCCTGCTCCGGAGAGCAGGCGGTTTGCTTTCTGTGGCGCTATCCCTCGGGTCGCCCCGGGCGGAAGTTATCCGCCGCCTCTTCACCGTGGAGCCCGGACTTTCCTCGACGAAGCAAGCTCCGCCGCGACCGCCCGGCCGTCTGACGGGGTCTAGGTGGGCGCGAAGGCCGCCAAGGTCAAATTTCTAGTTCAACACGCCCGTCGCGCTCTCCGCCGTGGCCAGCTGCAGCACGCCCATGAGCGTGGCCCGCGTCTCGCCGTCGGCGATCCCGTCGACCTGTCCCGGCCGCCAGTGGCGCTGGAAGGCCTCGACGGTCAGACGCGTCGCCTCGTCGTAGTCGCCGCCGGGCTGGAGGCCATAGCCGAGCCGGTGCAGGCCGGCGCGCAGGACGATGACGCCCAGCCCCTCGTCGCCGACGCCGAGCGGGCCGCCAAGGGCGGCCGCGCGCTCGGGCGCGGGCTCGAACCACAGGCCGTGGCCGACCGAGGCCAGCCGCTTCCACGGGAAGCGCTCGCCCGGATCCTTCTTGCGGTCGGGGGCCAGGTCGGAGTGGCCGATGATGCGGGCGTCCGGAATGGTCCAGCGGGTGCGGATGTCGCTGACCAGGCTGATCAGCGAGTCGATCTGCGCCTCGGGAAAGTCGCGGTAGCCGAACTCATGGCCCGGATTGACGATCTCGATCCCGATCGAGGCGGCGTTGCAGTCGGTCTCGCCCTGCCAGGCGCCGCGGCCGGCATGCCAGGCGCGGCGCTCCTCGGCGACCAGCCGCAGGATCGCGCCGTCCTCGCCGACCACGTAATGGGCCGATACCTTCGCGTCGGGGTCGCGCAGACGGGCGATCGCCTCATCGGCGGTGCGCATGCCGGTGTAGTGCAGCACCAGCATGTCGGGCGGGGCCCGCCGCTTGTCGAAATTGGGCGACGGCGCGTCCCGGACGACCAGCATCCTAGCGGCCCGGACGCTCCCAGCCGTAGGCGACCCAGGCGCCGTCGACCTTGCGGGCTTCGATGACATCGTCGGCGCGCCGGGCGCGCGGCGTCACCCGGCGGCGGGCGCGCACGGCGAGGCCAGCGAGGAAGACCACAATGGCGGCGAAAACGGCGATCACGGCCACGGCGGCGGCGGCGAACACCGCCAGCACGGCGCCCACGGCCATGGCGGCGAGCGTGGCGACCAGGCCGCCGAGCCACATCACCGACGCGACCAGCCCGTTGGCGGGTCCACGGCCGGAGGGGCCGGAGCCAAAGGTCAGGCGATCGGACGGGGTCATGGGATTACCTCTGTGACGCTGACAACAACGCCGTACTTCCAATGTCGGTCCATAGGCGTGAACGGTCAATGACCGGACCCTTCACAGGCGAGTGTCCGATTGTCGCTGTCTCAGTAGGGTCGATCGGCCAGAACCGTGGCGCCGGAGGTCCGGGCGCGTTCGGTCTGGAGCTGGCGGACAGCGGCCTCGGCCTGCGGATCGTTCATCACGCCGCCGATGCCGATCAGCACCCGTGCGGCCTCGCCCGAGACCCCGAACATCTCCGACAGGGCGGCGAACGGCGACTTCGATTCCGGGTAGCGCTTGAAGCGCACCGACTCGTCGTCCGGGATGCGGGCCAGCTGGCGGGCCTTGGCGATGGCCTCCTCCAGCCCGCCCAGCTGGTCGACCAGGCCGATGGATTTGGCCTGCGCTCCGGTCCAGACGCGGCCGCGGGCGATCTCTCGCACCCGGGCGGCCGGCAGGTTCCGGCCGCGGGCGACGCGGGCGATGAACTCTTCATAGGTGCGGTCGATCGAGGCCGCGAAGGCGGCGCGGTCGGCCGCGTCGAACGGCTCGGACGGCGAGAAGGAGTCGGCGAAGTCGCCGCCGACGGTCAGGTTGCGCATGTCGATGCCGAAACGGCCGAGGGCGTCGGCCAGCACCAGCTTGCCGCCGAACACGCCGATGGAGCCGGTCAGGGTCGAGGGCTGGGCGACGATCCAGTTCGCTTCCGAACTGATCCAGTAGCCGCCCGACGCCGCGTAGTCGCCCATCGACACCACAACCGGCTTGCCGGCGGCCCTGGCCGCGCGCACGGCCGCCAGGATCTGCTCCGAGGCGTCCGGTGAGCCGCCGGGCGAGGAGACGCGGAAGACGATGGCCTTGACGCTGTCGTCCTCGATCGCGTCGTAGAGGGCCTCGGCCACGTCGTCCGACATGATCGACGAGCCGCCGCCGAACGGGTCGGCGCCGCCGCCCGTGCCGGTCAGGATGGCGCCCTCGCCGCCGACGATGGCGATGGCGTTGCGGCCCGAGCCGGTCCGCTCGCCCCTGGACGAGGCGTAGTCCGCGAATTCCATGATCTCGGAACCCTTGCCGGCGCGGCGTTTGGCTTCGGCCTCGGCCTCCTCGACCTGGCCGATCTTGTCGATCAGGCGGCGCTGCAGCGCCTGCGCCGACGAGTGGGGCCCAGACTCGATGGTGGCGCGCAGGGCCTGGGGCGTGACGCGCCGGTCCTGGGCCGCATTGGCCAGGGCCGAGGTGTAGATGGAGGTCATCCACGCCGTCATCGCCTCGCGGTGAGCCGGGGTGAAGTCGCTCTCGGTGTATTCGTTGACCGCGTTCTTGTACTCGTAGCGCTGCTCGAACTGGGCGTTGACGCCGTATTTCTCGAAGGCGCGGCCGAGAAAGATCGACTCGGCCGAGAAGCCCGCCAGCTGGAAGCTGGAGGTGTTCTGCATCCACAGTTCCGACGCCGAGGCGCCGATCATATAGCTGGAGACCGCGGTCCCGACCGGCTGGAAGCCCTGCGCATGGGCGATGACCACCTTGCCCGAGCGGCGGAAGCGGCGCACGGCCTGACGGATCTCGTCGGCGGCGGCGGGCGTGATCCCGGCTTCCGGCAGGCGGATCAGCAACGCCTTGACCCGGTCGTCATCCTCGGCCTGGGCCAGGGTGTCGACGACCTGCATCGTCGACAGGCCGGCGCCGCCGAACATGGCGAACGGATTGATCGGGGCCTGGTCGGTGATCCCCTCCCGCAGGTCCAGCTCCAGCACGGTGTTGGACGGCGTCGGCTCCTTCGATGTCGCCGAACTGATCGCCATGGTGATCAGCACGACCGGCACGATGACAAAGAACAGCACCAGGCCGGCGAAAACGCCGAGCATCGTCAGGAAGAACTGCTTCATGGAGGAGGTCAGGGTCCGCGCGGGCCGGGCGTGGCCGGGTCCGACCATAGGGCGACGGGGTTTGCCGTCAAATGAACGTCACGTAACAGGCGAATGCGCCGCGGCATCGATGGTGCGGCGCAACAGAGATGATTGATGACGGGCGCGCTTGCCCCTATATCAGCAGCCTGCGAGCGGGGGCCGATCGCCCCGCGTCACTTCCGGACCGCACTCTCCATGCTGGTCACCCTGATGAAGGCCAAGCTGCACCGCGCCACGGTGACCCAGGCCGACCTCGACTACGAAGGCTCGATCGCGATCGACGCCGACCTGCTGGACGCTGCGGGCATCTTCCCGCACGAGCAGGTCGATGTGCTGAACATCACCAACGGCCAGCGCTTCACCACCTACGCCATCGAGGCCCCGCGCGGCTCGCGCGTCGTCGGCGTCAACGGCGCCGCCGCCCGCCTGGTGCAGAAGAACGACAAGGTCATCGTGGTGACCTACGGCCAGCTGCCGGAAGAGGAAGCCCGCCAGTGGTCGCCGACCGTGGTGCTGCTGGACGACAACAACGCGATCAAGCGCGCCGCCTGACCCTGCCTTGCCGGATGTGAAAAGGCCCGCCGTCGCCGGCGGGCCTTTCTTCGTCTGCCTTACCGGCTCAGGTCATAAATCCCGGTGATGTCGATCCGCACCGTCAGCTGTCCGGCGGCGACCGGGGTCGAGCCGGCGTCCATGGCCATTTCGGCGCGGGCGTACTGCATCATCGGCTGGGGCGGCGCATAGCCGCCACCCTCGGTCAGCGAACGGATCCCGCCCAGCGGCACGCCCAGGGCCTGCGAATACAGGGCCGCCTTGGCCTGCAGGTTGCGCACAGCCAGCTGGCGCGCCTGGTTCTCGGCCGAGGTGGGGTCCTTGAGGCCGAAGCCGATGCCGTCGATCTGGTTGACCCCGGCCGCGACCACGGCGTCGGCGGTCGAGCCGACGGCGTCGAGATCGTTGATGATCACCGTCACCCGGTTGCTGGCCTGGTAGCCGCGCAGGCGGGGCGGCTCGTTCTGGACGTAGTCGTACTGGGCCGACAGGTTCAGCCCCGAGGTCTGCACATCGCGTTCCTCGATCCCGGCGCGACGCAGGGCGGCCATGACCTGGTTCATCCGGGTCGCGTTCTGGCTCATCGCCTCGGCGGCGGTTGTCGCCTCAGTGACGACACCGAAGCTGATCGTGGCCATGTCGGGCGCGGTCTTGACCTCGCCATAGGCCGACAGGTTGAGCGACGGGCGCTCGGTGACGGCCTGGATGGTCAGCGGCGCGCCACCGCCCGGCTGCGACTGGGCGAAGGCGGCGGGGGCCGCGGCGATCATGGCGACGGCGGCCATCACGGCTCCGCCCATCAACAGGACGCGGTTCGACACGGCCGGCAGGGCGGCGGCGCGGACGAAGGGGGCGGGGCGGTTCATGTCAGTAGTCTCCGTGAGCGAGGGACGATCCATCCGGCGCCGATCGTGTCGGACGTCCGTGGCTGAACCTTGGCCTTGAACGCCTGAACGCGCGAGCGGGCTCCATTGGCAGAAATCGTTCATCGGCGTGAAATCGGCGACAGGTCGGCGTCGGAACCATGGTGCTTGGCAAGCCGCCGCGCCGCCTGCTAGGCGAGTCGGGCCGCCACGGAGGGCGCGTAGCTCAATGGTTAGAGCCGACCGCTCATAACGGTCTGGTTGGGGGTTCGAGTCCCTCCGCGCCTACCGTCCCCAGAACCCGCCGCCCCGGCTCCAGCGGTCCTCGCCCTGATAGCGGTCGTCCGGGATGTAGCGGCCGTCCCGGTCGTACCAGCCCTGGCCGTCGCGGTAGCGATCGTATCCGTCGAGCGAATAGCCGTCGTCCTGGTATTCGAGGCCGAGCAGACCGTCCTCGCCCTCCCACCAATTGCGGGGATAGGAGCCGAAGGCGCACTCCCAGCCCTCGCCAGGCCGCCAGTAGGGCTCGTAACGGCCGCGGTAGCGATCACGGAACTGGGGCCGACAGACATACCGCGAATAGACCCGGTTGCCGCGCGCCTGCACATTGGCGCGATCCTCGGCGTAGATCACTTCGCGCACGCCCGAGAAGACGTTGTTGATGATCACCGCGCTGCCCGAGGCCGCCGCGACGCCGACGGTGGCGGCGCGGATCCGGCTGTCGGTCAGACGGAGTTCGCCGTTGTAGAGCACCACGCCCTTGTCGGAGCGGCCGACGCGGCTGTTGCTGATGTCGACGGAGGCGCCCTCGATGGCCACGCCCTCGACATAGCCGACGATGGCGGTGTTCTCGATCTCGACCCGGCCGTAGTCCCGGCCCGATCGGACGATCAGGCCGATCGAACGGGGGCCGAAGGCGTTGGGCGCGCCCGTTCCCTTCAGGGTGGTCGAGGCGATGCGCGAGGTCTGGCCCGCGCCCGGGATCACCTCCATGCCCGACTGGGCGCCGGCCACCACGACCTCCCAGGCGTTCAGCACGGCGCCGTCCGCGACGACAGCCGGCGCGATGGTCTGGGCCTCGATGATGGTGTTGCGCAGGTCCAGCAGGCCGCCGTCGGCGTAGATCGCCGCCTCGTCGCCGGCGTGGCGGAAGCCGACGCGGTTCATGATGATCTCGGCGCCGTATCCGACAATGCAGGCGGCGTCTCCGGCGCGCGGCGAGGCGAACACCATGTCGCGGATTTCGACCCGCACGCCTTGAGCCACGGTGATGCAGGGCAGGCCGTCGGGCGCCTGCAGCGTCGGATTTCCGGTCCGCGCCCAGTCGCGCGGATCGAAGCCGCTCTCGCCGATGATGGTCATCGGCTTGTCGATGTTCAGCCAGCCGACGCAGGCGCCGGCGCGGGCCCGGATCACCAGGGTGCCGCCGGGACGGACGCGGCGCACCGCGTCCTCGACCGCGCCGGTGCCGGGATTGCCGCCGCAGTCGACCAGCACGATCTCCTCGCCGCCGGGGCGGTAGGGCCCGGGCCGCCAGTCCGGCCGGTGCCGGCCATAGTCATAGCGCCGGTGCTGCGAGCCGCGGTTGCGATAGCTGCGCGCCGGCGGGTCCAGGAGGACGCCGAAATTCGGCCGGGTCTGGCTCTCGACCTTGGCCGCGACCTGGGCATGGGCCGAGGGTGTCTGCGACAGCGAAACGCCGACCATGGCGGCCGCAATGAGGGCGATTCCAGCGACCGTGCCGCGGATCCGACCGAAGGGGAAACGGGTCGACATGGGTCCACGCCCTCCTTAACGGCGTTGCTGCGAACGGGAGACCTGGGCCAGCACGGCCTGCAGGCGGGCGGCCGAGGGGCCGAAGCCGGACAGGGCCGAATCGATGCGCAGGGCCACAGCCTGGGCCTTGTCCTGGTCCGCCACGCCCGAGACGCCGAGCGCGAAATAGCTCGACATGGCGAACTTGGCCTCCGGGCTGCCCTGGCGGGCGGCCTCGTCGAACCATTTGAAGGCGCGGGCGTAGTCCGCGGGCAGGCCGATGCCCTCGGCGTACATCACCGCCAGCACCAGCTGGGCCTCGGACGAACCGTTGACGGCGGCCAGCTGGATGGCGCGGACCCGCTCCAGATACGACAGCCGGCTCTCCATTGGATGGCCCAGCATGGCCTCCAGCGTCTCGATCTGGCGCTTGGACAGGTCCTCAGGCCGCGCCGGCACGGTGTCAGTGATGCCGAGGTAGCGCAGGGCCCGGCCGACATGGACGAACGGCAGCTCGGTCCCCATCCGGCCCAGGGCGTATTCATAGGCGTCGCCGCGCGGGCGACTCTCATCCGAGAAGGGCACGCCCGAGGCCGGGGCGTCGTTGGGATAGAATTCGAACGGCGGGGTCCACTGCCGGGCCTTGGCCTCGACGAAGCGGCTGTACTGGTCGCGGCTGGGGGCGGACTTCTCGAAGTCCTTCATCAGCACATAGGCGCCGACGTCGCCGGTCTGCACCGCGAGGTAGTTGTACAGATAGGCGTCGACGTCGTTGCGGGGGAACAGGCTGGTCGCGGCCAGATAGCCGCGGCGACGGCGGTCGCGGGTCTCGGGCCCGCCGCCGCCGCTGTTGCGGCCCCACGCCTCGCGGGCCTCGCGGTTGTCCTCGGGTTCGCCGAAGGGGCCGTAGAGTCCGTCGTGCAGACGCGCCAGGGTGCGGAACCCCTCGGCATCCTGGGTCGACAGGATGTAAACGACACGGTCGCGCACCGCCTCCTGCTCTTCCCGGGTCATCTGGCCAAGTTGGCGATCGAGCCGCTGGTAGGCCATGTGGCGTTCGAATGCGCGGCAGTCATCGTATTTGGACAGCGGCCGCCAGCCGCCAAAACCGCCACGGTCGACCCGGTTGATCGGCGCATAGCCCTCGTCATTGGCCAGCGCCATGGCGTACCAGGTGGCGCTCTCGATCGGATCCTCGATATTCTTGTCGGTGGCGCGGACGGCGGCGTAGCGGGCCCCCAGCTCCAGCTGGGCGAAGAAGTCGCCGCGGAAGGCCGCCCGGCGCAGGGCGCGCAGCCCCGTCTCCTGGGCGTTGAACTCGGAGCCGGTCAGGGAGGCGGGGCGCGGGCAGGCGTTCGAAGCGGCGTCGGCGCGCTGCCAGAAGCGCACGCCGCTGCTGCGGTCGCCGCACGAGACCATGCCGAAGGCGGTCAGGGCGAGCACGCCCGCGATCGCCGCGATCGCGACGGGGCCGCGCGACCGGTCGAACCGGCCGCGGTCGGTCTTGTTCGCCTGGCCCTCGCCCATAAATCCTCGCACCACTGAAGCGGGCGTTCCCCGGCTCGCCCATTAAGCTTTGCGCGACCGGGACAGTCCGGTCCAGTTAACTGTCTGTCAAGGTTAACGCTGGTTTGGGTCAAAGCGTTGCCGCACTGCGGCCATTTTACGACATCGCGGAAGTTATCCACCAGAATCAGAGACTTGGGATTCGCCTCGCAGGCGAAAAATCCGACCCTCGCCTCCCGGGGCGGGGGCGCCTATATGGCTCCCATTGCCCGGAGCCCTGCCTGATGTCGTACGTCGCCCGCGATGATCGTCCCGCCGACAAAGCCGCCCGTTACGCCGAACTCGAGGATGAAATTCTCGCGGTGCTGGAGGGCGAGCCGAACCTCACGGCCCGGATGGCGACCGTCTCGTCCATGCTGGCCGACGCCTTCCCGCTGTTCTTCTGGACGGGCTTCTACGTGGTCGATCCCGACAAGGCCGACGAACTTGTGGTCGGGCCGTACCAGGGCACGCTCGGCTGCCTGCGCATCGCCTTCGGCCGCGGCGTCTGCGGCGCGGCGGCGCGGGACCGGACGACCCAGATCGTCGCGGACGTCCACGCCTTCCCTGGCCACATCGCCTGCGACAGCCGCTCGGCCAGCGAGATCGTCGTCCCGGTGTTCGATCGGTCAGGCGGCCTGATCGCCGTCTTCGACGTCGACGCCACCGAACCCGCCGCCTTCGACGCGGTCGACGCCGAGGCGCTGGAGCGGCTGCTGGGCCGGGTGTTCGCGGCCTGATCATCTGCTAAGCCGTCCACCGGACAGGAGGTCGCCATGTCGGATCGGGTCATCGCCATCACCGGAGGCCACGGCGTACTGGGCCGCGCCGTGCTCGAGGCGGCGCTGGCCGACGGGCTGAAGGTCGCGGTCATCGACCATGCCTCGGGCCAGACGGTGCCGGAGGGCGTTCTGGAGCTCGGCGGGGTCGACCTGACCGACGCCGCGGCCGCCGATCGGGCCATCGCGGCCGTTGTCGGGCGCTTCGGCCGGCTGGACGCCCTGCTCAACATCGCCGGCGGCTTCGTCTGGCAGACGGTCGATGACGGGGAGCCGGCGTGGACCCGGATGTTCGCGCTGAATCTGACCACCGCGCTGAACGCCAGCCGCGCCGCCCTGCCCCATCTCAAGGCCTCGGCCGAAGGCCGCATCATCAATGTCGGAGCCAACGGGGCGCTGAAAGCGGCCGCCGGCATGGGCGCCTACGCCGCCTCCAAGTCCGGCGTGCACCGCCTGACCGAGGCCCTGGCCGAGGAGCTGAAGAGGACCCCGGTCACCGTCAACGCCGTCCTGCCGTCCATTCTGGACACCGAACAGAACCGCAAGGACATGCCCGACGCCGATCCGGCCAGATGGGTCCGGCCCGCCGACCTCGCCCGGGTCATGCTGTTCCTCGCCTCACCGGAGAGCCGGGCGATCACGGGGGCCCTGATCCCGGTGACAGGCCGGGTCTGATGTTGCGCCCCGCCCGCTCGGTCCTCTTCCTCCCGGCCAGCAATCCGCGCGCGGTCGACAAGGCGCGGGGCCTGGCGTGCGACGTGGCCATTCTCGATCTCGAGGACGCCGTCGCGCCGGAGGCCAAGGCCGAGGCCCGTGACGCCGCCGTCGAGGCGGTCCGTTCGGGCGGCTTCGGCCCGCGGCTCGGCGTCCGGATCAACGGACTCGACACCGAATGGGGCGAGGCGGACCTGCAGGCCCTGTCCGCCGCCGGGGCGGCTCTTGTCGTCGCCCCCAAGGTCGAGGACGCCGCCGCCGTCCGCGCCCTGATCGACCGTCTGCCGAACGGTGCGGCGCTCTGGGCCATGATCGAAACCCCGAAAGCCCTGTTCAATCTCCATGATCTCGCCGCCTCCGGCGCGCCGCTGGAGGCGTTGATGCTCGGCGTCAACGACCTGGCCGCCGGCCTCGGGACCGGCCCATCGCCCGACCGCGAGCCGCTGAAGCCGTGGCTGGCTGCGACTGTGGCGGCAGCCCGCGCCCATGGCCGGCTGGCTATCGACGGCGTGTTCAACCGCTTCACCGATACGGACGGCTTCGCGGCCGAGTGCGCCCAGGCGCGGCGGTATGGCTTCGACGGCAAGAGCCTGATCCACCCGTCGCAGGTCGACGCCGCCAACGCCGCCTTTTCGCCGTCTCCCGAAGACGTCGCCCGCGCCCGCGCCGTCGTCGCCGCCTTCGCCGCGCCGGAGGCCGCCGGCAAGGGCGCGATCCAGGTCGATGGGCGAATGGCGGAACGGCTCCATCTCGCGGCCGCGGAACAGCTGCTTGCGCGTCTCTGACGCACCGCCTCGACCACCGCCCGGGACAGGCCTATCTAGTCAGTCCAGAAACAGAACGGGCGCCTCGAGCAACGAGGCCGCACATCGAGCGTCAGGGACCATCGAGTTGACCAAAGCCGTCATCGCCGCGACCGGCCTGTTCACGCCGGATCAGTCCATCTCCAACGAGGAGCTGGTCGCGGCCTATAACACCTGGGCGCAGCGCTTCAACGAACAGCATGCGGCAGGCATCGCCGCCGGCGACCTCGCGGCCCTGACCCCCTCCTCGGTCGAGTTCATCGAGAAGGCGTCCGGCATCAAGTCCCGCTTCGTGATGGACAAGGCCGGGGTGCTCGACCCCGCCCGAATGGTCCCGAACATCCCGGAGCGCCCGGACGACGAGTTGTCGGTGCTGGCCGAGATGGCCGTCAGGGCCGCGCGGGACGCGATCGCCGCCTGGGGCAAACCGGTCGGCGAGATCGGCGCCGTGCTGTGCGCCGCCTCCAACATGCAGCGTCCCTACCCGGCCATGGCCATCGAGGTGCAGCAGGCGCTGGGCATCGAGGGCTTCGCCTTCGACATGAACGTGGCCTGCTCCTCGGCCACTTTCGGCATCAAGACGGCCGCCGACTTCATCGCCTCCGGCTCGGTCAAGGCGGTGCTGATGGTCAATCCGGAGGTCTGCTCCGCCCACCTGAATTTCAGGGATCGCGACAGCCACTTCATTTTCGGCGACGTCGCCACGGCGGTCATCATCGAGGCGGCGGACCAGGCGGTCGACGGCTGGGAAATCCTCGGAACCCGGCTCAAGACCGTCTTCTCGAACAACATCCGCAACAATTTCGGCTTCCTGAACCGGGCCGCCGGGACCGGGGCGCCTTCGGGCGACGAAGCGACCGGTCAGACGGACAAGCTGTTCGTCCAGCAGGGGCGAAAAGTCTTCAAGGACGTGGTGCCGATGGTCTCCGACATGATCGTCGACCACGCCGCCGAACTGGGGATCGACCCTCACGGGCTGAAACGGTTGTGGCTGCACCAGGCCAACATCAACATGAACCAGTTCATCGGCCGCAAGGTGCTGGGCCGCGAGCCGACGCCGGACGAGAACGTCATCATCCTCGATGAGTACGCCAACACGTCCTCGGCGGGCTCGATCATCGCCTTCCACCTTCGCCACGACGGCTTCACGCCCGGCGACATCGGCCTGATCTGCAGCTTCGGCGCCGGCTATTCCGCGGGCACGGTGTTCGTTCGCAAACGCTGAACCGCCTCCCGACACAGCCGCGCCGCCATTGCGGTTGATTCTGATAATCGTTCGCAGTAAACGCCGTGCTCCTTCTCAAGCGGGGCCGTTCACATGCGCACTCTCCTCCTGTCCGCCGGGCTCGCCGCCCTCGTCGCCGCCGCCGGTCCAGCCATGGCCGAAGAGCCGACAGTCGCGGCCGGCCTGGACGATCCGACCCGCCTGCCGCCGGTCACCGTTCTCGCTACCCGGGCCGAGACGCGCGCGGACGAAGCCCCCGCCACGGTCACCGTGTTCACGGCGGCGCAGATCGAGGAACTGCTGGTCACCGACATCAAGGACCTGATCCGGTTCGAACCGGGCGTCAGCGTGGTGACCCAACCGGCCCGCTTTGGCGCGGCGCTGGGAACCGCCGGCCGGGCCGGGAACGAGGGCTTCACGATCCGCGGCCTCGGCGGCGATCGGGTGTTGATGGTGGTGGACGGCGTTCGCGTGCCCGACGGCTTCGTCTTCGGCGCCCAGAGCGTCGGCCGCGGCGGCTACGCCGACCTCGATCTGATGAAGTCCGTTGAGATCCTGCGCGGCCCGGCCTCGGCGCTGTACGGCTCCGACGGCGTGGCCGGCGCCGTCTCCTTCACCACCCGCGACCCCGCCGATCTGATGCGCGACGGCGAGCGGTTCGCCGCCCGCGCCCGGGTCGGCTACAATTCCGCAGACGACGGCCTGACCAAATCTCTGATCCTCGCCGGCGAACAGGGCCCGTTCTCCGCCCTGCTGGCCTGGACCGGCCGCGACAGCCAGGAGACGGAGACCCAGGGCGATAGAACCGGGGAAGAAGTGCAGGATGTCGGCGGCGTCCCGACCCTCATCTACTCCAGACGCACCCTGCCCAATCCGCAGGAGATCTCATCCGACGCCTGGCTTGGGAAGCTGGTGTGGGAGGTCGCACCCGGCCACAGCCTCCGCCTCGTCTACGACGCCTATGAGATGCAGTCCGACGCCCAGGTGCTGAGCGGCCGCACGACCCGTACCGTCGCCGCTCCTCCGGCCTCACCCACGGCTGTCCTTAATCTGCTGGCGACCGACACGACGGAGCGCGAGAGAGTCGGTCTGGACTGGCGTTTCGCCGACGCACTCGCCCTCGATCGCGGGCAGGTCTCGATCTACCGGCAGGACTCCACCACCCGCCAGCACACTTTCGAGGACCGGGTCGGGACCGATCGGATTCGCGACAACACCTTCGACAATGAAGTCTCCGGTCTCGCCGCCGACGCCGTGAAGGTCCTCGGCAATCACCGCCTGACCTTCGGCGGTGATTGGTCGCGGACTACCCAGCGGGGCGTCCGCGACGGCACGGTTCCTCCGATGGGCGAGACGTTCCCCACCAGCGCCTTCCCGGAGACCGATTACACCCTGGCTGGCTTGTTCGTGCAGGACGAGATCAGCCTGTTGGACGGCGCATTGAAGATCGTCCCGGCGGTGCGCTGGGACAGCTACGATCTGTCGACCGCCGACGACCCGTTGTATCCCGGCGTCCGGGCCGACCAGTCGGACGACCACGTCTCACCCAAGCTGGGCGTAGTCTGGCAGGCCACCGACGTCGTCCAGCTGTTCGGCAACTGGGGTGGGGGTTTCAAGGCCCCGACGCCCAGCCAGGTGAATCAGTTCTTCTCCAATATCGCCTTCGGCTACACCTCCGCCCCCAACCCCGACCTGCAGCCCGAGACCAGCCGCAGCCTCGAGATCGGCGCCCGCGTCCGCGACCTCGATCTTTTTGGAGGTCAGGCATCGGCTCAACTGGTCGGCTTCCAGTCTGATTTCGAGGACTTCATCAGCCAGCAGGTTGTGTCGGGATCCTTCACTCCCGCCGACCCGGCGGTGTTCCAGTTCGTCAACTTCACCGACGTCGAGGTCTCCGGTGTCGAGGCCAGGGCTGACGTCTGGTGGGACAACGGCCTCAGCGCCCGCTTCGCCGTCGCCTGGGCCGAAGGCGAGACCACCAGCGGCGGCGTGACCACCGCCCTGCCGACCATCGACCCGGTCAAGGCCGTCTTCGGTCTCGGCTATGACGAGCCGGCGGGGCGATTCGGCGGTCAGGCCATTGTCACCTGGTCGCAGGCCAAGGACGCGGCCGACACCGACGGCCTGCCCTGTTTCAACGCCGATCCCGCCCTGGGCTGCGCCGTCGGCGACGACTTCGCCCTGCTGGACCTGACCGCATACTGGAACGTCAACGATCGCGTGACCGCCCGGATCGGCGTCTTCAACGTTTTCGACGAGACGTACAGCTGGTGGAGCGACGTCCGCGGCGTGGCGGCGACCTCGGCGGTGCTGGACGCCTATACCCAGCCGGGCCGCAACATCGGCCTGTCGCTGGCCTTGCGCTACTGAGCTCCGGAGACGATAACGATAATGACTCGCATTATGGACAGCAGCATGACCCGCGCCTTCCTCATCGCCGCCGCCTTGCTCGTCGCCCAGCCGGCGCTCGCCCAGGCCCCGACCACGCCCGCTGCGGCCGAATCCCCTGCCTCGCAGTTCGAGCGCGATCGTCAGTCGATCCTCGCCCAGGCCGGCCAGTGGCGCGTGCGCTTCGACATGCGCGAGAATGTCAGCTTTCGCCAAGGCTACGAGCCGCTCGAGGAGAAGCTGTCGGCCGGCGACGAGATCGTCCGGGTCGTCTACGACAACGGCGATCGCATCAGCCTGCAGCACATCCTGGTGATGTCGGACGACAACGGGAACCACCACGTCATCAAGCACTGGCGTCAGGACTGGGTCTTCGAACCCGAGACCGTCCTGACCTACGCCGGCCCCAATCGCTGGACGCTGACGCCGGTATCCGCTGACGAGCGACGGGGCGCCTGGTCACAGACGGTCTGGCAGACCGACGACAGTCCCCGCTACGGCGGCGTCGGCCGCTGGTCTTACGATCATGGTCTCGCCGAATGGTCCGGCGCCCCGACCTGGCGTCCTCTGGCCCGTCGCGACGCCGTGCGCGACCCGATCTACGACCGCTATCTCGGCACCAACCGCCACGCCCTCACCCCTGCCGGCTGGGTGCATATCCAGGACAATCTGAAGATGGGCCCGTCCGAGGGCGATGACGGCGACCTGACGGCCATCGTCCAGGAAGACGTCATCAACACCTATCGCAAGGTCGACAACTACGATCCCGGGCCCGGCGACGACTATTGGGCGGCGACGAAAGACTACTGGGCCGGCGTCCGCGCGGCCTGGGACGAACGCGTCGCGGCCTCGGGCGGCCTCTATCTCGAGGAAGAAGCCAATCGCGGCGCGGTCACCGGCAAACCGCTGATGGACTGGGCCGTCGATGTCCAGGAAGGCCGACTGACCACCGAGGCCGCCGTCGAACAGGCGCGGGCCCTGATCGCTTCGGCGACGGTCGCGCCGGCGGCCTGACCGGCGTTCAATCGAGAAAGCGCGCCCGGTCCCGGACGGACGGGACCATGCAGGTCCCGGTCCGTCCGAAGATGCGATAGCGGTTGCGGGCGATCACGTCATAGACGGGATCGCGCAATCCTCTCGGCGCGGCTTTCAGGATGATCAGCGGCCGCGTCGCCGGCAGTTGACCGAGCACCGTCAGCGCCGCGTCCGACTTGAAGTGGATACGCCCGTTCCAGATGACCGCATTGGTCTGCGGGACCTCCGGGTCGATCCCGAAGCGCGCCGCGAGGACGCGGCCGGACTCCGACTGAATCGGGGTGAAGCTGAAGCGGGCGTCCCGATCATGGTCGATCACGAACCGCACCCAGCGCGAGCAGAACACGCAGACGCCGTCAAACAGGATCAGACCCTGCGGCTGGCCCTCCGCATCACGTGGCGACCAGCGGTTCATGCGGATGGCGTTTTCATGGGCCCAGACTGGAACGCCAGACCCGCGCGGGCAAGACGGCGTTACGCCGCCGCCACCGCCTCGATCTCGACCAGCCAGGCCTCGTCGAAGATGCCGGTGACGATCACGGTCAGGGCCGGCTGACGCCCCGCCAGCCGCCGTAGCCGAACCTCGCGGTTCTCCAGTGCATATCGCCGATCCGACAGGAAGGTCGTGACCTTGACCAGATTGTCCAGCGTCATGCCGGCGGCGGTCAGCTGGGTCTCGATGTTGGTCCAGACCTGTTCGCACTGACCGGTGAAGTCGGCGGCCAGCGAGCCGTCGGGCGCGACCGGGATCTGACCGGACAGGTAGAGCCAGCGGCTCGGCCCGGTCACCTCCACCGCCTGTGGATACGAGCCCTCGACCGGTGGCGAGCCGTCGCCGGTCAAGGGTCGTATCTGGACGCTCACTGGCGGGCGGCGTCCGAGCGGGCGCGGACCGAAGCGAACTCCGACGTCGGCTTCCAGCCCGGCCAGTCCTCGCTGTTCGCGAGGTCCAGACCCAGGTGATACAGCAGGGTCAGGTTCTCGGTCGCCGAGGTCAGGTCCCAGTCGGCCGACCACTCGTCGGACGGCTTGTGGTAGTCGGCTCCGAATTTGGCGCGCCACGCGGCCTCGCCCGCCTCCCGGCCGCCCTCGACCCAGTCCCAGCCGTGCCAGGGCATGATCGCCGGCACGCCCATGCGGGCGAACGGGAAGTGGTCGGAACGGTAGTAGAAGCCCTCCTCCGGCATGTGGTCGTCAGAGACATAACGGCCAAGCGGCTCGGCCAGGGCCTGCAGGCGGTCCTCGAGATCATTCTGACCCTTGCCGAAGATCGGAATGTCCTTCGTCGGCCCCGACAGCGGCAGCATGTCGATGTTGATGTCGGCCACGGTCGTCTCCAGCGGCCAGACCGGATCGGCGGCGTAGCCATAGGCGCCCATCAGGCCCATTTCCTCGGCGGCCATGTGAGCAAAGACGATCGAGCGCTTCGGCCGCGGGGCCCGGCTGATCTGGCGGGCCATCTCGACCACGGCGGCGGTGCCGGAGGCGTTGTCCCAGGCGCCGTTGAAGATCTTGTCGTCGCCGGGCGTCTCGGGATGCTGCGCGGCGCCGCCGACATGATCCCAGTGAGCCGAATAGATGATGGTCTCTTCCGGATGCTCGGTCCCCGGGATGCGGGCCAGCAGATTGTGCGTGACGAGAGTCTCGCTGGTTTCCTGCGTCTCGACCGACAGGGTGACGCCGTTCAGCGGCACCGCCTTGAAGGCGCCGGAACCGACGCTGCCCAGCTGGGTCATGTCCAGACCCGCCGCGGTCGCCCACTGCAGCGCCACGTCGTGGTTGATGGCCATCGAGAACTCGAGGTCCGCCGCGCCCGGAGTCAGGGTGCGGGTGCGCGTTCCCCCCTGCACCACCCGGCGCCACGTCGGCGAATCCGCAGGCTGGGGCACGAGAGTGACGATACCGGTCGCGCCGCGGCGGAAGGCTTCGTCGGCCTTGTAGGCGCCGGACTCGTAGTTGGTGCTGTATTCGCCGTTGAACAGCTCCCCTTCAGGCTCGCCCCCCATCACCACCACGACCTTGCCGCGCACATCGATGTCGCCGTAGTCGTCCCAGTTCCGCTCCGGCGCTGTGATGCCGTAGCCGACGAAGACCACCGGAGCGTTCCGGATCGAGGCGCGACCGTCGTTGGAGACGGCGCGCAGGGTGACGTCGGTTCCGACGGTCAGCGGATGGCTGGTCCCGTCCGGCCCGGTCCAGCTGGCGCTGGCGGCGCCGGCGGTCGGCGTGAAGCGCTTCAGATGCACCGGTTGCAGCCACTGGCCGTCCGGTCCGCCGGGCTGAAGGCCCATGGCTTCGTACTGCGCCTGCAGCCAGGCCAGCGTCATCCGCTCACCTTCCGTTCCGGGGTAGCGGCCCTGGTATTCGTCGGCGCTGATGGTGCGGATGTCGTTGCTGATGCGCTCGGCCGAAAAGTCCTGGGCGGACGCCAGTCCGGCGGACAGCAGAACGGCGGCGACGGCGACGCCGCCCATCATCTTGCGAAGCATATGGGAAACTCCATCCCCGGATTGATCGGGCGCACTCTAGGGCGGCCCCCGCGGACCGCTCGTTAAGTTTTCGTCATGTCCGCAGCATGGGGACGGCGGCGAACGGGGGCTCAGCGGCGGGCGCTGGCGCTGGCCGCCCGGGCCGGGCCGAACTCCGAACCTGGCTTCCAGCCGGGCCAGTCGCGACTGTTCGCCAGATCGCGACCGATCCACAGGGCGACCTCCAGATCCTCGATCTGGCCGGCCAGATCCCAGTCGGGCGACCATTCATCATCGGCCTGGTGGTAGCGACGCGAGCCGTACTCGTCGCGGGCGGCCTCGCGGGCGGCCTTCGGCTCGTCCCGGAACTCGCCGCCGCCCTCGGCGTAGGCCATTGGCACGCCGCGCTTGGCCAGCGGGAAGTGGTCGCTGCGGAAATAGCTGCCCGCCGCGGGATTGGAGTCGGGGGCCACAACCCGCCCCTGCCGGGCCGCGGCGGCGGCGAGCCGCTCGTCCAGATCGGACTGGCCGTAGCCGATCACGCCGAGGTCGGCGACGCGGCCATAGACGTTCATGGCGTCCATGTTGAATCCCGCCACCGTGGTCTCAAGCGGATAGACTGGATTGGCGGCGTAGTATTCCGAGCCCAGCAGGCCGCTCTCCTCTGCGGTGAAGCTGATCATCACGATCGAGCGCTGCGGGCGCGGCCCGGCGCTCCAGACCCGGGCCAGCTCCAGCAGGCCGGCCGTGCCGGTGGCGTTGTCGACCGCGCCGTTGAAGATGGCGTCGCCATTCGCGTCGGGCTCGCCGACGCCGATGTGGTCCCAGTGGGCGGTGTAGAGGATGGTCTCGTCCGGATGCGTCGCGCCCGGCAGGCGGGCGATGACGTTCTTCGTTACGATCTGGCTGGTCGCCACGTCGAACATGCCGTTGAAGGTCGCGCCGGTCAGTTCGACCGGACGAAAGTCGCGGCTGCGCGCCTGGGTCTTCAGGGCGTCGAAATCGAGCCCGGCCCTGCGGAACAGGTCCACGGCCACATCGCGCTGGATCCAGCTCTCCATCTTGACCCGCTCGGCCGCCGCGTTCTGGCGCACGATGTCGAACTGCGGGCCGGACCAGCTGTTGGTCACAGTGGCCCAGCCGTAGGAGGCGGGCGCGGTCTCGTGGACGATGATGACGCCGGCGGCGCCCTGCCGCGCCGCCTCTTCATACTTGTAGGTCCAGCGGCCGTAGTAGGTCATGGCCCGGCCGTTGAAGGTGTTCAACTCGGGCTGTTCGAAGTCGGCGTCGTTGACCAGCACGACGACGATCTTGCCGCGCACGTCGACGTCCTTGAAGTCGTCCCAGTTCCGCTCGGGCGCCTTGATGCCGTAGCCGACGAACACCAGCGGGGCGTCGGTCAGCATCACATGGCGGCCCGGCAGGCGGGTCGAGACGACGATCTGCTGGCCCTGCGCAAGCGGGATGGAGTCCCCGCCGACCTTGAAAGAGGCCTGAATGTTCGAGGCGGTGAAGCGGTTCAGCGTCACATCCTGGGTCCAGCCGCCGTTCTCTCCGCCCGGCTGGAAGCCGGCCGCCGCGTACTGTTCGCTCAGATAACGGACCGTCATCTCCTCGGCGGGCGTGCCGATGCCGCGTCCCTGGAAGCTGTCGTCGGACAGCACTCGCGCGTGCTCGGACAGGCGCGCCGCGTCGAAGGCCGGGGCCGGAGCCGGAGGCTCGGCCTCCATGCTCGCGCAGGCGGAGATCAGGGCGCCGGCGGCGAGCGCGGCGACAGTCGACAGGAGACGCATGGACGGAAACACCCTCAGCCGGAAACAGACCCGGCCGGACGTTAGGGCGTCGATCTCCCCCTGTCGATCATGGGATAACCGGGTCGGCGGCGGGCCAGCCGGTGTCGCCACGGCGGCGCAGACGAAGCTCGATCACCCGCATCGGCTCGCGCCCCGGCATGACGAAGTCGCCCGTCTCGACCCATTCCCCGTCCCTGAAGACCGTGACGTAACGCATCTCCCCGCCCTGGCTCGGGGTGGTCCAGCGGAATCCATCCGCCGTGGCCTCGAGCGGAAAGTCGGCCGCCTGACCGTTGGCGTAGGAGCGCATCACATACCGATCGGCCGCGTCGTCCCATGACACCACGGCAAAGGCGTTGAAAGCCGGCGCGCCATCAGGCCCGCCGACGCTGCGCCCCTCGATCACCTTGATCGAGCCGCCCAGCATCGGACCGATCCGCTCGGTGTGCGGATGGGTCGTGGTTCGACCGGGGCCCATTGAGACCGTCGCCTCCCCGACCCACTCGCCGTCCATCCAGGCCAGCGTCTGCATTGCCTGCCGCTGCTCGGCCGTTCCCGCCGGCTGCATGGCCTGCGCCGAGGCCGCGGCCGGAACCGCGAGCAGGAAACAGGCGGCCAGCGCCGCCATTGAAATCCGTGCGCCCGTGAACATCACCATCCTCCCTATACACTTTAGATGATAAAGCTCTTTTCGTTGGCTGACAAGCAGGCGCGAAAAACCCGCCGGCGCTGTAGCCCCGGCGGGTCGATCGGTCGTCGAAAGGCGGAAGCCCTAGTGGGCGACGCCCTTCCAGATGCGGCGGTAGCTCAGGTAGGTCACGCCCGCGAACAGGATCAGGAAGATCATCACGCCGAGGCCCGACTGCTTGCGCTGGACCTGCTTCGGATCCGACGCCCAGGCGATGAAGGCGGCGACGTCCTTCGAATACTGGTCGACGGTCTGGGCCGAACCGTCGTCGTAGGTCACCTGGCCGTCCCGCAGCGGCGGGGGCATGGCGATGAAGCCGCCCTTCGGAGCGTGGCTGCCTTCCGGACCCTTCCAGAACGGGGTCAGGTCGCCGGCCATATAGGGGTTGTAGTACTGGCCGGCGCGGATCTCGAGGCCGGCCGGAGCAGCGCGGTAACCCGAGAGCAGCGAGTAGATGTAGTTGGCCCCGTCGTGGCGCGCCTTGGCCATGACCGACAGGTCGGGCGGCGCCGCCCCGCCATTGCCCGCCGCGGCGGCCGTGGCGTTGGGATACGGATTGGGGAAACGGTCAGCCGGAACGGCGTCGCGCATGACCGCCTCGCCGGTCTCGGTGTCGATGTCCGGCACCTGGACCTCGGCGGCCAGCACCTTGACGAAGCGGTTCTCGGCCGGATTGGCCTGGTGGGCGTCGTAGAACGGTCCGCCCGGCTCGGCCAGGGTGCGGAAATACATCAGGTCCATGCCGTGGCAGGACGAGCAGACCTCGCGGTAGACCTTGTACCCCCGCTGCAGCTGACCCTGGTCGAAAGTCCCGAACGGGCCTTCGAAGGTGAAGCCGCCGCTACGCGGGTGCTTGGCCCCGCCGGCGGCCAGGGCCGGCTGGGCCGCCGCGGCGAGGCCGGCCGCGAGGGCGATCAGGACCAGGGTCTTTTTCATCGACTGGATGTTCGTCTTGAGGGTCATGGTCGATCTCAGCCCTTCTTCTCGGGCGAGGCCGGCGCGGCCGAGGTCATGACGTCTCCACCCGGCAGAACCGGCTCGGAGATGGTCGCCGGGATCGGCCTCGGGGTTTCGCGCAGGCCGACCAGCGGCATCAGGACCAGGAAGAAGAGGAAGTAGTAGGCCGTCAGCAGCCGGGTCAGCCACAGGTAGCTGTTCAGCGCGCCGTCGAAGAGGGTGAAGCTGGGCATGCCCGGAATGACCGGCGCGTCGGGCAGCTGCGCCCCGCACCAGCCGAGACCCATGCCCACGATCACGAAGATGACGAAGAAGGTCCGCATGGCGGGGCGGTAGCGCATCGAACGCACCTTGGACGTATCCAGCCACGGCAGGACGAACAGCACGCCGATCGAGCCGAACATCGCGATCACGCCGCCGAGTTTGTCGGGGATGGCGCGAAGGATCGCGTAGAACGGCAGCATGTACCACTCGGGCACGATGTGCGCCGGAGTCTGCAGCGGGTTGGCCGGAATGTAGTTGTCGGCGTGGCCCAGGGCGTTCGGCAGATAGAAGACGAAGGTGGCGAACAGGATCAGGAACAGGATGATGGCGAACCCGTCCTTGACCGTGAAATACGGATGGAACGGCACGGTGTCCTTGGCCATGCGGTCCTTGGGGATCAGGATGCCGACCGGGTTGTTCTGGCCCGCGTGGTGCAGGGCCCACAGGTGCAGGACCACGCAGCCGGCGATCACGAACGGCAGCAGGTAGTGCAGCGAGAAGAAGCGGTTCAGCGTGGCGTTGTCGATGGCCGGGCCGCCGCGCAGCCAGATCAGGATCGGCTCGCCGACGACCGGGATGGCCCCGATCAGGTTGGTGATCACCTCGGCGCCCCAGAAGGACATCTGGCCCCACGGCAGGACGTAGCCGAGGAAGGCGGTGGCGATCATCAGGAAGAAGATCACGCAGCCGATGATCCAGATCATCTCGCGCGGCGCCTTGTACGAGCCATAGTACAGCCCCCGCAGCATGTGCAGGTAGACCGCGATGAAGAACATCGAGGCCCCGTTGGCGTGGGTGTAGCGGATGATGTCGCCGCCGTTGACGTCACGCATGATGCGCTCGACCGAGGCGAAGGCCATCTCGGTGTTCGGCACATAGTGCATGGCCAGGATGACGCCCGTGGCGATCTGCACAACGAGGCACAGCGCCAGGATGCCGCCGAAGGTCCACCAGTAGTTGAGGTTCTTCGGGGTGGGCAGCGCCATGTAGTCGGCGCCGAAGCGGACGATCGGCAGGCGGCTGTCCAGCCACTTCTCGACGCCGGTCCTGGGGACGTAGGTGGATTCGTGATCGCTCATCGTTCTCTTGCCCGTCCTCAGCCGATTTTCACGCGGGTGTCGGACACATAATCATAGGTCGGCACAACCAGGTTCTTGGGCGCCGGACCTTTCCGGATGCGGCCCGAGGTGTCGTAGTGCGATCCGTGGCAGGGGCAGAACCAGCCGCCGTAGTCGCCGGCGCCGAAGGTCGGCACGCAGCCCAGGTGGGTGCACGAACCGATGACGACGAGAAACTGCTGGTGGCCCGCCTTGACGCGGTCAGCGTCGATCTCGGGATCTTTCAGGTCGCGGGCGTGGTCGTCGGCGCGGGCGCGCTGGACCTCGGCCGGGGTGCGGTAGCGCACGAACACCGGCTTGCCCTGCCATTTGATGACGACCTGCTGGCCTTCCTGGACCTTGGTCAGGTCGAACTCGATGGTCGACAGCGCCAAGGTGTCGGCGGCCGGATTCATCGAATTGACCAGCGGCCACGCCGCCATGGCCCCTGCCCCCACCGCCGCGGCGCCGGCCGCGATGTGGATGAAGTCTCTACGATTGGGATCCTGATGGTTCGGATCGCCCTGGTCTGCAGCCACCGATTCGTCTCCTGAGCCGTTGGCGGCGTCGCCAAGAGGCGCGCCGTTTCAACGCTGTCGTTCCTTAGCGAATTCCCGGATGGCTGGCCCGGCCCGGCTTTGCGGCGCATCGCCGCAACGTGCTGACGCTTCGTGAGAAACGCTCGCAATTCGAGCCGCGACAAGCCCCCGGGCCGCGCGTATGAGGGCCTTAGAATGCGTCTCGCCCTTTTTCAACCGGCCATTCCGCAGAACGTCGGCGCCTGCATCCGTCTGAGCGCCTGTTTCGGGGTGGAACTGCACGTCATCGAGCCCACCGGCTTCCATTTCGACGACCGGGCGATGAAGCGCGCCGCGCTGGACTATGGGCCGCTGGGACATCTGGTCCGGCACGCCGGCTGGGACGATTTCCAGCGTGACCGGGCCCCGGGCAGGCTGGTCCTGTTCACGACGAAGGGCGCGACCCGGCTCGACGGCTTCGCCTTCCGGCCCGACGACATCCTGCTGTTCGGCAGCGAGTCCGCCGGGGCGCCGGACCATGTGCACGCGGCGGCCGACGCGCGGGTGCTGATTCCGATCCGGCCCGGGGCGCGTTCACTGAACCTGTCGGTCAGCGCGGGCGTCGCGCTCTGGGAAGGTCTGCGGCAGACCGGCGGCCTGGCCGCGCCAGACTGAGGTTCAGGCGGCGTTGAGTGGGCCGGCGATGTGGCACGTCAGGCCGGCGGGCGCGAAGTCGAGCGTCACCGAGCCGTGGAACTCATGCGCCAGCGCCCGTTCGAGCATCTGAACCCCGAAGCCGCGCCGCGTCGGCGGACTGACCGGCGGGCCGCCGCGTTCGGTCCAGGTCAATGACAGCCGGTCGCCATCCTCGCGGCTCCACGCGACGTCGATCGCTCCCGTCGCGACCGACAGCGCGCCATGTTTGATGGCGTTGGTGCACAGCTCATGCAGGGCCATCGCCAGCGCCACGGTGGTCTGCGGCGGCAAGTCGATGTCCGGACCGGTCGCCGTATAGCAGTCCGGATTGTTGCAATGCGGATCCAGGGCGCGCCGGACCAGGTCGGCCAGCGGCGCCCCGGCCCAGTTCCGGGACGTCAGGATGTCGTGGGCGGCGGACATGGCGTGAAGCCTCGCCTCGAAATCGCGCAGCGCCTCCGGTGAGGTGTCATTCCGGAGGGTCAGGTGCGCCAGCGACTGCACCACCGCCAGCGTGTTCTTCACCCGGTGGTTCAGTTCGTTGATCATCAGCAGCTGACGCTCGTCGGCCTTCTTTCGCTCCGTGATGTCGACCAGCATGTTGATGCCGCCGGTCAGGGCGCCGTCCCGTCCGAACAGCGGCGTCGCATAGGGGATAAAGGGGACCCGGGTTCCGTCCGGCCGTTCGGCCACCGCCTCGTACTCGCCGTGGCTGGGGGTCCGGCGGTTCAACGCAAGGGCCATCGGACAGGCGTCGTGGGGCAACGGCGTCCCGTCGGGCCAGAACAGCTTCCAGCTGACGCACCAGGAGTCGCTGCCGACCACCGGTTCCCGGCCGGAGAAGCGCACGGCGGCCTGGTTGTAATAGGTGATCCGGCCCTCGGCGTCGGTCGTATAGACCGCGGCGGGCAGGGCATCGAGCATGGCCCGGGCCCGGTGCTCGCTCTCCCCCAAGGCCCGTTCATTGGTCCAGCGGTCTGTCACGTCGCGGGTGATGGCCAGCTGGCCGACGTCTCCCGTCGGCAGCCGGATCGGCGCGGCATGCGTCTCCATGTGACGGCGCTGGCCGGTGAGGCCGACCATGTCGAACTCCCACGTCAGCCGGGTTCCGCGGCAGACCCGTTCATGGTTGGCGATCCAGGCCTGGCGATGCTCGGGCGCGACGAGGTCGAAGGTGGAGGAGCCGGAAATCTGCTCGAAGCCCGTCGCCCCGACGATGCCGACACCGGCCGGGTTCATCTGCAGCAGCCTGCCGTCGGGGGCGACGACCTTGATGCATTCGGGCGTGGTTTCGATGATCGAGCGGAGGAAGGCGTGATCCTCGCCGGCCGACCGCTCGAGTTCGGCGAGCGTGGCGAGGCCGGGCCCGCTGTGCGACTCAAGAAGTGTGACGACCGACATACCAGGTTCCCGACTTAACGCCTTGAACGGCGTCCTCGCGCGATGGTTCCAGCCCCTGCGGAGCACGCGTCATTCGGGAGCCCCGGCCTCCGGCAGCCTGGCCAGGCCGGGCCGCGCGCCGCTCTGGCTCGCCGCCACGGCCTCGACCGCCCGCATCACGCGCAGCACGTTCCCGCCCGCCAGCTTGCGGATGTCCGCCTCGCTCCAGCCGTTCGCCATCAGGGTGGCGAGGATGCGGGGGTAGGCGTCCACGCCCTCGACCCCGTCGGGCAGGCTGCTGACGCCGTCGAAGTCGCCGCCGAGGCCGACGTGGTCGATCCCGGCCACGTCGCGGACGTGCTGGATGTGGGCCACCACGTCCGCCACCCCGGCGCGCGGGGCGGGGTTGGCCGCGACCCAGGCCTGCATCCCCGCCGCGACGGCGGCGGGATCGCCCGGATTCAGTGATTTCAGACGGGCGTCCTCGGCCGAACGCGCCGCGCCCCAGGCCCGCACCGCCTCGCTGATGAAGCCCGGCACGAAGGTGACCATGACCACGCCGCCATCCCCGGGCAGGAGACGGAGCACACTGTCGGGGACATTGCGCGGATGCGCCGTCACCGCCCGCGCCGACGAGTGGGAGAAGATCACGGGCGCCGCGGACACCCGCATGGCGTCCAGCATGGTCTCTTCCGAGACGTGGCTCAGGTCGACCATCATGCCGAGGCGGTTCATCTCACGCACCACCTCCTCGCCGAACGGATTGAGCCCGCCCCATTTCGGCGCATCGGTGGCGCTGTCGGCCCAGGTCGTGGTGGTCGAGTGAGTCAGCGTCATGTAGCGCACGCCGGCGTCGTGGAACTCGCGCAGCAGGCCCAGCGAATCGTCGATCGAATAGCCGCCCTCCATGCCCATCAGCGAGGCGATCTTGCCGCGCCGGTGGATGCGCTGGATATCGTCGGCCGTGGTCGCCAGCTCGAAGACGTCGGGGTGGGCGGCGACGATCCGCTTGACGGTGTCGATCTGTTCGAAGGTGGCCTTGGCCGCCTCGACGGGCGTCAGGCTGGCCGGGACGTAGACCGACCAGAACTGCCCCCCGACGCCGCCGGCGCGCAGGCGGGGGATGTCGGTGTGCAGCGCCGTCGTGGCGTCGAGGTTGGCGGTCAGGTCGACCGCGTGCGGGTCGTTGCCATGCTGCTGGCGCAGCGCCCACGGCAGGTCATTGTGCCCGTCGATCAGCGGCGTCCGCTCGAGGATGCGCCGGGCCGCCGCTTCGTCCTGGGCGGCGGCGGGCACGGCCGCCATCAGGACGGCAACGGTGGAAAGAAGGACGGTGCGGATCATGGCGGGCTCCCCGAAAGCGACGGCGGACAGTGGCAGAGGATGACGGCGGGTCAACCTTGAGGCGGGTGGAGCGGCGCTTGGGCGGAGGCGGTTATTATCGGGTCAGACAAAAAACATGGTCTGAATAGTCTGAACCGTCTGAATGGTCTGAATCCTCCGTCGGTGGCGATTTACGTGTCAAAGACCGCGCGTGGTTGCCCGAGCGGAAAAGAGCCGCAGTGTGGACCCGCGGCTTCCTGCGGCGGGAAGATGGGGTCGAGAAAAGTGGATGTCTCTGGAAAGGCTGGAGATTATCCGGTGAACCCGACTATAGATTCCCGAATTGTCAGCAGAGGTTTCAGGGCTCACCTCCCCGTCGGCGAAGGCCGGTGTGGAAGACAGGTCGATGCGAAGCAGCGACCAGGAGGGGGCGGCGCGGCCGATGGTGATTGGCGCAGGGCTTTCCGCCACCTGCGCCGCCACCTCCTGATCGCTGCGCGATCTGTCCTCCCCATTCGCCCGACGCGAACGGGGAGGTGAACGCCGCACTTCACCGGGTCGCGCGGACCGCCTAGAAGCCTCGCCATGACCGACGCCGCCGACCCGCTCGCCCAGCAGAAGACCGAGGCCCGCGCGTGGTTCGAGGCGCTGCGCGACCGTATCCACGCCGCTTTCGAGGCGCTGGAGGACCAGGCGCCCGCCGATCTGTTTGCCGGCCAACCCGGCCGCTTCGCGCGAACGCCGTGGGACCGCCTCGAGGGCGGGGGCGGGGTCATGGGCATGATGCACGGCCGGCTGTTCGAGAAGGTCGGCGTGCACGTCTCGACGGTGCACGGGACCTTCCCGGCCGACTATGCGAAGACCGTCCCGGGCGCGGCCGACGATCCCCGCTTCTTCGCCACCGGGGTCAGCCTGATCGCCCATCCGGTCAGCCCGCGCATTCCGGCGGTGCACATGAACACCCGCTTCATCGCCACGACGAAAGGCTGGTTCGGGGGCGGGGCCGACCTGACGCCCGTGCTGGACGTCGACCGGCGCGACGACGCCCCTGACACCGTCGCCTTCCACGCCGCCCTGAAGGCCGCCTGCGACGCCCACGATCCGGCGTGGCACGCGAGGTTCAAGGCGTGGTGCGACGAGTATTTCTTCCTGCCGCACCGCAACGAGCCGCGCGGCACCGGCGGCATCTTCTACGACCACCTCGACAGCGGCGACCGGGCCCGCGACTTCGCCTTCACCCGCGACGTGGGCGAGGCCTTCCTCAGGGCCTATCCGGAGATCGTGGCCCGGCGCATGGCCGAGCCGTGGACGGCGGGCGAGCGCGAGGAACAGCTGGTCCGGCGCGGCCGCTACGTCGAGTTCAATCTGCTCTACGACCGCGGCACGACCTTCGGGCTGAAGACCGGCGGCAACGTCGAGTCGATCCTGAGCTCGATGCCGCCGGTCGTGAAATGGCCCTGAGGCGACGGTCCACACCCATCCGTCATCCTCGGGCTTGACCCGAGGATCAGACCGTCCGGTGCTCCGTCGAGAGGTGCACGGCCGGAGCCGCCGGGACGCCCGCTTCGCACAGCTTGCCTCTCGCCTCTGATCCTCGGGTCAAGCCCGAGGATGACGGGAAGGGTTGGCTGGACGCCTTGAGCCGCTGAGCCCCCCTCAGGCCGGCTCCGGTTCGCGCGCCGGCTCGAGCGCGGCGCCGATGGCCGCGAACAGGCTGGTCATGGTCACAGGCTTGGTCAGGTGGGCGTCGGCCCCGGCGGCGCGCCCCGCCTCGACGTGCTCGGCCATGGCGTTGGCGGTCAGCATCACCACCGGGGTGCGCGACAGGCCGTGATCGGCCTCGTGCCTGCGGATGGCCTCGGTCGCGCTGAGTCCGTCCATAACCGGCATCTGCATGTCCATCAGGATCAGGTCGAACCCGCCCGCCTTGAACGCCTCGACCGCCTTGCGGCCGTCCTCGACCGCGACCAGTTCCATTTCCGTCGCGCCCAGCATGATCTCGACGACCTTGCGGTTGGCGGGATGGTCGTCGGCCAGAAGGATGCGCAGCGAGCTTCCCGTCACGTCCCGCGCCGCCGCCGCCGGCGCCGAGACCTCGGCGCAGGCCCGCCCGGCGCGCGGCAGCGGTATCTCGAACCAGAAGCTGGAGCCCTCGCCCGGCGTGCTCTCGCAATCCAGCGCCCCGCCCATCAGGTCGACCAGGGCGGTCGAGATGGCCAGTCCCAGGCCGGTGCCGCCGAACCGGCGCGTGATCGAACCGTCGGCCTGCTGGAAGCGCCGGAAAATCCGGCCGCGCTGTTCGGTGTCGAAACCCACGCCGGTGTCGCTGACCCGGAAGACAATCCGCCCGTTCTCCGCCGCCGCCACGGTCAGGCGAACCGAGCCCTCGCCGGTGAACTTCAGGGCATTGCTGACGAGGTTGGTCAGCACCTGCCGCAGCCGGACCGCGTCGCCCTCGACCACGCCCGACAGGGCGGGATCGAAGTCGACCTCCAACGCCACGCCCTTGTCCTCGGCCTTGACCCGCCACAGGGCCCCGATGTCGCCGACCGTCTGTTCGAGGTCGAAGGGCGCGGGCTCGATGGCGACCTGGCCGGACTCGATCTTGGCGGTGTCGAGAATGTCCGAGAGCAGGCGCTCCAGGGTCACGCCGGACGAGCGGATCAGCTCGACCATCTCCCGCTCCTGCGCGCCCAGAGGCCGCCGGGTCAGGGAATCGGCCATCGACACCACCCCGTTCAGCGGCGTGCGGATTTCATGGCTCATGTTGGCGAGGAATTCGCTCTTGGCCCGGTTGGCGTCCTCGGCCCGCCGCTGCGCCAGCCGCAACCGGCCGGCCTGCCGGGACAGCCAGACGACCGTCGCCATGGCGAACAGCAGGAAGACGATCCCGATGGCGATGACCGCCCGCTGCAGGTTGGTGTTGGCGCGGGCGGTCTCCAGCTGCCGACGGCGCTCGGCCAGCTGCTCCTGCATGTCGCCGGTGACCTGGTGGACGCCGGCGCTGAAATTCCGGGCCGAGACGACCTCGCTCTCCAGCATGTGAGCCCGGAGCATCCGGAAACCTTCGGCCGTCCGGCCCTCGGCGAACAGGACCTCGGCCTCCACGTGTTCGACCTCGAGGCCGAGCCCGCCCGCCTCGAGCCGACGCAGCGCCTCGAGATCACGGCGGGCGGCCGCGGTCTGGCCGGTCTGGGCGCGGGCGATGGCGCGCAGGGGCAGGATGCTGGCGGCCAGGAAGGCGGCGGGGCCCAGGTTTTCCCCGTATGGCTCAAGGCAGGCCAGAACCTCGCGGGGCGCGTGGCGGGCGTTGGCGACGGTGGCGCACAGGCTGGCGTCGTAGATGGCCAGGGTCGGCAGGTCGGAGCGGGAGGCCAGCCGGTGGTGGGCCGCATAGTATTCAGCCGCGCGGGCCTGATCGCCGACCTTCACCGCCATCACCGTCAGATTGTAGAGGCTGTCGAAGTCCGGGCGGGGATAGGCCGGGTTGGAATAGTCGATCTCGAATTTGCGGAAGGCGTCGGCGGCGCCCTTGAGGTCGTTGAGGTCCTTCAGACCCATGCCCGCGACTTCCCAGATGCCGGCCTGGGCCGTCGCCGCGAACGGATCGCCGACGGGGATGTCGGCCTGCGCCTGCGCCAACAGTTCCAGACCCTCGCCGATATGGCCCTCGTCCATCAGGGCCAGGGCGGCGAGACGGGCGGCATGGGCGCGCACGAACCAGTCCCGCCCGGTTCGCGCGAACCGCCGCATGTCGGCGGCGACGGCGACCTCGCCCTGGTCGTACCGCGCGGTGAGGTCGTTCAGATGGGCGATGTCGATGTAGCGCGCGTCGTTGCGCCGCCGCGCGGCGGCGGCCAGACGGCGGTTCCAGACGGCGGCGCGCTCGAACTCGCCCTGGTTCAGGATGGTCCAGGTGACGTGATAGAGCCGGTTCAGGCCCTCCCGGTCCTGACGCCGGGCGGCGGCCGAGCCGAAGGCCTCGAGGGCGGCGAAATCGGTCGAGCCCGCCCGCCGCTCCACGAAGCGCGCGAGGCTCAGCGCATCGGCCCCGCCGCGCGCGTCGAACGTCGGCTGGGCGGCCCCGCGCGGGGCGCCGGCAAGGACGACGAGCAGAACGAAACTCGCCGCAAGCATACGGAAAGGCGACATGAGGATTCCGGCGTGATGCTCCGTCCTCGCACACATGTGTTGCGCAAGGTTTAGCGGACCGTCGGCGCGGCCCGGGAGCGTCATCCGGCGGCGCCGTCGCCGGTCATCCAGACCTCGGCCCGGGCGCCCGCGTCGCCGAGCCGGTCCGCGACCCAGCCGCAGATTTCGGACGCGGCGGCCTCCGCGCCCACGGGGGGATTGAGCACCACCACCGCGCAGCCGTTCATCTTCATCGGATTGGCCAGCGGGCGCAGCCGCGCCTCCGCCACCAGCGCCCGCTTCACGCCCGCCTGGTCCAGCCGGCGCAGGAAACCGTCGAAGGTCTCCATGTCCTTCAGCGGGGTCCAGATCGCCACCATGGCGCGCGGGTCGGCGCGGACGATCGCCGCCCCCGTGTCGGCGGCGCGCAGATAGTCGTCCGGCCGCTCGAACGGCGGGTCGATGAGGACGAAGGCGGCCTGGGCGTGCGCCGCCTCGGCCCGGGCCTGGTCATAGCCGTCCCCGGCCCGGGCCGCCGCCCGGGGGAAGGGCTCCAGCGCCTGCTCCAGCAGGTCGAACACCGGCGGGTGCAGTTCGAATCCGAGGTAGCGGTCGGCCGGGCGCAGACGGCGCGCGATCAGAAGCGGCGACCCCGGATACAGAGTGGCGCCGCCGCGGGGATTGAGGCGCTCCACCTCGCCGGCCAGAGACTCGATCAGCGGCGGGCGGTCGGCCGCGGCCATGAGCCGGGCGATGCCGGCCTCGGCCTCCTTCGAGCGGGCGGCGTCGCCGCTCAGGTCGTAGACGCCTGCGCCGGCGTGGGTGTCGATCACCGTGACCGGGCCCGCCGCCTGCCGCCGCTCGAGCAGCCACAGCACCAGGGCGTGCTTGACCAGGTCGGCGAAGTTTCCGGCGTGGAAGCTGTGGCGATAGTTCATGCCCGGGGCATCCCCCTCCCCGCCGTTGCGGTCAAGAGGAACCGCCGTCGCGGCGGCGGCGTTGCCGAGCACCGATCCCGAAGGAGCCGATCATGACCGTTCGCCGGAGCCTGAGCTGATGCCCGACGGCTCCGCCGCCTTTTCCGCGCCCCCCGGGATACCGGCGGGCCTGACGTGGTGCAGCGACGAACAGCCGGGCATCCGCCGGACCCCGGCCGCTGACGGCTTCCATTATCACGACGCGCACGGCCGGCGGATCACCGACGAGGCCGTGCTGGACCGCATCCGCGCCCTGGCCATCCCGCCGGCCTGGACCGGGGTGTGGATCTGCCCGCGCGCGTCGGGCCACATCCAGGCCATCGGGCGGGACGTGAAGGGCCGCAAGCAGTACCGCTATCATCCGGACTGGAGCGCCCACGCCGCGGAGACCAAGTTCGAGCGCGTGCCCGAGTTCGCCCGCGCCCTGCCCGGACTGCGCCGCCGGGTCGAGGCGGACCTGGGGCGGCGCGGGGCGGCCCGCGAGAAGGTGCTGGCCACCGCCGTGCGGCTGCTGGAGCTCACGCTGATCCGGGTCGGCAACGCGCAGTACGCCCGGCAGAACCGCTCCTATGGCCTGACCACCCTGCACAAGCGGCATCTGGAGGTCGACGGCGCGGCGCTGATCTTCGCCTTCAAGGGCAAGAGCGGCGTGGAGCACGAGGTGAAGGTGCGCGACCGCCGGCTGGCCGCCGTGGTGCGGAGTCTGCGCGAACTGCCGGGCCAGCAGCTGTTCAAATACCGCGACGACGCGGGCGATCTGTGCGCCGTCACCTCGGACGACGTGAACGCCTACATCCGCGAGGCCATGGGCGAGCAGTTCTCGGCCAAGGACTTCCGCACCTGGGCCGGGACGGTCTCGGCGGCGCGGGCGCTGCGCGACATGGAGCCGCCGGCCTCGCCTGCCGAGGCGAAACGCGCGATCACCGTCTGCGTCAAGGCGGTCGCCGGGCTGCTGGGCAACACCCCGACGGTGTGCCGGACCTCCTATGTCCATCCGCGCGTGTTCGACCTCTATCAGGACGGCCGCCTCGGCAAGGTCCTGCCCGGTCCCGAGGCGGCCGGGTTCGAGCGCGCCCTGGCCCGGGCCCTGACCGACTGACCGGACGGCCGGGCCCGGCTGGGCGACCGGCCGCGATTGCGCCCGCAGGCTAAATCGGATGTAACTTGCTCCCCGGGAGAACGACGCTCTACGGAGCGCCGTTTGTCGGAGGGACCGAAGATGATGTCTGTATCGAATAATTTCCTGCGCCTGGGCGTGCTGTCCGCCCTGGTCGGGATGTCGCTGGGCGTGTGGATGGGCGCGAACCAGGACTTCGTGCTGAGGCCGGTGCACGCCCATATCAACCTGCTGGGCTTCGCCTCGATGATGCTGTTCGGCCTGTTCTACCGCTCGTTCCCGGCGGCCGGGCGCGGCTGGCTGCCGATGGTGCATTTCGCCCTGTCGGTGCTCGGCTTCCTGATCCTGATGCCGTCGCTGGCCCTGATGCTGTTGCAGAAGCCGGTTTTCCTGCCGGCCATGATCGCCTCGGAGATCATGCTGGTTCTGTCGATGCTGCTGTTCGTCATCATCGTCTTCATGGCGACGATGAAGAAGGACGAGACGGCCGCCGCCTGAGTCTCAGGCGGTCGACCAGTAGCCGCGGCTGCGGGCGCTGACCGGCGCCCGCGTCGCCTCGACCATGGACAGGATGGCGGCCCGGAAGGCGTCCGCCTCCTCGTCGCCGCGCAGCAGCCGCAGCGAGCGGATGATGCGGGTGATGCGCAGATGGTTGTGGTCGTGCGGCCGCAGCCAGTTGTGGGTGGCGCGGTAGAAGGCCTCCATCCGGTCCGTCGCCGCCGCCATGGCGCACTGGGCCAGGACCGAATCGTGGATGGCCTGCATGTCGTCCGTGGTCAGGACCGGCGCGTCAGACACGGCGCCGGACGGCTCCGGCAACGGGAACAGCCACTGGATGAAGTCGTGCGTCAGTTCGAGCGCCGTGTCGTCGAACCCCAGCACGTCGAACAGGGTGCGCCCGCGGGAGTCCGGTCCCTCGCCTTCCAGAAAGGCCACGATCGGGACCGTCATGGTCTGAGCCGCCCTTACGCCGCCTTGTCCCAGTCGAGAACCACCTTGCCCGACTGGCCGGAGCGCATGGCCTCGAAGCCTTCGCGGTAGCGGTCGTAGCTCATCTGGTGGGTGATCAGCGGGGTCAGGTCGAGACCGGCCTTGAGCAGACCCAGCATCTTGCGCCAGGTGGTGAACATCTCGCGGCCGTAGACGCCCTTGATGGTCAGGGCCTTGAGGATGATCGCGCCCCAGTCGGTCTCCATCGGCTTCGACGGAATGCCCAGCAGGGCCATGCCGCCGCCCATGATCAGGGTGTCGACGCATTGCTTGAAGGCGATGGGCGAGCCCGACATTTCGAGCGCGACGTCGAAACCGACCTTGAGGCCGAGCTCGTGCATCACGTCCTTCAGGTCTTCGCGGGTGGTGTTCACCGTGCGCACGCCGGGCGCGACCTTCTGCGCCAGCTCGAGGCGGAAGTCGTTGATGTCGGTCAGCACCACGGTGCGGGCGCCGGCGTGGCGCGCGACGGCGGCGGCCATCATGCCGATCGGACCGGCGCCAGTGACCAGCACGTCCTCGCCGAGCAGGTCGAACTGCTGGGCGGTGTGCACGGCGTTGCCGAACGGGTCGAGGATGGCGCCGATCTCCCACGGCACGTCGTCGGGCAGCTCGATGACGTTGAAGGCCGGAGCGACGACATATTCGGCGAAGGCGCCCTGGCGGTTCACGCCGATGCCGCGGGTGTGCGGATCGAGGTGGAAATGGCCGGCGCGGGCGGCTTCAGAGTTCAGGTCGATGACGTGGCCCTCGGCCGAGACGCGCTGCCCGACCCGGAGCTTGCGGTCGACGTCCTTGCCGATGGCGACGATCTCGCCGGAGAACTCATGGCCGGTGATCATCGGCACCGGGACGTTCTTCTGGCTCCACTCGTCCCAGTTCCAGATGTGGATGTCGGTGCCGCAGACGGCGGTGCGATGCACCCTGATCAGCACGTCCTCGTCGCCCGCCACGGGGATGGGGGCGTCGATCAGCTCGAGGCCGACGCCCGGCGTCGTCTTGGCCAGGGCCTTCATGGTGCCGGTCATGCGATCACTCCCAATTCCTTGCCGGCCGTCGTGAACGCCGCGACCGTTTGATCAATCTGTTCGAAGGTGTGCGCCGCCGACATCTGGGTGCGGATGCGGGCCTGTCCCCGGGGCACCACGGGGAAGCTGAAGCCGATGACGTAGACGCCGAGCTCCAGCGCCCGGGCGGCGAAATCCTGGGCCAGTCTGGCGTCGCCCAGCATGACCGGAATGATCGGATGCTCGCCGGGCAGCAGGTTGAAGCCGGCCCCGGTCATGGCGGCGCGGTAGCGGGCGGCGTTGGCGAACAGCTGTTTGCGCAGGGCGTCCCCCCCGTCGCCGCCGGCGATGCGGATGGCCTCGAGGCTGGAGCCGCAGACGGCTGGGGCCAGGGCGTTGGAGAACAGATAGGGCCGCGCCCGCTGCTTGAGCAGGGCGACGACGTCCGCCGTCGCACAGATGAAGCCGCCCATGGCGCCGCCCAGCGCCTTGCCGAAGGTGCCGGTGAGGAAGTCGATCTCAACGCCGTGGTAGGCGTATGATCCCCGCCCCTGCGGACCGAGGAAGCCGGTGGCGTGACAGTCGTCGACCATGATCAGGGCGCCGTAGCGGTCGGCCAGCGCCCGGATGTCCTTCAGCTTCGCGATATAGCCGTCCATCGAGAAGGCGCCGTCGGTGGCGATGACGATCTCGCGCGCGCCGTCGGCCCGGGCCTGCTTCAGCTGGGCCTCGAGGTCGTCCATGTCCGAGTTGGCGAAGCGGTAGCGTTTGGCCTTGCACAGGCGCACGCCGTCGATGATCGAGGCGTGGTTCAGGCTGTCGGAGACGATGGCGTCCTCAGCTCCGAACAGCGGTTCGAAGATGCCGCCGTTGGCGTCGAACGCCGCCGCGAACAGGATCGCGTCCTCGAAGCCGAGGTAGTCGGCGATGGCGCGCTCAAGCTCCTTGTGGATCTCCAGGGTGCCGCAGATGAAGCGCACCGAAGCGGTCCCCGCGCCCCACTGCCGCTGGGCCTCGATCCCGGCCTGGACGACGCGCTCGTCGCCGGCGAGGCCGAGGTAGTTGTTGGCGCAGAAATTCAGCACATCGCGGCCGCCGACCGTGATCACCGGCCCCTGACGGGAGGCGATGATTCGTTCCGGCTTGGTCAGGCCCTGGGCGTCGATGTCGGCGAGTTCCGCGCGCACGCGGTCATGGAACGGGCTTGGAAAGGTCGCTGTCATGCGCGCTCCGCTACGCCGTTTTCCGACCGGTTTGAAGCCCCGCCGCGCGCGCGGCTCACCCTCCCGGCGTCGGGGCCGGCTCGGCGACCGCGCGGAACGGGCTGACCTGAATCCGGCCACCGCAGGCGGTGAAGCTCTGGACCAGGGTCGCGGGGGAGGTGTCGCCCGGCGCGATCGCCCGGACACGGGCCGCGGTCGGACAGACGGTCTCGCCCTGGGCCTCGTTGGGGATCACCGTCCAGGCCAGGTCGAAGAAGGCCTTGGCCTGCGGCTGGAGGATGACCGGCGCGGGCGCCTGGCCGGAGCGCAGATAGGCGCCCGGATTCTGTTCGGAGCGAACGGTCGTCAGGGTGCGGCCCCGGGCGTCCTGCAGCGTCACCGTCGGATAGCCGGTCAGGCCGCAAACCTGGCCGCCGACGTTCTGCACGCCGACGATCGTCAGCCGATGGCCCATCCCGGCGTCGCCGCCGTCGGCCGACAGCTTCAGCTGCGGTCCCCTGCACGGCGTGACGGCCGGCGGCAACGGTCCGCCCGGCAAGACGTCGGGGGCCGGGACCGGGCCGGGAGCGATCGGGCCGGATGAGGGCCGGCTGCACCGCTCCAGCACCGCGATCCCGACGTCCTGGTTGGGTCCGAGACGGCTGAGCGTCGCAGCTTCCTGTCCGGTCGCGGTCGCGGTCTGCCATTCCATGCCCGAACCGATGAAACGCGCGCCCGAGGCGGCCTGGACCGTGCGCAGGACGTAGGCCTGGCCCTTGTAGGTCAGCTGGGCGGTGGCGGTGTCCGGATAGGCGACCGTCACCGACTGGCCGCTTTCGCAGGCGTAGCTGACCGGCGGAGGCATGGGCCCGGCGGGCGCCGGCGTCGGCTCGACCGGAGCGGTCGGCGGGGCCTCGGCCTCCGGAGTGCAGCCGGCGGCAGCGGTCAGCGCCAGGGCCGAGACGATCGTGCAGGCGGTGGAAAGGCGGCGCATTTGAGCTCCACAGTTGGGTTGGACAGCTAACGCCGGCCAACGGCAAAGGCTCCGCTTGTTCAGCGCCGGTCGTTCAGGCCGTCAGGACCCGCGGCAGTTTGAAGGTCACCGTCTCGCGCTCGCCGGCGTCCTCGATCACCTCGGCGTCGAAGCGGGCGCGCACGGCCTCGACCAGCGCCTCGATCAGCGGCTCGGGCGCGGAGGCGCCGGCGGTGATCCCCAGGGTGGAGACGCCGTCCAGCCAGGCCCAGTCGACCTGGGTCGCGTCATCGACCAGCCGGGCGTCGCGGGCCCCGGCCCGGAGCGCCACCTCGACCAGCCGCACCGAGTTGGACGAATTCTTCGAACCGACCACGAGGACCAGCTCGCACCCTTCGCCCAGCCGCTTGACCGCCTCCTGGCGGTTGGTGGTGGCGTAGCAGATGTCTTCCTTGTGCGGATCGGGCAGTTCGGGGAAGCGGCGCTTCAGCGCCGCCAGGATTTCACTGGTGTCGTCCACGGACAGGGTGGTCTGGGTGGCGTAGGCCAGCGGCGCGTCGCCCGGACGCTGGAAGGCCTCGGCGTCCTGGACCGTCTCGACCAGGCTGATGGCGCCGGGCGGCAACTGGCCCATGGTGCCGACGACCTCGGGATGGCCGGCGTGGCCGATCAGGATGATGTGGCGGCCGGCGGCGTGGTGCCGCTCGGCCTCGACGTGGACCTTCGAGACCAGCGGGCAGGTGGCGTCGAGGTACAGCATCTCCCGGGCCCGGGCGCCCTCCGGTACGGATTTCGGCACGCCGTGGGCCGAGAAGACGACCGGCCGGTCGTCCGGACACTCGTCCAGCTCGCGCACGAAGACGGCGCCCATGGCCTTGAGCCGGTCCACCACATGGCGGTTGTGCACGATCTCATGGCGCACATAGACCGGCGCCCCGTATTTCCCGATCGCCCGCTCGACGATCTGGATGGCCCGGTCGACGCCGGCGCAGAAGCCGCGCGGCGTGGCCAGACGGACGGTCAGCGGACGCTTTTCGGGGGCCGGGATCGGCGCATGCAGGGTCATGGCCGGAACCTAGTCGTTCGGTCCCCCTGCCGCCACTCCGCTTTGCACCAGCGCGTGTTTGCCGCGCCTCGCTTTAGCCGCTATCAGCAACGAGCGTGCGCTCGGCGTCGGGCTGTCGCGCGCCTCCTCGTTCGTGGAAGAGCTTTCGATGCGTCGCGTCTTCAAGATTTCCCTGGCTTCGGCCGCCGTCGCCGCCGCGTTTTCGGCTTTGCTGGTCCCGCTCGCGGCCAACGCCCAGACGCGCCCGGGCCAGCCGCAGCAGGGCGGGTCCGATCGCGGCGAGAACGCCGACGGCTCGCAACAGAATGCTCGCGACCGGGCGCCGCGCGTCGCGCCGCTGCGCCGCAATGCGGCGGCGGGCCCCTGCCCCTATGTGAAGATCCTGTACGACGCCGCGCGCTACGTCGAACTGACCGGAGAGCGGGTGTCGTCGGCGAACGTCGCCTTCACCGGCGAGATCGAAGGCCTGACCTCGGACTGCGCCTATCAGGGCGCCGAGCCGATTTCGGTGCACACCCGGGTGCTGTTCAATCTCGGCCGGGGCCCGCAGGCCCAGGGCGACGCCCGCACCTACCGTTACTGGATCGCGGTGACCGAGCGGAACAAGGCGGTGCTGGCCAAGGAGTATTTCGACCTGCCGGTGGACTTCGACGGGGCCCAGACGACGTCGGTGACCCAGGACCAGACCATTGTCATTCCGCGCGCCGAAGCGACGACCAGCGGCGACAATTTCGAGATCCTCGTCGGCTTCGACGTCACGCCGCAGATGGCCGAGTTCAACCGGTCCGGCAGCCGCTTCCGCGTCAACGCGGGCACGCAGGCCGCCACGCCGCCGCCCGCGAACCAGTAAATGACCGACCTCAGGACTGTTCTGGGCGAGGCGGTCGGGACCGCCTTCGCCGCCGAAGGCGTGGACGCCGCCCTCGCCCGCGTAACCCCGTCTGACCGGCCCGACCTCGCCGACTTCCAGTCGAACGGGGCGCTGGCGGCCGCCAAGGCGCTGAAGGCCAATCCGCGCGAGCTGGCCACGCGCGTGGCCGAACGGCTGAAGGGCGACAGCCGGCTGGCCTCGGTCGAGGTCGCCGGGCCGGGCTTCATCAACCTGAAGGTCGCGGACCGGACGCTGGCCGCCCGGGCGGCCGAGGTGGCGGCGGACGCCCTTCACGCCGGCGCCTCCATGGTCGCCGCGCCGCGCAAGGTGGTGATCGACTACGCCGGACCGAACGTGGCCAAGCCGATGCACGTCGGCCACCTGCGCAGCTCGATCATCGGCGAAAGCCTGAAGCGGCTGTTCCGATTCCGCGGCGACACGGTGTGGGGCGACGCCCATTTCGGCGACTGGGGCTTCCAGATGGGGCTGCTGATCGTCGCGGTCGGCGACGAGGGCAAGGCGGACGGCTTCATGGCCGACGGCGACGGGCCGTTCCCGGCGGACCCGCCGGTGACGCTCGAGGATCTGGAGCGGCTGTATCCGGCCGCGGCGGCCCGGGCCAAGGAAGACACGGAATTTCGCGACCGCGCCCGCAAGGCGACGGCGGAGCTGCAGGCGGGGCGTCCCGGCTACCGCGCCCTGTGGCGGCACATGCATGACGTCTCGATGGCCGGGTTGCAGCGCGAGTTCGGCACCCTGGGCGTGACCTTCGACCTGTGGAACGGCGAGAGCGACGCCGATCCGCTGATGCCCGAGATGATCGCCCATCTGGAGACGAGCGGCCTGCTGGTCGAGGACGCCGGAGCGCGGGTCGTGCATGTCGCCAGGCCCGGCGAGACGCGCAAGCGCAAGCTGGCCGACGGCAGCGTCATCGAGGCGCCGAGCCCGCCGCCGCTGCTGGTCATCTCGTCCGAAGGCTCGGCCATGTACGGCACCACCGACCTGGCCACGGTGCTGGACCGGCGCAAGGCGATCGATCCCGACCTGGTGCTCTATGTCGTCGACGAACGGCAGGCCGAGCATTTCGAGCAGGTGTTCCGCGCGGCCTATCTGGCCGGCTATGCCGCCGGGGGATCGCTCGAGCATCTCGGCTTCGGCACCATGAACGGGCCGGACGGCAAACCCTTCAAGACCCGCGCGGGCGGGGTTCTGAAGCTGCACGACCTGATCACCATGGCCACCGACAAGGCGCGCGAGCGGCTGCGCGAGGCGAAGCTGGGGGCCGATCTGCCCGAGGCCGAGTTCGACGACATCGCCCGCAAGGTGGCGGTGGCGGCGCTGAAGTTCGCCGACCTGTCGAACAGCCGGACCACCAGCTACGTCTTCGACCTCGACCGGTTCATGAGCTTCGAGGGCAAGACCGGGCCGTATCTGCTGTACCAGGCGGTGCGGATCAAATCCCTGCTGCGCCGGGCGGCGGACCAGGGCGCGACCGCCCGGCCCGTGGCCATCGGCGAGGCGGCCGAGCGCGATCTGGCCCTGACGCTGGACGCCTTCTCGCAGGCCGTGACCGAGGCGTACGACAAGCGGATGCCGCACCTGATCTGCGAGCACGCCTACCGGCTGGCCCAGTCGTTCTCGAAATTCTACGCCGCCTGCCCGGTGCTGGCCGCGCCGGACGAGGCGACCCGGGGCTCGCGCCTGACCCTGTCGAAGGCGGTGCTGGACCAGCTGGAGCGGGCGCTGGACCTGCTGGGCATCGACACGCCGGAGCGGATGTAGGTTACACTGCGCAGCGACAGGAGGGACGTATGTCGCTTGACGCCTATATCGCCGGCCTGCCCAAGGCGGAGCTGCACCTGCATATCGAGGGCAGTCTCGAGCCGGAGCTGATGTTCGAACTGGCGCGGCGCAACGGGGTGGCCATCCCCTTCGACAGCGTCGAGGGGGTGCGGGCGGCGTACGACTTCTCCAACCTGCAGGACTTCCTCGACATCTACTACGCCGGGGCCAACGTCCTCCTGACGGAGGAAGATTTCCACGACCTGGCGCTGGCCTATTTCCGGCGGGCGGCGGCGGACAATGTGCGGCACGCCGAGATCTTCTTCGACCCGCAGACCCACACCGACCGCGGCATCCCGTTCGGCGTCGTGGCCGAGGGCCTGCTGGCCGGGATGCGGCGGGCGGAGAGCGAGCTGGGCGTGACCTCGAAGCTGATCCTGTGCTTCCTGCGCCATCTCGACGAGCATGCGGCGTTCGACGTGCTGCATCAGGCCGGGCCGTGGCTGGACCGGATCGAGGGGGTGGGGCTGGATTCGTCCGAGGTCGGGCACCCGCCGTCGAAATTCCAGCGGGTGTTCGAGCGGGCCGGGCAGCTCGGATTGAAGCGGGTGGCGCATGCCGGCGAGGAGGGACCGCCGGCCTATGTGCGCGAGGCGCTGGACCTACTGCACATCGACCGGATGGATCACGGCAACCGGTCGATGGAGGACGAGGCGCTGATCCAGCGGCTGGCGGCGTCGGGGATGACGCTGACGGTGTGCCCGCTGTCGAACCTCAAGCTCTGCGTGGTCAAGGACCTGAAGGACCATCCCGTGCCGGAGATGCTGCGCCGGGGCCTGCACGTGACGCTGAACTCGGACGATCCGGCCTATTTCGGCGGCTATGTGAACGACAACTACCGCCGGCTGGCCGCGGCGGTCGGACTGACGCGCGAGCAGGTGACGCGGATGGCGCGGAACAGCTTCGAGGGCTCGTTCCTGGACGAGGCGGAGAAGGCGGCGCGGCTGGCCGAGGTGGACGCCTACGCGGCGGTATGAGGCCGCAGGTCAGAGAGCGGACCCGCCGAGGCACGAGCGGGCTCCGGACCTGACGTGTCGACGCAGGTCCGCATCCGCCGCCCGGGCCGTGACGGGCCGGCGCGCCCTCACGGCTGTATGGACGCCGGCGTGATCCGCACCGCGGCGCCGCCGCTGGGGGCCAGCGTCAGGTCCAGGGCGTCCCGGGCGGTCACGGCGCGGGTCGAGATCCGGGTCTGCGCCGGCGCCGCCCCATCGGCGTAAATCGTCGCCTCGAACCTGCCCTCGCCCAGGAAGGCGAGCGGAACGCGGGCCCTGCGGCCGTCCTCGTTGGTCATCGCCCCGATGTACCAGTCGGCTCCCTTGCGCCGGGCCAGGACGATCGACTGGCCGATCTCGCCGGACAGGAAGCGGGTCTCGTCCCAGGTGGTCGGGACCTGGCTGATGAAGGCTGTCTCCGGCTGGCCGCGATAGGCGTCCGGCGTGTCGGCGACGACGGTCAGCGGGCTCTCGTAGACCACGAACATCGCCAGGCCGTGGGCCCGGGTGGTCATCACCGACGGCAGGATGAAGCGGGGCTCGAAGGCTTGCGGCGTGACATTGCGGAAGCCGCCCGGGGTGTAGTCCATCGGGCCCAGCAGCATGCGCGTGTAGGGCAGGGTGACGTTGTGGGTGGCGGTGATGCGCCGCGACCACTTGTTGTACTCCGCCCCCAGGACGCCCTCCTGGGTCAGGAAATGGGGATAGGTCCGCGTCAGGCCGGTGGGGTGGTAGGCGCCGTGCAGATCGACCAGCAGCTGGCGCCGGGCCGTCGCGGCCAGCAGGCGGTGATACCAGTCGACCATCTGCGCGTCGTCGCGGTCCATGAAGTCGACCTTGATCCCGGCCACGCCCCAGGCCTGATAGGTGTCGAGGGCGGCGTCGAACTGGGCGTCCAGCGCCTTCCAGTTGACCCACAGCAGGACGCCGACCCCGCGCTCGCGGCCGTAGGCGACCAGGGCCGGGATGTCGACCTCGGGAGTATGGCGGGTGACGTCGGCGCCGGGCCGCACCTGGCCGCCGCCGCCGGCGCCCATGTACCAGCCCTCGTCGATCATCACATACTGCAGGCCGGCCTCGGCGGCGAAGTCGATGTAGGCCCTGAAGGTGGCGGTGTTCATGCCGCTGCCCGGCACGGCCGCGATCTGGCCGCCGTTCCACCAGTCCCAGGCCGATTTGCCGGGCTTGATCCAGCTGGTGTCGAAACCGGGGTCGGGATTGAGGTTGGTGACCAGGGTCGAGGCGATCAAGTCGCCCGGGCGGTCGGCGATCATCACAACCCGCCAGGGCGTGCGCAGCGGCGAGCCGATCCGGCTGCGCGTGATCACGCCGGGATCGTCGGGCCGGCCCGCCAGCCGCATCTGCAGCCCCAGGCCGCCGTCGCCCTGGGCGGCCAGGTAGAGGCCGGCGTAGTCGCGCAGGTCGGCCTCGGCGATGGCGAAGGCGGGCCCCCGGCCCCCGGTCTCGCAGACCAGGGGGGCGTCATAGGCGTTGTGATCCCGAATCCTCGAGACGGAGATGGGGTCGAACTCGCCTTCGTGGGCATTGTAGAAACGACCCAGGTTCAGTCCCCAGCAGCGGTAGTCCTCAGGAAAGGAGAACAAGGTCGCCTCGTTTGTCAGCCCGACAGCCTCCAGCCCACCGTCGGTCGGCACCGTGTAGCGGAAGGCGATCCCCTCGTCGTAGGCCCGGAAGGTCAGCTGCATCCGACGCCCGGCCCCGCCGGGCTCGGCAAGGTCGAGACGCAACTCGCGCCAGTCGGCCTGCACATGACTGCGCCGGCCCAGCAGCTGGTAGTCGTCGCGGCCGCTGGCGGTCCGGGCGGGCGCGTCGAGCTCGAGGCCAGGCCCCAGCAGCCCCCCCTTGTCCAGCCCCAGGCCCAGGACCGAGGGGGCCAGAATGGCGTGGCCGTCACGATTTACGGCGTAGCGCGGGCTGCCGTCGGCGCCCTGGTCGACCACCACCTCGATCCGCCCGTCGGGCGAGGTCAGCCTGGCGAGCACCTCGGCATGCGCAGCGGAGGCTGAACCGAGGACCAGCAGCAGGACGCCCGGGATCACTGAGAGAAGCCGCATCGGATATTCCAGTCGGAGGTTGACGACGAGGGTGTCAGGCCGGTGGCGGATAACGCGCTGGCGCCTGTCGTGCACCTGCCCGGGCGCAGCGACCACCAAGCCTTCGCTCCGATCTTGAGCTGCCCCCGGTGATCGCCAAAACCCGTTCATTGTTAGCGCTACCAACCCCTCTGACAAAACTATCCCGCAGGCTGGAATTGGACAATCGATTTTTCGAATAAGAAAGATTTTTTATGAGTGGACAATCTTGGCGGTCCTTCCCGACATCCCGCGGCGGCGGCCGTAGCAGCCTTTCCCATAATGGGCGCGTCAGCCGCATCGCCCGCCTCCGTAGCCGAAGACACCCGACCCATCGCCCCCATCTCGCCCACGCTTGACTTCGCACCGGAGTCGGGGCCTAGGTCGCGGCGCTCTCGCGGGAGAGATCGGGCTGTTTCGGCGGACCCGGAGCCGAAGGCGCAACCGCCCCGGAAACGCTCAGGCAAACGGACCGCGAGAACATTCGGACGCTGGAAAGTCGCTCCCAGGAGCGCGCCGACGGAGCAAGGCGGCCCTCCTTTCATTTCTGGAGGGCGCCGGAATCTCTCAGGCTTCAGGACAGCGGGGGCGCGAGGACGGCGGAGCTTTCCGCTTCAACACGCGACTCTGAGGCCGACATGACCGACGAAGTTCTGAAGACCACGCCCCTCAACGCCGCCCACCGCGCGCTGGGCGCCCGCATGGTCGGCTTCGGCGGCTACGAGATGCCGGTGCAGTATGAGGGCGTCCTGGCCGAGCATCGCTGGACCCGCGAGCACGCCGGCCTGTTCGACGTCTCGCACATGGGCCAGTGCAAGATCACCGGCGAGGACGCCCTCGCCCAGTTCGAGCGCTTCGTCCCCGGCGACTATGCGGCGCTCAAGGCCGGCAAGCAGAAATACAGCCTCCTGCTGAACACCGACGGCGGGATCATGGACGACCTGATGGCCGGCAAGCCCGACCACGACGGCCTCTATGTCGTGGTCAACGCCGGCAACAAGGACGCCGACTTCGCCTTCCTGCAAGCCAACCTTGAAGGCGACGCCGCCCTGACCGTGCTGGCCGACCGCGCCCTGATCGCGATCCAGGGACCGGAGGCGGCCGAGGTGATGGTGAAGCACGAGCCGGTTCTGGCCGACTTCGGCTTCATGGAATGCGCCCGGCTGATGATCTTCGGGGTCGACTGCTACGTCTCGCGCTCGGGCTACACCGGCGAGGACGGCTACGAAATCTCGGTCCCGGCCGCGGACGCCGAACGGGTCTGGAACCTCCTGCTGGAGGACGCCCGGGTCAAGCCGATCGGCCTCGGCGCCCGCGACAGCCTGCGACTCGAGGCCGGCCTGCCGCTGCACGGCCACGACATCGACGCGACGACGTCGCCGGTCGAGGGCGCGCTGACCTTCGCCCTGTCGAAGTCGCGCAAGGAGCGGGCCGACTTCAACGGCGCCGACCGCATCCTGAAGGAACTGGCCGAGGGTCCCGCCCGCGTCCGCGTCGGCCTCAGCGTCAAGGAAGGCGCCCCGGCCCGCGAAGGCGCCGAAATCGCCGACATGGACGGCAACCTCATCGGCAAGGTCACGTCGGGCGGCCCCTCGCCGACGCTGGGGCGCAACATCGCCATGGGCTATGTGCCGCCGGCCTTCGCCGACCAGGGCACGGACCTGAAGGTGATCGTGCGCGGCAAGGCCGCCGCGGCCGAGGTCGTGGCCATGCCCTTCGTCGCCCAACGCTACTACCGCAAACCCAAGACCGCCTGACGGCTTCCCGGAGAATAGAGATGCGTTTCACCAAGGATCACGAGTGGGTTCGCCTCGATGGCGACGTCGCCACGGTCGGCATCAGCCGGCACGCCGCCGAGGCCCTCGGCGACGTGGTGTTCGTCGAGACGCCGGACGCCGGCAAGACGGTCAGCCAGGGCGACAGCTTCGCCGTCGTCGAGAGCGTCAAGGCGGCCTCGGACGTCTACGCCCCGGTGTCGGGTGAAGTCGTCGAGGGCAACGCCGCCCTGGCCTCGGCCCCCGAGACCGTCAACGCCGATCCCGAAGGCGAAGGCTGGTTCGCCAAGATCAAGGTCTCCGACGCCTCGCAGCTGGACGCCCTGATGGATCGCGCCGCCTACGACCAGTACCTGACCACCCTTTGATGACGTTCCGACCCGCTGATCAAGAGTCAGCGGGTCGACTCGGCCGTCCTCCCCGGCCCGGAGCTCCCGATGCGCTACCTCCCCCTGACGCCCGACGACCGCTCCGCCATGCTGGCGGCGATCGGGGCCAAGACCATCGACGACCTGTTCGTGGACGTGCCGCAGGCGGCGCGGCGGGAGGGGTTCGTCGACCTGCCGCGCGTGGCGGGCGAGCTGGAGGTCGAGCGGGCGCTGGGGGCGCTGGCGGCGAAGAATACGTCGGCGGGATCCGCGCCCTTCTTCTGTGGCGCGGGAGCCTATCGCCACCACGTGCCGGCGACGGTGGATCACGTGATCCAGCGGTCGGAGTTCCTGACCAGCTACACGCCGTACCAGCCCGAGATCGCCCAGGGCACGCTGCAGTATCTGTACGAGTTCCAGACCCAGGTCGCCAACCTGACCGGCATGCCGGTGGCCAACGCCAGCCTCTATGATGGCTCGACCGCCATGGCCGAGGGCGTGCTGATGGCCACGCGGGTGACCCGCCGCAACAAGGCGGTGATCTCGGGCGGGGTGCATCCGCACTATGTCGCCGCGACCGAGACCGTGGTCCACGCGGTCGGGGTCGAGACCCAGGTGCTGGCGGCCGCCGTGGACGCCGAGGCGGCGGTGATCGACCAGATCGGGCCGGACACCGCCTGCGTCGTGGTCCAGACCCCGAACGTGTTCGGCACGGCCACGGACGTGACGAAGATCGCCGAGGCGGCCCACGCCGCCGGGGCCCTGCTGATCGTGGTGGTGACCGAGGCCGTGTCGATGGGCCTGTTGAAGTCGCCCGGCGAGATGGGCGCGGACATCGTCGCGGCCGAGGGCCAGTCGATCGGCAACGCGCTGAATTTCGGCGGCCCCTATGTCGGCCTGTTCGCCTGCCGCGAAAAGCTGATCCGCCAGATGCCGGGGCGCCTGACCGGCGAGACCGTCGACGCCGACGGGACGCGCGGCTTCGTGCTGACCCTGTCGACGCGCGAGCAGCACATCCGCCGCGACAAGGCGACATCGAACATCTGCACCAACTCGGGCCTGTGCACCCTGGCCTTCACCATCCACATGAGCCTGCTGGGGGAGACGGGGCTGCGGCGGATGGCTCTGCTGAACCACGAGAAGGCCGTGGCCACGCGGGATGTGTTGGCCTCGATCCCGGGAGTCGAGGTGCTGACCTCCCGCTTCTTCAACGAGTTCGCCGTCCGCCTGCCCAAGCCCGCGGCCGGGGTGGTCGAGCAGTTGGCCCAACGCGGCATTCTCGCCGGCGTGCCTTACGGCCGCCTGGCGCCCGGGGCCGGCATGGACGATGTGCTGCTGGTCGCCGCGACCGAAGTCACCACCGACGCAGACATCAGGGGCCTCGCGAGCGCGCTCGGGGAACTGCTCAATGAAGGTTGAGGTCCTCGCGGCGGCGGCTTTGGCGCTCTTCATGAACGCTTGCACAAAGCCAGCGGCGCCAGTGGACATGTCCCGGGCGGCCGCGCTCGTCGGCCAGTGTATGGCCAGCGAGCAGCATATCCTTGAATGGGCCGGTCTCGCCGAATCAGGTCGGATCACCGCGGAGGCAGCCAGCAAGATTGGTCTGGCCGCCAGCGTATGCGCCGACGCCGGGCGCACCATCCGCAGTACTGAGCTCGAGCCGCCATGCGGGGCAGTGACCGCCTATCTGGCAGGCGTAAACGGGGCGCTCGCGACGTATGCCGAGGAGCGCCCGCTCGGCGATTTTGGCCCGAACCTTCCGCCAAGGCCGACATCGGATCAGGTAGCGGCGTGCGGAAACGCCGTCTCGCCCTTCAGCAGCAAGTCCAATCCATGAGCACCATGAACACCATTGGCCGCCCGACGACGCCGAACGCCGTCACGTCCAAACCGGCCACCCTGACGGGCGGCCGCGGCCTGCTGCAGGACGAGCACCTGATCTTCGAGAGCGACGGCTGGGGCAAGACTGGCGTCGACCTGCCGGAGCCGAAGACCGACGGCGGCGATCTGGGCGACCTGGTGCGCAGGGACCCGATCGGCCTGCCCGGCCTCTCCGAGCCCGAGGCGATGCGACACTATGTACGGCTGAGCCAGAAGAACCACGCCATCGACCTGGCCATCTATCCGCTGGGCTCGTGCACGATGAAGCACAACCCGCGCCTCAACGAGAAGATGGCGCGCCTGCCCGGCTTCTCGGACATCCACCCGCTGCAGCCGGTCTCGACGGTGCAGGGCGCGCTGGAGCTGATGGATCAGCTGGCCCACTGGCTGAAGACCCTGACCGGCATGCCGGCGGTGGCGATGAGCCCCAAGGCCGGGGCGCACGGCGAACTGTGCGGCCTGATGGCCATCCGCGCCGCCCATGAGGCGTCGGGCGAGCACCTGAAGCGCCGCAAGGTGCTGGTGCCGACCTCGGCCCACGGCACCAACCCGGCCACCGCCGCCTTCGTCGGCTATACGGTGGTGGAAGTGGCCCAGACCGACGACGGCCGCGTCGATGTGGCGGATCTCGCCGCCAAGCTTGGGCCGGACGTGGCGGCCATCATGGTGACCAATCCGAACACCTGCGGCCTGTTCGAGCGCGACATCCTCGAGATCAGCCGGCTGACGCACGAGGCGGGCGCGTATTTCTACTGCGACGGGGCCAATTTCAACGCCATCGTCGGCCGGGTGCGGCCCGGCGACCTGGGCGTCGACGCCATGCATATCAACCTGCACAAGACCTTCTCGACGCCGCACGGCGGCGGCGGGCCGGGCGCGGGCCCGGTGGTGCTGTCGGAGGCCCTGGCCCCCTTTGCGCCGGCGCCGTGGGTGGTGTCCGACGGCGACGGGTTCCAGCTGATCGAGCGGGCCGAGGGCGAGGCTGAGCAGGCCTTCGGCCGGCTGTGCGCCTTCCAGGGCCAGATGGGCATGTATGTCCGGGCCCTCAGCTACATGATGAGCCATGGCTCGGACGGGCTGCGGCAGGTGGCCGAGGACGCGGTGCTGAACGCCAACTACATCAAGGCCCGGCTGTCGGACCTGATGAGCCCGGCCTTCCCGGATGGGCCGTGCATGCACGAGGCCCTGTTCGACGACGAATGGCTGAAGGGCACGGAGGTGACCACGCTCGACTTCGCCAAGGCGATGATCGACGAGGGCTTCCACCCGATGACCATGTATTTCCCGCTGGTCGTCCACGGCGCCATGCTGATCGAGCCGACGGAGACCGAATCGAAGCAGGAGCTGGACCGCTTCATCACGGCGATGCGGGCCCTGGCCGAAGCGGCGAAGGCCGGCGACGTCGACCGCTTCAAGGGCGCGCCGTTCCACGCGCCGCTGAAAAGGCTGGACGAAACCCGGGCGGCGCGTCAGCCGGTGCTGCGCTGGACGGCTCCGGACGGGTCGAACATCGCCGCCGAATAGACCGGGCCCCCTTCTCGCAACCGCGAAGCACGGCAATGTGAACGCCGCCTGCCACAGCAGGCGTATGCTCTCCCTTGCGTAATCTGAGCCACGACAAGCGTTTGGGAGGCGCTACGGTCATGATGTCACGCGTACAAAAAGGCATGATCGCCGGCTTTGCCGCGACGGTCGCGGTATCGGTGCTGGAGGTGGCCAACCTCTATTTCGGACCCTGGGCCGCAAGTTTCCCGCGGTTGCTGTCCGTCATGCTGCAAACGCCCGATCTGATCATCGTGGGCTGGATCGCCCACTTCGTGGTCGGGACCTTCGTGCTTGGCCCGGCGTTCGGCGTGCTTTGTCCCCGACTGCCGACGGACACATCCGAATCGAAGGGCATTCTCTTCGCAGTCGGAGCCTTCATCGTCATGGGACTGACGGTAGCCCCCCTGGCGGGAATGGTCGGTCGACCCGTCGGCATCTTCTTCATGCAGGCCGGGTTCGGCACCCTGGCGTGGATGATCGCCATCCACGCCGTGTACGGCATCGTGCTGGGCAATGTGTACGGGCGGCTGGTCGCGCGTGACAAGCACCGGCACGTCCCGATCGCAGGCGCTCCGGCGCACTGACGACAAAGGCCCCGCCGGACGCCGGCGGGGCCTTTTTTGTTGGGCCGCGGTCAGGAGGCTCCGCCTCCTCGACCCGACGCGGCCTGGCGCTTCGCGCATGATCGACGCCCAGGCAGCGAGCCGCCGCGCGGCGGGCGATAGCGCCCTAGTTGAGCCGCGAGCCGATCTGGGCGATGGCGGCGTCGAGCAGGGGGTCGCTCTTCTGACCGGCCAGACGCGCCACGAGGATCTGTTCGGCGGCGCGGGCGGCGAGGTCGGCGGCGGCGGCCTTGACCTCGGCCGTGGCCTGGACCTCGGCCTGGGCGATGCGGCGCTCGGCCAGGGCCTGACGGCGGGCCAGGGTCTCTTCCAGCTTGACCTTCGCCTCGGCCTCCATGACGCGGGCGTCGGCTTCGGCGGCCTTGAGCATGGCGGCGGCCTGGGCCTCGGCCTCGGCCTTCTCGGCGCGGATCTGGGCCAGCAGGGCCTCGGCCTCGGCGCGCAGGCGGGCGGCCTCGTCGAGCTCGGACTGGATTTTGGCGGCCTTGGCGTCGAGCGCGCCTGCGAGCAGCTTGAAGGCGCCGGTGAAGACGCAGACGGCCAGGAACAGCACCAGGCCGACGCCGACCCAGAGCTCGGCGCTATCGAGACCGAAGAAGCCCTCTTCGAAGAACATGTTCATGTCAGGCGGCTCCCTTGACGGCGGCGGCGGCCTCGGCGGCCGTGGGGGCCTTGCCGGTCAGGCGCTCGACGATGGCGGCGGCCGTGTCCGATGCGATCGAGGCGACATTGGTCATGGCGGCGTCGCGGGTTTTGCCGATGGCGGCCTCCGCCTCGGCGATGCGGGCGTTGACCACCTCTTCCTCGGCGGCGGCGCGAGCGTTGGCCTCGTCGGTGACGCGGGCCTTGGCGGCGGCGGCCGTGGCGCGGGACGAGGCGCGAGCGGCCTCGACCTCGGCCTTGGCGGCCTCGGCCTGGCCAGCGGCCTCGGCCTGGACCTGACGGGCCGTGGCGATGGCGGTGGAGATGGTCTGTTCGCGCTCGTCGAACACCCGACGCAGGCGCGGGGCGAAGACCTTGGCGATCAGGAAATAGAGGATGGCGAACAGGAAGATCAGATAGACGATCTGTCCGAACCAGTGCTGGAACTCGAACTGGGGCAGGCCGCCGGACTCGTGCGCGCCGCCGTGGGCGGCTTCGGTCGTGGCGTGCGTGTCCTCGATCGCGACCGGATGGGCCGCGTCTTCGGGCAGAACGGGATGGGCTGTCGTGGTCATCTGTCGCCTGGTCTAAAACGCTGGCCCATTTCCTGGATTCAGGTCGGGCGACCCGAAGCGGAAATGGGCTGGATCTACGGTCGATCCGTCAACCGACGACGGCGCGGCCCTGCGCAAGGCAGGCCGCGCCGCAGCCGGAAGGACGAAATCAGGCCGAGTACAGCAGGATGCCGAGCACGAACGACAGGATGCCCAGGGCTTCGGCCAGAGCCGCGCCCACGAACAGGTTGCCGATTTGCGAGCCGGCGGCCGACGGGTTGCGCAGGGCGCCCGTCAGGAACGAGCCGAAGATGTTGCCGACGCCGATGCCGGCGCCGATCATGCCGGTCATCGCGAGGCCGGCGCCGATGAGCTTGGCGGCTTCTGCTTCCATGGTCGTAAGTCCTAGTCTGGGGTTGGTTGGTTGGAGACGAAAACTGGTCCGGGCCCTAGTGGCCGTGGCCCAGGTTGACCACGTCGTTCAGGTAGATCGTGGTCAGAACAGCGAAGACGAAGGCCTGCAGGAAGGCCACGAGGAACTCCAGCGCGGTCAGGCCGACGGTCATCCCGAGCGACAGAATGAAGACCGGGACGCCGAGCCAGCCGATGGCCCCGCCGACGGCGACGACGACGAATCCGGCAAAGACCTTCAGGGCGACGTGGCCGCCCATCATGTTGCCGAACAGACGAAGGGTCAGGGTGACCGGCCGCAGCAGGAAGGAGACGAACTCGATGATGACCACGAAGGGCAGCACCGGCCACGGCACGCCCGACGGCACGAACAGCGAGAAGAACTTCAGGCCGTGTTTCCCGAAGCCGATGGCCAGCACCATCAGGATGGTGATGACGCCGAAGGTGGCGGTGACGGCGATCTGCGAGGTGGCGGTGAAGCTGAGGAACAGGCCCAGGAAATTCATCGCCAGGATGAAGGTGAAGATCGTGAACACGAACGGGAACAGCTTGCGCCCGTCGTGACCGATGATGGAGTCGACGAGGCCGTCGATCATGCCGAACAGGGTCTCGCCCGCCGCCTGCATGCGGCCCGGGACGACCTTGGCGCCGGCGGTGACCAGCGTCAGGAACAGCACGACCATGCCGAAGGCGACGGTCATCGCCAGGTGCGAATTGGTGAAGGCGATCGTCTGCTGCCCGATGAGCGGCAGGTTCACCTCGACCGCGGGGGTCAGGGGCACAATCTGGAACTGGTGTAGCGGATCGGCCATCGAGCCCTTGGTCCCTAGTCTTCTACGTCGTCGTCGAAGGGAACCGACTTCGGCTCCACCCCGCTTGCCTTCGCCTGGGCCATCAGGCGTTGCGCCGTCCGCCAGGCCATGAATACCGAGACGGCGAAGCCCAGAAGGACGCCGCCGATCAGACCCCAGGGTTCCGTCCCGGCGAACCGGTCCACGATGAACCCGAGCGCCAGCCCCACGAACACGCCGCCGAACAGGTCGGCGAGGATACGCCACGCCTGCCCCGCCGCCGCCTGCCCCGCCGCCTCGTGAGAGAGCTGGCGCGCATTGCGCGCCTCCATCGCGGATGCGCTTTCGGTGAGGCGTTTGATCGCCTCTTCGCGCGATTCCGGCTGGGTTGACATGGGCGGCCTCAGCACTCCGGCACGGATGCCGGAGGGGGTCTGAATTCGGCGCGGAACCTATAGGCGGGACCCCCGCAGGTCAAGGCGGTGCAGAACGGCATTAGGCCCTTGATTTTCCGCACGTTTGTTTCCCTGTTCTGGAGGCGTGGCGAACGGTCGCTGGCGGGCGCGCGGATTCGGGGCATGAGTCTGCGCTTTCCGGGTTTTCATCCGGAAAGGTCGGGGAGGTCGGCGGAGCGCGGGCGTTCGGCCCGGAACCGTTGATGCGGCCCCCGTGCTTTCGCCGTAGGGAGCCTTGATGATTTTCGGCTGAACGTCCGCGCTCCGCCGCGACCGGTTCACGCAAGCGCACGGGGGCGGGTTTCGTGGCGGCCCGCGGGGCTTGTGGAGTTTTCCCACCCCGGCCTTGTCGCCGCATTCAACCCTGTCCGTCCTAGGCCCGCGACGGGCGGAAGGCTTCCAGGCCCTCCGGGCCCCGGGGTTTCTTACACCCCGGGCAGTCCGCCGCCCCCTTGCCCGTCGCCCGAGGCTCCCCCCCGCCCGGCCTTTGCGGCCGCGCGACGGGTCGGACGACGATCCGGAAACGACGTTTCCCGCTCGATCGCATCTCGCCGCACGTGGTTGGCCCTGGCGCCGGACGCCCTCCCCCGCGACGGGATGAAGCGCATTGTAAGGAGCCCGTCCCCTGTGCGCAGGAGAACGGCTCGAGAAAAGGTCAGGGTGTTGATCTCGCCGGATAATTTCCGCTGAACCCGACTATGGATTCCCGGATTGTCAGCACAGCGTCATGGCCCGGCGCCGCCCCCTCCACCACGCTTCGCGCGGTCCCCCTCCCCATCTGCGATGGGGAGGTGAGGGCGGGCTTCACCTCCCCACGCTGTGGGGAGGTGGCCGGGCCGCGATCAGCGGGCCGGACGGAGGGGGCGGCGCGGGCGGGCCATTGTCAGCGCGACGCGTTCTTCATGCAATCGCCGGCGATGTAGAGGCCGTTGAGGTAGTGCCAGCGGTTCTGGAGGGCGAGGGCCTCGGCCTCGCGGCGCTCGCGCTCGGGGGCGGTGAGAGCGTCGGCGCCGGCGATCACCAGGCCCGCGCCGGGAATGAGCGCAGCCGCGCCGGCCCGGGCCACGCCGCTCATCGCACCCAGGGGCCCCGGCGTGTTTCCGCCCATCCGCTGGCTGAGCCCGGCCGCCTCATCGGCGATCTGCCTGCAGGTGAGGTTTTCGTCGCCGGTCCGGACGACCGTCGCGCTTGCGGCCTCGCCGGACGCCTGCTGGGTCGCGCAGCCCCCGCATATCAAGGCAGCGGCCACAAAGAGATGAGCTTTCACAGTTGGTACTCCACTTGCCTGTCCGGGACAGAACGGGAGTGGGAGACCGAGGTTGCGTTGTACGGCGGTCAGGCCCGGACGGCGCGCGACGCCTCGACCCCCAGCGCCTGCAGGGCGGCGGCGGCGATATGCTCGGCGTTGAGGCCCGCCGTGGCGTACATCGCGACCGGGTCAGCCTGGTCCTGGAAGACGTCGGGCAGGCAGAGGGTACGGACCTTCAGGCCGGCGTCCAGCGCGCCCTTTTCGGCCAGCAGCTGCAGCACGAAGGCGCCGAAGCCGCCCATGGCCCCCTCCTCCACCGTGATCAGGCATTCATGCTCGCGGGCGAGGCGCAGGATCAGGTCCTCGTCGAGCGGCTTGGCGAAACGGGCGTCGGCCACGGTGGCCGAGACGCCGCGCGCGGCCAGGGCGTCGGCGGCCTTGAGCGATTCCTGCAGGCGCGTGCCCAGCGACAGGATGGCGACGGTCGTGCCCTCGCGGACGATGCGGCCCTTGCCGATCTCAAACGGGGCGGCGAGTTCGGGAATCTCGACCCCGACGCCGTCGCCGCGCGGATAGCGGAAGGCCGAGGGGCGATCGTCGATCTCGAGCGAGGTGGCGATCATGGCGGCCAGTTCAGCCTCGTCGGCGGCGGCCATCAGCACCATGCCGGGAAGGGCGCCCATGTAGCCGATGTCGAACGAACCGGCGTGGGTGGCCCCGTCGGCGCCGACCAGACCGGCGCGGTCCATGGCGAAACGGACCGGCAGCTTCTGGATGGCCACGTCGTGGACGACCTGGTCGTAGCCGCGCTGGAGGAAGGTCGAATAGATGGCGCAGACCGGCTTCATGCCGTCGGCGGCGAGGCCGGCCGCGAAGGTGACGGCGTGCTGCTCGGCGATGCCGACATCATAGGTGCGTTCGGGGAAGGCCTGGCCGAACAGGTCGAGCCCGGTGCCCGATGGCATGGCGGCGGTGATGGCGACGATGGAAGGGTCGAGCGCGGCCCGCTTGATCAGCTCGGTCCCGAACACCTTGGTGTAGCTGGGAGCGTTCGAGACGGATTTGGACTGTTTGCCCGAGATCACGTCGAATTTCGCCACCGCGTGCAGCTTGTCGGCGCTGGTCTCGGCCGGGGCGTAGCCCTTCCCCTTCTGCGTCACGACGTGGACGATCACCGGGCGGTCGGTGATGGCGGCGGCGTTCCTGAGGATGGGGACCAGATTGTCCATGTCGTGCCCGTCGACCGGGCCGACGTAGTAGAAGCCCAGCTCCTCGAAGAAGGTGCCGCCGACGATCATGCCGCGGGCGTATTCCTCGGCCTTGCGGGCGGCGTTGCGGAACGGGCGCGGCAGGTGTTCGGCGACCGACTTCCCGAAGCGGCGGAAATTGCGATAGGCGCCGCCCGAGACCTGTTTGGCCAGATAGGCGCTCATGCCGCCGACCGGCGGGGCGATCGACATGTCGTTGTCGTTGAGGATGACGACCAGCTGTTTGGTGGTCTCGGCGGCGTTGTTCATCGCCTCATAGGCCATGCCGGCGGACATCGAGCCGTCGCCGATGACGGCCACGACCTTGTTGCTTTCGCCCTTCTGGTCGCGGGCGGCGCAGAAGCCGAGGGCCGCGCTGATCGAGGTCGAGGCGTGGGCGGCGCCGAAGGGGTCGTATTCGCTCTCCGAGCGTTTGGTGAAGCCCGAGAGGCCGCCGGGCATGCGCAGGGTGCGGATGCGGTCCCTGCGCCCGGTCAGGATCTTGTGCGGATAGCACTGGTGGCCGACGTCCCAGATCAGGATGTCCTTCGGCGTCTCGAACACATGGTGCAGGGCGACGGTCAGCTCGACCACGCCGAGGCCGGCCCCGAGGTGGCCGCCGGTGACGGAGACCGCGTCGATGGTCTCGGCCCGCAGTTCGTCAGCCAGCTGCTTCAGCTGCGGAATGTCGAGGCCCCGGGTGTCGGCGGGGAGCTTGACCTGATCGAGAAGCGGGGTGTCGGGCATGAGGGTGTTTTTGAACCTGAGCCTTTGGTCTTCCAACACCCTGTAGAGCATTTCGCTGCGGGTCAGGTCGATCCGGTCTGAAAAATCGATGCAGGATCGGTGCACGCGGACGTGCGGATCAGGACCGCCGCTGAAGCACGTAGTCCACGCTGGCCTTGAGGATTTCGGCGTCGGAGCCGAACACGTCGAGATGGGCGCGGGCCTGGTCGGCCAGATGCGCGACGCGATGCCGCGCCGCCTCGACGCCCAGCAGGGTGACGAAATTGGTCTTGCCCTGGGCGGCGTCCTTGCCGGCGGCCTTGCCGAGGATGTCCTCGTCGCCCTCGACGTCGAGCAGGTCGTCGACGATCTGGTAGGCCAGGCCGATGTCGTGGGCGAAGCTGATCAGGGCCTGCCGGTGGATCTCGCGGGCGTCGGCGATGATCAGCGGAATCTCGAAGGCGTAGGTGAACAGGGCCCCGGTCTTGAGCCGCTGCATCCGCGCCACGCCGCCGAGGTCGTCGCGCACGCCGAGCAGGTCGATCATCTGGCCGCCGGCCATGCCGCGGGCGCCCGAGGCCAGCGACAGGCGGGCGGCGAGCTCGCAGCGGACGGCCGGGTCCTCGTGGGTGTCCTCGTGCAGCAGGATGTCGAAGGCGGCGGTCTGCAGGGCGTCCCCGGCGAGGACCGCGGTGGCCTCGTCATAGGCGCGGTGCACGGTGGGGCGGCCGCGGCGCACGTCGTCGTCGTCCATGCAGGGCAGGTCGTCGTGGACCAGGCTGTAGGCGTGGACGCATTCGAGGGCGCAGGCGGCGCGCAGCACCGGCCGCTCCTCGATGTCGAACAGATTGGCGGCCTCGAGCGCGAAGAAGGGCCTGAGCCGCTTGCCGGGGCCGAGGGCGGCGTAGCGCATGGCCTCGGTCAGGCGGGACTCCGGGCCGTCGGCGCGGGGCAGCAGTTCGTCGAGGGCGACGGTGACCAGGTCGGCGGTCTCGGCCACCCGGTCGATGACGTCCTGCTCCGGCGAATTGGCGGCGAGAACGTTCAGAACAACCTCCCGCCCGGCGGGACATCGCGGTCGACGCCGACGAGAACGACCTCGCCCGCCGCGTCGGGGAAGCCGAGGGTCAGCACCTCGGACATGAAGGGCCCGATCTGGCGCGGCGGGAAGTTGACCACGGCGGCGACCTTGCGGCCGACCAGCTGGTCCGGGGTGTAGTGGACGGTGATCTGGGCCGAGGACTTCTTCACGCCGATGGCGGGGCCGAAGTCGATGGCGAGTTTGTAGGCGGGCTTGCGCGCCTCGGGGAAGGGATCGGCGGAGACCACCTGGCCCACGCGGATGTCCACTTTCAGGAAATCATCGAAGACGATCGGATCGGCGACGCCCCGGGCGGCTGGGCCGGACATCAGTCGAACCCGGCCGGTTCGACGCCCCGGGCCTGGCCGTCGGCGCCGACGACGATCTTCTCGACCCGCAGCTGGGCGGCCTTGAGCCGGTCCTCGCAGTGGGCCTTGAGGCGCGCGCCCTCCTCGTACAGGGCGATCGACTCCTCGAGCGGGGCCTGGCCGGACTCGAGGCGGGAGACGATCTGTTCGAGGCGCTGCAAGGCGTCCTCGAAGCTGAGCTCGGCGGGGATGGGGGCGGCGGCGTCGGTCATCGCTGGCGACCCTAGAGGCGGCGCGGGCGCGTCTCAAGCAAAGACCGGCGCTTTTGCTACCGGACGGGCGGCGGCGCGGTCTCGACGCGGCGGGCGGAGACGATCCGGACGCGCGGGTCCAGCATCTGGCCGCGCATGAAGCCCTCGCCCTCGGTGGGGGATTTCGGGGCGGCGAGAATGGCGCGGACCACGTCCATGCCCTCGACCACCCGTCCGAAGACGGCGAATCCGGCGTCGCCTGGCGCGGACCGGCCGGCGTCGAAGCCCGGCAGATTGCCGACGATGATGAAGAAGTCGCCGTCAGCCGTGCCCGGGTCGAACCGCGCCATGGACAGGGCGCCGTCGACGTGGCGCAGCCCCGTCTGGCTGGTCGGCTCGTGGGCGATGGGCGGCAGGATGCGGTCCGGCGCATTGGCGGTTCCGCCCTGGACGACGCCGGTTCCGGCCCCCAGCTCCATGCCGCGATAGAAGTCCGTCCCGTCGAAGCGGCCCTCGTCGACATAGCGCAGGAAGTTGGCGGCGGTGACCGGCGCGCGCGGATCGGTCTCGACGAGGATGGTCCCGGCCGTGGTTTCGAGGATCACGCGGACGGCGACGGCGGGCGCGGCGGCCCGGGCGGGCTCCTGGGCCAGCGCCGGGGCCGGCACGGCGGCGACGAGGCAGAGGACGACGGCGAGCAGGGAGCGCCGGATCATCACCGCTGTTCGTAGCGGCGCTGGGACCAGTATTTGAAGCCCTGGTTGTGGACCAGCTTCCAGCCGTCGGCCTTCAGCCGCTTGCCGACCATGTGGTTGAAATAGCCGTGGGCGAGGACCAGCACGTCCTGCCCCGATTCGGCGCGGGCGATCAGGGCCTGGGCGGCCTGTTCGGCGCGGACCTCGGCCTGGGCGCGGGTCTCCTGGCCCTCGTGATGGTTGAAGGCGTGCCACCAGATGCGGGCCACGGCGCCCCAGTATTTGGGCGGCAGCTTGAACCAGGACGGGAAGCGCGGCGGCGGCAGGGGGGCCTCGATGAACAGGGCGTCGCTCATCACCTCGCGGCCGGCGGCGATGGCGGCGGCGGTCTCCTGGGCGCGGGGACGGGTCGAGGCGTAGATGGCCCCGGCGCCCTCGGCCGTGGCGAGCAGTTCGGGGGGCGGGGTCTGGCCGGCGCGCAGGCCGCCGACCTCATACTTCGCCCACCAGTCGCGGTACTGGTCGGAGGTCAGCAGGCATTTGCGGGACAGGGCCGGCTCGCCGTGGCGGGCGAGGATGATGGCCCCGGGGCGGACGGAAACCAGCGCCGCCGGGCGCGGAACGGGCGCCGGGGCGGGTTGATCGGGCAAGGGGTCTCGGGCGGGAGCTGACATGAGCGACGGGCGGAAAGGCATTTTGCGATCCGGCCCCCTAGTCCTCCCCCAAAGCCTGGACATGGGCGGCCGCCGAGCGGCCGAGCCCTTCAAGGTCGTAGCCGCCCTCGAGCGAGGAAACAACCTTGCCCGCGCAGCACGATCGCGCGACCTCGATCACGGCGCGGGTGGCCCAGGCGAAATCCCCGGCCTCAAGGCTCTGGTGGGCCAGCGGATCGCGGCGGTGGGCGTCGAATCCGGCGGAGATCAGGATCAGGTCCGGACGGAAGGCCTCGAGCGCCGGCATCAGGGCGCCGGAGAAGGTCGCGCGCCAGGCCTCGCGGGCGGCGTGGGGCGGCACCGGCGCGTTGACGATATTGCCGACGCCGGTCTCGGACGCCGCGCCGGTGCCGGGATAGAGGGGCGACTGGTGAATGGAGCCGAGGAACAGGCTGTCGTCGGCCTCGAACGCCGCCTGGGTGCCGTTGCCGTGGTGGACGTCGAAATCGATCACGGCGACGCGGGCGAGGCCCTCGGCCTGGGCGACCCGTGCGGCGACGGCGACGTTGGAGAACAGGCAGAAGCCCATGGCGCGGTCCGGTTCGGCGTGGTGGCCCGGCGGGCGGACCGCGGCGAAGGCGCGGGTCGTCTCGCCCCCGGCCACGGCGCGGACGGCGTCGATCACCGCCCCGGCGGCGAGGCGGGCGGCGCGAATGCTGCCGGGCGACAGGATGGTGTCGGCGTCGATCGCGTTCAGCCCGTCGACCGGAGAGGCGTTCAGCAGGTTGGCGACGTAGGCGACCGGATGCAGGCGTTCGAGGTCGGCGATGGCGGCCTCTGTGGCGGCGCGACGGTCGCCGGCCAGGCCGGCGTCGTCCAGCGCGTCGAGCACCGCCTTGAGCCGCTCGGGCCGCTCCGGATGCCCGGCGCCGGGCCGGTGTTCGATCATGTCCGGGTGGGTGAAGAGGGCGACGGTCACGCCGCTTCCCGGGTCGCGGGCGCCCGCAGGTGGTCCTCGCCCCAGGCCCTCAGGGCGGCGATCACCGGACCCAGGGCCGCCCCGCCCGGGGTCAGCCGGTATTCCACGCGCGGCGGCACCTCGGCATAGACGGTGCGCGACACGAGGCCGTCGTCCTCGAGCTCGCGCAGCTGTTTGGTCAGCATGCGCTGGGTGATGTCGCCGACCTCGCGGCGCAGGGTGTTGAAGCGCAGCGGCCCCTTGAGCAACTGGTGGACGATCATGCCCTTCCACTTGCCGCCGATCACGTCGAGGGCGGCGTCGACGACGCACTCGCCGTCTCGCACACCGCGGCGGATCGGGTTCTGGTGAAGGCTGGATGCGGTATCCATTTGGGTACTACCTGCACAAAAATGGCGTACTTGTGGGTCGCGCAACGGTGCATCAACTGGGCGGGACCCGCAATGGAGTCCCCGCATGAAAGCCATCGTCACCCCCGGTCCCCGCGCGATCAGCGACCCGGCCGCGCTCGTTGAGATCGACGCCCCCGAACCGACGCCGCGGCCCCGCGACCTGCTGGTCGAGATTCGGGCCGTCGCCCTGAACCCGATCGACTTCAAGGTGCGCCGGACCCGTGAACCCGGCCACGGCGTCCCCGACATCCTCGGCTACGACGCCGCCGGGATCGTGACGGCGGTCGGTCCCGAGGCGAGCCTGTTCAAGGTCGGCGACGAGGTCTTCTACGCCGGCCAGATCAACCGTCCCGGGTCGAACGCCGAGCGTCAGGCCGTGGACGAGCGGATCGTCGGGCCGAAGCCCCGGTCGCTCGATTTCGCCCAGGCCGCCGCCCTGCCGCTGACCTCGCTGACGGCGTGGGAGCTGCTGTTCGACCGGATGCGGGCGGGCGCCGACGAGGACGAGACATTGCTGGTCGTCGGCGGCGCCGGCGGGGTCGGCTCGGCCATGATCCAGATCGCGCGGGCGAAGACCCGGCTGCGGGTGGTGGCCACGGCCTCCCGGCCCGAGACTCGGGCGTGGTCGATCGGCCTCGGCGCCCACGCGGTCATCGACCACAGCGGCCCGCTGGACGAGGCGCTGACCGCGGCCAGGGAACGCGCTCCGAAATACATCGCCTCCCTGACGCAGACGCCCCGGCATTTCGAGGCGCTGATCCGGGCCGTCGCGCCGCAAGGGACGATCGGCGTCATCGACGACCTGCCGCCCGGGCCGATCGACGGGCTGAAGTCGAAGTCGGTCGGTCTGGCGTTTGAAAGCATGTTCACCCGCTCGGTTCAGGGCACGCCCGATATGATCCGGCAGCACGAGATCCTGACCGAGGTGGCGGCGCTGGTCGACGCGGGGCGCCTCCGCACCACACTGACCGAGGTGCTCGGACCGCTGTCGGCGGAAACCCTGCGCGAGGGCCACCGGCGGCTGGAGAGCGGGACCACCATCGGCAAGCTCGCCCTGACCGGATTCTGACGCTAAGGGGCGGATCATGACCGAGCCCGTGATCCGCCCCGCCACCGACGCCGACGCTCCCGCCCTCGCCGAACTGGGGCGGGAGACCTTCACCGACACCTTCGTGGCCGGGTTCGGCATCCCCTACCCGGCCGACGACCTGGAGGCCTTTCTCGAGGCCAACTTCAGCGCCGGGGCGATCCGGACCAGGCTGAAGGAGCCGGGCGCCGCCTGGTGGGTGGCGGAGCGTGATGGCGACCTGCTGGCCTTCGCCAACGCCGGACCGAACACCCTGCCCCATCCGGAGGCGCGGCCGAGCCATGCCGAGCTGCGGCGTCTGTATGTGGCGAAGTCGGCGCAGGGGCTGGGCCTGGGCACGAAGCTGCTGGCCGTGGCGCTGGACTGGATGGAGGCCAACACCGACGGCCCGCTGTGGATCGGCGTCTGGAGCGGCAACCTGAAGGCGCAGAAGCTGTATGCCGCGTACGGGTTCGAGAAGGCGGGGGAATACCAGTTCCCCGTCGGCGGGTGGCTGGACGACGAATTCATCCTGCGGCGCGGGTAGGCACGAGGACGCAGCCATGGCTTGATCTCGCCCAGTCCTGGGAGGGTTTCATGCTTGCGCATCTGTCATTCATCGCCGCGCTTCTGTTCGCGCCCCTGGCGACGGCCCAGGACGGGCCGGCCACCCAGTTGCCTGAGTTCCCCATCCGGTCGGCTGTCCACGCGCAGGCCGACCGCGAGGCGGCCGACGCCCTGATCGCGGGTTCCGGCCACGCGGCGATGTTCGAGAACGTCAGCGATCAGCAAGGCACGGCTGTTCGCCACCGCGCCAGCGCCATGGTGTGTCGCTTCTGGCCGGGCGTGAGCGTGAACAGCATTCACGTCTACAATCCGACACCGGGAGCCGAAGACATCAGCTGTCAGACGGGCGTCGAGGGCGCGTCGCTGACCCACTATGCGTCCATGTACACGCCGACCCCCACCGCGGAGGCCGAGGCCCACAGCGCGATCGCCGCGGTCCGCAACCGATGGCCCGATCTGCGCGCCTACGACGGGGAGGCTGTGCGCACCGAGGTGACGGGTCCGGGATTTCCGCGGCGCTACATCTCGCGGGGCGTCGTCACCCAGAGCGACGGCAACGAGTACATGACGAAGGTCAGCGTCGCCAAGGCGGGCGGGTGGATCATCAAGCAGCGCATGACCGTGCGGCTCGACAAGGCTTTGCGGGGAGACCTGTGGTCCGAGTCCATGATGATCCGGATCCTGATCGAACTCGCCGATGGAAAGGACGCGCGCGCAGCGCCGGAGGCCGAATAGCCGCCATTGGGCCGGCCGGCCGGGCCTGCTAGGCTGCCCTGATGCTCCTCCCCTTCTTCACCGCCCTGCGCGACGCCAAGGTGCCCGTGTCGATGAAGGAATGGCTCCATCTGATGGAGGCCATGGACAAGGACGTGGCGGGGCGGAAGGTCGATGACTTCTACCACCTGTCGCGGGCGGTGCTGGTCAAGGACGAGAAGCACTACGACCGGTTCGACCAGGTGTTCGGCAAGGTGTTCGCCGGGATCGAGACCGTGGGCGCCGGCGAGGAGCCGTCGCTGGACGTGCCCGCAGACTGGCTGCGGCTGCTCAACGAGAAATACCTGACGGACGAGGAGAAGGCGCAGATCGAGGCGCTGGGCGGGTTCGACAAGCTGATGGAGACGCTGAAGCAGCGTCTCGAGGAGCAGCAGGGCCGGCACGAGGGCGGCAGCAAGTGGATCGGCACGGGCGGGACCAGCCCGTTCGGCCATGGCGGCTACAATCCCGAGGGCGTGCGCATCGGCGGGCCGGGTCGGCAGGGCCGCGCGGTCAAGGTGTGGGAGAAGCGCGAATACCGGAACCTCGACGACCAGGTCGAACTGGGCACGCGCAACATCAAGGTCGCCCTCCGCCGCCTGCGCCGGTTCGCGCGGCAGGGCGCGCCGGACGAGCTGGACATGGACGCCACCATCGACGGCACGGCGCGTCAGGGCTGGCTGGACATCCACATGCGGCCCGAGCGGCGCAACACCATCAAGGTGCTGCTGTTCCTCGACATCGGCGGCTCGATGGATGCCCATGTTAAGATGTGCGAGGAGCTGTTCTCGGCCGCCAGGACCGAGTTCAAACACCTGGAGTTCTTCTACTTCCACAACTGCCTCTACGAGGGGGTGTGGAAGGACAACCGGCGCCGGCACAGCGAGAAAATCCCGACCTGGGAGGTGCTGAACAAATACCCGGGCGACTGGCGGGCCATCTTCGTCGGCGACGCCACCATGAGCCCCTATGAGGTGACCATGCCCGGCGGCTCGGTCGAGCACTGGAACGAGGATGCCGGGGCCGTGTGGATGAAGCGGGCCACGCAGCAGTGGGACAAGGTCGCGTGGCTGAATCCGTCGCCGGAGCGGTACTGGAGCTATTCGGCCTCGGTCGGGATGATCCGCGAACTGGTCGACGAGCGGATGTATCCGCTGACGCTGGAGGGGCTGGAGAAGGCGATGCGGGCGCTGGCCAAATAGGCTAGGCTTGGCCGGTCACATCGAAAGGTCCGCCATGCTCGCCGTCCTTGCCGCCGCCCTTCTGCAACAGGCCGCCACCGGACAGGTGGTGTGGCAGACGCCCCCGCCGGAGCCGGTCGCGGTGCAGGCCGCCGCCGTCCCGAGCATTCCGGACTGGGCGCGGGCCGACCCCTATGGCTACGAGCGTTCGGAGTGCAGCCCGCTGGTGCGCAAGGCCGAGGAGAGCCTGGAGGCCTGTCAGGCGCGGGTGCGCGTCGCCCTGGCCGCCAATCTCGGCGACGCCCTGCCGCCCGGCCTGGCCCCGGCCAATGCCGCCGACCAGTGCCGGCAGGAGGCGGCGGGCGACCGCTACGCCCTGCAGTGCGGCGCCCCGAGCCGGTCGGGACCGGCGACGGCCGCGCTGGTGGAGCGGACCTGCGAGACGCGGCCGCGGGCCCGGCCCGAAGGCGGCGTGGCGTGGACCGAGGAATGCCGGCCCGCCGACGGATCCAAACCCGCCGAGGAAGGCCTCAGCATCCGCCTGGGCGGCGACGACGACTGACCGACGCGCGAACGCCGCCCGCGGTGCGGACGGCGTCACGGTCGATGAATTGGAAGTCTAGTTGCGCTTGTCGCGGATCGTGTCCTTCAGACCGCCGACGGCGTTCTGGATCTTGCCTTCGGCCTGATCGGCCCGGCCGTCCGCCTTCAGCTTCTCGTCGCCGGTCACCTTGCCGGCCGCTTCCTTGATATTGCCGCCAAGGTTCTTGGCGGCGCCTTCCACGCGATCATGATCGGGCATGAATTTCTCCTGCGGAATGCGGCCGCTATGGCCGCATCTGGACATGGAAAGCGGTTCAGCCCCGCCCGGCGTTCCGTAAGGCGCCGCTTGCGTCGCCGCTATCCGCGCCGGAGCCAGACCGCGACCGCCCAGGCATGGGCGTCGTGGCGCAGTTCGTTCAGGGCCGTGTGCGGGTGCAGCCAGACCAGCTGGTGGTCCGCCTCGATCCTGGCGGCGGGATCGAGCGACAGCTGTTCGGCGATCCAGAAGCCGGCGACGTTGTTGACGGGGGCGCCGTCGGACTTGCGGAAATACTGGGCGGCCTCGGCGATGCGGACGAAGGGACGGACGGTCATGCCGGTCTCCTCGACGAACTCGCGGACCAGGGCCTGTTCGCCGGTCTCGTCGCCGTCGATCGCGCCGCCGGGCAGGTCGTAGTAGCTGGCCTCGCCGCGGTCGACCCGGACGCAGGCCAGCTTGCCGTCCTGGAAGACCAGGCCGAACGCCGTGGGGCGGGTCAGGTAGTCGAGGGAGGGATCGCGGTCGCCGAACTGGAGCATGGCGGGAGTCTAGCGCGCGACCGGCTGGAGGTCGAAGGCGAGCCGGGCGCGGACGCCGCGGTGGGCCGGATCGTATTCGACCGCCGAGCGCAGGCCGGAGGCCATGGCCGAGATGATCTTGCCGCCGAGGCCGGTGCCGCGGGGCTGGCCGTCGCCGAGGCCGGGGCCGTCGTCCTCGACCGTCAGCAGGGCGCGGTCGTCGCGGCCGTGCGGCTCGAGGCTGACGCGGATCTCGCCGGGCTGGCCGGGGCCGTAGGCGTATTTGACGGCGTTGGTGACCAGTTCGGTGACGATCACGCCGATCGACACGGCCTGGTCCGTCGAGACGCTGATCGGGTGGGCCTTCAACGTCAGGGTCGGGGAGCCGGCGCCGGGGGCCAGGGACTTGCCCAGTTCGGCGATCAGGCCGTCGAGGTATTCGTCCATGGCCACCGAGGTCATGTCGCCCGAGGTGTAGAGGCGGCGGTGGACGTGCGCCACGGCCTCGATCCGGGCCTGGGACTCCTTGAGCGCGGCGCGGGCGCCCTCGTCGGCGAGGTGGCGCAACTGCAGCGACATGAAGCTGGAGACCAGCTGCAGGGAGTTGCCGACCCGGTGGTTGACCTCGCGCAGCATGGCCTCGGCGCGGTCGCGGGCGAGGCGGATCTGCTCCTGGGCCTCTTCGTGCTCGCGCTGCAGGCGGCGGCGGGAGACGGCGTCCTGCAGGGCGTTGCGCAACAGGGCGGTGAAGTCGGCCGAGACGTCCTTGATGACGTAGTCGGCGGCCCCGGCGCGCAGGGCGGCGACGGCGATGCGGCCCTCCTGGGCGCCGGTGACGTAGACCACCGGCGGCGGGCTCTCGAGGGCGATGATGTCGGGCAGGATGTCGAGCCCCTCGCGGCCCGGCATGTAGTGATCGAGGGCGACGACATCGAAGTCCGCGGTGCGGGCGGCCAGGATCTCGAGGCCCGCCTCGCCGTCCGGCGCGCAGGTGACGGCGTAGCCGTGACGCCCCAGCTCCTTCTCGACCAGCCGCGACAGGGCGCGATCGTCGTCGATGTAGAGCAGGCGGATGACCTGGCCCGAGGTTTCCAAACCGGCGTGTTCCCTGTGGCGGCTCAAACGATGTCCGGCGCCTGCATCACCGACAGGAACAGGCCGAGCTGGCGGATCGCGCCGGCGAAGCTCTCATAGTCGACGGGCTTGGTGATGTAGACGTTGCAGCCCAGGTCGTAGCAGCGCTGGATCTCGCCCTTGTCGTCGGTGGTGGTCAGGACCACGACGGGGGCGCGGCGCAGCCGCTCGTCGCCCTTGACCCGGGCCAGGATGTCGGTGCCCGACATGTCCGGCAGGTTGAGGTCGAGCAGGATCAGCATCGGCCCGTTCAGGCCGGCGTCGTCCCCGAACAGGTAGTCGACGGCCGAGCCGCCGTTGTCGAAATGCACGATCTCATTGGCGATATTGGCGCGGCGGATGTTCTTCTCGATCAGGCGGGCGTGGCCGTGGTCGTCCTCGACCATCACGATCCTGACTGCGCTGCTCATGCGGCCTCTCCGGCGTCGTCCTGGATCAGGCGTGTGGGGAATTTCAGCACGAAAGTCGATCCTTTTCCAAGTTCGGATTCGACGCTGATCTCGCCACCCAGACGGCGAACGCTGTTGCGCACGAAGGCCAGGCCGAGGCCCTCGCCGGGGCGGTCCTGCTTTCCGGATCGCCGGAACAGTTCGAAGATGCGCTCGTGGTCGCGGGCGGAGATGCCGCGGCCGTTGTCGGCGATCCGATAGACGACCCAGCCGCCGGGTTCGTCCTCGCCCGAGACGACGATCCGGCCGGGCCGGGCCGGGTCGAGGTATTTGACGGCGTTGTCGATCAGGTTGCCGAGGATCTGCTCCATCGACAGCCGGTCGCTCTCGATCCGGGGCAGCGGCTTGATGATCACCTGGGCGCCGGCCGACCCGGTCTGGTGGCGGACGCTGTCGGCGGCGCCGCGGGCCATGGCCGTCACGTCGAGCAGTTCAGGGACCAGGGAGCGCCGTCCCTCGCGCGACAGTTTGAGGATGGCGTTGATCAGGCGGTCCATCTTGGCCGTCGAGGCGCGGATGAAGCCGATGGCCTCCGGCATGTCCTCGCGAACTGCCGTCACCGCCTCGGGATCGAGCGACTTCGGCGCCCGCTGCTCGACCAGCGCGACCTGGCGGTCCAGCACCTGGCCGGCCTGCTCCAGCTCGGCGGTGTAGCCCATGATGTTGACCAGCGGCGCGCGCAGGTCGTGGCTGACGATGTAGGCGAAGCGCTGGATCTCGTCGTTGGCGCGGGTCAGCTGGGCGGTGCGGTCCCGGACCTGGCCCTCCAGGCCCGCGTTCATGCGGTCGAGGCTTTCGCGCGCGGCCTGGATCTCGCCGACGTAGCGGCGCACCAGCCAGAGCATGATTCCGGCCAGGCCGATGATGAGCAGGCCGGCGAAGGCGTTGGCCCCGAGGGTGAGGCCGGAGCCCCGTTCGGACTGGCGCGTTCGCGCCTCCACGCGGAGGTTCTCGACTTCGTCGATGGCCGCGACCCGGGTGCGGATCGCATCCATGAGGGCGCGGCCCTCGCCGGCGCGCGCCATCTGGACGGCCTCGCCGATGCGGCCCGTGCGCGACAGCGCGACGGTCCGTTCCAGCTCCGCCAGCTTGTCGCGCGCCGCCTCCAGCATGGTCTGGACGTGCGGCTCCAGCTCGGGATCGCCTTCCGTCAGCCGCTCCAGCTCCTGCATCTGCTCGGGAACCGAGATTTCGGCGCGGCTGTAGGGGGCGAGGAATTCCGGACGGCCGGACAACAGGAAGCCCCTCTGTCCCGTCTCGGCGTCGACCAGCGACAGCAGCAGGTCGCGGGCGGCGCGGCGGACCTGCTGCGAGCGCTCCACCTGGTCGTTGAAGGCCGCCGTGCGCTGGATCATGACGAAGGTGGCGACGTTGACCGCCAGCAGCAGCAGGATGGCGCCGGCCAGCAGGGCCACGACCGATCGCCCGATGCTCGGCGTCCGGGCGAACCGGACGAGGGCGGACAGGGACAGGCGAAGGGCCGAACTCATCGGGCGCGAGCATTAGCGGCGTGTTTTGGCCTGTCCAGTCGCGTGTGGAGCGAAACCGCCCCCGTTTCACGGATTTAGGGTAAGGATCACCGGCAGGGGTGGAGTAACGACATGGTTTGGTGGTGGTGGATCGCGCCGGCGATCGTCGGACTGATCGGGCTGGTCCTGCTGTTCAGAGGCCTGGGCGCGGTGTTCAGGGGGCGGTTCCTCGCCGGCCTGCTGGGCGGAATCGGCGGCGCGGGCTTCATGGCCGTGGCCCTGATCGCGGCCCTGCTGGGCCTCGACGTGCAGACCTATGCACGGCTGACGCATGAACGCCCGGTGGCGACGATCGAGACCCGCCGGCTTGGCCCGCAGTATTTCGAGGCCACGGTGATGCAGCCGGAGCGGGGCGAGAACGCCCCGGCGGTCAGCAACCTGTATCCGCTGCACGGCGATGAGTGGCGCCTCGAGGCCCAGGTGCTGAAGTGGAAGCCATGGGCCAATGTGCTGGGGCTCGACACCCAGTACCGGCTGGACCGGCTGTCGGGCCGCTACCGCTCGATCGAGCAGGAGATCAACGGGGCGCGCAGCGTGCATCCGCTGACCGGCGGGGACGAAGGGTCCATCCTGCCGTGGAAGGTCAGCGCCTGGGATACGGCGCGGAAGTACCGCCGGTACGTCGACGCCGTCGACACCCTGTATGGCGGCGGCGCCTATATGCCGATGGCCGACGGAGCCCGGTACGAGGTCTGGATCACCCAGTCGGGACTGGTGGCGCGGCCGGCCAATGACGTGGCGCGCAATGCGTCGGCGGGAGGCTGGACGGTGGCGGAATAGTTCCTTCTCCCCTTGGGGGAGAAGGTGGGCGGCGGAGCCGCCCGGATGAGGGGTAAGGCCGCCTCCGTGAACCGCCGGCCAGACAGTCCAAACGGCCCATCCCCCTCATCCGGCCCTGCGGGCCACCTTCTCCCCCGGAGGGGAGAAGGAAGACTTCACACCGTCCCGATGGTCCGCAGCCGGGCTTTCGGGTGGACCTCGTTCTGGCTCATGACGACGGTCTGGCCGCGGAAGCGTTCGATGATCGAGCGGACGTAGGGGCGGACCTGCGGGCCGGTCAGCAGGACGGCGGTCTCGCCGGCCATGGCGGCGCGCTCGAACACGTCGCGGACGGCGCGGATGAAGTCCTGCAGGCGGGACGGGGCCATGGCCAGCTGCTTGTCCTCGCCGGCGCCGACCAGGGCCTCGGCGAAAGCCTGCTCCCAGTCGGGCGACAGGGTGACGATCGGCAGGGCGCCGTCGTCGCCCTTGTGCTGCCAGCACAGCTGACGGGCCAGGCGGGCGCGGACGTGCTCGACCAGGGTGGTGACCGACGAGGTATGCGGCGCCGCCTCGGCGAGGCCTTCGAGGATCGCGGCCAGATCGCGGATCGAAACCTTCTCGCGCAGCAGGGCCTGCAGCACCCGCTGCAGGGTGGTGACGGTGACCACCGAGGGGATCAGCTCGTCGACCAGCTTCTTCTCTTCCGGACCCAGCTCCTTCAGCAGCTTCTGCACCTCGGCGTAGGAGAGCAGCTCGGCCATGTTCTCCTTGAGGATTTCGGTCAGGTGGGTGGTCAGCACGGTTGACGGATCGACGATGGTGTAGCCGCGGAAGGTGGCCTCCTCGCGCAGGCTTTCGTCGATCCAGGTGGCGGGCAGGCCGAAGGCGGGTTCCTTGGTATGCTCGCCGGGCAGTTCGACCTGGCGGCCGGCCGGGTCCATGGCCATCAGCGAGCCGAGGCGGACCTCGCCCTGGCCGGCCTCCATCTCCTTGATGCGGATGGCGTAGCCCTGGGTGCCGAGGCGCATATTGTCGAGGATGCGCACCGACGGCATGACGAAGCCGTACTCCTGGGCCAGCGAGCGGCGCAGGGCGCGGACCTGGTCGGTCAGTCGGCGGCCCTCCAGATCGTTGATCAGGGACAGCAGGGAATAGCCAAGCTCGATCTTGACTTCGTCGATGGTCAGGGCGGTGCCGATCGGTTCCTCGACGTCTTCTTTCGGGCTCGACGCGGTGGCGGCCAGCTCGGCGTCAGTCGGCCTGGGCTTGAGCCGCTGACGGCCCAGCCGCCAGGCCATGAATCCGGTCCCGAGGGCCAGGGCCGCGAAGGGCAGCAGCGGCATGCCGGGGATCAGGCCGATCAGGCCGGCCGCGGCGGAGACGACGCCGAGGCTGACCGGATTGGTGGCCAGCTGGGCGACCAGCGCCTTGTCGGCCGTGCCCTCGACGCCCGCCTTGGACACCAGGAAGCCGGCGGCGATGGAGATGATGATGGCCGGAACCTGGGTCACCAGGCCGTCGCCGATGGTCAGGGCGACATAGGAATTGGCCGCCTCGCCGATCGGCATCTGATGCTGGATGACGCCGATCAGAATGCCGCCGATGGCGTTGATGAAGACGATGATCAGGCCGGCCACGGCGTCGCCGCGGACGAATTTGGACGCGCCGTCCATGGCCCCGAAGAAGGTCGATTCCTGCTCCAGTTCCTTGCGGCGCGACTTGGCCTGCTCCTCGTTGATCAGACCCGACGACAGGTCGGCGTCGATTGCCATCTGCTTGCCCGGCATGGAGTCCAGGGTGAAGCGGGCCGAGACCTCGGCGATGCGGGTCGAGCCCTTGGTGATGACCACGAAATTCACCACCAGGATGATGGCGAAGATGATGATCCCGATGATGAAGCTGCCGCCCATCATCAGCGAGCCGAAGGCCTGGATCACCTGACCGGCCCCGCCGGGACCCTCGTGGCCGTGGCTGAGCACCAGGCGGGTCGAGGCCAGGTTGAGGCCGAGCCGGAACAGGGTCGAGACCAGCAGGACCGTCGGGAAGATGGCGAAGTCGAGCGGCCGCTTCATCATCACCGCGGTCATCAGGATCAGCACGCTGGAGACCAGCGACAGCGCCAGCAGCATGTCCATCAGGAATGCCGGGATGGGCAGGATCAGCAGCAGGATGACGCCGATGACGCCGACGGCCATGCCGACCTCGCCGCGCGCGACCCAGCCGAGCATGTCGCGGCCGGTCGGACGGGCCATGCCGTCCTTCATGACCAGGGACGCGTCGGTCATGCAGCGGCGCCGTGCCCGAGGGCGGCGAGAGCCATGCGGGTGGCGTCGGCGATGACGGTGTCACGCTGTTCGGGCGTGGAGTCGGACGTCCCGTGGAAATAGGCGGCGATGACGACCGGGTCGGCCGACGGCGGATAGGCCAGGCCGATGTCGTTGGTCGGGCCGTAGCCGCCGGTGCCGGTCTTGTGGGCCACGCGCCAGCCGGCCGGGACGCCGGCCTTGATCCGGTCCATGCCGGTGGGCGAGTCGAACATCCAGCGAAGCAGCCGGGTCTCGTTTTCGGCCGTCAGGGGCGTTTCCGCGGAGACGAACAGGCGCTCGAGGTTGGCGGCCGACTGGGCCGGGGTGATGGTGTCCTTGTCGCCGTCGAGACGGTTCATCATCGGCTCGAGACGATCGACCGTGGTGCTCTGGTCGCCGATCGAGCGGTACCAGGCGCGCAGGGCGTCCAGTCCTCCGAGTTCGCGGATCAGGATGTTGGCGGCGGGATTGTCGCTGACCTCGACCACGGCCTTGCACAGGGTCTCGATGGTCAGGCTGGAGCCGATCGCGGGCTCGGAGACCGGCGCGTGGCTGACCATGTCGGCGGCGGTGACCGGGACAGGTCGATCAAGGCGCTCCTCGCCGCGCTGGACGCGTTCCAGCGTGGCGGCGGCGAGGTACATCTTGAACGTCGAGCAGTAGACGAAGCGCTCGGACGACCGCCAGTCGACACGATCGCCGCCGGGGACCTGGGCGGTGAAGCCGAGCCGGCCGCCGTGCCGCGCCTCGAGCGGGGCGAAGTCGACGGCGATCGATTTCGGCGATGCGACGTCGGCGGCGGTCTCCGTCCGCCGCGAACAGCCCATGACGCCCAGCGCCCCGAGGCCGGTCAGGACGCTTCTGCGGTCCGTGCGGAGAGCCATGATCAGGCCGCCGCGTAGCCGGCGGCGGCGATGCCCGACTGCGGGGCGATGATCTGGGTCCCATCGTCCGCGTATTCGTTGAGCTTGTTGCGCAGGGTGCGGATCGAGATGCCGAGGATGTTGGCCGCATGGGTGCGGTTGCCGAGGCAGTGCGACAGCGTGTCGAGGATCAGGGTCTTCTCCATCTGCGCCACCGTCTGGCCGACGTGGGCGCGGGTGACGGTGTCGGCGACCTGGGCGGCGCGTCCGGCCAGGCCGGCGTCGACGGGGGCGCCGTGGCTGCCCATCGACAGCGGCTGGCCGTCGGGCAGGCGGATGGCCTCGACGTCGATCTCGGGGCCGACCGCCAGCAGCACCGCGCGGTGCATGGCGTTCTCCAGCTCGCGGACGTTGCCGTTCCAGCGGTGCGAGACCAGGGCCCGTTTCGCATCGGCCGAGATCGCGCGCACCGGCACGCCGTTGGCGACGGCGTATTTCCTGACGAAATGATCGGCCAGCACGGCGATGTCGCCCGGCCGCTCGCGCAGGGCCGGCAGGCGCAGGTTCACGACGTTGAGGCGGTAGAGCAGGTCCTCGCGGAAGGTCCCCTCGCTGACCGAGCGGGCGAGATCGCGGTTGGAGGTGGCGATGATGCGGATGTTGACCGGCACCGGCTTGGCGCCGCCGACGCGGTCGATGACCCGCTCCTGGATGGCGCGCAGCAGCTTGGCCTGCAAGCGGACGTCCATCTCGGAGATTTCGTCCAGCAGAAGCGTGCCGCCGTCGGCCTCCTCGAACTTGCCGATGCGGCGGGCCATGGCGCCCGTGAAGGCCCCCTTCTCGTGGCCGAACAGCTCGGATTCCAGCAGATTGTCGGGGATGGCGGCGCAGTTGACGCTGATGAAGGGACGGTCGGCGCGCTTGGACCCGGCGTGCAGGTAGCGGGCCATGACCTCCTTGCCGACGCCGCTTTCGCCGGTGATCAGGATCGAGGCTTCCGAACGGGCGACCTGGTCGGCCAGCTGGACCACGGCCTTCATCGACGGGTCGGCCGAGATCAGCGGGCGCTCGTCGTCGGCGACGGCCGACAGCACGGCGGCGATCAGATCGGCCTCGGGCGGCAGGGGGATGAACTCCTTGGCGCCGGCGCGGATGGCGTTGGCGGCGTCCGTGGCGTCGGCGTCGACCCCGCAGGCCACCACCGGCACGTGGATGCGCTCGGCCTCGTTGGCGGCGATCAGGGCGGCGATGTCGACGCGGTAGTCGACCATCAGCAGGTCGGCCCCCTGCCCGCGCCGGAGCTGTTCCGTCGCCTGATCGCCGCGCTCGACGTGGCTGACCTTGGCGCCGTGCGCCATGGCCATCTTCACCGCCGTCGCCAGCTGTCCGCTGAGCCTGCCAACCACCAGAAGCCGCATGGGTCTTCTCCTCTAATCTCTACGCCCGGCTGCCGATCAGGCGCCGGAGTCTTCCGTCTTGATGATTTCGGTCATGGTCACGCCGAGGCGGTCCTCGACGACGACGACCTCGCCGCGGGCGACGAGGCGGTTGTTGACGAAGATGTCGATGGCCTCGCCGACCTTGCGGTCCAGTTCGAGCACCGAGCCGCGGTTCAGCTTGAGCAGCTGGGCCACGGACATGTGCGCCTTGCCCAGCACCGCCGAGATGTTGACGGGGACATCGAAGACCGGAGCGAGGTCGCTGGCGGTCTTGTCGGTCGCGTCGTCGTTGACGGTGATCGCGGTGGAGTCGGCGAACTCCTCCAGGGCCATGGTGTCGGACGCCATTACGGCCTCCCTTCCAGTGAAGCAGCAGGGGTGAGAGATTCGGAGTGCCCGGCCTCGGCGGCGAGGGCGGATTTCAGGGCTTCCCCGATGCGGAGGAAGGCGGCGTCGGCGTCGAAGGCCGCGCGGCCGTCAGCCCATTCGAGCTGGAACGAGGCCGACGGCAGGCCGGGCTCCTCGCGGAAGGCGACGACGCCCGAGAAACCGGCGTCGTCGCACAGCCGCGTGATCCGGGCGCGACTGGCGTCGTCGAGATCGCCGGTGCGGATGACCAGCCGGGGCGAGGCGTCGATCTCCTGGCCCAACGCCTCCAGCGCCGCCTGCAGCGGCCCGGCGGGGAAGCGGTCGAGCGCGGCAGCGGCGACCACGCGGGCCGCGACCAGGGCCAGTTCGGCGGCCTGTTCGCGGTGGGCCTGCGCCACCTGGGTCAGGGAGGGGACAGCCGTCGCGAGGCTCTGCGCGATCGCCGACAGGGCCATCGCCTGGAGGCTCTCGATCTCGGCCAGGGCGGCGTCGCGCGCCTCGACGCGGGCCTGGGCCACGAGGGCGTCGACCTCCAGCGGTCCGTAGGCGCGCTTCGTCGGGCGGAAGGCGGACGGCCGCACGATGATGCCCGCATCGTCGAACTCGGTGTCGAAGGCGAACGGGGTGCTGAGCGGGAGGGCGGTCATGTCAGTAGATCAACTCGTCGTCGCTGCCCTGGCCGACCAGCATGATCTCGCCCTTGGCGGCGAGGTCCTTGGCGACCTGGACCATCGCCATCTGGGCCTGGTCGACGTCCTTGAGGCGGACGGGACCCATCGATTCCATGTCCTCGCGCATGATCTTGGAGGCGCGCTCGGACATGTTGGAGAAGAACAGTTCGCGCAGCGATTCCGAGGCGCCCTTCAGGGCCAGGGCCAGGGAGTCCTTTTCGACCGCGCGCAGCAGGGTCTGGATGCCGCCGGGGTCCAGCTTGGCGAGGTCCTCGAACACGAACATCAGGGCGCGGATGCGCTCGGCGGCCTCGCGGTTGCGTTCCTCGAGCGCGCCGATGAAGCGGGCCTCGGTCTGGCGGTCGAAGCTGTTGAAGATGTCGGCCATCATCTCGTGGCTGTCGCGCTTGGAGGTGCGGGCCAGGTTGGACATGAATTCGGTGCGCAGGGTCTGCTCGATCTTGTCGAGAATCTCGCGCTGGACCGGCTCCATGCGCAGCATGCGCTGGACGCATTCGAGGGCGAAATCCTCGGGCAGGCTGGTCAGGACCCGGGCGGCGTGGTCCGGCTTGATCTTGGACAGGACCACCGCGACCGTCTGGGGGTATTCGTTCTTCAGATAGTTGGCGAGCACGGCCTCGTTCACATTGCCGAGCTTGTCCCACATGGTGCGGCCGGCCGGGCCGCGGATTTCCTCCATCAGCGCCTCGACGCGCTCGCCGGGCATGAAGGACGCCAGCAGGCGCTGGGTCTGCTCGTAGCTGCCCATGACCGCGCCCGAGCCGCTCATGCCCGAGACGAACTCGACCATCAGCTCCTCGACCACCGCCGCGGAGACGGTGCCGAGCGAGGCCATGGCCTGCGAGATCTCCTTGATCTCATCCTCGTCGAGGCTCTGCCACAGGCGGGTGTGGTCCTCGCCCAGCGACAGCAGGATGACGGCGGCCTTCTCCGGGCCGGTCAGCTTCCTGACGTCCTCGACCGCCGGTTTCTTGGAGACGAGCCGGGCGGCCATCACCCTTCGTGCACCCAGCTGCGCAGGATGGAGGTCGACTCGTCAGGATGCTTCTCGACGAAGTCGGCGACCTTCTTGACCGAGGAGGCCTTCACCTGGCCCTCGATGCGGGCGATGTCGAGCCGCTGCTCCATTTCCGAAGGACCGACGGGACCGGTGATCTGGGCCATCTGCATGCCGCCGCCCATGAGTGTGGTCTGCAGCGACGTCACCGGCGCGCCGCCTGCGCCGGCCCCGGCCAGCTGGGGCTGGGCGCCCCCGCCGCCGGTGGCGCTCTTCAGCAGCGGGCGCAGCACGAAGAAGATCAGCAGCACGCCGGTGATCAGCAGGACCAGCAGTTCGACGCCGCGCATCAGGTCGTTCTTGGTGAAATCGAACAGGGACGAGCCGGCCTCGGCCCCGCCGCCCGCCACGGGCACGTCGCGGGCGAAGCGCACGTTCAGGACCTCGATCTTGTCGCCACGGGCCTCGTCGATGCCGACGGCGGCGGCGACCAGCGACTTGATCTGGGTGATCTCCTCGGCGGTGCGCGGCGCGTAGGTGGGCTCGCCCCCGTTCGCGGCGGGCGTCCAGCGGCCGTCGACAGCGACCGAGACGGCCAGCTTCTTGACCTCGCCGGCCTCCTTCACCGTGGTCGTGGTGGTGCTGGAGATCTCGTAGTTGGTGGTCTCGGTGTTCTGGGTGTCGCGCGAACCGATCGGGGTGGCGGCCGGGTCCGCGCCGCCGGGGATGTTGTTGGTCGCCGTGGCGCCGCCGTCGTTGACGCCGGTGGTGTCGGCGCTCTCCGAGCCGTTGGCCGAGGTCGAGCGGACGACCTGGCCGTCGGGATCGAAGCGCTGTTCCTGGGTGGTGGAGCGGCTGTGATCGATGTCGGCGGTGACCTGGACGCGGGCCGCACCGACGCCAACGACGCCCTCGACGATGTCCTTGATGCGGGCCTGCAACTGGGCCTCGGTCGACGACTTGGCCTCCTCGGCCGAGGCGGCGCTGAAGCCCTCGCCGTCCGTGCCGGCGGCCAGGGTGCGGTTGGCCGTGTCGGTCAGGGTGACCTTCTCGGGCTTCAGACTGGGCACCGACGAGGCGACCACGTTGCGGATGGCCTGGACCTGGGCGCCGGTCAGGGTTCCGCCGCTGACGCCGACGACCACGGCGGCAGTCGGATCGGCCGCGGCGGTCTGGAACAGCTGGCGCGACGGCAGGGCGATCATCACCCGGGCCGAGGTGATTCCCCGCATGCTCATGATGGTGCGGGCCAGTTCGCCCTCGAGCGCGCGCTTTTCGTTGAGGTTCTGCTGGAACTCGGTCTGGCCCAGCACCGACTGGTTGTCGAAGATCTCGTAGCCGACGCTGCCGGAGGTCACGAGACCCTTGCCGGCGACCAGCAGGCGCGCCTCGCCGACCTCGTCGCGGCTGACGAAGATGGTCGAGCCGTCGCCCTTCGAGGAGTATTTGATGCCGGCGCTGTCCAGCGCCGTGGTGATCTCGGACGCCTCGCGCAGGTCGAGGTTGGAATACAGCAGGGCGTCGGGAGCCTGGCCGATGCGCAGCATGACGGCGACCAGCACCGCCGCGACGCCGGCGGCGACGCCCAGCACCACGGTCAGTCGACCGATCCCGAATCTCTGCAACGCCGCCGTAAAGCCGCCCACTCGCCCCCGCCCCGATGACTCACGGGGTGCATACCGACGCCCGCCAGGCAGAAAATGCCGGGCACGTGGTAAACGGGGCGTTAAGAGTCAGCACAGCTTGCCGTTCCTGTCCTCGCTTCCGCGCGAAAAGCGGGAATGAACGGAAGTCCGCGAGGTCCTATAGCGCGCCCATGCCCATGAAGGCGCGGCCGGCGGCGAAATCGCCGGCCTCGAAACGGGCGGTCGCCACGCTGCCGTCGCGGAAATGGAATTCGACCAGGAAGGTCTCGCGCGGATCAAGGCGCGCCAGCCGGTCGGCGGCCGAGGCCGGGAATCGCCACGCCTCTCCGGCCCGACGGCCCTCGGCCAGCAGGCCGGGATCGGCCGCCGAGACGCCGGTGGCCCAGACGCTGGCGCGTGTCGACGCCGGCGCCAGGCCGCCGCCGGCCAGCCACGCCCGCGGCGCCTTGGCGTCATCGCGGAACACGATGCGCGCCGCATTGGGACGCGAACGGCCCACGAAGGAGACCACGGCCGTCAGGGCCGAGGCGTCGGCCTTGCCGCCATAGCCGAACGTCACGGACGAAGCGCCGACGGTCGAGGCCTGCATCAGGCGCCAGCCCGGCCGGGCCCATTTGGTGCGGTCGGCGACCCAGTGCTGGCGCTCGCCCGCGAAGGTCATGCGCGGCGTGCGGGTCCAGCCGGAAAAGGCGCCGTCGACCCGCGCGCGCACCGTCGCCAGCTGCGGGTCGCGGCACGACACGGCGGCGGCGCGCGAACGGGCGCGGGCGACGACGGCGTTGAGGTCGGCTTCCGCCGCGCCGGACCGCAGGGCGGCGCCCCGGGCCTGGGCCATGGCCGCGGTCAGGGCGGCGTCGACCTGGGGCGCGAACAGGTCGCAGCGCGCGTCGGCGGCGACCACGAAGGCGCGTTCGTAATAGGTGTCGGCGGGTCCCGCCCATGCCTGCGCCGGCGTCGCCAGCACGGCGGCGGCGAGGAGGACGGCTTTGGCGGCGGTGGCGTTCTGGCCTATCGTCATGACCCGCACCCTACGCATGACGCGTTCCGGTCCGGTTTCCGAGCAGGGTTAGCGAATTGCTTCTGTCCACCGACCTGTGGGTGTCCGCCCTGATCCGCCGCGCCGAGCTGGCCGGGGCCTTCGCCACGGTGGCGCGCAAGGGCGACGCGCGCGCGGGGACCGTGATCGTCAAGGCGTTCGACACGTCCACGCGCCGCGCCAGACTCTATAGTGAGGCTTTCGGACCCGACGGCGAACGGCTGTGGCTGCAGCCGGTCGAGAGCGAGTCCGAGAGCGAGCTGGACGCCTACATACAGCGCCAGATCGGCTACGATCCCGACCTGTGGGTGGTCGAGATCGAGGATCGCGAGGGGCGACACTTCATTACCGAGAAGGTGGCGTAGGGGCTGGGGGGCCAGGGGCTGTCTCAAGCAGAGACTGGATGTATCGGCAGTACCCTGGTTCCCGCTTTTGAGCCCCCAGCCCCTTCCCTAACCACTTCTTTCGCGTCCCGCCGCCGGTGCGAAATCCTTAACGACGTTCGGGAACGGAACCGCAAGCGCCTGTCGCTAGGTTCACATCCAACAGGCCGCGATGAGCCTGGTGATGACGGGTGTTTTCGATGCTCTTTCTTCTGAACGACGTTGTGTTCGACCTGGACGAGACCTGCCCGGTCACGCCCGGCGACGCGCGCCGTTTCGAGAAACTGGGCTTCGACTATGTGCTGACGCTGGGTTGCGAGCTGTTCGCCGAGGACCCGCTGCTGCACCACAACGATCCGGAGCGCGCGCGCCGGCTGGCGTGGCTGATCCACGACCGCTCGCCGGACGTCAACGCCGCCCTGTTCGCGGCTCCGGCGGCCGCCTGCGATCCCGATCTGGTCGAACCGCAGTTCTGCGCCCTGCCCGATCCGGTGATGCGCCAGCTCAAGGCGCGCGCCGCGAAGGGCAAGCTGGACGCCGTCGCCGCCGACAAGGCCGTCTGGATGCGGCTGGCGGCGTAAGCCGCGCCGGCTTGGTCGTTCGAGGAGTCCGGGCTATCGAAGGCGCTCCACAACCTCCGGGCGCTCCGCATGAAAATCCACCTGCTGATCCCGGCCAGAGGTTCCCTCCTCGCCCTCGCGGTCTGCGTGGCGGTGCTGGCCGTGAGCGTGACCGCGCCCGCGGCGGCGGCGGACTGGAAGCGGGCGGAGAGTCCGCGGTTCATCATCTACAGCGACGGCGACGCCGGTGTGCTCCGCGACTACACCCAGAAACTGGAGACCTTCGACCGGCTGCTGCGCGCGATCCACGGCCTGCCGCTGTCGGATATTCCCGAGCGCAAACTGCCGATCTATCTCGTCGGCAACCAGCGCGACATCCAGTATGTCCGGCTGGGTTCAGGTTCCGGCATTCAGGGATTCTATGCGGCGCGTGGCGAGGACATCTTCGCCGTAGCGGTGCGCACCCGCGGGCAGGACGAGGTCCTGCTGCACGAGTATGTGCACCATTTCATGCTACAGAACTTCTCGGCCGCCTATCCCGCCTGGCTGATAGAAGGTTACGCCGAATACTTCATGACCACGGACATCGGATCGACCCACATCGCCGTGGGCCGTCCGGATCCCGATCGCGTCGCATGGCTGGCGACCGAGACCTGGCTTCCCCTGACCGACGTGCTGTCCAAACGGCCCGGCGAGTTTCGCGACCTCGAGGACAGGGTTCTCTATTACGGCCAGGCCTGGCTCATCACGCACTACTTCATGTCCGATCCCGACCGGCGCAAAACGCTGTGGGCCTATGTCGACGCCGTGGGATCCGGACAGGATCCGGTCGCGGCCCTGGAGGCCGCCACCGGCATGACGGCGCCCGCTTTCGAGCAGGCCCTGCGCGACTATTTCCGGGGCAGCACGCGCATTACGAACTATCGCGCCGACCTGTTTCCGCAGGTCACGATCAGCGTGTCCGAACTGGGCGCGGCAGAAGACGATCTGATGCTGCTGTCGCGCAGGCTTATCATCGGCGCGCCGCAGGACGAACGCGCGGCCACGGCGGAGGCGGTCCGACGCGCGGCGGCTCGGCACGGCCGCGACCCGTTCGCCCGTCTGACCCTCGCCCGTGCGGAGCTGGTTTTCGGCGACAAGGTCCGCGGGGTCACGCTGCTGGAAGACCTGCTGGAAGACCACCCGGAGAACGTCGAGGCGCTCCAACACCTCGCCAGCGCGAAGCTGACCGCCGCGCGCGAGGACGGCGAGGACGGGACGCTGAGGGAGGCGCAGGCCCTGCTGGCGCGCGCCTACGCGCTCGATCCCGGTCAGTACCGGACCTATCTGCTGCTGGCGCGGGCCCGGGAGGGCGCGCCCAGCTATCCGACCGACAACGATCTGGAGACCTGGCAACTGGCTTATTCGCTTGCGCCCCAACTGACCGAGGTGCGCGTTGGCGCGGCCCGGGCGCTGATCATGCGCGACCGGTTTGACGAGGCGATCGCCATCCTGGGGCCCGTGGCCAACGATCCTCACGGCGGCGAGGGCGCCGCGATCGCCAGCCAGATGATCGTCATGGCCCGGGCGCGACAGACGCCGCCGGAGGCCATGGACGAGGATGTGCGCGCCGGCGAGGCGGAAGCTCCGCCCGCGCGCTAGACCAGCACGTTGAAGACCACGTGCACCACCGTGGCGCCCAGCACGATGAGGCCGAAGCCGACGATCAGGCTGAGGGCGGGGTGCACGTCGTGATGGTCCGGAGGCGGGGGGGCGGGATCGTTGAGAGCCATGGCCGTTCCTTCGTTTCCAAAGGCGGCGCCCGATTGCGTGACCGGGTCGTCTCGCCTGACAGGACAATGACTCCGAAAGCCCTTCGTTGCGAGGGGTTATTCACATCGGGTGACATCGAGGCCCGTCCGGGGTAACTCCCGCCGCCCCCCTCGCGAGGGCGTCGCCCTCGCCTCGGGTGACATTCGCGCCGGGCCGCGCTAGTTCGCGCGGCCCAAGGATCGAACATGTCGAAACTGACCCTCCAGCAGGAGGCCCTGCGCCGCAGGACCTTCGCCATCATCGCGCACCCCGACGCCGGCAAGACCACGCTGACGGAGCATATCCTGCTGGCCGGCGGAGCCATCCGCGCGGCCGGGGCGGTGCGGGCGCGCGGTGAGAACCGGCGCACCCAGTCGGACTGGATGAAGATCGAGAAGGAGCGCGGCATCTCGGTCTCGGCCTCGGTCATGACGTTCGAGCACGACGGCAAGATGTTCAACCTGCTGGACACGCCGGGCCACGAGGACTTTTCGGAAGACACCTACCGGACGCTGACCGCCGCCGACTGCGCCATCATGGTGCTGGACGCCGCCAAGGGCATCGAGCCGCAGACCCTGAAGCTGTTCGAGGTCTGCCGCCTGCGCGACATCCCGATCATCACCTTCATCAACAAGCTGGACCGCGAGGCCCAGGACCCGATGGCCCTGCTGGACGAGATCGCCTCGCGGCTGCAGCTCGACCCCGCTCCCATCTGGTGGCCGGCCGAGAGCGGCAACCGCCTGCGCGGCATGGTCGAGATGGGCACGGGCCGGTTCCAGCCCTACGCCCGCAAACCGGCCGGCTCGGCCGAGGATGTGCCGCATCCGGAGGCCCTGCCGCTGGCCGAGGCCGGCCGCTATTTCGAGGCCGGCGAGCACGAGGCGCTGATGGAGGCGCAGGATCTGGTCGAGGGCGGCTATCCGGCCTTCGACCGCCAGTCCTTCCTCGAGGGCCATATGACGCCGGTGCTGTGGGGTTCGGCGCTGCGCCACTTCGGCATCGAGGAGCTGCTGGCCGCGATCGGCGAATGGGCCCCCGCGCCCAAGACGATGAAGGCCCAGAAGGCCGCGCCCGCCGGAACCCGCAACGCCGCCGAACCGGTCTCCGCGACGGTCCAGCCGGGCGACAACGAGGTCACCGGCTTCGTCTTCAAGGTCCAGGCCAACATGGATCCCAACCACCGCGACCGCATCGCCATGTTCCGCATGGCCTCGGGCAAGTTCACGCGCGGCATGAAGCTGAAGGTGCAGAACACCGGCAAGCAGCTGTCGGTCAACGCCCCCATCATGTTCTTCGCCTCGGACCGCGAACTGGCCGAGGACGCCCACGCCGGCGACGTCATCGGCATCCCGAACCACGGCGTGCTGCGCGTCGGCGACAGTCTGTCGGAGAGCGGGCTGATCCGCTTCGCCGGCCTGCCGAACTTCGCTCCCGAAATCCTGCAGCGGGTGCGGGTCAAGGATCCGCTGAAGGCCAAGCATCTGAAGAAGGCGCTGGACGGCCTGGCCGAGGAGGGCGTGACCCAGCTGTTCCGGCCCGAGATGGGCTCGGACTTCATCGTCGGCGCGGTCGGCCAGCTGCAGTTCGAGGTCATGGCCGACCGGCTGGGCGAGGAATACGGGCTGGAGGTCATCTTCGAGCCGTCGCCCTTCTCCGAAGCCCGATGGATCGGCGGGACGAAGGCCGACCTCGAGGACTTCATGGGCAAGTACCGCGGCCAGATGGCCCGCGACATCGACGACGACCCGGTCTTCCTCGCCAAGTCGAGCTGGGAGACCGGCTATGTGATGGAGCGGTTCCCGAACGTGGCCTTCACGAAGACGAAGGAACGGGGGTAGCGGCCGCGCGGCCTTCCTCGAACCACTGGAAGGCCTGTTCGACGGTGATCCAGTCGGGACCGGCGAGGGTCAGGCCGGTCGGAATGTCGGCGAGGCGGATACGCCCGTCATGGATTCGGATCGGGCGCGGTTGGCCCGCCTTCGGCAGCGGGTCCGTGAGGAAAAACTCCAGAGGGGTGATCCGGTCTTCGTCATCCAGTTCACGCAGCCGCGACGAGGCCGCGTCGTGCCACCCCGGGAACCGGTCCTCTGTCCAGGCCAGGGCGCCGTCCCATGTCGGCGTGCCAGGGAGCCCGGCGACCAGAAGGAGGATGCTCTCGCCCCGGGGACAGGGCTCGTTTCGGGTCTGGTAGAAGTCCCACAGGTCGTTGAAGGCGAAGCGACCTTCACCGGTCTCCGGCGTTAGCGACCAGAAAGTCCGCTGTGGCGGGCCAGGATCGCCTCGCGTCACCCGCAACGTCGCCCGTTCCGTCTCGTACGAGGATCGCGACCCACCGCCATCGCAGGACAGGATGCGGGCCTCGAGCAAGCCGAGCGCCGACCGAAAGAAGTCCCGGACCGGATAGGGCGTGGCGGCGAAGGCGGCGGGAGCGTCGGCGTGGTCGCGCAGCCGCCCCAGAAAAGCGTCATCGTCATGGAGGACGGGTTCCAGCGCCAGAACCGCCCCGTTCTCGTCGCGGAAGACGACATATCGCATGTCGGGATCGAGCGTCGGTACGCCGCCGCAACTGTTCGACCCGTCGAGATTGAAGCCGATGTCGCCCCCATCCCAGAACGCCAGGTCGCGGTGTCGGCCCTCAGCCGTGCTCCGTTCGCCGAGGGAGAAGCTGATGTTGCGCGTCGCAGGCGTCCGCCTCAGGTCGGTGAAGCGCTCCCAACGTCCTGCGGACCACTCGCTGTCGCGATCGGTTTCATCACGCCGGGGCGCGATATAGCGCATCAGTGCGAAGCGATCCGGCGACCTGCCCTTCAGTCGCTCGATTACCGATCCGATATAGATCGGCGATACCCCTTCATCGGAGAAGTTCTGACATTCCTCCGGTCCCCGCTCCCATGCTGAATCGTCGTCATAGACCTCAGGATGGGTGAAGCCGTCGGGATAACGGGGGCATCGCGCCGGCGGAGGCGGCTCAACCCTGATCCAGTCCACCGTCGCTGAGCGTGCGAGCACGTCCCGACCCGGCGGCTGTCCGAAATCCTCGTAGGTGTTCCAGTTGACGCGGCTACAGGACCACGCGGGCGCGGCGGCCATACAGGCGCTGACGGTGACGATCATCGTGACGAGGCGCATGCTCTCAACTCCCACCCGAGCGGACACTGGACGGGGATCGCCGAGGTGTCGAGACGGAGGCCTTCACGAAGACGAAGGAACGGGGCTAGGCGCCGGGGACGGTGCGCGGAGGGTGAACATCGGCAGGAAGGCCTGCATCAGCGGCCCCGTCGACAGGGTGTAGAGGATGGTGCCCACGCCCACCGCCCCGCCCAGCATCCAGCCGAGGGCGAGCACGGCGGCCTCGATCCCCATCCGCACCCAGCGGACCTGCCAGCCGGTCAGGCGCACCACGCCGGTCGTCAGCCCGTCGCGGGGGCCCGCGCCCAGCCCCGCGCCGATATAGGCCCCGGTCGCCACCCCGTTCAGGACGATGGCGGCGATCAGGAAGAGGGACCGCAGCGCGAGCCCCTCGACGGGCGGCAGCAGCCACAGCGCCGCGTCGGTGGCTACGCCGATCACCAGCACGTTGGACAGGGTGCCGATCCCCGGCCACTGGCGCAGCGGAATCCAGACCAGCAGCACCAGCGCCCCGACGCCGTTGACGACCATGCCGAGGCTGACCCCGGTGACCTCCGACAGCCCCTGATGGAACACGCCCCACGGGTTCATGCCGAGGCCGCCGCGGACCATGAGGGCGATCGACAGGCCGTAGAGCAGCAGGCCGATCTGGAGCTGGGTGAAGCGACGAATGAACATGATCAAAGGCTAGCAAGAATGGCCTTGTTTTATAGGGCCACTTTGCGGATGGTGGCCCTATGCGCCAGGCCGTCGTCAATCCGGTCCTCCTGACGCGGCAGCTGCAAGGCTGGCGCGCGTCGAACGACGACGCGGCCTATCGCAGCCTCGCCGAGGCGCTGAAGCTGCTGGTGCTGGACGGCCGGCTGGCGCTGAACGCCCGGCTGCCCGGCGAGCGGCGTCTGGCCGAGGCCCTGGGCGTCAGCCGGATCACCGTCAGCGCGGCGCTGGACCGGCTGCGCGCCGAGGGGTTCGTGATCAGCCGGGTCGGTTCGGGCAGTTTCACCGCCCTGCCGCCGGGACCGGCGACGCGGCCCGATCCCCTGCATCAACTGGAGCCCTCGGGCCTGATCGACATGGCGACCGCCGTGGCGCCCGCGGGGGCGGAGGTGCACGCCGCCTATGCGCAGGCGCTGGCCTCCCTGCCCGCTCATCTGCCGGGACATGGCTACGGGCCGGTCGGGGTGGACTCCCTGAGGCGCGCCATCGCCGGGGCCTATGACTCCATGGGGCTGGCGACTCCGGCGGACGCCATCGTGGTCACGGCCGGGGCGCAGAACGCCTTCGCCCTGTTGCTGCGCGCCCTGTGCCGTCCGGGCGACGCCGTGGTCATCGACCATCCGAGCTTTCACCACGCCATCGACGCGATCACCCGCGCGGGCTTGAAACACCTTCCCGTGCCGCTTGCCGCGGACGGATGGGACATCGACGCGCTGACCGCGACGATCAAGCGGGCGCGGCCGCGCCTGATCTATCTGATCGGCGCCCATCACAATCCGACCGGGCGGGTGATGACCGCCGATCAGGAGGCCGCTGTCGCGGACGCGGCGCATCGGGCCGGGTCCGTCCTGGTCTTCGACGACACCCTGCGCGAGCTGTGGTTCGACACGCCGCCCCCGGCGCCGAAAGCGCTTGGTCCGCACGTCGTCCGCCTGGGTTCGACCAGCAAGGCGTGGTGGGGCGGTCTCCGGATCGGCTGGATCCGGGCGGGGGACGAGGTGATCGACGCCGTCGTCCGCAGCCGGGCGTCGATGGATCTCGGCGTGCCGATCATCGAGCAATTGGCCGCCGCCATCCTGATCGCCGGCGACCCCGCACCGCTGATCGAACGGCGCCGTCGCATCGCCGCCCAGGAAGCGTGTCTGCGGCGCAGCCTGTCCGAAGCCTTGCCGGACTGGCGCGTCGAACGCCCGCCGGGGGGTTTGTCCCTGTGGGTCGCCCTGCCGCGTCCCGTCAGTGAACGGCTGGCCCTGTCGTCGGTGCGGCATCGGGTTCGCATCGCCCCCGGAACCCGGTTTGGCGTTGGCGGCGAGTTCCGCCGATTCATCCGGCTGCCGTTCACCCTGCCCGAGGCCGAACTCGAACGCGCCGTCGACGGTCTTGCGGCGGCCTGGCGCGGCATGGACGGACAGGGTCGGACCAGGGCCGTCGGCTTCGTCAGCGATCCGTCGGTGCTCTGACGACCGCCGCAGGCCGCATCCGCGCCAGTTGCACGAACAGCACCCCCGCCCCGGCCAGCGCCAGCCCGATCACCTGCATCACGCTGAGCCGTTCGCCGAGGAACAGCACCGCCAGCACGGCGATCTGGATCAGCATGGTGTTGTTGATCAGGCTGGATTCCAGGGCGCTGAGCACCGCCTGGGCGCGGTTCCACAGCCAGAAGGCCAGGGCGGTGTTGGCGGCGGCCAGCCAGCCGACGATCAGCCAGCCGCGCGGGCTGATCTCCGGCCAGCCCTGCACCGCGACGCCGGTGGTCAGCAGGGCCGCGGCGCCGGCGGCCATGCTGACGGCGGTGATCAGCGACGGCGGCAGGCCGATGTCGCGGTTGACCTTGCGGCCCAGCAGGCTCTGGCCGGCGTTGGCCAGCACCCCGACGGCGCCGATGACCAGACCGATCACCGCCCCCGCCGGCAGGGCCTTCGACAGGAAATACAGGGCCGCGCCGCCGAGAAAGACGGCGACGCCCGCCATCTCGCGCCAGCCGACATGCTCGCCCAGCAGGACGCCGCCGAGGATGGCGACCAGCGCCGGGGTGAAGGCCAGCATCAGGCTGAGCGTCGTCGCGGGCAGGTACGTCAGGGCGAGGAACTGGCAGGCCTGGGTCACCGCGTACTGCAGCAGGCCGAAGGCGATCAGCAGGGCCCATCGCCTGCGGCCGCATTCAGCCAGCCGCCTGCGGTTGGCGGAGGTCAGGATGATCGGCGAGAGCAGCAGGGCGGCCAGCGCATAACGCAGGCCCGCAAACGGCAGCGGCGCGATGTCGACCAGCCCCCATTTGATCAGCACCCAGGACGACGACCACAGCAGGGTCACGAACAGGGCGGCGGCGATCGCCGTCAGATGGGCGCGGCTCAGGTGCGGGGTCATGGACGGCTGATGCCCGGCTTGCGGCGCGTGGCCTAACGACTTATCGGACGCTGTTCGTGAGTTTTTCGCACATGAAGCCACCCTCGCTCGCCCCCTCCCCGGCCCTGCCGCTGAAGGCGCTTCAGGCCTTCGAGGCGACCATGCGGCTCGGCGGCATGGGCCGGGCGGCGGAGCGGCTCGGCGTCACCCACGGCGCGGTCAGCCGCCAAATCGGCCTGCTGCAGCAGGCCCTGGGCCATCCCTTGTTCGAAGGGCCCCGCAACGCCCGCCGGCCAACCGCCGAGGCCGACCGGCTGTGGACGGAGATCGCGCCCGCCTTCGCGGCTCTGGAGCAGGCGATCGCGGGACGCGGAAGAGTCGGGCGTCGGGTCAGGGTGTCGTGCCTGTCGACGCTGGCGGCGCGCTGGCTGATCCCGCGCCTGCCGGACTTCGCCGCCGCCGCACCGGATGTGGTGGTTGAGCTGACGGAATCCTACGCCGCGCTGGACCGCACCCTCGGCGGCGCCGACCTGGCCATCCGCATGTCGACCGCGGACGCGGCGTGTCCCGAGGGCCTGGAGGCCGTGCCTTTCATGGACAATGCCATCGGCGTGGTCACGGCTCCCGGCGGCGCGCCCGATGTGCGGCTGGTCTCGCGCTCTCATCCGTCCGCCTGGACGAACTGGACGACACAGACCGGTCGGCCCGCCCCGGCCGGCGGCCCGATCGAGTTCGATCATCAGCAGACCATGATCGAGGCGGCGGCGGCGGGACTGGGCGCCGCGGTGGCCCAGCGCCCGCTGGTCGAGGCGGATCTCGCCGGCGGACGGCTGTGGGCGCCCCACGGATTTGTGACCGACAGCGCGGTGTTCGCCGTCTTCCACCGGCATGGCGAGACGGGGCCGCCCGCACGGCGATTTCTGGCCTGGCTGAAGCAACAGGGCGACCGCGCCGGGTGAACAGCCGCCCTTCCCCCGGTCCCTCCGGCGTGGTTCTCTGTGGACCAGCAAAGCGGCGCGGGGGCGCGCCGTGGAGGTCCCGATGTCCGTGATGGCCTTGATGGCCCTGCTATCCGTCAACGCCCAGGAGCGGGACCGTCCCGTGTCCTATGAAGAAGCCGTGCGGTGCGCGGGGCTGACCCAGGCGGCGTCGGAACTCGAAGGCGGCGAGAGCGGCGAGGGCCGGTCGCTGTACGATGCGGCGCTCTACTGGTCGCTGACCGCGATCCAGGCGGCCGGGACGGCGGCGCGTCCGCCCGCCCTCGCCGAGGCCGACCAGACCCGGGCCCGCATCCGGGCCGTGCGGGAACTCAGCGCCGGCGACGTCGAGGCCCGCGCCGCCCTGCAACGCTGCCGGGCGCTGGCGCCGCGCCTCGGCTGAACCGGGCCGCGCGGGGGCCTCCCACGGCGAAGCCGAACCTCCGGCGCGGCGTTGCGTTTGCAATGGCAGCGAGAGGGACGGTTGTCAGTCCCGAAGCGGGACGGAGCGCGGGTCACCCCATGTTCGAATTCGGCCGGGACCTGAGGAAGTTGTTCGAGAAGGCGCGCGAGAGCGACGATCTCGGCTGGCTGGAGCTGATCGGGGCCGACCTGGTCGAGGCCGAGGCGCGCCGGGAGGCGGTCGACGCCGGCCGCGTCTCGTGCGCCCGGCCCTTTGACACCTGGATGCGGGCCTCGGCCCTGTGGCGTGAGCACGCCCGCCGCACGGGCCGGCGCGAAAGCCTCGAGCGGGCGGCGAAATGTGCGTCCGACGCGGCCCGGCACACGGCCACCCCGGACCAGACCGCCTCCGCCGCGATCGAATCGGGCGAGATTCACCTGCTGCGCTTCGACCTGTTCGGCGGACCGGCGACCCTGACGGCGGCGCTGGCCGACGCCCAGTCCCTGACCGCCGAGCGGCCGGTGACCCGGGCGGCGGCGGCGGCCCTGCACGCCCGGCTGTGCGCCCGGCGCGCGCGGCTGTCGGGCCAGCCCTCGAGCCTGCTGGACGCGGCGGCCCTGCTGGACGCGGCATTGCATGGCTCGCGCGCCCTGCCCCCCTCGATCGGCGACGAACTGCGCCTCGACCGGGCGGCGCTGGCGCTGGAAGCCGGCGTGGCGCGGCGCGACGGCCGGCTGCTGGATCAGGCGGGCCGCGATCTGCGCGCCCTCGTCGAGAGCGCGTCGCCCGACTACCGGCCCCTGACGCGGGCCCGGGCCCTGGCCCTCGCCGGAGCCGGCCTGATGGCGCTGGCTGGCCTGGCCGGGAACACCGCGGCCAGGGACCAGGGACAGGCCCTGTTCGACGCCGCCGCCGATCAGTTCACGCCGGACCACAGCCCGCTTGACTGGGTCGCCGTGCGCATCGCGCAGGTCCAGGCGGACACGCCGCTGTTGCTGTTGGCCGAAGCCGAGGCCCTGACGCGCGAGCCCGGCCTGATCCTCGGCGCCCTGGCGCGTGAACGCCGGCTGGCCGCCGAGGCCGCGCTGGCCGAGGCCATGAAGGACGTCGAGGCCCTGACCGGACTCGAGGCGATCATCCGGCGCCGCCTGGCCGATGCGGCGCGCACGGAGCCGCTCGACTGGGCCGCCGACCAGATCGGCATGGCGCACCTGGCCATGGCCAAGGGGCGGTTGACGGCGACCCAGCCGCGCGCGGTGGGGCTGATGCTGGCCGAGGCGATGGAGACGGCCCGCGAATGGGGCGCGCCGTCGCTGATGCAGCGGGCCGTGCTGGCCACGCCGGAAACCGTCGCGCGGGCCTAGGTTCTAGCCCCCGAGGGCCACGAAGCCGCCGTTGCCGAAGCAGGGCTTGCCATAGCGCAGCGGCTGGCCGTCCTCGGCCATGACGCGGCCGCCGGCCGCCTCGAGCACCGCCTGCCCCGCCGCCGTGTCCCACTCGGACGTGGGGCCGGTGCGCGGATAGGCGTCGAACCGGCCCTCGGCGATCAGGCAGAATTTCAGCGACGAATCGGTGCCCTGCCATTGCACGCAGCCATGGCGCGAGGCGAGGCGCTCGGCCTCGACGTCGGTCATGCTGTGGCTCATCACGGCCATCGGCGAGGCGGGGCGGTTGCGCACCTTGATCGCCTGCCAGCCCTCGCCGAAGCGACGACGGAAGGCGCCGGCGCCGGGCGCGGCGCTGCGCCAGGTGGTGGCGGTGGCCGGGGCGGTGACCACGCCGGCGACGACTGCGCCCTTGTGCACCAGGGCGATGTTTACGGTGAAGCTCTCGCGGCCCTCGACGAAGCCACGAGTGCCGTCCAGGGGATCGATCAGCCAGAACCAGTCGGCGGCCTCGGCCGGGGCGCCGTCGGCGGCGACGGCCTCCTCGGCCACCGTCTGGACGCCGGGATACAGCGCCTCCAGCCGCTCCAGGATCAGGGCCTCGGCCTCGCGGTCGGCGCGGGTCACCGGGCTGTCGTCGGCCTTGGCCTCGACCACGACGCCGTTGCGCCAGTAGGGAAGGATGACGCGGGCGGCGTCCTCGGCGATGTCGGCCAGCGCCTCGGTCAATGCGCCCGAGGCGAGGTCGGCGGTCAGTCGTTTGCTCATGGGGGCTCCGATAGACCATCGCGACGGTTTGAAGAACCGGCAAATCAGGGCAGCGTTCGCGCGACCGATCACCTGTTGTTTTCGAGCCCGATGACCGACACCGCCGCCCAATCCGCCCTTCCCGACGGCCAGGCCCTGGCGGCGCTGGTCGCCGGCAAGCTGTGCCACGACTTCATCAGCCCCGCCGGAGCGATCAGTTCGGGCCTGGATCTGCTGAAGGACCCCACCGCCCAGGACATGCGCGACGACGCCATGGGCCTGATCGAGGCCAGCGCGAAAAAGATGGTGGCGCTGGTGGCCTTCGCCCGGGTGGCCTTCGGGGCCTCCACCTCCGCCGAGCGCTTCTCCGGCGCGGAATTGGGGGAGTTGGTCGCCGGACTGGCTGACGGCGGGCGGGCGACGCTGGACTGGCGCGCCGACGGCGGCGACTATTCCAGGGCGCAAGCTCGCGCACTTGTGAACCTGGCCTGGCTGACCCTGGCGGCCCTGCCCTCCGGCGGCGCGGCGGTGATAACCACCCGGCGCGGGGGTGGCGATCTCGAGATCACCGGCCTCGCCGAGGGCGCGCGGGCGCGGCTGAAACCGGAAGCCGTGGCCGGACTGGCGGGCCAGCCGTTGACGGAAGGCCTGCAGGGGCAATGGATCCAGCCCTACTGGCTGTGGCTGACGGCGCACGACGCCGGCGGGACCCTGGAGGTGCAGGCCGCGGAAGGCCGCGTCTCGCTGATCATCCACATGCCTAACTGAGGTTTAAGCCGGTTTCCCAAGGACTCATTAACCGGCGCGCGGTGATTATAGCGAGTATGCACACGCAAGCGTTGTGCGCGTTAATTTCGGAACCCAGGCCGTGACCCCCAGAACCTGTCTGATCGTCGACGACAGCCGGATCATCCGCAAGGTCGCCCGGCGCATCGTCGAGGGCCTCGGCTTCGAGGTCGACGAAGCCGCCGACGGTTCCGAGGCCCTCGCCTTCTGCGGCGGCGTCATGCCCGAGGTCATCCTGCTGGACTGGTCGATGCCGGTGATGGACGGCATGACCTTCCTGCGCCGCCTGCGCACCCTGCCCGGCGGAACCGGACCCAAGGTCCTGTTCTGCACCATCGAGACACGCGCTGAACGCATCGCCGAGGCCCTGTCGGCCGGCGCCGACGACTATGTGATGAAGCCGTTCGACGGCGAGATCCTCACATCGAAATTCGCCGAGGTGGGGGCCGTCTGAACCCATGTCGCCCGAGGACTTCGACCGCCTGCAGTCCCTGATGGCCTCGCGCGCCGGGTTCCGGCTGACGCGCGACCGCATGAAGCTGGCCGAGCACCGGCTGGGCCCGCTGGCGCGCCGCGAAGGCTATGAGACCGTCGACGCCCTGCTGGCCTCGCTGTGGGCCAGGCCGGTGGCGGCGCTCGGCTGGGCCGTGATCGAGGCGCTGCTGAACCCCGAGACCTGGTTCCGGCGCGACCGCGCGACCTTCGACACCTTCTCCGGCGAACTGTTGCCCGCCCTCTCGGCCGCGCGCGGCGGCGCGGCGGTCAAGGTCTGGTCGGCGGGGTGCTCGACCGGCCAGGAGGCCTGGTCCCTGGCCATCGGCGCCATGGACGCCGGCTTCCCGGTGGAGATCGTCGCCACCGACCTGTCGCAGCGCGCGCTGGAGAAGGCCCGCTCGGGCGCCTACACCGGCTTCGAGATCCAGCGCGGCCTGAAGGCCACGACCATGCTGGCCTGGTTCGACCAGGCCGAGGACAACTGGATCGCCAAGTCCCGGTTGCGCGCCACAGTGCATTTCGCCCGCGCCAACCTGCTGGACCCCCCGGCCGACGACCACCGCTTCGACGTGATCTTCTGCCGCTATGTGCTCGGCGACATGGAGCCGGCCCGCCGCGCCCAGGTGCTGGACAATCTGGAGCGGCGGCTGGTCAACGACGGCTGCCTGTTCCTGGCCCCGGACGAGGCCCTGGAAGGCGACAGCATCGCCTTCCGTCCCGTGAACGGCCGCAAGGGCCTGTTCGTCAAGACGCCCGCGGCGCTGCGCCGCGCGGCCTGAGGTTCCGTCCCCGACCGGGGCGCGAGACACAACCTGCAGGCTATAAATAACGCTGTCACGCGAATTTGCGTACGGCGGCGTACCGTGTCACGGTCCCGCCCGCCGGGGGGCGTGACCAGACCATTCTCCGTCCGGGTGAAGGCGCGGGTCCTCCGCCGCCACAAGGAACCCCCGAGATGGCGACGATCAACGGCACCGGCGCGCCCGAAACCCTGCCCGGAACAGCGGACGCGGACGACATCCACGGTTTCGGCGGCAACGATGTCATCAACGGCGGCGGCGGCGGCGACCTGATCGAGGGCGGGGACGGCGCCGACTACCTGAACCACAACACCTCGACCGACTATCGGCTCGAAGACGGGTCCGCCGACAGCCTGTACGGCGGCGCCGGCAACGACGTCATCGACGTCGGGGCCTTCGACGCCGCCGACGGCGGCGACGGGATCGACCGGATCACCTTCTACTCCACCCAGAACTACTACGGCTCCGGCGGCGTGAACTGGGACCTGACGGGCGTCACCGACGTCAACGCCTGGCTCAACAGCACGTTCAGCGGCTGGCTCACGGTCTCGAATTTCGAGCAGATCGGCCTGGTCGGGACCGACGGCGGCGACGTCATCATCGGCAACGACCTCGATCCGGGCCTCAGCTCCACCATGGAAGGCTACGGCGGCGCTGACCGGCTGGAGGGCCGCGGCGGGCGCGACGAACTGTACGGCGGCGACGGCGACGACATCCTGCGCGGCGACGACGGCGACGACGTCGTCGACGGCGGCGCCGGAAACGACGACATCCAGGGCGGCGCCGGATTTGACATGTTCTACACCCGGGTGACCGGCGTAGACCCGCTGGCGGTGACGATCGATCTGACCATCGCCACGGCCCAGGACACCGGCGCCGGCAACGACACCATCAGCGGCGTCGAGCAGCTGCGCGGCTTCGCCGCCGCGGCCAACCAGACCTTCCACTTCCTCGGCGACGCCAGCAGCAACCTGCTGATCGGAAGCCTGGGCGCCGACACCCTGGACGGCCGGGACAGCAACGACATCCTGCGCGGCGGGGCCGGCGCCGACGCGCTGATCGGCGGAAATGGCTTCGACGAGGCCAGCTATTTCGGCTCGGACGCCGGGGTGAGCATCGACCTGACCGCCAACACGGCGTCCGGCGGCTACGCCCAGGGCGACACCTTCAGCGGCATCGAGAACGTCAACGCCACCGAGTTCAGCGACAGCCTGACCGGCGACGGCCTCGCCAACCGCTTCGTCGGCAACGGCGGCGTCGACACCCTGAACGGCCTGGCGGGGGCGGACAGCCTGGTCGGGGGGGCCGGCGCAGACGTCATCAACGGCGGCGACGACAACGACCAGATCTGGAGCCACGTCCAGAACGAAACCAGCGCCGACAACGCCGTGGACGTCATCGACGGCGGCGGGGGCAACGACAACATCACCGTCGGCGAGGGCGACATCGCCGAGGGCGGTTCGGGCACGGACCAGGCCTTCGCCAGCTTCCACGGCCGCGGCTCGGCTATCACCCTGGACATGAGCGCGGGCGCCGAGGCGGCGATCGAGGCGCTGGGCGGCTTCCAGCTCAGCGGCTTCGAGGCGTTCCACGTGACCGGCACGGCCTTCGGCGACCAGATCACCGGCAGCGCCGTGGGCGAGCTGATCAACGGCGGCGAGGGCGATGATGCCCTGATCGGCGGCGGCGGCCTCGACACCCTGCTGGGTGGCCTGGGGAACGACAGCCTCGACGGCGGGGTGGCCAACGACATGCTGCGCGGCGGCTTCGGCGACGACACCTACTATCTGGACGACGCCGGCGATGCGGCCCTGGAGTTCGCCAACGAAGGTGTGGATGAGGTCCGCACCGCCCTGGCCAGCCATACGCTGGCGGCCAATGTCGAAAACCTGGCCTTCACCAGCGCCGCCAATCACACCGGCGTCGGCAACGCGTCCGGCAACGTCCTGACCGGCCACGACGGCGATGACACCCTGACCGGCGCCGGGGGCGACGACATCATCAATGGCGGCGCTGGCAGCGACACGGCGGTGTTGGCCGGAAACCGCGCGGACTGGACCGTCAACCATCTCCCCGACGGCGTTCACGTCTTCAACGGGACCGAGACGAACATTCTGACCGGTGTCGAATTCCTCGCCTTCGCGGACGGAACCTTCCCGGTCGCCGCGCCGAACATCATCGACGGCACGGAGGACGGCGACACCTTGGCGGGCGATGACGTGACGCCGGCGGTCGACATCATCCATGGACTGGGCGGCGACGACACCCTTCGCGGCCATGGTGAGACAGACAGCCTCTACGGCGACGCCGGCTTCGACATCGTGTTTGGCGGCGACGGCGCCGACCACATCGAGGGGGGTGACGACGCGGACACGCTCCACGGCGAGGCCGGAAACGACGCTGTGCTCGGCGACGCGGGAGACGACGTCCTTCACGGCGAGGGTGGAGACGACATCCTGACCGGCGGCATCGGCTTCGACACCCTCTACGGCGGAGAGGGCGACGACGACCTCGACGGCGGCGATGGCTACGACATCCTCCATGGCGCCGCCGGCGCGGACACTCTCGTGGGCGGAGAGGGCGCCGACGATCTTTCCGGGGGCGATGACGCCGACATCCTGCTCGGCGGCGAGGGCGGCGACACCCTCGTCGGCGAAGGGGGCGCCGACCACCTTGAGGGGGGGACTGACAGCGACCAGCTGACCGGCGGCGCGGGGGCGGATTACCTGGACGGCGGGGCCGGAATCGATCACGCCCGATACACCACCGCCGTCACTTTCAACCTGACCACTGGTGTCGGCACGGGCGACGCCGCGGGTGATGTCTGGGTCAGCATCGAAGAGTTCTCCCTGTCGGAATTCAACGACGATGTCACCGGATCGACGGCCGCAGAGCGCATCTACGGAGGGGGAGGCGACGACACCCTGCACAGCGGCGGCGGCGGAGGTTTCCTGCTCGGGATGGACGGCGCCGACCATCTGGTCGGCGGCGATGGATCCGAGAACGATTACCTCATGGGCGAAGGCGGGGACGATCTCATCGAGGGCGGCGCAGGCATGGACCTTCTGGAGGGCGGCGCGGGCACGGACATCCTCGACGGCGGGGCCGGCGACGACTTCGCCACCGTCTTCGGCGGCGCAACCATCGACCTGCGCGAGGCGGGATCACAGTTCGTAAGCGCGACCGAGGGCTGGGATACCCTCATCTCGATCGAGAACCTGTTCGGCTATAACGGATCGGTCAACTTCACCGGCAACAGTGCGTCCAACTACCTCGGCGGCGACTCGCAGGATGACGTCCTTCGGGGAATGGAAGGCAACGACAACCTCCAGAGCGGCGACGGGCAGGATAATCTCGAGGGTGGTGACGGCGACGACTCCCTCACAGCCGGCGGGGGCGCCGACCTGATGCGAGGCGGCGCCGGCATGGACGCCTTCTACGGCGGCGACGGCGTCGACACGGCGGACTACTCGCTCGCAGCGGGCGGCGTCACGGCGAGCCTGCTGGCCAACGCCGCGTCCAACGACGGCGACGGCGGGTCCGACACGATCTTCGACGTCGAGAACCTGACCGGCTCGTCCTTCGCCGACACCCTGACGGGCGATGCGAACGCCAACACCCTCGCCGGCGGCGCGGGCGCTGACAGCCTTAACGGCGGCGACGGCGACGACGTGCTGCGCGGCGGGGCCGGCGTGGATGTAATGACCGGCGGCGCTGGGATCGACACCGTCGACTATTCGCTGGCCGCGGCGGGCATGCGGGCCCAACTGAACTCGAACGCCTCGACCAACGACGGCGACGGCGGCACGGATACATTCTCGGGCATGGAGAACCTGACCGGCTCGGCCTTCAACGACGTGCTGATCGGCGACGGCGTCGCCAATGTTCTGCGCGGCGGCATGGGCGCCGACACCCTGCTGGGCCTCGTGGGCAACGACACCCTGTGGGGCGGCGCCGGCGCGCTCAACACGCTGCAGGGCGGGCTCGGGGACGACGTCTATGTGCTCGAGGCCGCCGACAGCATCACCGAACTGGTCGGCGAGGGGACCGACACCGTCGACGCCCGGATCAACACCTATGTCCTGGCCAACAATGTCGAACGGCTGATCTTCGGCGGGACGGGCAATTTCGCCGGCACGGGCAACGCCCTGGCCAATGTGATCACCGGCGGGGCGGGCAATGACGCCCTGCGCGGCCGGGGCGGCGTCGACGTGCTCAACGGCGGCCTGGGGATCGATACGGCCGACTACACCCTGGCCGCGGCCGGGGTGGTGGCGCGGATCGACCTGCAGCGGGCCACCAACGACGGCGACGGAGCCACCGACACCTATACCTCGGTCGAGCACCTGATCGGATCCAACTTCAACGACACCCTGATCGGCGGGGCCGGGGCCAACGTGCTGATGGGCGGCACCGGGGCCGACACCCTGCTGGGCCTCGGCGGCGACGACGTCCTGATGGGCGGCTCGGGCGGGGTCAACAACCAGCTGCAGGGCGGGGCGGGCAATGACTGGTATGTGCTGGACGCCTTCGACACCTGCGTCGAACTGGCCGGCGAGGGCGTCGACACGGTCGAGGCCCGGGTCGGCTCCTACACCCTGGCCAACCACATCGAGAACCTGGTCTACACCGGCCCGGGCAAGTTCGTCGGCAACGGCAACGCCCTGGACAACGTCCTGACCGGGGGGAACCTCAACGACATCCTGCGCGGCAAGGGCGGCAACGACACCATCCACGGCGGCCTGGGTCTGGACGAGGTGCAGTTCCGCGGGGCGAAGGCCGACTACACGGTCACCGCGGAAGGCTCCGGCTACCGGGTGGTCGACAGCGTGGGCGGCCGCGACGGCTCGACCTGGGTCGACAGCGTCGAACTGCTGCGCTTCATGACCGGCAACACCACCACGGTTCTCAGCTATGCGCCGCCGGTCCCGGCTCCGCTGGAGCCGGCGGCCAAGGCCGGCGGCGACACGGCCCAGGTCCTGCCGTTCCTGGCCGAGGACGACGCCTTCGCGCCGCCGGCCCCGCCCGCGGACCAGCCGCTGGTCCTGCCCGGCGTCGAGGATCCGCTCGTCCTGCCGGGTACCGACGAGGCCCCCCTGTTCCTCGCCCTCGAGGCCCGCCTCGCCCCCGCCGGCGGCTGGATTGCGTTCATCGACGACCAGGGCCGGCTGCTCGGCGACGCGGACCTGCGCAGCGACGACTGGATGG
>NZ_DASPMQ010000007.1:0-10992 GCF_035626975.1 Brevundimonas sp.
CAACACCTACACCCTGGCCAACCACGTCGAGAACCTGATCTTCGGCGGGACCGGGGCCTTCGCCGGCACGGGCAATGCCCTGGCCAATGTGATCACCGGCGGGGCGGGGAACGACGCCCTGCGCGGCCGCGGCGGCGTCGATACGCTGAACGGCGGGGCCGGTCTGGACACGGCCGACTACACCCTGGCCGCGGCCGGGGTGACCGCGCGGGTGGACCTGCAACGAGCCACCAACGACGGCGACGGGGCCACGGACACCTACAGCTCGATCGAGAACCTGATCGGCTCCAACTTCAACGACACCCTGATCGGCGACGCCGGCGCCAATGTGCTGATGGGCGGCATCGGCACGGACACCCTGCTGGGCTTCGGCGGTAACGACATCCTGATGGGCGGCTCGGGCGGCGGCAACAACCAGCTGCAGGGCGGGACCGGCGACGACTGGTACATCATGGACGCCTTCGACACGGCGGTGGAGTTCGCCGGCGAGGGCGTCGACACGGTCGAGGCGCGCATCGGCTCCTACACCCTCGGGAACAACATCGAGAACCTGCTCTATACCGGCCCGGGCAAGTTCGTCGGCAACGGCAACGCCCTGGACAACGTCCTGACCGGCGGGGCCCTGAACGACGTCCTGCGCGGCAAGGGCGGCAACGACACCATCAACGGCGGCCTCGGCGTCGACGAGGTGCAACTGCGCGGCTCGAAGGCCCAGTATACGATCACCGCCGAGGCCCACGGCTGGCGCATCGTCGACAGCGTCGCCGGCCGCGACGGCTCGACCCTGGTGAACTCGGTCGAGGTGCTGCGCTTCATGACCGGCAACACCACCACCGTGCTGACCTACGGCCCGCCCCCGGCCCCGCTGGAGGCGACCGACAAGGCCGGAACCCCGTTCAGCCCGCAGGTCAGCCCACTGATCGAGGACGACGTCTTCGTGTTGCCGGCCCTCGTCGACGGCGAGCCGCTGGCCCTGCCCGACGTCGCGGCGATCAGGCTCGCCGACGAGCCGCTGGTGCTGCCGGGGACCGGGGACACCCCGCTGTTCCTCGCCCTCGAGGCCCGCTTCGCCCCCGCCGGCGGCTGGATGGCCGTCGCCGATGACCATGGCCGGCTCCTCGGCGACGCGGACCTGCGGAGCGATGACTGGATGACCTGAAGACGGAGCGGCGATCGCAAGCCCGGCCCGGGGCGGGCGCCTCGCCGCGTCGCATCGCATCGCATCGCCCGGCGGTAATCCGGCCACCGACCCTTGTTCCCTGGCCAAGCTTGCACCCGCCTCGCCAGAAGCGCCTTATGCCGCGAGGATCAGGCCGGAAGCCGTCATCCCGACCCCGCCCGGCCCGATCCGCCTCGAACTCCGGGGACAGAACAACGCGCGTTTTCATCCGCCAGCCGGGTGAAGCCCGGCTCCCATAAGGGACCGACCGCGATGCCGCTCACCCTCATCATCAGCCAGCCCGGCGCCTATACGATCGACGACGACGGTATCCTCGGCAACAACACCTCCGTGATCCGCGACGCCGACGGGGTGGTCATCTTCACGCTTGTCCATCCGGCGGACGCGCTCACCATCACCACCAGCGTCCCGGGCGTGAACCTGACCATCAACATACTGGACTCCCTGGGCGCCGCGGACGTGACCATCGGCGACCTGGCCAACGCCGCCGCCTCGCCCGATTCCGTCGCCATCCGACATCTGCGGACGGGCGGCGACGTCGTGCTTGCGGCGACCGGAGCCATCACCGAGGCCGGATCCGACACCGCGCCCGACATCACGGCCGCCACCCTCGTGCTCAGCGCCGGAACGGGCGTCGGCGCGGGCAATGCGATCGAGACCCGGACCGGCGGGCTCGAGGCCGAGACGACGACGGGCGGCATCGCCCTGGCCAACCAGGGCGCGGTGGTGATCGGCGGATTGACCGCCAGCGTAGACGGACTCGACGTCGCCACGTCGGGAGATCTCACCCTCACCGCCACCGGCGGCATCACCCTGAACGACGACACCAGCCTGGAGTCCGTGCATGGCGGCTCGACGTCGGGCAATGTGACGCTGACGGCCCTCGGCGCCAATTCCGACGTGACCAGCATGATCGACCAGGACGCCATCTCGGCGGCGGGCGGGTCCATCATCATCAACGCCGGCCGGGACATCGCCTTCGGCACGGCCGGCCTCGACTTCGACAACGACGTGCGGGCGCGGGGGTCGGTGACGCTGAACGCCGGACGCGACATCACCGTCGACGGCTTCGCCGACGTGGCGTCGGACGATTTCGGGGGCAACACCGGCGGCGCCCTGACGGCGACGGCCGGACGCAACATCACCGTCGGCAACACCACCGGCAACGACGGCAGCCTGGCGGCCAGCGGCACGGCCGGAGCGGACGTGATCCTGACCACGGGCGCCGGCGGAATCCTGACGGTCACGGCGGCGACGAGCAACGCCGTGAGCAGCGCTTCGGGCGACATCGTCGCCCGGGCCGACGCCATGATCATCGGGGCGACCTCCGGCATGACGACCGGCGTCGGGCGCAGCATCACGCTGCGGAGCGCCACGTCCGGGCTCGGCATCGACCTCGGCTCGGCGGTCGATCCGGCCGGGGTTCTGGCGCTGTCGGACGCGGAACTGGACCGGATGACCACCGGCCATCTGATCATCGGCGACTCCGTCACCGACACCATCACCGTCTCCTCGGCGGTGTCCCGGGCGACCGGGGCCATGACCGTCAACAGCGGCGCCGACCTGTTGGCCAACGCCAACCTGAGCACCGGGGGGAATCTGGTCCTGAACGCCGCCGACAACCTGTTGATCGCGGGCGCCGCCGCCGTCACCGGCGCTTCGGTCCTCGTGGCCATAGACGCGCCGAGCAGCGATCCGGGCGTAGGCGGAATCCTGACCCTGAGCGGCTCATTGGTCGGGCCGCACAATGTGTTCGGCAATGCGGACGCCGACACCATGGTCGGGAACGCCGACGCGAACACCTTCAACGGCGCCGGCGGCGCGGACCTGCTGCGCGGGCTCGGCGGGGCCGACATCCTGCGCGGCGGCGACGGCGCCGACACCCTCGAGGGCGGGACAGGGGCCGACCGGCTGGAGGGCGGAACCGGATCGGATCAGATGAGCGGCGGGGCCGACAACGACCTCTACATCGTCACTGACGCGGGCGATGTGACCACGGAACTTGTCGGCGAGGGCATCGACACGGTGGAGACCAACCGGCCTTCGTGGACCCTCTCCGCCAACGTCGAGAACCTGACCTATACCGGCGCGTCCGCCTTCGTCGGCTCTGGCAACGCCCTGGGCAACACCATCCGGGGCGGGACCGCCGGCGACACCCTGATCGGCGGCGACGGCAACGACATCCTGATGGGCGGAGCCGGCGCGGCCAACAATGTGTTCGGCGGCCTTGGCAACGACTACTTTATCTTGCAGGTCGCCGACACCGTCATCGAGTCGGCCGGCCAGGGCGCCGACACGGTCGAGGCCCGGCTCAACGCCTATGTGCTGGGCGCCAATATCGAGAACCTGATCTTCGGCGGCGTCGGCAACTTCAACGGCACGGGCAACGCCGGCAACAATCTGATCATCGGGGGGGCCGGCGACGATACGCTGAGAGGGGGCGGCGGCGGCGGGTCGGACCAGTTGCGGGGCGGACTGGGGACGGACACGGTCCAGCTGGCCGGCCTGCCCGGAGAGTATACGATCGCGCCTGAAGGGGCCGGCTTCCGGATCACCGACACCGTGGGCGGGCGAGACGGGACCATCCTGCTCACCGACATGGAGGTGATCCGCTACAACAACGGCGTCACAGAGCCCGTGGCCGCGCCGGTTCCCGTCGACAAGGGATCGGCGCCGCTGGTCCTGCCGGCGCTCGACGGCGACGAATTCCTGCTCAAGGACGGCGACATGGAGCCGCTCGTCCTCCCGGACGCCGGGGATTCGCCGGCCCTGCCCGACACCGGCGGGGCGATGTTCCGGACCGATCCGACGGGGTTCGCCCGGGCGGGATATATGTCGACCGTCGATCCGGATGTCGGGTTCGCGCCGGCCGACCGGCACGCCGGCCAGGAGGACTGGCTGATGTGAAGCCTTGGCGGCGGCGGCCGGGACTGGTGTAATCGCGCCATGACCGACCGCCCCGCCCTGCTGATCATGCAGCGCCATCTCGCGCCGCTGACGTCCTTTCTGGAAGGGACCTACAACGTCTACCGCTTCTGGGAGGGGCCGCCGCTCGAGGCGGAGCACGACATCCGGGCCCTGGTGGTGGCCGGCGAATTCCCCCTGGACAAGCATCTGATCGAGAGCCTGCCGAACCTGCAGCTGATCGCCTGCTTCACCTCGGGCTACGACGGCATCGACGTCGACTGGTGCCGGGCGCGGGGCTTGCCCGTGACGCATGCGCCGGGGGTCAATCACGAGGACGTGGCCGACCACGCCATCGGCCTGGTGCTGGCGGCGCGCCGGCGGATCGTGGCGGGCGACCAGGCGCTCAGGGCGGGCGGCTGGACCGCGGACTCCAAACTGATCACGCCGTCGCTGAAGGACCAGAGGCTCGGCGTCGTCGGCCTCGGCGCCATCGGCGAGGCCGTGGCCCGCCGGGCCGAAGCCTTGAGGATGAAGGTGCGCTGGTGGGGCCCCCGCCAGAAGGACGCGGCGTGGCCGCGCGCCGCGACGCTGGAGGCGCTGGCGCGCGACAGCGACATCCTCGTGGTGGCGTCGAGGGCCGATGAGGCCAACCGCGGCCTGATCTCGCGCGAGGTCATCGAGGCGCTGGGGCCGGCGGGCCTGCTGGTCAATGTGGCGCGAGGCCAGCTGGTCGACGAGGCCGCGCTGATCGCGGCGCTCAGGGACGGGCGGCTGGGCCAGGCGGCGCTGGACGTGTTCGAGGACGAGCCGACCGATGCGGCGCGCTGGGCCGACGTGCCCAATACCGTGCTGACGCCCCATACCGGCGGGGCGACGACCGAGGCGGTGCAGGGCATGCTGATGCTGTTGTTGCAGAACCTCGAGGCGGCCTTCGCGGGCCAGCCGCTGAAGACGCCGGTCCCCGGGGATTGATCAGGTTCGGACACTGGCGCGGCCCAGTCGCCGTGGCATAGTCAAGCTCGCCGTACAGTTGCGAGTCAGGCCTTGTCCGAAGCACCCTCCCCCGCCCTGCGTCTCGAATGTTTTCCGACCCGTCCGTCGCCGCCGCGGCTGGTTCCCGGCCGGCCGGACCGCGACTGGATGGACGCCTTCACCGCCCGCCATCCCTATCGCTGCCTTCCGCTGAGCATGGCCAATACGACGGGCTGGGAGCTGCTCTGCCCGTTCGGCTTCGAGGCCGAGTGGGACGGCGGCGCCGGCGCCGGGGCGATCCGGTTCATACCGGACGCCGGGGCCACCCTGTTCGACCATTTCGCGGCCTCGCATTTCACCCACGGCGTTCTGACCTTTCATACGGGCTGGCTGTTCCGCACGCCGCCGGGCTGGGCGTTGCGGGCGTCGGGCAGCCCGAACCGCTTCAAGCACGGGCTCGCGCCGCTGGAGGGCCTGGTCGAGACCGACTGGCTGCCCTACCCGTTCACGATGAACTGGGCCTTCACCGCCCCGGGCAAGGTCCGGTTCGAGAAGGACGAGCCCTTCTGCTTCATCCAGCCGGTCGAACACCGCCGTATCGAGGCCTTCGAGCCGGTGCGGACCTCGCTGGACGACGACGCCGACCTCGGACGCCAGTATGAGGCGTGGAAGGAGGCGCGGACGCTGTTCAACAACAGCATGGCGGACGGCGATCCCGAAGCGATCAAGCAGGCATGGCAGCGCTACTATTTCCGCGGGGAGTATCCGGACCGCGCCGAGCCGCGGCCGGAAAGCCATGTCAACAAACGGCGGCTGGCGTCCCTGCCGGACGCGCCGCCGCGTGCGACGCCCCCGACGCCGGCGACCAGCGATTTCAGGGGCTGGTCAGCCGTGGGAGCGGCGCGCTCCAGCGTTCCCGCCGAAGACTGATCAGCCGCCCGGCATCTCCGGCATCGGCATGGGCTCGGGGGCCGGCATCGGCACGGACGGCGGGCTCTGCGGCTGCGGCGGACGCGGCATCTCCTCGTCAGCCAGCACGCCGTCGCCGTTGGCGTCCATGCGGGTGAACATCCGCTCCGTCCCGGCGGTCAGCTCCTCGCGCGAGATGCGGCCGTCGTTGCTGGCGTCCGACTGGGCGATGGCGGTCCGCAGGCGGCCCCCGCCCATGGCCGCGGCCGGGCCCCGGGTCAGGACGGCCAGTTCGTCGCCGGTGATGGCGGCGTCCTGATTGGCGTCGAGGCGGCCGAACAGGCGCTCCGCCCAGGCCGGAACATCGGCCCGGGCGCGGGGCGGACCCATGCCGCCGCCGCGCATCGGTCCCGGCCCGGCCCTGGACGTGGGCGTCGGCTCGGGCGCGGTCTGGGCCAGCGCCGGAGAGGCCAGGAGGAACAGGGCGCCGCAGGAGGCCGCCAGGGCGTTCGCATGAATAGTCATCGGACAGATCCCGAAACGCTTGCCGTTCCCGACAGATTGTTCCCGAACCCTGCCCGGCGCCAGCGGTTTTCGCTTGCATAATCATATAAGGATATCCTTATATAAGCCTATGTCACTGACCGCAGACCACACCGTCGAGGCCCTGCGCGCCGCGGGCGAGCCGACCCGCCTGCGGGTGCTGTCGCTGCTCGCCGGCGAGGAGCTGTCGGTCATGGAGCTGTCGCGCATCCTCGACCAGAGCCAGCCGCGTGTGTCGCGCCACCTCAAGCTGATGACCGACGCCGGGCTGATCGAGCGGTTCCCCGACGGGGCGCGGGTCTATTACCGCCTGACCTCCGAAGCCCCGGCCCGCCGCCTGATCGACACGGTTCTCGACGTCCTTGAGACCAGCGCCGGCGAAGCCGACGACCGGCGGCTGGAGGAGGTGCGGCGGGACCGCGAGGTCGCCGCCGGGGCCTATTTCGAGCGCATCGCACCCCAGTGGGACCGCATCCGCTCGCTGTACGTCTGCGAGACGGCGGTCGAGGCGGCGATCCTCAAGGCGGCCGGCGAGGGTCCGTTCGAGCGTGTCGTCGATCTCGGCACCGGTTCGGGCCGGATGCTGACGCTGCTGGGCCGGAAGGCGAAGATGTCGCTGGGGCTGGACCTCAGCCAGAACATGCTCAACATCGCCCGCGCCAATGTCACCCGGGCCGGGCTGGACAAGGTCGAGCTGCGCCACGGCGACATCTTCTCGACCCGCCTGCCCCAGCACAGCGCCGACCTGGTGCTGGTGCACCAGGTGCTGCACTACCTCGCCGATCCGGCCGCGGCGGTGGCCGAGGCGGCGCGGCTGGTCATGCCCGGCGGGCGTCTGCTGATCGTCGACTTCGCCCCGCATGCGCTGGAGCATCTGCGCGAGGAGCACCAGCACCGCCGCCTCGGCTTCTCGGACGAGGAGATGCGTCGCTGGTTGGGCGAGGCCGGCCTGACGCCGTCCGCGCCGATCGCCCTGCCCCCGGACACCGACGGCCTGACCGTGGTCATCTGGACCGCTGAACGGTCCGCCGAAGCGAAGGCGAAGGTGGCATGAGCGCTCCCGTCCTCAGCCTCGCGGAAGCCCGCGCCCTGCTGCTGTCGCCGCTGGGACCGGTGGCGCGCGCCGGACAGGACGCGTCCCGGCCGCGGGTGTCGTTCGAGTTCTTTCCGCCGAAATCCGACGAGGCGGAGGCCAATCTGTGGAGGGCCGTCACCCGGCTGGCCCCCCTGCAGCCGGACTTCGTCTCGGTCACCTACGGCGCCGGGGGCTCGACCCGCGAGCGCACCCACCGGACCGTGCAGCGCATCCTGACCGAGACCGGGCTGACCCCCGCCGCCCACCTGACCTGCGTCGAGGCCAGCCGCGACGAGGTCGACGCCGTCATCGAGGGCTACCACGCGGCCGGCGTGCGCCACATCGTGGCCCTGCGCGGCGATCCGCCGGGCGGAGCCGGGTTGGGCGGAGCCTATGTTCCGCGTACGGACGGTTACGCCAACGCCACCGAACTGACCGCCGCCGTGGCGCGCCGGGGCGGGTTCGAGATCAGCGTCGGCTGTTATCCCGAGGGCCATCCCGAGAGTCCCTCTCTCGCCCATGACATCGAGGTGCTGAAGGCCAAGGTCGACGCCGGCGCCACCCGCGCGATCAGCCAATTCTTCTTCGACATCGACGCCTTCCTGCGCTTCCGCGACCGCGTGCGGGCGGCGGGCGTGACCATCCCGATCATCCCGGGCGTGATGCCGGTGTCGAATTTCGCCGGGCTGAAGCGGATGTCGGCCGGGTGCGGCGCGGCGGTGCCCGACTGGCTGGCGACGCATTTCGAGGGACTGGACGACGATCCGGAGACCCGCAAGCTGATCGCCGCCTCGGTCGCCGCCGAGACCTGCGCGCGGCTGCAGGAGGAAGGCTTCGCCGACTTCCACTTCTACACCCTGAACCGCGCCGACCTCGTCTACGCCATCTGCCGGGTGCTGGGCGTGCGGGAGGCGGCCCGTGCGTGACCCCGACCGCCCCTCCCGCGCCGGAGCCGCCCGATGACCCGCCAATCCCGCATCGCCGCCCTCCACGCCGCCGCGAAGGAACGCATCCTCGTCCTGGACGGCAGCTGGGGCGTGATGATCCAGCGGCGCGATCTGTCCGAACAGGACTTCCGGGGCGACCGGTTCGCCGCTCACGACGGCCAGATGAAGGGCAACAACGACATCCTGTGCCTCACCCGGCCGGACGTCATTTCGGACCTGCACGACCAGTATTTCGCCGCCGGGGCGGACATCACCGAGACCAACACCTTCTCGGCCACGACCATCGCCCAGGACGACTATGCGCTGGACGATCAGGCGGTGTGGGACATCAATCTGGAAGGCGCGAAGCTGGCCCGGGCCGAGGCCGACCGGTGGACCGCGAAGGCCCCGGACAAGCCGCGCTTCGTCGCCGGAGCGATCGGCCCGCTGAACAAGATGCTGTCGATGTCGTCGGACGTGAACGATCCGGGCGCCCGGAGCGTCAGCTTCGACCAGGTCTACGAGGCCTACCGCCATCAGGTCCGGGCCCTGCACGCCGGCGGCGTCGACCTGTATCTGATCGAGACCATCACCGACACGCTGAACTGCAAGGCGGCGATCAAGGCCATTCTCGATCTCGCCGACGAGGGGCTGGAGCCCCTGCCGATCTGGATTTCGGGCACTATCGTCGACCGTTCGGGCCGCACCCTGTCGGGCCAGACCGCCGAGGCCTTCTGGCACAGCGTGCGCCACGCCAGGCCCTTCGCGGTCGGCTTCAACTGCGCCCTCGGCGGCGAGTTGATGCGGCCGTTCATCGCCGAGCTGAGCCGGGTGGCCGACACCCTCGTCGCCGCCTACCCCAACGCCGGCCTGCCCAACGCCATGGGCGAATACGACGAGCAGCCGCACGAGACGGCCCATTTCATCGAGGAATGGGCGCGCTCCGGGCTGGTCAATATCGTCGGCGGCTGCTGCGGCACCACGCCGGAGCATATCCGTCACGTGGCGGAGGAGGTCGCCGGCCTGCCGCCGCGTGAGATTCCGGAGCGGCCGACGGCCATGCGGCTGTCGGGGCTCGAGCCGTTCGAACTGGTGGCGTGATGGGAACCTGGGATCTCGGGCCGTTCGACAACGATGACGCCGCGGACTTTCTCTATGAGGTTCAGGACGCCGCCGGCTGGGGCCCCGCTGTGGCTGCAATGGCCAAGGTTCTCATCACGGTCGGCTATCTTGAAGCTCCGGAGAGCCAGCGGGGCCTCGCCGCAGCCGCTCTTGTTGCGTCAAGACGAAGCCCCGGCAGCGTAAAGATCGAGGCCACGCAGGAGGCGATCGCCGCCACATTGCCGCCGCCGCCATACTTTGCGCCCTACCTTGCCAAGCTGACCATCGGCAGGGTCATTTCCCGGTCCGAACTGGCCGATCTGTGGGCGGAAGGCAGTGAGCTTGAGGCCTGGCGCACGGAAACCCGGCGCGTCCTGCAGGCTCTCTGATGCGCCCCACCTTCATCAACGTCGGCGAGCGGACCAACGTCACCGGCTCGGCCAAATTCAGGAAGCTGATCGTCGACGGCGATTACGCCGGCGCGCTCTCCGTCGCGCGTCAGCAGGTCGAGGCCGGGGCCTCGGTCATCGACGTGAACATGGACGAGGGGCTGCTGGACGGCGTGACCGCCATGCGCACCTTCCTCAACCTGATCGCCGCAGAGCCGGACATCGCCCGCGTGCCGGTGATGATCGACAGCTCCAAATGGGAGGTGATCGAGGCGGGCCTGAAGTGCGTCCAGGGCAAGCCGATCGTCAACTCGATCAGCATGAAGGCCGGCGAGGCCGAGTTCCGCGAGCAGGCGGTGAAATGCCTGCGCTATGGGGCCGCCGTGGTGGTCATGGCCTTCGACGAACTGGGCCAGGCCGACACCGCCGCGCGCAAGATCGAGATCTGCACGCGGGCCTATCGCATCCTGGTGGACGAGGTCGGCTTCCCGCCCGAGGACATCATCTTCGACCCCAACATCTTCGCCGTGGCGACGGGGATCGAGGAACACGACAACTACGCCGTCGACTTCATCGAGGCGACGCGGGTGATCAAGGCCACCCTGCCCCACGCCCGCATCTCGGGCGGGGTGTCGAACGTGTCGTTCAGCTTCCGCGGCAATGAGCCGGTGCGGCGGGCGATCCACTCGGTCTTCCTGTACCACGCCATCCAGGCGGGCATGGACATGGGCATCGTCAACGCCGGCGACCTGCCGGTCTATGACGACATCCCGCAGGAGCTGCGCGAGGCGGTGGAGGACGTGATCCTGAACCGGCCGCAGCGGCTGCCCGACATGACCAACACCGAGCGGCTGGTGGAGCTGGCGCCCAAGTACAAGGGCGGCAAGTCGGAGGCCAAGGGGCCGGACCTCGCCTGGCGCGACGCTCGCGTCGAGGCGCGGATCAGCCACGCCCTGGTCCACGGCATCACCGAGTTCATCGAGGCCGACA
>NZ_DASPMQ010000008.1:0-60832 GCF_035626975.1 Brevundimonas sp.
GACGGACTTGTCCTGCCCGTGGGCGAACAGCGGTCACGATCCGAAGGCGTGCGGCGAGCAAGCGGGCAGGATCCATCCCTGCCCTCGAGGACCCCGGAAGTACGCTTCCCCCCGGCTTCATCGCTCGACCACAGCCCGCCGTCATCGAGGAACGTGGATCCGACGCCCTCCCCGTCGACGGGATGGGGACTATTGTACGCAGGGCCCCCGCTGTGCGCAGGAGACGGGGTTTGGCAACAGGTGATGTGGTTGATCGTGTGGGATATTCACCCACCGAACCCGACTATAGATTCCCGGATTGTCAGCACAGCGTCACGGCGCCGGCGCCGCCCCCTCCACCGCCGTTCCGGCGGTCCCCCTCCCCATCTGCGATGGGGAGGTGAGGACGGGTTTCACCTCCCCACCCCGTGGGGAGGTGGCCGGGCCGCGATCAGCGGGCCGGACGGAGGGGGCGGCGCGGGCGTCGGCCAGTTGTTCGCTCATCACTTCAGGGCCGCGTCGCCCCCTCCACCACGCTTCGCGCGGTCCCCCTCCCCACGGCGTGGGGAGGTGAGAGTGGGCTGGAGCTGACCTGCTCCCCATTCGCCTGTAAGTGACCTGCGCTCCGGAGCGCCCGAAAGCAGACTTGGCGGAAGACGGCATCCGACCCCAAGCGGAAGTCTGGCTACGGCTTGCCGCCCTTGCCGGCTCGTCGCTTGTAATACCAATCCAGCGCGATGATTATTGCCAAGCAGCCCATCAGGATGAGTGTCCGTTCTCGCGCCAGCCACGGACCAACGAGTGGCAGTCTGTCCAGCAAACCCATCCAGCCCGCCGCTATCAGACCAAGAACAAGAAGATAGAGGAACGACGTGGTGTTGCGCGCCCAAAGGGGAGGACGCTCAGCCAAGTGCCTCGCGAGATCACCGCCTGTCAGCGGTGCTCCGAACAGCCAGTCCAAGAAGGCGTTGCGTTTGGTCGGGGCTTCCATGGGCAATCCTCCCTTGCGCCGCTCTGGCGGTCAACGACGTTCAACGACCGCGAGCCGTCCAGATGCCCGGCATGTCGGGTCTCGGGCCATCGGGAGTGGACCGCTTTCGACCCGTTGCGGACCTTGCCTGCCTACGCCATCCTGAGGAATGAATTCCCGCCGGACCGCCGAGGACGCCTTTCAGGAGTTGGCTCAAACCTGCGAGGTCGCAGGTCCCGCGTCTGATTCTGACATTACGGGCGCAGAATCGAGGCTGGGCGTGGTGTTCCCCGAAGAATATCGCCAATTCCTGAGATTATGTGGGGCGGCGCTAGTTCCCGGGGCTCAAATATACGGGCTCGTTGAGCCGTCCCGCAACGACCCCCCGCTTTGGATAGATGTTCGGACTGTCACCGAGCTGCTCAGGGGGTGGTGTCAAGCTGGGACGGAAGAGCCGGGCTATTTGCCAATTTCCGATGACGGCATGGGGGTCTATTTCTATTTGGACACCACGGCTGCTCCCAACGTCGAGATTTGGGGTATTGGCCCAGGCGTTCGAACTCGCATCTCAGGTGGACTTTATGAGTTCGCCCTCAAGCTGACCAAGGGTCAACTCATCCTCTGACGATCCCCGGGGCCGGGGCTCGATGTCCGCTAACCACCCATTGCGGACATCCGCGCATCGCTCGACACTGCCATGATGCCGAGCAGTACTGACCATCTTGCGGGCCTTGGGCTGTCGCGCCCTGAGTCACCCGAGTCTTTGCCGCGCCTTGCTGAAGCATTGGAAGCGTCGTGGGGGCCCGACACGGCCTACCGAGGCGCGACACGGCAGGAAAGCCGAGCCTTCGGCCAGTGCTATCCGACGTCACGGGTCGTGCAGTGGTTCTATCCCGAGTTCGAAATCGCCAGCGGCGAGGTGTGGACCGGTCAGTCCACGGAATGGCACTTCTGGAACGTGCGAGGTGGCGGTGCGGATGACTCCATCGATCTGACATGGGCGCAGTTCCCGGAGGGGTCGACCATCCGGAGCTACGTCGTCCTTGGCCGTCATGACACCAGCGACAGCCCTCCCACGCTTACGCGTTGTGAGATTCTTCTGCGCCGCGTGTTGGCACACCTTTCCCGCTGAGGTCCGCTTTCCACCCTCAGGCGACCTTCCGCTCCCCACCCTCAGGCGACGGTCCGGCGTCCTGAATCCGCCCGCCTGGCGGCGGTCATGTCCGCCTCACGCTCTCGCCCGGTCCAGCTTCCAGTCCATATTCTCCAGGTCCAGCAGCCGGCCATCCTCATCGACGCCGCGGTAGTGGAGGCTGAAGCCGCCGTCCGGAGTCCGGGTGACGATCGCGACCTGGGCCGGCCCGTCGATGTAGCGCACCGCCACGACCGTCTCCTCTTCGCGCATCCGGACTTCGCCCTGGTTGAAAAAGGTGAAGACCATCCGGTCCGCCGCGATCGTCTCCAGCGTCCGTCCATCCGCATTCCAGTCGCCATGGAAGACCGGCGGAATGGTCCGCGAATCCGGGTTGACGATGTTCTCGCCGAAGGGGCCGGACGGATCATCCCTCGCAGGGGCCGGATCGGCGGCCTGTTCCGGTCCCTCAGCCGCCACCCTGGCGCGCAGTTCGCGGACTTCCTTCCGGGCCTGCGCCTTGATCCGCTGCTCCCGGGTCGGCATCCGGAGAAATCGCCAGAAGGCGACCGAAAAGACCAGGCACAGGCCCAGAAACACCAGAAATTCCGTCATCTCCGCCCCCCTTTGCGGCCATGTCCATCCCGGCTGCACATCGATCGGCGCCCGGGCCAGGGAGCGTACCCCCGGCCGGGTTTCCATGATCCAAACATCCCCGTCCCTCCGTCAGGGCGAGCCGGCGGTCCTGAAGGCGTCGGTGAAGCCGTCGCGGCGAGGACGGCGACAAGGCCCTTCTGCATTCGGGCAAGTTCTGCTTCCCACCCGCCTGTTTCAGGGCAGGCGGAGGAAGATTTCCCGGGCCGCGCCCGGCCGAAGGATCTGCAGACTCCCGGCGACAAACTGGAATCTCAGGTCATCCGTCCCTTCCATCGAGAAAAGAGCATCAGGCGTCATGGGGAGCAAACGCGCGCCTTGCGGCCAGCGCGGTCGTTCGGGCCGGTAGAGTTTCAAAACGCCCGCGTCGTATCGAATCTCGATCGTTCCGTACCGGCCAGCGAACGCCTCAAGCGTCGGTTCATCAATGAGAGGCGGTTCGAGACGGGCGCGGAGGCCGGCCGCTCTCCATTCGTACCCGATCCTGGCGGGAGAATCGTCCGGGAGGTCGTCGGACAACGCTTTCAGCGCCTCCAGTTCCGCGCTCTCCAGGGCCAGGGCGGAATCGGTCACAAGGTCAGGAAGGACCCCCGTCCCTTCCCAGTTTGTCCCGGTCAGGGGGTGGACGGGGCGGTTGTAGGACATGCTGAGAATGAGATCGGGGGCGACAGGATAGTGACGTACGTTGTTCGCGGCGCCGTAGGTCCGGGCCCCGACGATGACGGCCGCACCCCGCACCTTGGCGTCGTAGGCGACGGCCTCGGCCGCCGAACCGGTGTCTCCATCCACCAGCACAAAGACGGGCCCGCGGTTCGGAACCCCTTCTTCGCCGATGCGAAGCAGCTTTCTCGTGAAGTCGTCAGCCGCGTCGCTCTGGCCGCCTCCGTTGCCCCGGAGGTCGAGAATGACGGCGTCTCCGTCAGCGAGAAACTCCGCCGCCCTGTCATAGGCGCCGGCCGTCGATCCATCGGCGACCCAGTCGAAGTTCGTCAATTTCAGATAGCGGATGTTGCCGGGACGGACGTTCATTTCGACGAGGCCGTGGTTGCGCTGGATCGCCCGGCTCCGTTGCAGCGCCGCCAGAGCCTGGTCGTTGTCAGCCGAGGTCGTCATCGCGGCATAGCGGGACGCGTCACGCCTCAGATAAAGGTGCCCGTCACGAGCGACCCTCTGAAAGTCTTCGGTCACCCGGGCGGCGAACTGATCAGGATCGTCCACGTCGTAACGGCCCGCCGCCTCCGACTCGCGAAGGGCCGCACCCAGAAGTCCGCGCAGGTCTTCGAAGACGTAGTTCGCCGAGATCAGGTCCTGGATCGTCCGCAAGGCCGCGCTGCGATCGACCTTCGCCGCCCCGGCGGACGACGTCTGGGCGTGCACCCCTGTCGCGAGAGCGCCCGACGCCAGGCCGGGCAGAAGAGCAGCGACGGTAGCCGTCGCGACGGCCACTGCTCTGGACCGAACCGGTGGGTGAGATAGGAGTCTCATCGCGACCTCTCCAGAATAGTCCGCTTCGGACTATCACAGAAGGATGATCATGCAAGCCACGAATGGTGAGGAGACGATCCCGGCCCTGAGCGAACTTGAGGGCGCGATCCTGTCCGAGCTTCGGCATCGCGGCCGACAGACGGCCTTCAAGGTGCGTAGATCGTTCGCGACCTCACCGTCGCTGGAATGGCGCGGAAGCGCGGGCTCGGTCTACGCAGCAATCCGTCGCCTTGAGCTGGCGCGCCTGATCGAGGGGGAGGAGCAGGCGGACAGGCGCGGGACGCGGCTGCTGCGCATCACAGAACAGGGAAGCGCCGCCATGGCGGCCTGGGCGTGCGACGTCACACGCGCGATCAGTGTCGGCGTTGATCCGTTTCGGCTGCGTTCCGGCATATGGGACGCCATTGACCCTGCTATCAGGCCGGGACTGTACGAACAGCTGCAGGCGGCGTTGATCCGCGACATCGAGGCGCTCAAGGGCCACCGACGCTATGGCGACGTCATCGAGACCGCCAGCGTGGACCTCGCGATCCGGCTTCAGCAGTCTCGTCTCGACTGGTTGCGGTCATTGTCCGCCCGCGGATTGTCAGAGCGTTAGTCCAGCCGGCCCTTGATGGTTCGCGCCCAACCCCTCATCCCGCGTTGGTGTCCGGGGACTGTTTCTCGCGCAGGGTGACGAGCTCCTCGGCCATGGTCGGGTGGACGGCGCAGGTGGCGTCCCACTGGGCCTTGGTCAGGCCGGCCTTCACGGCGATGGCGGCGAGCTGGATCATCTCGGGGGCCTCGGGGCCGACGATGTGGACCCCGACGACCTTCTGGCTGGTGGCGTCGACGACCAGTTTCATCAGCATGCGCTCGTCGGAGCCGGTGAAGGCGTACTTCATCGGCCGGAAACGGGTGATGTAGACGTCGACCTCGCCGGGGCAGGAGTGACGCGCCTCGCTTTCGGACAGGCCGACCACGCCGACCGGCGGCTGGCTGAACACGGCGGTGGCGACGGCTTCGTAGTCGAAATGGATCGGGTTGTTGCGGTAGACCGTCTCGTGGAAGGCCACCGCCTCGCGGATGGCGACCGGCGTCAGGTTCATCCGGTCGGTGACGTCGCCGATGGCCCAGATGTTGTCGGCGGAGGTTTTCGAGAAGGCGTCCACGCAGACCGCGCCGTTGTCGTCGATCTTCACGCCGGCCGTCTCGAGCCCGAGATCCTTGACGTGCGGAACGCGGCCGGTGGCGAACATGACCACGTCGGTCTCCAGCGCCATGCCGTTGCCGAGGTGGTTGACGATGCCGGTCTCCGTCTTCTCCAGCGAGGTGTGCTGGCAGCCGAGAATGACCTTTATGCCCCGCTTCTCGATCTCGCCGGCGAGGTGGGCGCGCACGTCGTCGTCGAAGCCGCGCAGGATGTTGGGGCCGCGATAGATCAGGGTTGTCTCGACGCCGAGGCCGGCGAAGATGCCGGCGAACTCGACCGCGATATAGCCGCCGCCGGCGATCAGGATGCGCTTCGGCAGCTCGGGCAGCTGGAAGGCTTCTTCCGAGGTGATGGCGTGCTCGATGCCGGGCAGGCCCTCGGGCCGCCACGGGCGGCCGCCGGTGGCGATGAGGATTTTCTCCGCCGTGATGGTCTGGCCCTTGCTCCCGTCGCTTCTGGTGATCTCGACGGTGTGGGCGTCGGTGAGCACCGCCCGGCCGTGCACCAGGTCGACCCCGGCCTTGCCGAGGTTGGCGGCGTAGATGCCCGACAGGCGGGCAATCTCGACGTCCTTGGTCTCGAGGAAGGTCGGCCAGTCGAACTTCGTCCCCTCGAACGACCAGCCGTAGCCTTCGGCGATCTCGAGGGCGTGGCTGACCTCGGAGGCCATGACCATGAATTTCTTGGGCACGCAGCCGCGGATGACGCAGGTGCCGCCGACCCGGTGCTCCTCGGCGATGGCGACGCGCTTGCCGCCCAGGGCGGTCAGGCGGGCCGCGCGGACACCGCCGGAGCCGGCGCCGATGACGAAGAGGTCGTAGTCGTATTGGGTCATCTAATACCGCTCATCCCGGCGAAAGCCGGGACCCAGTTCTGTCCAGCGTGCGCCGGCGCGTCCGGACCATCGTCCGCGCCGAACAGAAACATCCGTCGCCCAAAGGTCTGGGTCCCGGCTTTCGCCGGGATGAGCGGAGATCAGGGATGTAGAACGTCCACGCCGGAATCCAAGCCGATGATCGCCTCGTCCGCCAGATCGAGGAACAGGCCGTGCTCGACCACGCCGGTGATCAGCTTGAGGTCGTCGGCGAGGCGGGCGGGGTCGTGGATGGCGCCGCATTTCGCGTCATAGATCAGGTTGCCGCCGTCAGTGCGGACCAGGCCGCGCTCGGCCGTGCGGACCCGGGCCGGCATGGCGATGTCGTGGTCGGTGAGCACGTCGGCGATGCGGTTGGCGGTGGTCTTGTGGCCGAAGGCGACGACCTCGATCGGCAGGGCGAAGGCCCCGAGCGTCTTCACCACCTTGGCGGCGTCGGCGATGACGAGGCAGCGGGCCGAGGCCTCCCAGACCAGCTTCTCGCGCAGCAGGGCCGCGCCGCCGCCCTTGATCAGGGCCAGGCCGGGCCCGACCTCGTCGGCGCCGTCGACGGTCAGGTCGATGCGGGGGGAATCCTCGAGGGTGGAGAGCGGCAGGCCGAGCTCGCGGGCCAGTTCGGCGGTGGCCTCCGAGGTCGGGACGCAGCGCAGGTTCGGCAGCTCGCGGGCGGCGAGCGCCTTGACGAACCAGGCGGCGGTCGAGCCGGTGCCGAGCCCGACGGTCATGCCGGCCTCGACGCGGAGGGCGGCGGCCTCGCCGGCGCGGCGTTTCTGATCTTCGGCGGTCATGCTCTTCCTGTGTCGCTCGGCCGGTGGACGTCTTGCGGCGCCTCGCCGGATGGGTAAGGCTCGCCGTTCAAAGCGCAAGGGGGCATTCAATGAGGATCCTCGTTCCAATGGTCGCCGCGATGGCGCTGGGCGGCTGCGCGACGGCGTACACGGAACCCCCGGCTTCCGCGTCCTCGGCGTCGATGACATTCGCCCGCCACAGCTCCGTCCCGCGATGGGGCCACACCCAGATTCTGCAGATCGTCAGCGACGAACACTGCACCTCGCGCAATCGTGTGAAGGATTTCGTGCCCATGGGTTCGCAGGACCCCCACAGTTTCCGCGTCGAGGCGGGGGCCCGGCGCTATTTTCATCTGGAGACCATCCACACCCAGGGCGGGGCCTACGGTTTCCAGGACACGTCCTGCGCCAATACCGTCAGCTTTGTGCCCGAGGCAGGCCGCGCCTACACCCTGGCGCACGTCCGGGGCGCCCAAGCCTGTACGGTCGAACTCACGGACACGGGGACGGGGGCGGCGCCGTCGACGCTCGTGGAGCATCCGTACGATCGTAATTGCGTCCAGGTCTGGTGAGGGTCAGGCCTTCGCCGCCTTCTTCGCCCGCATCACCTCCATGAACTTCGCCGCCCAGCCCGGCTTCGCGGTCTGCGGGGCGCGGGCGAGAGACAGATCGCCCGGCGCGACGTCGCTCGTGATCACCGAGCCCGACCCGACCATGGCCCCCGCGCCGATGGTCACCGGGGCGACCAGCGAGGTGTTGGAGCCGACGAAGGCGCCCTCGCCCACCGTGGTGCGGTGTTTGAAGAAGCCGTCGTAGTTGCAGAAGATCGTCCCGGCGCCGATGTTGGCCTTCGCCCCCACCTCGCCGTCGCCGAGATAGGCCAGGTGGTTGGCCTTGGCGCCCCTGTGCATGCGGACGTTCTTGACCTCGACGAAATTGCCGACCTTGACGTTCTCGCCGAGGTCCGCGCCGGGGCGCAGGCGGGCGTAGGGGCCGACCTCGGCGCCGGCGGCGACGGTCGCGCCCTCGATGTGGCTGAAGGCGCGGATGCGGGCGCCGGAGGCGATCCGGGCGCCGGGGCCGAAGACAACGTACGGCTCGATCGTGGTCCCGCCGCCGACCTCGGTGTCCCAGGCGAAATGGACGGTGTCGGGCGCGATGAGCGTGACGCCCGCTTCCATGAAGGCCCGGGCGGCGTCCTCCTGGAATACCGTCTCGGCGATGGCGAGTTCGCTCTGCGAGTTGACGCCCATGACCGCGTCTTCGCCGGCCATGACGACGCGGGTCGGGGCGCCGCGCCTGCGGGCCAGCTCGACCACGTCGGTCAGATAGAATTCGCCCTTGGCGTTGTCGTTGCGCACCTCGCGCAGAAGGTCGAACAGCAGGCCCACTGGGGCGGCCATGACGCCTGAATTACAGGCGGTTATCGCCAAGACTTCGGGTGACGCCTCCTTCGCCTCGGTGATGGCCGCGAGCGCGTCGCCGTCCATGACCAGCCGGCCGTAGGCGCCGGGGTCGGCGGCCTCGAAGCCGATGACGGTGACGCCGTCGTGGGCGGCGAAGACCGGCTCGATATCGGCCGCGCGCAGCAGGGGCACGTCGCCATAGGTGATGACCACCTGGCCGACGAAGTCGCCCAGCACGGCCTCGGCGGCGCGGACGGCGTGGCCGGTGCCGAGCGGCGGGTCCTGGACGGCGATGGCGTCCTCGCCCAGGCGGCGGACGACGTGGTCCCGGACTTCGGGCGAATGAGCCCCGACCACCACCACGATCCGCTCGCAGCCCAGAGCCTCGGCGGCGTCGATGGCGTGGTCCAGCATGGCCCGGCCGCCGACCGGGTGCAGCACCTTGGGCAGCGGCGACTTCATCCGCGTGCCTTGGCCGGCGGCGAGAATGATGGCGGCGCGAGGATGCGGAGTGCTGGTCATGAATCGGTCCGGCGGTTAGTCACCCTGCGAGGTCTAGCCCATCGGGGCGACGGGCGGGAGACGCAGGTGACGGCCAATACGAACGGGGCGGATCTGGACGGCTGGACCATCGCCTTCGACCTGGACGGGACGCTGGTCGAGACGGCGCCGGACCTGATCGGCACGCTGAACCGGATGCTGGGCGCGCGCGACATTCCCCGGATGCCCGTCGAGGCGGCGCAGCATCTGGTCGGTCACGGAGCGCTGGCCCTGCTGCGGCATGGCTTCCAGGAAGCGGGCGCGGCGTGGGACGAGGCGAAGGCCCCTGCCCTGCTGGAGGAATTCCTCGCCGACTATCTGGCCAACATCGCCGTCCACAGCCGACCGTACGAGGGGGTGGTCGAGACGCTGGACCGGCTGGCGGCGCGCGGGGCGATCCTGTGCGTGGCCACCAACAAGCGCACCGACCTGTCCGTGGCCCTGATCGAGGCGCTCGGGCTGGACCGCCACTTCGCCGTCATTTGCGGCCCGGACGCGGTCTCGGCGCGCAAGCCCGACGGCGCCCACATCCGCGAGGCCGTGCGGAAGGCCGGCGGCGATCCCGCCCGCGCCATCATGGTCGGCGACGGGGCGCCGGACGTGCAGGCGGCGAAGCACGCCGGCGTGCCCTGTGTCGTCGTCACCTTCGGCTACACCCCCATCCCGGTCGAGGCGCTGGGCGGCGACGTGCTGATCGACCATTTCGGCGATCTGGAAGAGGCCGTCGACGGTCTGCTGGCCGACTTCTACGTGGCGCGGGCGTTGTCGAAGGCCTGACGGGCCGCCTCGATACGCTCGAGATGCGCCTCGGCCCAGGTCCACACGCCGCAGAAGGCTTCGCTGAGGCTGTGACCCATGTCGGTCAGCCGGTACTCGACCCTGGGCGGGATCACCGGGTGGATGGTGCGGATGACGAGGCCGTCGCGCTCCATCTGGCGCAGGGTCTGGGTCAGCATCTTCTGGCTGATGCCGCCGGCCAGCTGGCCGATGCGGGTGAAGCGCAGTTCGCCGTGTTCGGTCAGCACCTCAAGCACGATCATGGTCCATTTGTCGGCCACCCGGCCGATGACCTCGTTGACCAGCGCCTCGACGCGGGGGTCGAGGGGGGCCTGATCAGGATGGGGAGGGGCGTGAACGCCTGTCTCAGCCATTTCTCTCTTCTCGGTAACTACAGCACGTTTCGGTGCCTACTTTCTGATCGTAAGTGTCAGGTATAGATGATCGGCCGTCGGAAATCCAATCGACGGAGAAAACCCATGGACGCCCGAAACGACACCATCCTGATCACCGGCGGCGGCTCCGGCATCGGCCGGGCCTTCGCCGAGGCCCTGCATGCGCGCGGCGCCAAGGTGATCATCGCCGGCCGACGCCGCGACGCGCTGGAGGCGGTCGCCGCCGCCAACCCCGGCATGGCCTTCGAGACGCTGGACGTCGGGGACCCGGCCGCGATCAGGGCGTTCGCGGCGCGGGTCGTCGAGGCCCACCCGGACCTGAACGTCGTGCTCAACAACGCCGGGATCATGGTCCCCGAGGACCTGACCGCCGAGCCGGTCGACCTGGCGATCGCCGAACAGACCATCGCCATCAATCTGCTGGGCCCGATCCGGCTGACGGCGGCGCTGCTGCCGCATCTGAAGCGCAAGGCGGCCGCCACCGTGGTGACGGTGTCATCCGGTCTGGCCTTCGTGCCGCTGACGGCGACGCCGGCCTATTCGGCGACCAAGGCGGCGATCCATTCGTGGAGCCAGTCGCTGCGGGCCCAGCTCGCCGGCACGTCGGTCGAGGTCATCGAATGGGCCCCGCCCGCGGTGGCGACGGACCTGATGCCCGGCCACGCGGAGAACCCCAACTCCATGCCGCTGGCCGACTTCATCTCCGAAAGCCTCGCCCTGTTCGAGGCGGGCGGCGGGAACGAGGTGCTGGTCGAGCGGGTGAAATTCCTGCGCGGCGCCGAGGCGCGAGGCGAGTACGGCAAGGTATTCGACGCGCTGAACGGGACGCACTGATCCGCGAAAAAACTGTCGGCGGCGCGGTTGCGGTTTGTGGAATGAGCCAGCACATACCGCAGCCGACCGCCGAGAGCCCTCCCCCATGTTCCGACGCTTCTTCGCGATCCCGCTGTGGCAGCGCACCGCCGCCGGTTTCGCGCTCGGCATCGTCGCCGGACTGATCCTGCGCGAGCAGGCCGAGGTCTGGCTGCAGCCGATCGGCGACGTCTATCTGAACCTGATCCGGATGGTGGTGGCGCCGCTGGTGCTGTTCACCATCGCCTCGTCGATCGCCAAACTGGGCGAGGGCGTGGGCGCGGTCCGGCTGGGCGTGCGGACCCTGGTCTGGTTCGCCGTCACCTCCCTGCTGGCGGTGCTGGTCGGCTTCGCCTTCGGCCATCTGATCAATCCGGGTCTCGGGCTGGAGAACCTGCCCCTGGGGGTGGTGCGCGAGCGCGAGATCCCGACGCCGCTGGACGTGCTGATCGGCATCGTCCCGACCAATCCCTTCGCCGCGCTGAGCGAGGGCAAGGTGCTGCAGATCATCTTCTTCTCGGCCCTGGTCGGCGGCGCGCTGGTGGCGTTGGGCGACCGGGCGCAGACGGCCCGCCGGTTTGTCGACGAGGGCGCGGCCATCGTCTTCCGCATCACCCGCTGGATCATCCAGCTGACCCCGTTCGGGGTGTTCGGCCTGATCGGCTCGGTCGTGGGCGCCTACGGCTGGGAGGCGCTGCTGCCGCTGGGCAAGTTCATCCTCGCCATCTACGCCGCCTGCCTGTTCCACATCCTCATCGTCTACTCCGGTCTTCTGAAGCTGCACGGGCTGAAGGTGCGCAGCTTCTTCCGCGGGGCCTTCGCGGCCCAGCAGACGGCCTTCGCCACCTCGTCGTCGCTGGGGACGCTGCCGATCACCCTGCGCCAGACGGTCGAGCGGCTGGGCGTGCCCCAGGCCTACGCCGCCTTCGCCGTGCCGCTGGGCGCCAACGTCAAGATGGACGGCTGCGGGGCCATCTATCCGGCCATCGCGGCCATCTTCATCGCCCAGTATTTCGGCATCGACCTGACCCTGACCCAGTATGTGCTGATCGGGCTGACGGCGGTGCTGGGCTCGCTGGGGACGGCCGGGGTGCCCGGCACCTCGATCGTCATGCTGACCCTGACGTTGTCGACCGCCGGCCTGCCGCTGGAGGGCATCGGCTACATCATCGCCATCGACCGGATCATCGACATGATGCGCACCGCCACCAACGTCACCGGCCAGATGCTGGTCCCGGTGCTGGTGGCGAAGGAGGAAGGCATCCTCGACGAAGGCATCTATGACGGCCATGTCGCCTGGCTGCCCGGGGACCCGGACGCGGAGACGCCGGAGGCCGTGCGGGCGGCGGGCATCTGACGGCTTGCGGGTCGCATCTTGCCAGCGTGGGGCGACCGGGCTATGTCCCCGCCTCCCCGGTTGATGGGGCCCGATTGATGGATGCGTAGCTCAGCGGGAGAGCACCTCGTTCACACCGAGGGGGTCACAGGTTCAATCCCTGTCGCATCCACCATTTTTCGCAATAAAAACATCCGCTTATAGAACTCCCAACTTCCGTCTACGGATCATTTTCTCGATAGAGACGGGTTAGTGGGGCAGTAGTGGGGCAAACGCCGCGCAAAATTGTCCCCGGCATAACGACGAAACGCCCTGAAAAACGTTGAACGATGACCGGCGGGAGCCTGATTCGCCCCCTTGCCGCAGCCCCTCCCCCGCGGCATTCCTCGCGGCCACTCTTTCGAAGGAGACGTCATGGCGTCGATCCCGGGCCACCCCAACGACGCGGGAACATGGACGCGCCTGGAAGGAGTTGAGGGCTTCGCTCTTTGGCGCCGGGAGCCGCGGACGTTCGCGCCCGTTATGATGTACTACGTCGTCGCGCCGCCCCGGCAGACGGAAATCATGTACGACGAAGCCAAGGCCCGCGCCCGCTTCAATGAACTCGCCGGCATACTCCCCGGGGAGGCGGTGTTCGCGCCGCCGAATACCGAAGAATCCGCTACGTAGCCTGGCTGTGACGAGAGGTGGGTGGGTGGGCACGCTCCACCCGCGCGGCGCCGGTTCCGGCGAGGCTTTGGCGGACGGTCGGCTCAGCTCCCGACTATTTCTGCCCCGGCTGGCGCACCTCATACTGGATCGTCTGGCCGACGATCAGGCCATTTCGGATGAGGTAGCTGTCTGCGCCCCAGCAGGTGCGTGCGCCGTTGGCCGCAACCGCGCTCCAGCTCAGGATCGCCAGTTCGTCGGCGACCCGGACCACGTCGTAGCTGAACCGGGCCTCGGGAAGCATTCGCTCCAGCAGCGCGGCCGTCTGCCGGATGCCGCTCCAGCCGCTATACACGCCGTCCTTGGTCAGAATGGTGACGCCGGGAGCATAATTTGCGGCGAGGTCCCCTTCGATATCCCCGTCCAGCCGGCGAGCCAGGTGATCGTCAAGCACCGCCCGGGGGGACCGCGCGGCTTGACCGGTCACTGAATTGGCGATCTGATTTTCCTGCGACATGGCTGGGTTCCATCTAGTCGATGCGTCCTCGAACCTTTTCGACAGCGAGCCGGTTCCAGCGGCCAGGACCTCGATGACTGCGTTGCCGGAATTGGTCGCCTGCGGGCGCGTGATGGGCCGAGCGCCAGGATCACTTCACCCTATCGCTTCCGGCGCAAGCTCCAGACCAGGCCGGAAAGTGCAGTGATCAGGATCGCAAAGGCGCTGATGTGTTCCGGCGTGATGGTCATGACGCTCTCCTCGCGGCCAACTAGACGAGGATTATATTCCTAGCCTGCGTCAAAATTGGTCGTAGCGATGCATCCTGAGCAGGGCCGGGGTTCTGCATCGCTGGCCGATTTCGCGACCCTTGCCGGGAGCGGGACCCTTGACGCTGGAACGAGCTGCAGGCGCTGCGTTCGGCATCGAGGTCACCCGGTGAGCTCGGCGCGGTCGGCGCCCTGCGCGGCCCGCAACTTCATCGCGGTTCCCCGGATCCAAAGGCGGTCGCATTCGATCGCGGTCCAGCCCTGGGGCAGCACCACGGGCCGGGACGCCCATGTCTGGGGGTCCTCGCGGGAGACCCTCAAGCCTGGCATGCCCATGAGAAGCCCGGTCAGAAACCCGGCCATGTTGGCGAAGAACGGTCCCGAGGCGACGCCGTCCGGCACCTTGTCCAGCCGGTACTCCAGAGTCTGCTGGAATCGGCCGTACTGGTATCGGCCATAGCCTTCGTCGAGAAGTTTCAGGGCCAGCGACCGGTCGCCCGCCCAGCATGACCAGACGCCATAGAGGGCCGGCAGCATCGGCGCTCCGACGTAGTCGGGCCACAGGTCCAGATAGAAACGCAGGGTCCTGAGCGCCGTCTCCGGCTCGACCTCCGCCCAGTAAGGGAAGAGTCCCATCAGCGGCGACGGCGTCGCGCCCTTCTCCTCGTCGCTCCTGTAGCCGTCGTGAGACGCGATGACGCCGTCGCTGCGCATGGGCGGCGCGAGCCCGCCGGCGACCTCGATCCATTTGCCGCGAGGCGGCAATCCGACGGTTTCGGCCGCCTGGATGGCCCGGTTCAGTACCACCCGGGCGGCCATCAGGGTCAGCGCGTCATTGTCGTCCGTCCCGGCGCGTTCCGCCGGGCCGCCCCCTTCGCGCAACGTGAAACCGCCGCGGGCGCGGTCGATCCGGTCCACGAACCAGTCCGCCACGCCGGAAAGGACGGGCCAGGCTTCCTCCCTGAGGAACTGCTCATCGCCTGTCACATCCGCAAAAAAGGCGAACGCCCGCGCGACGTGCAGGCTGACATGGTCCTCGCGGCTGGCGGCGGCGGCGCCGCCCGGCGTCGTCTCCTCCCCGTGGCCCGGCCCCGCCTCCCAGGGGAACTGCAATCCTTGCCGGCCCCGCATCTTGGCGTTGTTGCGAGCCGCATCCAGACCGCGGGTCCGGAACTCCAGCAGGGTATGCGCGGCCTCCGGCTGCAGCAGCGTCAGGACCGGGATCGCGAAGGCGTCCACGTCCCACATCACATGGCCGTAGTAGTAGTGGTAGTCCCACCAGCCGGCGAGACCGTAGATCGACGTCGAGGACGGCGAGGCCGAGTGGACCGAGGTCGTCAGGTAGAAAAAGGCGGCGTCGGCCATCGCCTGCCACCGCTCCTCGGCTCCGACCAGTTGGAGGCGGCCGCGCCACAGGTCGCGCCAGACAGCGCGGTTTCGGCGACGGAGTTCGTCGAAGCCCAGATCGCCGGCCGCGGCGACCAGGCGCACGGCCTGCCGCTGAGGCTGCCGGTGCAGGACGTCGGGGACCAGGCTGGCCAGTTGGGTGAACCGGTAGCGGCGTCCCGCGCGCGCCTTGAAGGCGTAGGTCTTGGCGATGGGCCCGTCGGGATCGGACGCGCTCTGCTCGGTTTCGGCGTCGTCGGGCCCGGTCGTCAACAGGGCGATGCCGCATCGGCCGAGACCGCCGGCCGACTCCCACAGCAAGGCGCCGTCGCAGACGGGCGCGCACTCACCTGGGGTGTCGATCCGGCTTTCCAAAGGCCGGCCCCGCGTACCGTCGAAGCCGGTGTCCAGCCGAACCTCGACCGCGCACGCCGCCGCCACGGTCAGCGAAATCTCCTGGCAAAGGATCGTCGGATGGGTCCGGCTGGCGAAGGTGACCACCTCGACATCGGCGCGCACCCCTCCGATCGTCACGGCCAGCCGGCTGGTGAGCTCCGCCGTTTCGAAATCATAGGCCTGGCCCACCGCCTCGATCGTGCCGGTCCGGTCGCTGGCCCACTGGCCGCCGAGCGCGAGGTCGCCGGACAGCGGATAGGGCGCGGCGGCCGCGGCTTCGACCCGGTACTCGTGATGCAGGCCGATGAAACCGCTGACCATGCACATGCCCGCATCGAGCGGGTTCTCGCGCACCCGCAGGCCGACCAGACCGTTCGAGACGTAGGCCGGGAGATCCGCGCCGCGCGCGCCGCGTTCGACCGGCGGGCTGATCGGAACATGCCGGGCGTCCATCTCAGGCTGACCGCCCGGGGCGGCGTCGGGCGCCACCACGCCCGCGCCGTTCGCCGCGGCGGCGGTTCAGCGATGGCCCGCCGGTCATGTCGTGGTTCACTGATCGCCTCCTCCACGCCGCCGGTGCGGCGACCCGCAAACCAATGGCCCGGCGGGCGGAGAGTTCCCGCGCCGGCCCTCCCGCCCGGCGCGAGCGGGCAAGTGTCAGGCCTGGCCATGGGCGATGGTGGTCATCAGCGCATTCTCGGCCTGCCGGGAATCCAGCCGGCTGTGCTGCACCACGACGGGCCGATCGGACCGGATCACCGACGCATACTCCGTGTCGCGCCGCACTGGCTCGGGATCGGTCAGATCGTTGAAACGGATATGCCTCGTCCTCCGGGCTTGCACCGTCTCGCGGTACGGACCGACGGGGTCGCGGTCGGTGAAGTAGAGCGTGATCTCGAGATGGGCGTCCTCATCGCCGGCATTGAGGATGCAGGCCGTCTCGTGGCTGGTCATCGCCGGCTCGGGCCCATGGCTCCGGCCGGGAATGAAGCCCTCGGCGATGACCCAGAGATGATGGCCGATCTGGCCCATGGTCGTCTCCTCACATGGCGGGGAAGGCTGGGGTCGTCGGCCGCCGCCTTCCGACGCCCCCGTAAACCGGATCCTGATCGGCGAGGTTGCATCGATCGCCGCAGCACCGGCCGGGTCCGGCCGACGATCGCCGGGCGCCCGACCGGGCGAACGGTTCGAACCGGGGGGCGTTCACTCTTTCCCGCGCGCCCGCGCAAGCTCCTCACGGATCGACCCCAGGGAATGGCCCCTCAAACGTCTCGCCGCCGCCAAGGCTACCTGCCCCTCGAGAGCTACGCCGCCCTCGGCGACGGCCGGTCCATCGCCCTGTCGGGCGCCGACGGCTCCATCGACTGGTGGTGCGTCCCGAGGCTGGATGGCGAGCGGGTTCTGGACCGGCTGCTGGACGCCGCGGACGGCGGGCGTTTCGAGGTGCGTCCGGTCGGCCCGTTCAGCGTCGACCGCGGGTACCTGCCCGACAGCAACGTCCTGGCGACCGAGGTCACGACGCCCGGCGGGCGCGCCCGCCTGGTCGAGGGCATGGCGATGGAGCCCGGCGGCGCACGCGGGCCATCGCAGATCCTCAGACGGGTCGTGGGCCTGGAGGGGACAGTGCGCTTCCGCGTCGCCTTCCGGCCGGGCCGGTCGTCCTCCGTCTCATGCGAGCTCCGGGCGAGCCCGGAGATCCCGCTGAGGCGCCGCCGGGACGATCTGCTGGAGGGCCGATTCCTGCTCGCCGACGGTCAGGAACAGGCCTTCAGCCTGGCCGTGGCGTCCGAGGCCCCCGCGGGACCGCCGCCGGGCCGGCGGCTGGATCAGGCCGACGCCGCGTGGCGGGGCTGGGCGCGGGGCCTGACGATCGAAGGACCCCATGCGGCGCTGGTCCGGCGCCACGCCCTGGCGCTGAAGCTGCTGTGCGCGCCCGGCGGGGCGATTCCGGCCGCCGGGACCACCTCCCTGCCGGAGATCATGGGCGGAGAGCGCAATTGGGACTTCCGCTACGTCTGGGTCCGGGACGCGGCCTATACGATCGAGGCTCTGGTCCAGGTCGGCGCGGTGGAGGACTCCGCCCGCGCCTTCGCCTGGCTGATCGAGCGCATCGCCGAACACGGCCCGAGGGTCGTCTTCGACCTGGATGGCGCGGTGGCCCCGACGGACGAGGAACTAGACGTCCCCGGCTACCGGAACTCGCGGCCGGCCCATGTCGGCAACCTCGCCACCGGGCAGCGGCAGCACGGGGTGTTCGGCGACATGCTGCAGGCGGCGGTGCGGCTGGTCGACGCGGGACGCCCGCTGGACGCCGGGGCGGCCCGGGTGCTCGGCGCCCTCGCCGACGAATGCGCCCGGTGCTGGGACCGGCCCGACGCCGGCCTCTGGGAGCTGTCCGAGATGCGTCGCTACGCCAACTCCAGACTCAGCTGTTGGCAGGCCCTGGCCTGCGCCGTCGACCTGGCCGACCGGGGGATTCTGGCGGAGCCCGGCCGCGCCGCCTGGACCGTGGAACGCGACCGCATCGCGGCGTGGATCGAGCAACGCTGCTGGAGCGAGGCCCGGCAGGCCTATGTCGCCTGGCCGGGCTCGGAGGCCATCGACGCCAGCCTGGCGCTCGTCGTGCGGCTGGGCTTTGGCGCGAGGCCTCGCCAGGAGGCGACGATCCGGGCCATCGACGAGGCGCTGCGCAGCGGACTGTTCCACCATCGCCTGTCGGGCGTGCAGGACAGCGAGGGCTGCTTCCTGGCCTGCAGCTTCTGGATCATCGAGGCCAAGGCGCGGCTGGGAAGACGGGAGGAGGCCGCCGCCGACTTCGAGGCCCTGGTGGTCGCCCTTGGCGGCGTCGGTGTGCTGCCCGAGATGGCCGAGGCAGGGACCGGCCGCTGGCTGGGCAACATGCCCCAGGGCCTGACCCACCTGGCGCTGATCCAGGCGGCCGCCGCCCTGACCCAAGGCTAGGCCCCGACCAGGGCCGGCAGCACCTCCCGGCCAAACAGCTCGATGAACCGGGCCTGATTGCGTCCGACGTTGTGCAGATAGATCTCGTCGAAGCCGAGCCCATGGCGTTCGCGGATCCGCGCCACATGCCACGCCGGATCGGCCGAGATGGCCACATGGCGATCCATGTCCTCGGGACGGACGTGTTCGGCGGCCGCGTCGTACTGGTCGGGGGTGGACAGGGCGGCGGCGATGGCGGGCTTGATGGCGTTGCTCCGCCACTGGTCATGCGCCGCCTCGCGCGCTTCGTCATCGGTGTTCGCCCACGACAGGTGCATCTGCAGGACGAGAGGCTTGTCCTGTCCGCCGCCGCGGCGGAAGGCCTCGACGATCTCGCCCAGCTCGTCGACGCCGGCGGCCGAGGTGACCAGGCCGTCCGCCCAGCCGCCCATCCATTCGGCGGTATCGGGCGTCAGCGCCGCGCCGAAGATGCGCGGCGGTCGGTCCGGCCGGGTGAACAGGGTGGCCCCTTCCACGGGCGGCGGTCCCGCGCGGGTCACGGTCTCCCCCCGCCACAGGGCCCGGATGATCTCCACCCCGGCCTCGAGGCGGGCGTTTCGCTCCGCCTTGGCCGGCCACCCCGCGCCGATCAGGCGCTCGTTCAGGGCCTCGCCGCTGCCCGCCGCGATCCAGCGCAAACGCCCGGGAAACATCTCGGCGAGGGTCGCCGCGGCCTGAGCGACGACGGCCGGATGATACCGCCACCCGCCGGGTATGCACAGCGCGCCGAAATCGATCCCGGTGGCCTGCAAGGCGGCTCCCAGCCAGGACCAGCCGAAACCCGACTGCCCCTGACGGCGACTCCAGGGATGGAAATGGTCCGCCGACATGGCCGAGGCGAAACCCGCACCGGCCGCCTGGCGGACGAGCGCCAGGAGTTCCGATGGGGCGAATTGCTCATGGGAGGCGTGGTAGCCCAGCCTGAGGGTGTTCATCGCCGGCGCGGGAAGGTCAGGGGCTGTACGGGTCGTGTCTATCGACCCCCCAGTTCGCGCTGCACGGCCTCGACCCCGTTTCCGACGCGGCGGACGGCGTCTCGCAGAGCCTTTTCAGTGACGCCGAACTTTTCGGCCCAGTCCCGGACTTCGTAGTCCTCGTCCAGACTGATCAGTTTCCGGTCCAGGCCGCCCGTGTTGGTCTTGTCGTCGGTCATCTTCTGTTTCCTCGGTCGAAACGGCGGGCCAGACCTATTGAACGGTCCTTCGTTGTTCGTGGCGTTAAGGCGGCCGGGACCATGTCGGTTCCGCCCGGTATGCGATCCGCCTGGGCGCTGAAAGGTCACGGGAGCACGCGGCCGGCGCGGGCGCGATGCTGCCGCCCGGCCGCCCGGGGCTCGCCGCGGAGCAACAGGCGAAGGCAGCGGCTCCAGCCCTCCGCCGGCTCTCGCTCGCGCCTTCGGACAACGGTGGCGAGACGACGCCGAGGATCCGTTCCTGTGACGGACATGCGGGCTCCGGCGGCTTCTACCTCCCGACGCGGCTCCGCTGTCGCTCACCAGGAACCGCAGACCGCCCGACGGGTTAGTCCACCGCGCCCCCAGGCGCGCCACTCACGGAGCAGAAACGTGCCCAACAACCCCAATCAGGAGCAGGAACAGCGCCAGGCCGGCGATCGTCAGCGCCAGGACGAGCAGCGGCAGCGGCAGGACGAACAGCGCCAGCGCCAGGACCAGCAGCGACAGAAGCAGCGGCAGTAGGCGCACGGAGGGAGCCCCAGGGCTCCCTCTTCGTTTCCGCAGCGATGCAGCCGCCCGACGCCCTGTTCAAACCCCAGGTCCGCCTCTGCTGCGATGTGAGCGACGCCATGTTCGCCTGCTTCCGGGAGCAATTCGAAAAGGCGGCCGAGTCGCCCGATCCCCTGGTGATTGAACTGACGACCCTGGGCGGAGACGCGGACATCGGCCGGCGCATCGCGGCCGACATCCGGCTGTTCCGTCGGCACACCGGGCGCAACCCGCTCTTTTTCGGCAAGACGACGATCTATTCGGCCGGCGCCACCATCATGGCGGCCTTCCGGCGGGAGGATCGCTGGTTGGACCGTCACGCTGTGCTGATGGTCCACTGCCGCAAGCTGTCCAAATCGATGGATTTTCACAGCTTCCTGAAACACGAACGCGACGTAGCCGAAGCGCTGCTGGCCGAGATCGAGGTGGGCATCCGGGTAGAGACCTGGGGCTTCGAGGAGCTGATCGCCGGCAGCGACGTCAGCCTGGAGGAGCTGGAGGAGAAGGCGCGGCAGAACTGGTACCTGACCGCCGAAGAGGCGATGCAGCGCCGTCTGATCGCCGGGGTGGTCTGATACGCGCCACGCAGACCTCGGGCTGCGACCCTCGGGCTGCGACCGCGAACCGCGATGCGTGGACGGGAACCGTCCGGCGCGGATTTGCCGGTGCTCAGACGCGAGGGTTTCCCGCCGAGGCGACGACTGTCATCTGCCCGTTGGCCGGTGTCGACGACAACGCCTCCGGCAGGGAACCAGGGATCGAGCCCGGCGCAGCTGGACCTCGGCCAGCGGCCGCTCGGTCATGGGGGAGAGACGTTCCAGCGCCGCTGAGCGGCGGTCGTCCTGTTCAGGTTCGGGGCGTCGGATACACGCGATGCGGTGTTTCCGGCGCCGCGTCCACGCCAGCCGCCTCGTCCGCATGGCGGGACAGCCCCGCCCTGGACATCCAGCGGTGATTACGGGCCCCGTACATGCCTCCGATGACGGCGGCGGCGGCGCCGATCAGCATGGTCAGGAAACCCCACAAGGCGAGCGTGGCCGTGGCGTCGGCCGCATTGTCGGCCGCTTCGCGAACGACGACAGGAGGCGGGGCCAACTCCCCTTCCACGAGGCGGCTGCGGGCGCCAGTCGCCCCGTCGACAACCACATCGGGCGCCGGATCGGCGGCTTCACCGCCAGCGATCGCCGCAGCGCCCCCGGCCGCGCTGGCCGTCGCGATGACCAACGCGAGCAGAAACGCGCTCGCCCAGACGCCGAGGCCGTGCAGCGCGCCCCTGTGGTGGTCGGGATATTTGGCGGCGCGACTTGCCACCGCGCCGCCAACGAACAGCGCAAGCGCATTGGCCAGGGCCATCCACATTCCCGCCGCGGCCGTGAACCCGGCCGCGTCATTGCTGTCGAGATCATACGGGTTGAAGGACGCGGCGCCGAGCGCCACCCCCAGCAGGTTGAGCATCGCGCCGACCGCAGCGGCGACAACCGCCCCGGCGATCACAGCCGGCCAGGACACGAGGACATGGGGCGGATGCACCGCCGTGTGCGCAACGGTCGTGTCGGTCATGCAAGGTCCTCCTCCAGGTCTCAGCAGAATGACTGGAAGGCCCGAGCGTTCCGCCACGGCCAACCGTGTGGCCGCGCTCGCCCTCCCTGCACCCGCTTGGTGACGGCGGTCCGCAGCTCGACCTCGGCCCGATGACAGGCTTTTTAGTTGCGGCCCCGCGCCTCCGGGGGCTTCTGTCCTCGGCGGGACAGGAGGCCTGTCATGAGATCGGAACCGGAACGCGAGGCGGAAGACGGCGACCGCCGGACTGCGGAGTTGGCCCGCATCGCCAAGGAGCTGGTCGACTACGGATTCTACGTCAGGGGCGAGCTCTTGCCTGACGAGAACAAGCTCGTCCCAAGCCGGGAGCCGAAACCCGGCCCTTCCGGGCGCGGCTGAGGGGCGGCCCGCCCCTGCCCTGTGGTCCGCTTTCGACCCTTAGCAGTCGTTAGCGGGGTTTGCTCCCGGGAGCCCCGTCGACCTCAAACGACAAGCCCGAGGTCGAGGAGGAACTGTTCGATGGCGGCTCCGACCTCCCCGATTATGTCGAGCAAGGTTTCGTCTAGCGCCGTGTAGGCCTGCTGCATCTGGGAGCCGACCATCACCGTGTCGGTAGTGAGCAGGTCAGTCAGGACGAACTCGGCTTCCTCCTCCGACGCGAGGAAGATCGCGGGGATGCTTTCCACAGTTTGTGCACGACCCGCTTTCATTGCGTTCGCAAAGGCGCGGACGCCTTCCCAACCGAGGAGGAACTCATGCTCGACTCCTGTTTGGATGTTCCTCGCGATGACGGCGCCAGTCTCCGTTTCGAAGATCCTCAACATGATAAGCCCCTACCCGCCCCGTTTGCGGAAACCAATGATCGCGTTCAAGTCGAGAGAGGTGTGCGTAGACTGGGGCGTCACCGTCAGTCGAAGCGCGTCGATATGGGGGCCAAAGCGATCCGTGGGGAAATCGATGACCCTCACCACCGTCGGATCTGACTCCTCCCGCCAAGGCTCACTGGGTGGATAGGGCGCGTCGTCGCCCTTGTCGTCAGACTTCAAGCACCAGAACCAGTTCGGCGCATAACCCATGCCAAAGAGCTGTAGGTTCTGGTGGATCGTCACTCCCAACAGAATGCCGAGGTGTGAGTTGAACCAAATGCCGCCGAAGTGGTCTGCCGTATGCGTCCCCACCTCGGACATGAAGCCCGAGTTGTCGACGATCATCACAGCATCGTCGTGGGCCTCCAGGTGGTCGCCCGGTTGAGTGACAAAGCGATCGTAGCCCACGAGCTCCGTTCCGAGCTTTCTGACGCGCCGCCACGACGATTCGAGATTGTTGTGAAGGGTTAGCTTGAGCATGCGCAGACCTGTCTGGATCTGAGGTCGATGAGCCGAGCGGCACGACTACGGCGAGCAGCGAAGGCGGCCTGCGAAAGGGCGTGATCACGCAAGGACCACGTCGCCTCGACACTCCCCCTAAGATGCACTTCCCCTTACCGACAGCCCAGCGTTGCCATTCTAGGCTGTATTCGCGCCGGAGAACAAGAGCATGTTTCCCTCAGGAGCGAGCTTGGGCGCAGCCTAACAAGGTGTCGGTGCCAACGTCCGCTAACCACCCCTTGCCGACATAGGGTGGGTCCGGTTCTTGGAAGTAGATCGGCATTGCTCATGCCGGCGTCGCCCTCCTGAAGCCCGAGATTCTGATGATGGGGCTGTTCGTCGCCATCGTCTCAAGCGCGATTCCCTATTCCCTCGAATGATCGCGCTGCCGCGCCTGCCCACAAAGACGTTCGGGACATTGCTGAGCGCCGAGCCGGCCGTGGGCGCGATCCTGGGTCTCCTCCTGCTCGGCGAGACGCTGCCGCCGCTGCAGTGGCTCGCCATCGCGGATTATCGTCATCTCGTCCGCGGGGGCGATGACCGGCCCAAGGCTCTGTCACCCCAGCCCGCGCCAGCGAACTGAATCAGGCGTCAACTCAACCCGGGTGCTGCATTCCATAGCTGATGTGTGGGCAGCGTCGGCGTCCCATGGCCAGCCGCGTCGCAGCGCTCGCCCTCCTTTGCATGGGCCTGAGCGACGGCAGCTCCGCAGTTCGACCTCGGCCCGATGCCAGGCTTTTGAGTTGCGCCCGGCGCCTACCGGGCCTTCGGTCCCCGCCGGACAGGAGGCCTGTCATGAGAGCAGGACCGGAACCCAGGGTGGAAGAAGGTGACCGCCGGATTGAAGAGTTGGCCCGCATCGCAAAGGAATTGGCCGACTACGGATTCTACGTCGGAGGTGAACTTCTGCCTGATGAGAACACGGTAATCCCGAACCGGCAGAGCGAAAACCGAACCCCTCCGGGCGCGGCTGAGGACGGCCCCAGATTCACCGTCCTGCCCTAGACCGGCTTTCGACCCGCAGCGGGCGTTTCGGTTGCTCTCGGCCGCACCCGCCGGATTCGCCATCGGACACCGCGTCCGACGTCGTTGGCAGGCAACCATCGCCCGCCAGCCGGCTTATCATGACAGGCCGGAGCGACCCATGCGAACGTCCGATGAGTGCATCGCCAAGGCGAAAGAGCTGGATGGCAAAGCCCTGCAGTCCCCCAAGGGGCTGCTGCGGGACGGATTCAGGGAGGTAGCGGCGGACTGGCGATGGCTCGCGGTGGTGGCGCAGGTTCAGGAAAAGCTCGAAGCCGGGTAGCCGCTTCCCATGGGCGGCGTCATCGGTTGCCTTCCCACTCCTTGCCGGCGCTGGCTGTCCAGCGGACGGTCCGCCGTTACCCGCCTGGCGGACGCAGCCGCTGCTCCCGGCGCGCCGCCTGGCGAGGCCGAGCGGCAGGCGTTCATTCGGCTCCGCGAGAAGGTCGCGGAAAAAAATGGTGGACGTCCGCCGCGCTGACCCACCACTGTCAACGTCGGGGATTACGCCGGCACGGCGACTCGATCCTTCCGCCCGAAGCTCAGGTCGGGTCGCCATCTCCCGTCGCGCCGGCGACGACCGTGGAGACGTCCCCCCGCTCCGGAAGCTCAACGGGTGCCATGGGCTGGAGAACTGACCGATAGTGCTCCACGACCGCCTTCACGCGCCCCATCTGCGACCCGAGGACATCGTTGGCGCGGTCCGCGTCCTCAGGAGATATCTTGTCGGAATCGAACAGGGGCACAGTGCTCATCGGGGGCCCAAACCCGGCTCGGCGTGTTCGGTTCCGGACACTTCCCGGCTGACGTTATTTTCGATCAGGAGCGTGGCGTCGGATACACGCGGTGCTGAGTGACTCCCGACAGATCTCTTTTGAGCGGGCCGGACGCCGAGCCACGCGGGCTACCGCGCCCTGCGGAACCGGACCCGGTCCTTGCCTGCGATCAGGAAGGCGTCAAAGCCGGCTGCGCGCCAGGCCTCGCGTTGAACATGGGTCGTATCCGGGTCGGTGACGTTGGCCCACCATTGAGGACGCTCGACGTTCGCCGAGGGCTGAGGAGCGGACCTCCTTCTGCCGGAGCTCCAAAGACATCCACCCATAGCCGGCGCTGCGAGGGGCCAGGCGGGCAGCTATTTTCAGCTGCCGGGAACGTGGGAATTCCCTGCGCGGGCTACGATGGAGCGCCCCCCCGGCGAGATGCGACGCCCGGCGCAGGCGATGCGGCGGCGAGTCTTGTCGCAGAGGCCTTTACGAGCCACCTGAGGGAACAGGCCGGTTGGTTCAGAGCCTGGGGCGACACATGCCTGCATCGCAACCTGACGACAACGCCATCCAGCGACCACGCCGCGCGTGGATCGCCTGGGCCGAAGCGGCTGTGGCGATCCTTATTTTCAGTATCGCGGCCTACGCCATCGGGCGGGACCTGAGGGGCGTCGCCTGGCCGCAGATCGAAGGCGCCCTGGGCTCTGTGCCGCCTGACGGGCTGGTCGTGGCCTTGCTCGCTCTCGCCGCCAGCCTCGTCGCATCGTCGACCTATGACAGCCTGGGACTCGCCGCGCTGGGCAAGCCGGCGCCCTGGCGCGTCACGCGCCTCACCTCGGGGATCGCTTTCGTGCTCGCCAATGTCGGGGCGGCGGGTCTGGCGGGCGCTAGCGCGGCGCGCTTCCGCGCCTATCAAGGCCTCGGACTGGCCGGCGCCGAAACGGTGATCCTGAGCGCCGTCGTCGCCGGCACAGGCCTGATCGGCGGTCTCGCGCTCGTGGGGCTCGGCGCCGCCGGAAGCCTCAGCCAGATAGCCGCGACAGCCCACCTGCCGGGCGTTCTGGGTCTGGCGCTCGCGATCTTCGGCCTCAAGGGGCTGGCCAGTTTTCTGCTCGCGCCGAGGATCGGCTTCCTTCGCGGACTGTTGCCGGCCCGGCGCGTCCGGCTGGGCATGGTGCTCGCGAGCTCGGCCGAATGGACGGCGGCGGCCTGCATCCTCTACGTCCTGTTGCCGGCGGAGACGCGGGGGCCCCTCCTCCAATTCCTGCCTGTCTTCGGGCTTGCCGGCCTCGTGGGGGCGGTCAGCGGCTTGCCGGGCGGCATCGGACCATTCGACGCGGTCGTGCTCGCGGTGCTGGGGCCCCGCGTCGGCGCAGCCGAGACCGCCGCCGCGCTGCTCGCCTATCGCCTTGTCTATGTCGTCACGCCGTTGCTCCTCGTCGCAGGCGCCATAGCGGCGAGCGCAACCCGCGGGGGCCTCGCCCGCGGCGGACGCCGACTGACCGAACTTCGCCAGACCTGGATGGCCGTCGCCCCGGCGGCTTTCGCCGTTCTGACGTTCGCGGCCGGCGTGCTCATGCTGGTGTCAGTGGCGACGCCGGAAGAAGCCTCCCGCCTGAAGCTCCTCGCCCGCCTGGCGCCGCCCGGGCTGGTGGATCTGTCGCACCTGGTGGCGAGCCTCGCGGCGGTATGCCTGCTGTTTGTGGCGTTCGGCATCAAGGCCCGGCGACGCCGCGCCTATCGGGCTGGACTGGCCCTCCTGATGACGGCCGCCGGCGGCGCCTTGCTGAAGGGTCTGGATTATGAGGAGGCGGTGTTCCTGCTCGCGCTGGCGGGTCTCCTTTATTCCGCGCGCGACGCCTTCTACCGGGGGGAAGGAGCGACCATCCTGACCCCTCGGGCGATGGCCGCGATCGCGGTGGCCTTGATCGCCGCCGGGTGGCTGGGATTGTTCGCCTATCAGCACGTCGCCTACCGGGATGAGCTGTGGTGGACCTTCGTGACCGACCAGGGCGCCCCGCGATTTCTGCGGGCCTCGGTCGCCGCCGCAGGTCTCGCCCTGGTGCTCGCCTGTTGGCGGCTCACCCGCCCTGCTCCCTCCCCTCCCGGGCCGGCCACGCGAGATGACCTGGAAAGGGCGGCGGCGGCGCTGGCCGGAGCGGAGCGTGCGACTCCGGACGCAAACCTGGCCTTTCTCGGCGACAAGCGCCTTCTGTTCAGCGCAAGCGGCCGCAGCTTCGTCCAGTATGGCGCCCAGGGCGGGACCTGGATTGCGATGGGCGAGCCCGTCGGGCCGCTAGGCGAACGTCATGAGATGATCTGGGCGTTCCGTGAGCTGTGCGACCGGAACGGCGCGCGGCCGATCTTCTACGCCGTCAGCCGGGAGAGCGTGCCGGAGTTTGTGGATTGCGGGCTCGTGGCCTCCAAGATCGGCGAGACGGCGCTGGTGGATCTGCCCAGCTTCGCGCTGGAGGGGAGCGCCCGCGCGGGTCTTCGACACGCCTTCAACCGGGCGGACAGGGCGGGCCTGGCTTTCGACGTCGTGCCGCCGTCGGCGTTCGACAGCGTCGCCGACGACCTGAAGGCGGTTTCCGACGCCTGGCTCGCGCTTCACCAGGGGGGAGAGAAGGGTTTCAGTCTCGGCCGCTTCGATCCCGATTACCTCCGTCGTTTCCCCACCGCGGTCTTGCGGCTGGACAACCGCGTCGTCGCGTTCGCCAACCTCTGGATCACGCCGGATCGGCGTGTCCTGTCCGTCGACCTGATGCGCTACGGGGGCGAGGCGCCGAAGAACACGATGGACGCCTTGTTCATCCACCTCATGCTCTGGGGGCGCGAGCAAGGATACGCCATGTTCGACCTCGGCATGGCCCCCCTCGCCGGTCTCGAGGAACATCGCCTCGCCCCGATGGCGACGCGCATCGCGGCCCTCGTGTATCGACAGGCGGGCGGTCTCTATGGCTTCGAGGGCCTGCGCGCGTTCAAGGACAAGTTCGGTCCGCGCTGGGAGCCGGTCTACATCGCCGCGCCCGCGACATGGCTGCTGGGACCCGCCCTGGCGGACGCCGCCCTGCTGTCGAGCGGGGGCGTGATGGGCCTGCTTCGTTGAACAAGCGGCCCATCCCTTTGGCCGGGGCCGCCGCCCCACATGCGCCGGCGGCGCCAGTCTGCTCATCGCAGGACGGATGGTCAGGGAAGCGAAACCAGAACCCGCAGCCAGCCGACCCGCTGCAGGAACTCGAGACTCTCGAACAGCGGAAAGGCCAACAGCATCACGAGGCCGTCCCGCAGCGTCGTCAGGAAAAACCGGGGGCGAACCTCGATGACCTCGGCGTCGCGCCACTTGCTGAAATCGGGCCAGAACCGGGGCGTGCGCGCGACATAGGCCGCATAGGTCGGGCCGAAGGTCCCGGCCAGCCAGGCCTCCTCCCGCTTCACCGTTGCGGCGAACACCAGGACCGCGATCAGAACGAACAGACCCGCGATCGTGAGGCTGCCCGTCTGGGCGCCCATGCCGAAAGCGCCGATGAAGCTGAACACATAAAGGGGGTTGCGGGTGATCGAATAGGGGCCGCGATCGACGATCTCAGCCTTCTTGCGGCCGCCGATGTACAGCGAGCACCAACCGCGCCCCACGATGCAAAACACGATGGCGGCGACGCCCAGCGTCTCAAGGGTCTCATGCATCCCCGTCTCGCCGCCGAGGGAGCGGCTGACGGCCGCGCCGGCGACGATGGCCAGCAGGGCGACGAGCAGCACGGCCTTGCGGATCAACTGGACGCGACGGAGGTCAAGGGGGTGAGCTGTCGACATGGAAACTCCGGGGACGTTGAGGAAGGTCGGGTCAGGCGGCGTGGCTGCGTCGGCGTCCAGCTGACCAGGCGGTGGCGACGATCAACAGTACCAGAACAGCCAGAAGCACCGCTGTGGAACCGACCGTCCCGAACCCCAGGCCGCCCTTGTCCGGCGACTTGGTCAAAAGATCGCCCATCGTCGCGCCGAACGGACGGGTGAGGACGAAGGCGATCCAGAACAGCAGCGTTCGGGAGAGCGGCGTGAAAAAATACGCCAGGACCGTCAGGCCGATGCCCCCCGAGATGAGCAGATTGCTGTATCCGTACCCCAGCCCGGAGCTGTCGGCGAGGAAGTCGCCCAGGGCCGTCCCGAGCGTGTTGGAGACGAGGATGGCGACCCAGTAAAAGGTTTCGACCTTGGGGGCGCGGATGTGGTCCACAGCGATCGAGCCCGTTGTCAGGCGCCAGGCCGCGAGCACGGCAACGAGGATGGCGGCGATGATCGCGGCCCCGGCGGCGTAACCCAGGCCCAGGCTCCGGTCCATGAAGTCGGAAATGGTGGTTCCCGCCGTGCTCGTGGCGAGGATGACCGCCCAGTACAGGAAGGGGTGGAAGGCCTTCGCACGAAGCTGCAGCGCCAGCACGACGAGGAAGAAGAAGATCAACACCAGCGAACTGGCCGCGTAACCGATCTTCAGCGTCATCGACAAAAGGTCGCCGCCGGTCTCTCCGACCGTAGTGGCGCAGATCTTCATGACCCAGAAGGCGAATGTCACCGTGGCGACCTTGCTGGCCGCTTCGGGGATCGCGGAGGCGCCCGGCTCGGTCATGGGTTTGATCCTTCCTGTGGAAGCGCGGGCCAAACAAGGCCTGCATTGAGATCGGGATGTTGGGTCGGAAATGAGACAGGCGCGGCCTCCGGGGGATATTGATCCAGCATCAATGAACCCGGGACGTCGACGCCGGAGGCGAAGTCACCCGCGCTCCTCGACTGGTTCCGGACCGATGCCGAACCCTGCGCGGCTAGCGGCAGGGCGTGACGGCCCCAGGCAGGTCATCATGAGGATCGCAGTTTTTGCGCCGGAAGCGGCCCATTGCGTCGGTGCGAATGCGGACGTTCAACCCACTCTTCGAGTAGGGCCCAAGATCCCCAGCAGCGCAATCAAGATCGTCTTCGTCCAACTCCTCCGCCGGGAACCCTGGACGTCTCAAGGGCTTTCCTTCTCATCAGAAAAGGAGGCCACAATGACCAACAATCAGAATCAAAACCAACAAGGCGGTCGCCAGGACGGCCAAGGCCAACAGGGCGGCCAGGGCGGCCAGGGCGGACAGCGGCCCGATCAGGCCCAGCAGGAACAAGGCGGCCAGAAGGGCGGTCAAGACCAGCAAGGCGGCCAGGGCGGACAACGCCAACAGGAGCAGGGCGGCCAGCAAGGCGGCCAAGGTCAACAGGGCGGCCAAGGCGGCCAGCAAGCTGACAAAGCACCTGACTAGGCCTTACCCCTGACAAGCAAAAATGGCGGCTCTCGCGGGGCCGCCATTTTTATGCCCCGCATCGGGAGGCCGATAATTCGGCGGCAAGAAAGGGGCTCCCCATGTGGCCCGGGCAAGTCGATGCAATCGCGCGCCCGCACAGGGCAGCCCGCGCGGAGCTGACCGCGGCGCTTCACGGGACCTGACGACGCCGGGAGCCCGGCCGTTTGAACCCGAACGTTAATCCGTTCCGGTCTTGCCGTGTGGCGCGGACACCGGCTTGGATTCAGGGGACCCTCTTTCCCTCAGGTAGATGGCGAGCACGATCAGGACGGCCGTTGAGAGAAACTCGCTTTGCCAGTTCTGGAAGCTCTCGAACCAGAACTGCGTCTCCCCGAGGTGGGCTAGCAGATTCAGGCCGTCACCCTCACCGTGCATTTCGGCCTCGTCGGCCGCCAGCCGCGCGCTGTTGACCAGGTGCAGAATGAAGGAGACGACGAACAGCGCGAATAAGACGAGACCGAGCGAGTGCGAATAGAGCCCACGCGTGAAAGCCCCGAGACGAACCGGCAAAGGGGCGCTGGATTTGGCCTTGTCCAGCCGCGGATCCCGGTCCTGAGGCGCGGCCTTGTCGGGGTCCTTCGATTCCGGCGATCCGCGCTGATACAGATAGGCGGTGAGCATGACGAACGCCCACATCTGCAGGAACTCGCTCTCCCAGTTCTCAAACAGGGCGGAGAGGAAGGCGCCGCTCCCCAGATAGGCCGCCAAGCCGACGGTCTGCGCGCCGTGTTCGCGCAGCTCGTCGTTTTCGTGCGCGAACCCGGCGGCCGCCTGCCCAATCAGGCTGACCGCGAACAGAGCCATCAGCGCCAGCGTCAGACCGTTGTCCTTCAACCAGTTTTTCATGTCTAAGCCTCCGCTTCCGCAGCTGAACGGTCGTGGTTCCCGGCTGTTCCGGATCAGGCATGGGCAAGTTCCGGCCATGTATCCGCTCGCCGTGAGCGCGACGAGCGCCGGCGTCGGATGCGGCCGCGACGCCGAGCCTGTTCTTCAACCGCTGCCGGATGCCCCCGCCTCAAGCCGCATTGCGGCGACACGGCGGGGTCCCGGGCGGCGAATGGACGTACGCCCGACACCCCTTCCCGAACCGCTACTCCGTCCCCTGCCCCGCCGCCGGTTCCTTCGAGACCGGCAAGCGACCAGATCACTCCCGCGCCGAATGCGCCTTCCCGACATTGGAACGGCGAGCCCCATGCCGCCGTTGATCGTGCATGCCTCGATTCCAACTCCAGTACCTGGGACCCGCTGACGCGACCGAAACGATTCAGGCCGGGACGACCGATGATGCGGAGGATCTGGCCAGATTGCGCCTGTTGTTCAGCGAGCCGGGCTTCGGCATCGCGATCATGTCCGAAGGAACCGAGGTCCGCCGGGTGATGCAACGTCCCCTGGCCTCTTCGTTGCGCTTTTAGGGAGCCTTCCATGTCTGAAAAATTCAAGACCGGCGGCCAGGACCGCGCCCACGTCATCCTCGGCGAGGATTACGAAGACCGCGACTCATCTCAGACATTCGGCGTCAGCGGGGACCGCCTGCGCGCCGCCGCGACCATGGTCGGCAACAGGGCGGACGTGGCCGAGCCCGAACCGCGGGGCAGGTGATGGAATCCGGGAGCGCCTTCCCGTGGGGACTGGTCATCGTCGGCGGCCCCATCCTGCTGTTCGCGGTCGCCTTCTGGGCTTGGCTACGCAGCCGCAAGGCTGACGATCAGGCCGACCCGGACACGCCTCCGGACGATCCGTCGAAGGGAATGACCGGACACGACTGAAGGGCCGTCGGCGGCCGTCCGGGCGCAAATGGCGGCTCCGTCAGCCGCTTTTTGCGTATCGACCGACCTGCCCACCGCCGCAGTACGGCGGACCCGGCTCGCGTTCGCGCTGAAAGCCGCCATCAATCAGTTCGGACATTCGCGCCCCGCTACGCATCCGAATGCCGCTCCGGGGATTGAATGGGACGCCGGGCCCATAGGTCGTGGGATGGAGCGCCCGGCGGAGGCAGGAGAGTCAGGTCGATGACTGAGGATCGCAACACAGGGCAGAAGCGAGCCAGCGGAAGCGACAGGAGCGTCGAGCCCCGACAGGGGGGCGATCACGTCCGCAAGGCGAAGGAATGGGGCGGCGGTTCGAAAGGGTCGAAGGGTCCGGTCACAGACGCCGACCGGGCAAACGAAAACTCGAGCGCCCGAAGCTGACACGTCCCTGCTCCCGTCCACGATTCCCCTTTTCCGGGGGAGCGGCGTACATAACCATGCGCTGCTGAGGATCGGGGCGAGAGGTGCACTACCACCACAGCTGGATCTTCATCGCCTTGTCCGTGGTCGTCGCGATCTTCGGATCGTGGACGGCGCTGGACCTGTTCCGGCGGATGCGGACGCAGATCGGCCGGGCCAGGCGTGTCTGGCTTGTCGTCGCATCGGTCGCGATGGGCAGCAGCATCTGGTCGATGCACTTCATCGCCATGCTGGGGTTCGACCCGGGATCGCCAGTCAGCTATGACCCGGTCCTCACCCTGGCTTCGCTGCTGCTGGCCATCGGCGGAACCGCCGGCGCCTTCTTCGCCGCCGGGCTCGGCGGGGTAAGCCCTGGCCGGTTGGTCGTCTCCGGAGCGGCCATGGGCCTGGCGATCTGCGCCATGCACTACGTGGGAATGGCGGCGCTTCGGACCGACGCCTCCCTCGGGTATCGGCCGGAACTGGTCCTGCTGTCGCTGATCGTGGCGATCGGGGCGGCGACCGCCGCCCTGTGGGGCGCGCGCCGGGAGGGCTCGGTTTTCTGGCGTGCCGCCGCAGCGATCGTGCTCGGGCTCGCCATCGTCGGCATGCATTACACCGCCATGGCGGCGCTGGTGCTCACTCCCACAGCCGCTGCGACCAACGTCCAGGGCGCCCCCCCGTTGATGCTCGCCGTGGCCGTTGCGGCGGGCACGGGCGTGATCCTGTTCACAGCCCTGGCCGCTTCCCTCTACGAGCAACGACAAACGCTGCTCGAGGTCCTACATGCCGGCGACGTTGGCTATTGGGAGTTTCACCCCCGATCCGGCGTACTGGACGCCTCCGAGCGCGGGAAGGTGATCCTCGGACTGTCGCCGGCTGCTCCCCTGGACGAGACGATCTGGCGCTCCCTGCTCACGCCTGAATCGCGCCGCGAGCGCGACGCCCTGGTGGCCGAGGTGCTCAGCACCGGACGGGACTACAATGTGGAATACCAGTTGCTCGACGGGCGCTGGGTGAGTCTGCGCGGGCGACTGGTGAAGGATCGGGCCGGGCGGCCGCTGAAGATCGCCGGCGTGCTCCTCGACGCGACCGACCGTCATGCCGCATTCGCCGCCGTCGCCGAGAGCGAACGTCGGCAGCGACTCCTGATCAACGAACTGAATCACCGGGTGAAGAACACCCTCGCGAGCGTTCTCGCCATCGCCACCATGACGGCGCGGCGGACGACCACGATCGCGGACTTCGTCTCGTCGTTTGAGGCTCGCCTGATCGCCCTGTCGAAAACCCACGATCTGCTGACGGCCCAGGGCTGGGACGGCGCGGACCTTCGGCGGCTGCTGGAGGAGGAGTTCCGCCCCTATGCGCTCGAGCAGGTTCGACTGAACGGTCCGCCGGTCCAGGTTTCCGCCCAGCAGGCCTTGGCCTTAGCCCTGGTGTTTCATGAACTCGCCACCAATGCGGCGAAATACGGAGCCCTCAGCACCCACGACGGATGTGTGGAAGTCGACTGGACCTCGGATGCCGGGCGTCTGACTCTGGTTTGGCGCGAACGCGGTGGTCCGCCCGTGCGGGAGCCGGAGCGGGCCGGATTCGGATCCCGCCTGATCCGCACCAGCGTCCAGGGCGCGCTTGAGGGCGTGCTCGAGCTGCGATACGCGCCCGGCGGCGTGGAGGCGGAACTCAGCTTTCCCCTCAGGGATTCGCCGTCAGATCCGTGCGGACCGCCCGACTGACGCCCCGTGACGGCGGACTCCGTCGGGGGGCTGGACGCGCAAGCGGCCTGGCAATCACCGTCGCGGCTTTGGCCGCCTGGCGGAATCGGTCCACTCACGCGCGGCCATGGCCGCCCTGATCAGACGCAGGCCGGTCGTTTCGGCCGCGTCGGCCGTCAGGGCCAGGGCGGCGTCCCCTACCCTCACGCGCACCGCCGAATCCTCCTGACAAACCTCCAGCGGATTATTGTCCAGATCGACCGGGCGGGCGGTGCGGACGCCATGGCTGCCGACTCGAAGGTCCCGTTGGTTTCGCCGCAGCGTCCCTACAACGACGGGCGAGCTTCCGCCAGTTCCCGGCGCTCCCCTTCCCGTTTGCGTCACGCCCTGACGCTTCGGTGGCGGCCTGGGCGCCAAGCGCGGTGAGCAGAGGCTCGGCCTTTCCGGTCACCCCTCGGCAGGTGCGCGGCAGGCGGCTCATGTTCCCCACGCCGCTTCCGCGACCGCCAACCCGGGATGGTCAGCGACCTCGCCCGTGTCCCGCGCGGCGAAACCGGCCTGTCGCCGAAGCGCCTCCTCGATGGCGCCGTAAAGCTTGCCCACCTCGATCGGCTTGGCGACATGCCCGTCCATGCCCGCGTCGAGGTAGGAGGCGATCTGATGCGCCATGGCGTTGGCGGACAGGGCGAGGATGGGAATCCGGGCCCTTCCCGTCTGAATCTCTTCGGATCGAATGGCCCGGGCGACGTCGGTGCCGTCCAGCCGGGGCATCTGGATGTCGAGGAGAACCAGGTCGAACGTCTCGGCGCGCCAGCACTCGAGCGCTTCGAGGCCGTCCGCCGTCACGCGAAGGTCCGCCCCAAGCGGTTCCAGCAAGGCGCGCGCGACCATCTGGTTGGTGGGATTGTCCTCGGCCAGGAGGAACCGGAGCTGTCGAGGCCCGGCCGAGGGCGCATGGCTTCCGCCGGGCGCACCCGCCGCGCCCCCGCTGCAAGCCACGCGCTGCATCGGCAGCCGCACGGTGAACCGCGAACCCGCGCCCGGCTCGCTTTCCACTGCGATGTCGCCGTCCATGAGGTGCGCGAGCTCCCGGCTGATCGCGAGACCCAGCCCGGTTCCGCCAAAGCGACGGGTGGTGGAGCTGTCGGCCTGGGAAAACTTGGAGAAGAGCCGCGATAGGACGTCGGGCGGCATGCCTATGCCGGTGTCCGTCACGACGATCTGGATCGAGGCGTCATCGGCGCGGACCTCGACGCGCACGGAACCGGCCTGGGTGAATTTGACGGCGTTGGCGAGCAGGTTCGACACGATCTGCCGGGTGCGCATCGCGTCCCCGCGCCAGACGCCTTCGCACGAGGGCTCGAGGTCGAGCCGGCAATCCAGCCCCTTCTCCTGCGCCAGGCCGACGAAGGCGTCGAACGCCGACCGCACCGCGTCGGCGAGTTCGAAGTCCTCCGCCACGACCTCCAGCTTCCCGGCTTCGATCTTCGAGAGATCGAGGATGTCGTTCAGGACCGCCAGGAGCAGCTCGCCGGATCGGCGGATGACGGCCACCTTTTCCTGCTGGTCCGCGGGCAGGTCCGCGTTCTCGAGCGCCTGGGCCATGCCGAGCACCCCATTGAGAGGGGTGCGGATCTCGTGGCTCATGTTGGCGAGGAACTGGGACTTGGCCAGGTTGGCGCTTTCGGCCTGGTCCCGCGCATCGACCAGGTCGCTCATCGCCGTCCGCAGGGCGTCGTCGTGGTCGCGCAGCCGCTGCAGCAGGGCGTTGAAGTCCGTCGTGAGCGCCGCCAGTTCGTCGTCGCCCTCAGGCGCGACCCGCAGATCGAGGTCCCCGCTCTCCCTGATCGTCACCATCGCATCGGAAAGCACCCGCACCGGACGGATGACGCCGCGCGCGAGCCAGGTCGAGGTGAGCAAGGCGAGACCCACGGCGCCGCAGAGGCCGAGAAGCGAAACCAGGGTGTACCCGAGCACCATCTGCTCCAGTTCATCGAGACTGGAGACCAGGACGAGGACGCCCACCGTGTCGCTGTCGAGCAGGACAGGCGTGCTGACGATCAACCGGTCGCGCTCAAACCGGGACCCTTCCAGCAAGGGCGCCGCGGCCGGTTGGCTCACCCCGGAATCTGCCGAATAGGCGGAAAACGGGGCGCCCCTGGCGTCGAACAGCCAGACCGCGCTGACGCCGGGGATCTGCGCCGCGGACCCCAGGGTTTCCCGCGCCGCCTCGCGGTCCTGAAACACGAGGGTGGCGGCGACGTTGGCGGCGAGGACGTCCGCCAGCACCTCGCGCTGTTCCAGCATCCGGGTCCGGTCGCTGTTCCATTCGTGGACGATGAAGGTGGGGTAGGCGACCAGAAGCGCGGCCAAAGCGGTCGCGATCGCGACCGCGGCGACCTTCGCCTGGATCGAGGAAGCGATCATGCGGCGGACGCGGCGGATCATCGGACGACCACGGCCAGCCGTAGCAGACGGGAGCTCAGGGCGACGCCCGCGTCGCGAGCGACGCGATTGTTGATCTCGAAGCGGATCTGCCGCCCCACGGTGATCAGTCCGATCGCGCCGTGCGTAATGAACCCGCGCGCATCCCCGATGGTGAGCACGCCGTTACGGGCGAGCGAGGCCAGGGTCTGCGGGTTCGCATCCGCGGCGCCGACGACGGCGGCGTGACAGCCGCGGTCGAAGTCGGCCGTCCTCCTCACCCGCAAGGTCCGGTCGCCGACCGGCCGGCCGTCGAAACCGGCCAGATGGGTCGCAAGGACGTGCTGGGGGTGGACACAGAGCACCACCGGACTGGAGGGCGCGGCGAAGCGATCGGCGCCCCAACTGCTGAACCGGGTGAAGTTGTAAATGATCGCCGCGCGCGCGGCGGCGTCCGCGGGCGCGGCCTGGCGGGCCTGCACGGGCCCTCCGGCGATCGACAACACCGCCATGGAAAGCAGCAGGAGCGAACGACGGCGCATCTCAGTAACGGGCCGCCGCGCCGAACCAGACGCGTCTTTCGCTGAACGCGGACGGACTGCCCAGGCCCGTCTCGATCATCTCCAGCCGTTCGCGGTCGATGAGGTTCTCCGCCAGGACATAGAGTTCCAGGGACGGCGTGGGACGCCATGCGGCGCGGATGTCCAGATCGGTGTACGCCTCGACCAGACCGGCGCTGGCGACCCGGCGGGCCCATACGTCCAGGTCGATCGTCTCGGTGACGTCGAACCAGGACCGCACCGAAAGCTGGCGTCTGGGGGACCGGTCGGGATTGAAGGTGTCGAGCCCGGCCACGGTGAAGCCGTTCTCGAGGACGTCCATGTCCATGGCGGAGGCCGCGGCCTTGACCGTCCACCGGTCCGAGAGCTTCGCGTCGAGGGCCACCTCAACGCCGCGCGTCTCGACCCGGCCCCCGTTCGCGAACTCCAGGGTGATGAACGGTTGCCCGGGCGCCGTCGCGGGGGTAGCGCCCCAGATCACCAGGTTCTCGTACTGATGGACATAGGCGGTGAGGTCCAGCGACACCGCCGGCGCCAGCTTTCCGCGCCAGCCGGCCTCCCAGGCGACCAGATCCTCGGCGCCCAGACCGCCCGCGGCGGATATGGCGATGACCGGATCATCGACCTCCAGCGCGGTCTCGAGCCGCGAGGGCGTGCGCACCGCCCGCGACACTGCGCCCCAGGCGGTCCAGCCGGCGGCGTCGGTCCAGGCGAGGCGCAGACTCGGCTGGACCTCGAAGCCGGTATAGTCGTTGTGCTCCACCTTGGCGCCCAGCGTGAGGCGCAGGCGGTCAGACATCAGGGAGATCTCGTCCGCGGCGTAGGCCCCGTACCACTGGTCGCTGCGCGAGGCTGGCGCGAGCCCCATGGCTGGCGTCATCATCTCGACCCGGTCGCTGCTCCAGCGATAGCCTGCGCCCCAGACGACCTGATGGCGCTCGCCGAGGCTGAAATGCTGCGAGACGTCGATGTCGGCCTGGTCGCGGACGCCGTCGAGCCCGGCTTCCCTGCGCTCCACGCGATCCCAGTAGGCCTGGACCGAGGTGACCGCGCCCTCCCCGGTCCGGGTCCAGCGGCCCAGCAGATTCTGCCCGCTGAAGCGCACGCCGACCGGCGGAACGACCGCCGAGGGCGCGAGCTGCGAAAGGTCGGCCTCGCCGGCATGCACATCGCCCTGGAGCGTGAAGGAATCCCTCTCGGTCGGCTCGAAGTCGTACCGGAAGCCCGCCTGCATGGCGGAGGAGACGTCATGGCGCCGGTCCGGGGCCGCGAAGGCGGCGCCTTCGGCCCGATGGCCGACCACGTAGGCCCGCACGGCGCCGTTCTCGCCAACCCTTCCTCCGTGCCGAAACACGACCCGCCCGCCCTGGTCGGTGCTGTACCGGGCGCCCGCAAGGGTCCCGAGCGTATCGGCGGCGTGTTTGGTGACCACATTGATCACCCCGTTTACGGCGTTGGCGCCCCAGAGCGTCGCGCCCGGTCCCCGAACCACCTCGATCCGTTCGATATCCTCGACGGGCGGAAGCTGCTGATCCCACAGCACCCCCGAGAGCGTCGACAGATAGATCGCCCGGCCGTCGACCAGCACCAGCAGCTTGTTGGAAAATCGCCCGTTGAACCCGCGCGCGCTTACGGCCGCATTGCCTGACGCGAGGCTGGCGACTTCCATGCCCGGAACCATCCGGAAGAGCTCCGGCAAGGTCGTGACGCCCGACCGCCGGATGTCCTCACGGCTGATCACGAACACGGCGGCGGCGGTTTCCTCCACCCGCTGCGGCCGCTTGGCGACCGAGGTGACGTTCGCCTGCAGGATTTCCTCAAGGCTCAGGTCCTCCAGGCTCGCTGCTTCGGACTGCGCGAGCGCGCCGCCGCCGGACGCAGCCGACAGGACAACAGCGATAGCCGCAAGGATGATGCGTCTGGTGGACATGGCTCCCCTTCAGGAATGAAAGTCCTTCTTTTCGCTAAAGGAAGCGTGAAGGGCCGCTGGCGGCTGGCGCGCAAACCGGCCGGGCGGCATCCAGATATCGCGGCCGCGTTTGGGGCGGATGGCGTCTCTCAGGGATTGCAGATCGTGGGCGCCCGGCGCCCCGTTGTTGACGGAGGATGGTCGCGGCGCGCGCGACTACAGCTATTCGTGGGGGGGCGCGGGCTTTCGGGCGTCGGCATCGGCCATCGCGCTGTTCGGGGACCGCGTCATGACGCCAGGGTTCCTGTCGGTCGAGGCGCGGGAGGCGATGTGGGCCCCGGCGACGACGACTGACGGCGAGGTCGTCACCGAACGGGGGCAGCCGGGTCGGGTTCGGCTGGCGGATCGGCGACTCGATCGACGGCGAACGCGTGGCCCACCACGCCGGCGCGGCGATCGGGGCCCGGAGCGCACTGCTCGTCTATCCGGAGCGGCGCGTCTCGGTAAGTCTGCTGTCCAACGCGTCCTGGACCTCCTCGATCGAACGCACCGCCGAAATGATCGCCGCGCCGTTCCGCGAGCCGCCCGGAGGCGACGGCGCCCCCTGCCCGGTCGGCGCCAGCGCGTTCCGGGGGACCTTCGTCGACGAGATCGTCGCCGGGACAGCCCGGTTCCGACTGGAGGGCGGCCTGTGCCGGGGTTCGCTCTCGACCGACAACGCCCTCGGGGCCTGGCTGAACGCCGTCCCGCAGAAGGACGCCAACGCGCTCGAGGTCATCGCCCTGCAGGCCGACGGACGCCTCGCCCGCGCCACCCTGGTGTCGCCGATCGGGGCCATGAGGTTCGGCGGGGACCCGACGACGCCCTGCAGGTCGACTTTGGCGGCGGCCGCCGGCTTGAGGTCGTCCTGCGATGACTCCCGATCACGCTTCCCTGGCCGGAGTCCCGGCGGTTCAACGGCTGGCCAGGCTGGTATGCGCCTTGGCGGTCATTGGCCCGTGGGCCAGCTATGGACCTCCGCAGGGAGCCGTGAAGCCGACATCCCTCGGTTCACGCGAGGGTCTTCGTCTCGGGCCTGGCGGCAGGCGGCGGAGGGGAACAGTAGAGGCTTCAGACCGCTCTCACCCGATAGATTCGGTCGTCAGGCGCGTAGGCGAAGGCGAAGTGCTCGATCCGGTCGGCGTACGACGCGCGGTAGCGGCGTACGAGACCGCCCGGTTCATCGAAGGATTCCACCAGGCTGAAAGCCGCCGGAGCGCCGATCGCGCCGCGGTCCGGCGGACCCACTGTGTCCAGGCCCAGGCGGGGCGCCATCTCGGGCGTGAACAGGGAGTGGTCCAGGGGCGTCCCGTTGCGGAACACCATGTCCCGCGCCTGACGGGTCAGAGCCGGGGCGTCATCACGCTGAACGACGAGCGAAGCCACGGTGGAGCCGGGGGCGGCCATCTCAAGAAGGTCGTGGGCGACATCGCGCATGGCGCGCCCGGCAAGCGAGCTCTCCATATTGACCATGACAAGCGCGCCCGCCCGGCGTCCGGGGTTGCGGACGTAATAGGCGAGGAACCCGTCCACGCTTCCCGAGTGGTAGTCGTGCTTCTGACCGGCGACCTGGTCCGTGAACCAGCCGTAGCCGTAGGCGGTGCTACGGCCGTTGGACAGGCGGACCGGCGTGGTCATTCGGGCGAGGGTGGCGGGCCGGATCGCCGTTCCGGCCTGCAGGGCCCGTTCCCACCGGGCGCCGTCCTCCCCCGACATCAGGAGGCCGCCGTCCGGCCATCCGGAGTAGTCGGAATCCATCTGGACCGCGTGAAGAAGCTGATCTGCGCCCAGCACATAGGGCTCGGCGCGGCCCGGGATGATGGACCTCGCCGCGTCGAACCGGGCTCGCGTGAGGCCCGCCGGCGCCAGCAGGCGGGTGCGAACAGCCTCATGGTAACTGAGACCGGTCACGTCGGCGATCAGGTAACCCAGCAGCACGTAGCCCGTGTTGGAGTAGGCCCAGGCCTCTCCGGGGGCGAACGACCCCGGCAGGGCCGCCACGCCTGCTATGAACGCAGGCCGGTCGATGTACCGGTCCGACGCAAAGCCCGGCTGGCCGTAGTAGTCAGGCACGCCCGCGGTGTGGCTGAGCAGCGCCTCCACCGGCCGGCTGCCGAGGCCGTCAGGGAGGTCTCGCACGTATCGGCCGATCGGCGCGTCCAGGGCGAGACGGCCCTCTTCGGCCAACTGGACGACGACCGCCGAGGTGAACTGCTTCGAGACGGAGCCCAGGTGAAACAACGAGCGCGGCGTGGCCGGGGCGGCGAAGGGTACAGAGGCCAGGCCGAACGCCTCGGCGATCACCGTCTGGCCGTCCTTCACCAGAACAACGGCGGCCCCCGGGACGCCTCGGGCGCTCAGGATGCCGGACACCCGATCGCGCCAGCCGGTCGGCGGCGATCCCAGCGCAGGCGTCCCGCCGAGCAGGGAGGCGCTCGCCGCCAGAACGCCACGCCTGGAAATCATGCCGTCGCCCCCTCATCGCCCAGCCTGGAAGAGAAGCCCTGCCGGATCAAGCCTTGTCGAAGTTTCGCGCCTCGACCATGCTGACCACCCAATGCCTTTCCCGTTGCTATCGTAAGCCCGAAACCGCGAACCGTCCGCTGCGCGTCTGGAAGATGGCTTCCCGATCGAAACCCGGCCCCTCCATGGTCATGGTGCGTTCTGGTGTAGAGGCCGGGAACCGGACCATTTCAAGGTCTCGGATGAGTCACGATTGGGCATTGGGCGGCCTCCGGGGCGTCAGGCCGCCGAGAGAGCCTCTTGAGCCAGAGAGACTCTTAAACCCCAAAAACTTTCAAAACTGCGCGCCTAAGTCCCGTTTTCTTGCTAAACAGGGCCGAAGGAGCCGCTTAATGCCCAGGTCCCCGATGCAAACCTTCCCGGAGGTCTTTGTCTCCACCAGCGAGACGGCGACCGCGGTGTCGCGCGCGGTCCGCCAGGGCGAGCTCCGGCAGATCGGGTCCAAACTGTATACCCGCAATCTTGTCGATCCGCCTGAGCAAATCGTGGGCCGCCATCTCTGGACGCTCGTCGGAGCCTATATCCCGGGCGCGCTGATCGCCGACCGAACCGCGATCGAGAACAAGCCGGCGGCCGACGGCTCGGTCTTCGTGGTCTCCGATCGCAAGCGCGACATCGAGCTGCCGGGCGTGACGATCCGGACCCGCCGAGGGGCGCCGCCCCAGCCCACCGACCTGCCGTTCGTCGGCAATCTCTTCCTCTCATCGACCGCGCGAGCCTACCTCGACAACATGGCCCCGTCGCGCCGACGCGGAGGCGATGTGACCCGCACCCTGACGCGGGGCGAGATCGAGGCCCATCTCGACACCCTTGTTCGCCGCGGCGGCGAGGCGGCGGCCAACAGGCTCAGAGACGAGGCGCGCCGGATCGCGCCCATGATCGGGCGGGAAGCAGAATGCGAAACCCTGGAGAGATTGATCGGAGCCCTCCTCGGGACGCGCGACGAGCCGCTGATCACGGACCGGGCCCAGGCGCGACGCGCCGGCGTCCCGTTCGATCCCGAACGGCTCGCCCGCTTTGAGCTGCTGCATCGGGAACTGCGAGCGACAGCGCCGGTCATCCGCCCCGCCGCCGGACGAACCCCTGACGGCCGATCAAGCCTGGCCTTCTTCGAGGCCTATTTCTCCAACTTCATCGAAGGCACGGAGTTCGAGGTCAGCGAGGCCGCCGACATCGTGTTCCGGAACGTCATCCCCCGGGATCGTCCTTCGGACGCCCATGACGTCCTCGGCACCTGGAGGCTGGTTTCGGATCCCGTCGAAATGGCCAGGACGCCCCGGGACGCCCCGGAGTTCTTCGATCTCCTGAAGGGCCGGCATGCCGCTCTCATGGCCGCACGGCCGGACAAGAACCCGGGAGCGTTCAAGCAGGAGGCCAATCGGGCCGGCCAGACGACCTTCGTGGACCCGGCCCACGTCGAAGGCACGCTGGCGCGCGGGCTTGAGCTCTACCACAGCCTGGAGACGCCCTTCGCCCGCGCCGTCTACATGATGTTCCTGGTGTCGGAGGTTCACCCCTTCGCCGACGGCAACGGCCGGATCGGACGGATCATGATGAACGCCGAACTCGTCGCCGCCGACGAGGAGCGCATCATCATCCCGACGATCTTCCGCAGCAACTACCTGACGGGACTGAAGGTGCTCTCGAACAGCGACAATCCGAACACCCTGATCCGCAGCCTGGATTTCGCGCAGAAATGGGTGGCGGCGGTCCCCTGGGCCGATCTCGGCGCGACGCAAGCGGTGCTGGAGGGCTGCAACGCGTTCATGGACCCGGCCGAGGCCGACGAGCGCGGCATAAGGCTGCGCCTGCCCCAGACCTTCTAGCCAGGGAGCCGCCGTCGGTCGGCGCGGGTCAGCCCACGACCACGGCGTCTCGACGTCCGGCGCTAGAACCCGAAATCGATCTGATCCGCGGACGCCTGCCCCTTCCGCCGCCGGGGCGCAGCGGCCGGCGCAACAGGGACCGAGGGCTCCGGCGCGGCCGTCGCCGCCGCGATCGGCTTTTCCTCATCCTTCTGCCGACGGAGCGACCGCGCGCTCTGAATCAGCTTCGGCTCCCGGGGCCGGGCCAGCGGCCTGGGACATGGGAGGCCCCGGGTCTTGCGTGTCGCCTTCCAGGCGGTCAGTTCGCTTTCCCACCAGCCGACCCGGTTGGACGAGATGCGCACCGGCTCGGGAAAATCCCCGACCTGCTGCAGGCGCCACGCCGTGGACCGGCTGAGGCCCGTGACGTCCCGGACCCGATCCCAGGGCAGCAGCCGGTCTTCCGGGCCGCCCGTCTCGACCGGCCCGCCTTCGGGCTCGAACGTCATGACGGGCCTCCGAACATCCGCCCGGCCGCCGTCCCGAACATCGTGCAAACCGTCCGGGCGCCGATCGCGGCGTGTCTGATCGAGCGCTCAACCATGGCGCCGTCCCCTCGCCGCCGGCGGCGCGGCGGTGCGGATGTCGGTAATCTGCGACCGCGCCCATTCCCGCAGCAGGCCGCGCGGATAGTGGGGCCTGGACCGGATGTGACGGCAGGGCGGACCGCCGCCGCCGGTCGACCACAGTCGCGCCAGGCTGGACGGCTTCAACCGGATGCCGAACTGGGCCAGGAAGGCCGACGCCTCCGCCCGCGTCAGCAGATCCTCATCCCCGCCGGAGGCGGCCCCGGGTTCGGCGGACGTCTCCCCGATCATCGCCCCGCTCCGCGCGGGCGACACTGGGCCGAACTGGTGATCCCCCGTCCCGCGGTCAGCGCCAGGTAGCAGTCCACAACCGTCGCCACATAGGCCTGGGTCTCGGCTATGTCCGGCACCCGCCCCAGCCGCGCGACGCGGGCCGGACCCGCATTGTAGGCCGCCAGCGCCAGCCGAAGGTCGCCGAAGCGCCGGATCTGACGCGCCAGATAGTCCGCGCCGCCGCGCAGGTTCTCGACGGGATCGAAGCGGTCGCGGACGCCCAGCTCCACGGCGGTGCCCGGCATCAACTGGGTCAGTCCGCCCGCGCCGACCGGCGACCGGGCATCGGGCCGGTAGGCGCTCTCGTCCGCGACCAGTTCGTCGCGGAGCAGACAGTTGCGGCGGTCGAGATAGAGGGCGCGGAACTGTTCGCGCGGCTGGTGGGCGAGCGCCGTCCGGACATAGGCCAGAAGCGCCGTCCAGGACGTGATCACCGGGCGGCGGCCGGCGTCCTCTCGCGCCAGGCGGATCGCGAACTCGCGCAGCAACTTCAGCTCGGCCGGGACGCCGGGCCCGCGCCGGCCGCGCGCGCCAGTTCGCCGGATGTCGCTCCGGCCAGGGCGCCAAGGCTTCCGAACCGGTCGAGCAGGGCCGCAGCGAGCCGCTGCGGATCCGCGTCCGGGCCCGTCCGCCCCAGCAACAGGGCGAGCAGGGTCAGATCGTCCAGCGCCGCAGGGACAAGGGTCGGCGACGGGCGCGCGCGCCGGTGCGGTTCGGGGGTCGGCGCCCGGTTCGGGGTCGGTGTCATGGCGGTCTCCTTCGCTCCACCACGGAGCGCCCGCCGTCGGCCTTCCTTTCTCCCGGCGCGGGCTTGTCCCCTCGTCGGCGCCGCGCCACCCTGCGACCATGAAAGGCCTTCTGATCTGCGCCGCCGTCCTGCTGGTTCCGGCCGTCGCCCGGGCCGACCCCTGCGAGGGCCGGCTGCCCGGCCGCGCCGGGGAAGCCTTCTCTGGAATCGTGCGCTATGTCGGCGACGGCGACAGCCTCTGCCTGGGAAACGCCACCGACCCTGACGACTGGATCGAGGTGCGGCTTTCGGACTTCGACGCCGCTGAACTGCACAGCCCGACCGGCTCCACCGACCGCGACCGGCTGGTCCGCGTCGTCCGCGGCCGCCGCCTCGACTGCGTAGCGGTTCGCGGCCGGACCGGCCGAGTCGTCGTCCACGACCGGGTCATCGCTTCTTGTCACCTGAATGGACGCCGGGTGGGCGACCTCCTCCGCGCGGCCGGCGGTCGCGAAGGCGGGAACTAGACGGCGGCTTCGTCGGTCAGGCGCCTTGCCGCGCCCGGCGCCGGGCCCCTACAGTGCCGCCCGGGCCGCTGAAGGTCCGGACGGTCACAAGACGTCCGGCTCCGTCAGCTCGATGGGTCACCGGGAGAACAATGATGAAAGTTTCCAATCTGCTGGCCGCCGCGGGAGCGATCCTGACGCTGAGCGCCGGCGCGGCCCTGGCCGCCGAGGGCTGCGACTGCTGCAAGGACATGGCCGCAGGCGCCGCCGTGAGTTGCTGCGACGAGATGAAGGCCGAGCCGGCCCCGGCCGAACCCGCGCCGCCCGCACCGGCTCCGTCGGATACGCCGGCGCCGCAAGGGCAGGCCCACCGCTGACCCGCTTCACCTGAGCGGCTCAACCGCGGGGCACGGCGTCACAAAGTCAGAGGATCGCTGTTGGGGACGACGATGCCGTCGCCCCGGGGCGGGTCCGAACGCACGAACCGCACGGTTTCGGTCCGCAGGTGAGGCTCGGCGACGAATCCGGCCTCCGCAAAGGCGAGGTGCTGCGGCATCACCGTTGCGCCGGGATCCGGCCTCCACCAGGTTTCGGTCGTCGCAGCCTTCGGGAGAAGGTCGCAGACGATGCGTTCGATATCGCGGAAGGTCAGTATCACCTCGGGCCGCCGTTGGCGCTGGAGGAAGGATGCGAGGGGGGCGTATTTGGCCATCAGCGTGTTTTCCGCCTGCGTGGTCCAACGTCAAGCCCAATGCAGAGCCTGGGTCCCGCCGGTCAGCAACTCTGCTGACGCTGATCGTTGCCGGGTCGGCCAGGCTAACTGGAAGGCTCGGATGACGACGCTTCCGCGCCGAGGGGCGCTATGCGGCCGGAAAAATGACCCGCCATATCAGCTTCCTGCGTCGTTTCGTCCCCGAGTCCGCGTTTGGCAAACGCCTGCGAAAGCAGAACGGGTTGCCGGCCTGACATTGCTATCAGCGGCGGTCCTTTTTCGGCCGAACCGTTCCATCGCCGACGCCGGTCAGGGCTGACGACCGTGGGGCCTCAGCTAACCTTGAGCCCTCACAAAGGCGGCCAGTTCGTGCGGCTCGCCGGTGGGAAATGCGGTCTTGAGGTGATCAAGAAACGCCGAAACCCGCGCGCTGAGCAGGCGACGCGACGGGTATAGCGCCCACAGGGCGATCTCGGGCCCGTCGACGTCGCCCCAATGCACCAGGCTGCCAGCCGCTACGTCGTGACTGATGAGCGACACCGGAAGTCGCGCAGCGCCGACTCCCGCCCGAACCGCGTCGCGGACCATGATCATCGATGACAGGCCGAGAACCGGGTCGATGAGGATGTCCGACGTTTCGCCCGCATTCGCCACCTTCCAGACCTGCCTTCCGGACGCCGTCCCCCGTGCGATGGCGGGGACGGCGGATCCGTCGCCGGGCCGGGCGAGATCGGCGCTGGCCACCACCACCAGACGGTCGCGCAGAAAGGCCCGCCCGACGAGGGTCTCGTCCGGATCCGGGTTCACGCGGATCACCAGATCGTAGCCCTCCTCGACCATGTCGACGGCCCGATCCTCCGTCGTCGCCTCCAGCCGCACATCCGGGAACTTCATGGCGAACCCGGCGGCCAGCCTTCCCATCGCCATCTGCGAGAACAGCAACGGCGCGCTGATCCGCAGTAGCCCGCGAGGGGTGCTTCCGCCGGAAGCGATCTCTACCGCCGTCTCGTCCAGCTCGGTGAGCAGTGCGGCCGTCCGCTCGTGCAGCGCCCGTCCCTCCTGGGTGAGCTTCAGCGTCCGCCCGCCCCGCTCGAACAGGCGCAGGCCGAGGCTGGCCTCCAGTTCCGCGACCCTGCGGGACAAGGTCGCCTTGGGGCGACCGGCGGCGCGGGCGGCCCGGCCGACCCCTCCATGCCGGGCGACAAGGTTGAAGTCCGCAAGCGCAAGCAGGTCCATGTGTTCCACCAATGAGACGCAGTGTCCCAATCTAGCGGCTGTCGGACAACATGTGGATCACCAATCTCCCGGGCCTACTCAACCCGGAGATTTCCAATGACCATCCTTGTCACCGGCGCCACCGGCCGCATCGGCCGCCAGGTCGTCCAGCAACTCATCCATCGCGGCGCCCACGTGCGCGTCCTGGTCCGCGATCCTGCGAAAGCCGACTTCCCCGCCGGCGTGGACGTGGTGCAGGGCGACCTGCTGGACGTCGACGCGCTGCGAACCGCTTTCGCCGGCGTTCGCACGCTGTTCCTGCTCAATGCGGTGGCGGCGGACGAATTCACCCAGGCGCTCATCACTCTGAACGTCGCCCGCCAGTCTGGCGTCGAGCGGGTCGTCTATCTGTCGGTAATCCACGCCGACCGTTTCGTGAACGTGCCGCACTTCGCGGTGAAGTCCGGCGCCGAACGGATGATCGAACAGATGGGCTTCAGCGCCACGATCCTGCGTCCCGCCTACTTCATCGACAACGAGCTGACGATCAAGGACGTCGTCCTGGACCACGGCGTCTATCCGATGCCGATCGGCGGCAAGGGCCTGGCCATGGTCGACTCCCGCGACATCGCCGAGGTCGCGGCGATCGAGCTGATCCGCCGTGATCAGGCGCCCGGCAAGCTGCCGGTCGAGACCATCAATCTGGTCGGCCCCGACACGCTGACGGGATCGGACGTGGCGGCGATCTGGTCGGACGTCCTGGGCCGCCCGATCGTTTATGGCGGCGATGATCCCGCCGGGTTCGAGCAGAACCTGGCGAACTTCATGCCCAAATGGATGGCCTATGAAATGCGGCTGATGGCCGAGCGCTTCGTCAGCGACGGCATGATCCCGGAGGCCGGCGATGTCGCGCGTCTGACCGGCATCCTCGGCCGCCCGCTGCACACCTATCGCGGCTTCGCGGCCGGAATCGCCACCGCCGCGGATCAAGCCTGACAAATGAGGCCCGGGGCCGTCTCCTGGAGGCGGTCCCCGCCCGCCCCGGTGACGCCTGGGACGACAGCTCAACCACCGCCAGTCGTCCGTCGACAACTATCCGCTTCCATGGTGCGCACCGGAGGGGATGTCCGCCTCCCACACCAAGGCGCCGCTCTCGAAACACTCGCTCAGGGCGTCGCCGAGCACGCGGACCTTACGCGTCTGGAAATCGCTGGGGGGTCGAACGAGATAGATGCCGGCCGGCGGCGGGGGCCAGGCTGCCAGCACCGTGACGAGCGCGCCGGAGGCGATCGCGTCCTGGATCAGAAGGTCCGGAAGCGCCGCGATCCCCAGCCCCTGAATCGCGGCGGCGGCCAGGGCGACGCCGTTGTCGGCCTTGAACCGCCCCTGAGGCCGAACGGAAATGATCTGCCCGTCCTTCAGGAAACGCCAGGTCTCGGTCCCCTGCATAAGGCACTGGTGCTCGACCAGGGCTTCCGGCGTTTCCGGTTCGCCGTGCGAGGCGAGGTAGTCCGGACTGGCGACACACCGGCCCCGCAATGGGCCGATCCGGCGCGCCAGCAGATTGGAGTCGGTCAGATAACCCACGCGAATCCCCGCATCGAACCCCTCGCCGACGAGATCCACGAACCGGTCGCTGTAGGCCGTATGCACCTGGAGCTGCGGATGGCGGCTGGCCAGCCGGGCGAGCACCGGCGCGAAGTGAGTGGGCCCAAGGGTCAGGGGCGCCGCGATCCGCAGCCGGCCGGTCAACTCGCCTTCCGGTGAAACAGCCTCTCTGGCGGCTTCAAGCTCGGCGACAACACGGGCGGCGTGCTGGCGAAAGGTCACGCCCGCCTCCGTCAGCGCCGCGCCCCGGGTCGTACGGGTGAGAAGCTCCGTGTCGAGGGCGGCTTCAAGTCGCTTCAGGCGACGGCTCACGATGGATTTCGGCAGCCCCAAGCGTCGCGCACCCGCGGTCACGCCCCCCGCATCGGCGACCTCCACGAAGGTGGCGAGATCCTCCAGATCGAACATGAGTGTTCCACTTTCCGCGACACAGAGGTCGGATTTGCGGGTCTACCCTGCCGAAGTCCGGAACGCCAATCTCAACCACAGACGGCGGGGCGATCAGGCTCCCCCCAAGAGGATGAATCAGATGACCACGCCCCAGCGCCTCTTCAAGCATGAGGAATCAGCCCTCGTGCTGATCGATTACCAGACCGAGATGTTCGACAACGTCCGTTCGGAAACGCCGGCGGACCTGATCGATCTGAACGTGCGGCTGCTGATCAAGGCGGCCAGGGCGTTCGGCATCCCCGTCGTCCTGTCGACGGTCGGCGTGAAGATGGGCGTGAACCACCCGACGCGTCAGTCGATCGTCGACGAATTGCCCGGGATCGAGGTCATCGACCGCTCGTCGATGAACGCCTGGGAAGACAAGGCCTTCCGCAAGGCGGTGGAGAAGACGGGCCGCAAGAAGCTGATCTTCGGCGCTCTCTACACCGAAATCTGCCTGGCCTTCCCGGTGCTCGAGGCCATGGCCGACGGCTACGACGTGACCTTCGTGGTCGACGCCGTCGGCGGCATGTCGCAGCTGGCCCACCGCACCGCCGTCGAACGCCTGACCCAGGCCGGCGCCGCCCCGAACACCGCCTTGGCCATGGTCACGGAGTTGTTCCGGGACTGGGCCTCTCCGGTGGCGAACGACGCCCGCACCATCCTGAAAACCTACCTGACGGACCTCGGCGCCCTCGCGGCGCGCTGATCCGGCGCGAACCCTCAAGGAAAACTCCCATGTCTTTGGCCGTCCTCTCGACCGCCCGCGCCGAAACATCACTCCCCCGTCAGATCGTGCATCTGACGCGAGGGCGCCGCCACGGACCGATCACCCGGCTGATGAGCCCCGGCGACCTCGGTCAGGCGCTGAAGCCTTTCGTCTTCCTCGACCTGTTCGAAGCCGATCCGAAGGCGATGGCCGAAGGCATGGGCATTCATCCTCACTCAGGCATAGCCACCATCACCGTCCTGATCCGAGGCGATCTGCGCTTTGACGATCCGGACGCCGGCCAGGGGACGATCGGATACGGCGGCGTCGAATGGATGCGGGCGGGAGGCGGGGTATGGCACGGCAAGGAGTTGTCGGCCGGATCTTCGGACCGGGTCCAGGGCTTCCAGCTCTGGATCACGCTTCCGCCCGAGACGGAGAACGGGCCGTCCGAAAGCCAGTACATCGCTGCCGAGGGCATGGCCGCCGCCGGTCCTGCCCATGTCATCCTGGGCCATCATGAGGGCGTTCGCAGTCCGGTTCGCGCACCCGATGGCGTCAACTACCTGCCGGTCACGCTGCGGCCGGGCGAGACCTGGTCCTACACGCCACCCGCCGGCCACACCGCGGCCTGGGTCGGCGTCGCCCAGGGCAGGCTTGCGGCCTCGAAGCCGATTTCGGCGGGGAGCTCGCCGCCTTCGCCCCGTCGGAGGAGACGATCACCCTCTCCGCGTCCGGAAACGACGATGCCGTCTTCGTGCTGGGGTCGGCCGTTCCGCATCCGCACGACCTGCACACCGGCTACTACTCCGTCCACACCTCGGCTGAGGCCTTGGCGCGTGGAGAGAGCCGGATCGCCGAGCTTGGCCGGGCCCTGGCCGAGGCGGGCGACCGCCGCACCGCTTCCGGCTCTACCCCGGTCTTCCGCTGAACCAGGCACGCCGACGGCCGCCGACGGCCGTCCGCGGCCTTTCCATTTCCTCCAGATTCCGGAACACGACCATGAACATCTCCAACGCGGCCGCCACCGGCGGTCGCCTCGCCCTTGCCCTGATCTTCATCCTCAGCGGAGCCGGCAAACTGGCCGCCCTCGAGGCGACCAGGGGCTACATCCAGTCCGTGGGCCTTCCAGCGGCCGACGTCGCGCTGTGGGGCGCGATCGCGATGGAACTGCTCGGCGGCCTCGCTCTGGCCGTCGGCTTTCAGACACGCCCGGCGGCCGTGCTGCTCGCCGGCTTTTCGATCCTGACTGCGATCCTGTTCCACGCCCGGTTCGCGGATCAGAACCAGATGATCCACTTCATGAAAAACGTCGCGATCACCGGCGGCCTGCTTCAGGTGGCGGTATTAGGAGCGACGGCGTTTTCCCTCGATGCGGTGATCAAGCGCGGACGATCCCGGCTGGCGCAATCCGCCTTGACCTGAAACCCGACATGGGGGCGGGGTGAGCCACAGCCTTCGCTTCCGCCGCTCCGCGCCAGGAGCGGACATTGGCCCGCGGCCGGAGAAGCGGACGTTCGAGTGGAGCTAGGCAGAAGGTCAGCTTCCGACCCATTGCGGGCCTTCGAGCCATCAGCGACAAGATGCCATGTCTCACTATTTGAAACCCGGCACGGTCGTTCGGCGCATCAACCATCCCGGCGACAGTTGGGAGGATGGTGTTGTCGTCCATTGCTGGCTGGACGATCAGCTTGGCGTTTTCGACTGCTACGTGGCCTTCTTCGGAAGCGCGATGCCGGAGGGCAAACCTACCGAAAAACCATATGTCCTGCGCTTCGCCTCGACATCGCTGACAGAGATCGAACCGGTTTCACCGGCGCTTGGCGGCTATGAGTTAGTAATGGGAAGCGACGTGGCTGACCGAGACGGAATGTATCTCGAACTGAATGACGGCTCGATGGAGACGATGCCGCTCGGCGAAGTCTTTTACTCTGACCTCGACGGCTCCATGACGGCATCCACCTTCGGAAATAGCCTTCCGCTCGATGCGGTGGAATGGATGATAGGCGAGGCCAAGAGACGGCTTCCACCGAAGAAGTAACGACCGCTTCCCACCCTCAGGCGACGTTCCGTTTGCGACCCTTGCGGACAGTAGGTGTCTTCCAAGACGATTGCAGACTGCACTGGGGCCACTACGCTCGGGCGATGATCACTCCCTGCCTGCAATCCAAGACAAAAGGACGCTGACCCGGTGGCTGTCACTCAGCAAATCGCCCGAGTCGCTCAGGGCATCTTGGAAGAGATGTCCGCCAATCCCGAGGTATTGGATCGGCTCCTGCGATTCAAACTGACCGGCCCAGAAGACATTCTGGACCTCGATTGGGCTCCCAAAGCGCTGCTCGCGCTTGCGCAAGACTCTTTGTCGGAAGCGCAGGTCAGAGCGTTGCGTGATCTCTTGGAAGGGTCGAAGCGTCTCAACAAGGAATGTGCGACGGGTCTGCAGGACGACCTAGTCTGGTCGGATGTCACCTGCCTTTACCCTTCCGAGGTTCAGCATGCGTCGAGCATCCTCGCGGGCCTCACCTCTAGCGACATCCTTCGGTCATTCCCGCCAACGCGAGAAGCTCAGATGGAACTGCGCGGGGCGATGCTGCCGGACGATCCAGTCGAGTACTACGCAGCCCATTTCACGGCCCTCCTCCACTTTGCCGAACGGGCGGCGGATCGAGGCCTCGGACTAGCACTCTGGTGGGACTGAGATACCAAGCTGTCGTCGTCAGCTGCCCGGCTCCGCTTGTGAACCGAATGGACGCTAGGGCGGTATCCAAGGGCACACTCGCAAGGTCCGCTCTCGACCCTTAGGGGACATTCAGAGAGTCGGCTTTCGGGCCCCGCAGATGGGAACGCCCTCACCGTCGGCGGGCAGACTCTCCGCTAGCCACGGCCGGTGGGCCGATCGGCCGTATCTGAAGCCAATCCGGAATATTGGCCTTTCAGCACAAGGCATTTCCCTAGCCGCCCCCTCGGATCAGGACCGCGTCCCATCGCGGGGTCACTGGGCTTCGCGGAAGAGGTTGAGATCGATCGACTCGGCAAGCGCTCGATAGCCCTTGTCATTGGGATGCAGATGGTCGCCGCTGTCGTATTCGGAGTTGAGCCGAACGACACCGGCATCTCCGGCTCGTAAGACCTCTTCAAAGTCGAGGACAGCATCGAACGCGCCGGACGTTCGTATCCACACATTGACCTGTAGGCGCATGGCCTCCACCACCGCGGCTTGAGCAGGATCCTCAATATGGTTGCTGGGGAGAAGCGTCGCTGCCCAGATTTTGACATCGCGCGCGCGGGCACGCTCCGCCAACGTACGCATACCCTCGATGATCTGCTCAACCGAGACCTGCTCCTTCGCGTCGGTCAGATCCACCGAACCAGTGATGTCATTGATGCCCGCTGCGAGGAGAATCCAGCGGACGCCAGGCTTGGCAAGCGCGTCTCGCTCGAAGCGCGACATTACGCTCGGCCCGATGTAGGGAGCCGAACCGTCGTTCAGGATGCGATTGCCGGCCATCCCTGCGTTGATCACCGCTATCGGGCCTAGCTCCGGGTGATGCTGCAAGCGCTCCGCCAGCACATCGGGCCACCGGACATTCGCGTCAAGTGTCGATCCAACGCCATCAGCAATAGAGTCGCCAACGATCACCAACGCGCGCGCCGCGGGGTCGGCCGCGACCTCAATATCGGTAACGAAGAACCGACTCCTGCGCTGCTCGCCGGCCAGAGGGTCAGTTGAGAGGGTCATGTCGCCGCGAGCTATGACAGCCGTTTGCAGCCCCACGCCGTGGAGCGTTGCGGCTGCCGAGCCGGTCGGCAGGTAAAGCCGCACAGTGATGTCCTGAAGAGGCTGAACGGCCAGAGGAACAGGGTCGCTAAGGACGTCAGCCCCTTGGGGGATGGTGACGATCGGCTGACCTCCGAAGGCTACCGTCAGAGGCATGCCCTCCCCGACTTGCACGCGCACCGGGCCGATTTGCTGCGCGCCGACGCCCAGGAGGTTGGACAGGCGGACGCGGACTGCCGAACCGCCTACCGTGGTTCTCACGACCTGGCGGATCGTCGACGGCTCCAACGCAGGCCCAGGCCTATCGGGTGACATGCTCCAAGCGGCGACCCACTCCTGTTTGTGGGCAGCACTTGCTGGCCATGCTGTTGCGAGGGCGAATAGAGCTGCGACGAGGGCGAGCTTGTTGGCGGGCATCATTTTTTTTGAGCCTTGTAGGTGCGAGAGGCGCTCCCACTGCCCGGCTCCCTGGCGCTTGTCCTTACGTGATGTCCGAAAAGTTCTGAAGACTTCTGAAATCGTCGCGGCCCATATGCTCGAGGCGCTTCACGCGATCTGAAACGGGCTAAGCTTTGCCGAGCCAAGGGTGCAGGAAACATTCATTGATGATCGTTGGGGAGTGGACCGTTGATCCCGTGCGGGGTCAGCTCACCGGCAACGGGCGAGCTGTTCAGCTGGAGCCGCGCGCGATGCGTCTGCTGCTCTGCCTTGCCGAGCGGCCCGGTGAGCTTGTCAGTATCGATGACCTGCTCACGAACGTTTGGCCTGAGGTCATCGTCGGTTCGGATTCCGTTTATCAAGCTGTCGCGTCCTTACGCAGGCGGTTGGGCGATGACGCCCGGCAACCCCGCTACATCGCGACCGAGTCAAGGCTTGGCTATCGCTTGGTCGCGCACGTAGCTCGGGCGCCAGCGGTCGCTGCGAATAGCGATCGAAGCAAGGCGAGCCCTCGCGGCGTCGCCGTCGCCAGCGTCGCGCTCGCCGTCCTTCTTATTCTCGCGACGGCTTGGGTTTCTGGCGGCCTGCCTTGGACGCGATCGCACCCGCCGATCCCCTCTGTGGCGGTTCTGCCCTTCATCGATATGACGGACACCATGGATCAGGAGGTGCTTGTCGACGATACGACGGAAGGCGTGATCGCCGCACTTGCCGGGCTGCCAGGCATTCAGACCACCGGTCTACGATCAACCTTCCAGTTCAAGGGGCAACGAATTTCGCCTGAGGCGGCGGCTGCCCAGCTGGGTGTCGACTTTGTCGTGGACGGACGTTTGCGGAAAGAGGGGGCGCGCGTGAACGTCTTTACTCAACTCGTACGCGGCAAAGACGGCTTCGTGGTGTGGTCGCATGTCTTCGAGGCTCCCCTTGGGAACGCACCTGGGCTGCACTCGGAGATTGCTGCCGCCTTGGCAAACCAACTGACCGCGGAGGTTGGTCAAGGTCACGAACTGGCGGAGTCCGGCTCGCGCGAAAGAATGGGGCCGAGAGCGTTCGGCTTAACTCCGCGGCTCGCAGACAGATCGCGGCGAGCCTGATTCAGGCGGACATCGTCGCCTCGTTCCAGGCAACGATGGCCGCGCTCCGGAAGATGCAGAGGGTCGTTCGGCTCATCACCGCCGCGCCTACGACAACGTCGCCTGATCTCGGCAAGGAGACAGTGTTTGTTGAATGTCCGCTTCTCGCCCCAGGCGGCTGTCCTAACCCGACCCATTGCGGACGTTGCGGAGCGCCCTCCGTTCAGCCTCGCTTAATACAGATGGCCGGCAGAGCTATCGGCGCGGCGTACCGAGCGTTAGCTTCGGCCGATCAAAGGGAGCTCGCGTTTTGAAGATGAAGCCAATCGTCCGGATAGATGCGGGTGGAGCGCTGGTGCCACTGGTCGATACGCACGCCCGAGATCTCGCGCTTCTAGAGGGCGAAAGGCTCCACCGTCTATTTCGCCCGGACATGGGTGCCGATTACACAGCGCTGATGGCCGTGATTGCTTCCGAGGGCGGCGGACTGGTGCAGCTGCATGACGGCCAAGCGGTAAGGTCGCTAGCCGTCTGGCGTGTGTTCCACACGACCTATTGCGGCCTGAGATGCGAGATCGACGACTTGATCACCGACCCCGATTGCCGATCCAGAAGACACGGTGCCGTACTCCTCGACTGGTTGGAAGCGGAAGCGCTCCGTTCCGGCTGTCGAACAGTAACGCTTAACTCCGCCACGCATCGGGCGGACGCCCATCGATTCTATTTTCGACAACGCTACGAGATTCTGGGCTTTCACTTCTCCAAATCAGTTCGAGGCGACGGAACCACGTAATGTTTCATCTCTCTTTGCCCGTAACTGACCTAGCAGCATGTGAGCATTTTTATCGGGAGGCGTTCGCGGCGACGGTGCAGCCGCTGCGCGCCGGCGTGTCCAACATTCATGTCTTTGGCGCGCAGCTGACGCTTCACGAACGCACTGACTCGGCCCTAACTGGTCACGCGAGGGCCGAGATGCACTTCGGCGAAGTGGTTCCGGTGGCCAGTTGGATGGCCATGCGCACCCGGCTGGTCGAGGTTGGCGCTCCCTTGATCCGATGTAGTGAGCCTTCCGAAGGCCGTCGCGGCAAACTCGTCGTGCAGGACCCATCCGGGAACTTGGTAGAGATCAACTCAGCAGACTAGCCGCCGCCGAACGTCCGCTAACCACCCATAGGCGACAGTCCGCTCACGACCCATTGCGGACCTTGCGCCTGTTTGCCGCGGGAATGGCGGTGGTGACCGGGGCGCGTGCGCCTTTGTCGGAGCAGGAATGACCCCCAGCCGCGCCTGGATAGCCTGACGGCCCACACTGCAAACGATCAAGGCAGAGGGACGGCCAAAGCATTCAGGCTCTTGAGAATGGTGTTGACCAGAACCTTGTTGGCCTGGGCGGTCCTCGGTCCAAGCTGGTTCGTCATCACGACGAGGCCCAGCTTCAACTCAGGCTGGAGGATGCACAGGGCGCTGGCTCCTTCGACCATGCCGTCCTGCCAGATCACGCGACGGCCATCGATCTCGATCATCTGCCAGTTCAAGCCAACGCTGAACACGCCCCTGTCTCCGAATACGGGTTGCGTGGACGTAAACACCGGTTGGTGGGAAAGCCTGACGGCCGGATCTGCATCTTCGACATGCCAGCGCAGGTATTTCAGCATGTCGGGCGTGGTGGACTTTAACGCGCCCGCCGCCGCAAGCCATTCGGGGTTCTCCGGCATCTGACGCCCGGCGTCGTCCCAGCCCGGGGCGAGCCGCGCCTGCTGCTCAGCCGTCAGACTGAGGGCGGTGTCATACATTGACAGAGGCTCGAGGATACGAGTCCTCAGGAGGTCCGCGTAGGATTGCCCGTAGATGCGCTCAAGCACATACCCGGCCAGCTGAGCGGCGGCGTTGGAGTATTGATACGTCGCGCCAGGGGCGGCCGTCAGTTCGACCCTGGCCAGATCGTCGAAAAACTGCGTGCGGTCGTATGTGCTGGCCACCTCGGCGACACGTGTGGCGTAGGGGCGGGGATCTCCCTGGAAGCCGGGATCGAGTTCGGGCCGATCAGGCAGCAGGAACGGGAGACCGGAACGATGGTCCAGCAGGTCCATGAGGCGGATCGGCCGCCCGTCGAACTCCAGGTTTGGGTAGTCCCCGTCGAGGTAGTTCCGAACATCCTCCGACAGCGACACACGGCCCTCTGCGGCGGCCTGCGCCAGCAGCGTGCCGGTGAAGGTTTTCGTGATGGACGCGATGGCGAAGAGGGTGTCTTCACGAGGAGGATGATCTTCCCCGGGGATGAGAGTTCCGTACTGGAGAACGTGGGTTTCGCCGTCCTTGAGCACGCCGATGGAAATCGCGGCCGCTTCCGGATTGTCGCGCAGATATAGCGCCGCAGCCTCATCCACCGCCGCCTTCCAGGGTAGCGGTTCAGACGCCCGGGCATCCGCGGAGAAGCTGAAGAATGCGACTCCCAGGGCCCATATCGCGATCGCAAGCGATCGACCTGCTGTGCGCTGTGCGGCCGTTCGGGAAGATCGCTTCATGCCTCGAAACCTCATATCGCCGGACGCGAACCCGCAAAGCTCGTAGTTGCAGGCCTGCGACCTCCACCAGAGTGACATCAATCGGTCTGCATGGCCGAACTGTGACGCTGGAGTCCGCTTCCCACCCTTAGCGAAAGTTCAGCCGCTCCAGAGCGCCAAGGTCAGCATCGCGTCAGAAGCGGACATTTCCTCCCCGCCGGCAGGCGGACATCCAACGTCCGCCGGCTGAACGCGCCCGCGGTGGTGACCTAGCAGAAGCGCGGAAGTTAGCAGTCGATCGCTGCGCGGCGTTTTTCTCGGCCGAAGAGCCGGCAATTGGTGACGCGGATGAGGCGGCGCCTCTATGCGGCTTCCAGCTTCTCTTGAATGTCAGCCACCAAGGCCAGCCGCCGCCAACCGCCGCCATCTCCCTGAACCATCCCGCAGGAGCCCTTCAGGGGTCTCCATGGCTCTGCCTTCCAGCTCCATCGCCTTGGCAGCCCACTCCTTGGACGTGCGCATCAGTTGCTCCACCTATGATAAGGCGGCTGGAACATCATGGTTACCCTGCCAGTCGGTCGAGTTGGGTTCACCCGCTGTTTGGCGCAAAGACATCTTGCGGCATGAGACGCATCTTCTTCTCGCTGGGTGGCCTAACGAGCCAGACTCGATCGGCTCACATGAGTTTCAAGCTGGTCCTGTGTGTCCGCCGTTCGGGCGAGAGCCGCCCATTGGTCAGCCAGGAATAGATACTCGCGTTTCCCGTCGAAGTCCGACATCGCTCGGGCGTGCTCGCGCACGGCTGCCGCTTTGGCTCGGCATTCAGCTGCGGTCATCATAACGTCAAGTCTCGCCGCCGTAGCTATCGCGCTTACAGGTTCCTACTAGATCGCGACCGCGATACACCTCGGCGTGGGTATAGGCTTTCGTCATCAGTAAAGTGATCCGAGCCAAATCCTTGGCATCCTCATCATCCTGCACGTCAATGACCTCGGTCACCACCGGTGTGACTGGTCCGTCGTGAAGATGCAGCTTGTAGCGCGGCACGCCGAGGCTCCGTAGAAGCCGCCAAAAATACCGCTGGCCTACGAGCCCTTCTATCGGGTGCCCGACTTAGCGCTGGACGGTCAGGATTTTACCGGAACGGGCTCCGACGATGCTTCGCGGCGATCGGCAACGGCCTTCGCTGCGGCATAGCATTCACAAGCCGCCCGCTCCAGGGCGGCGCGGTTCTTTATCAGAACCTTGCCCCTCGCATAGGAGATAGCACCGACTCCGGCGAGCGATTGAGCGGCTTCGTTCACTGTCGTTCGCTGGGCGCCCAGCATGTTTGCGAGGAATTCCTGGGTCATGGACAGGGTGTCGTTGTCGGCTCGGTCGTGGGCGCGCAAGAGCCACTTGGCGAAGCGTTGTTCGGCCCTATGAACGGCGTTGCACGGCGCGGACTGCTCAAGTTCGACTTGGAGCGCCGCATCGTAGGTGGCTAGTAGGAGCCTCAAGCTTGGTCGTTCACTCGACAACTCACGCAGCTTCCTGGCTTCGATGCGTCGGGCGCGTCCTGCGATCTGGCCGATGTAGCGAACCGAAGTCCGAAAGGGCACCTGCCAAGCGGTGGTGCCGGTGAAGCCTTCTCGCCCGATCATATAGGCCTCGACGGTTTCGCCATTCGTCATCATCGAGACAGCGGAAATAACGCCACGATCTACAAAATAAATCTGCTGAACCTCTTCGCCCGGCTCGCCAAAAACGTGTCCTAAATCAAAGTCAAAATCTGACATATGAGTGAGGACCGCCTCCCGATCATGTTTTTCCAGTTTTTCGAGGAGGAGATTACGTTCAGGTAGCAGAGCCATAAGGGCTCCTAACGGGTCGCTGTACATGGCGTCAGTCAGAATCTGACTTAGCCCAAGCTTGCCGCTGCGATAGGCGCTAATTCGCGCGAATGACAGCAGTTCCTGCGCGTCACGCCGGGCCGGGCTGTATGCCGCCGCCGGCGACCCGAGCATAGGAGCCCGAAGACAGTCGGGTAGCGGGCTGGCTAGTAGATGATCGCCACTACCTGCTGGGTCGGATTGCCTGCCGGCCGGCGTTCTGGCGGCTGCTTTCAGCGATGCGATGAAGGGACCGCGAGCGGGTCGAGCATCCGAGTAGCGCCAGGAGCGGACATTTACTGGTCGCCCAGAAACGGAACTTCCCGCCCCGTCCGGCCGAAGGTCCGCTTCCGACCCATTGCGGACATTGGTGCGGCAACAGAGACTGGCGGCCACCGGAAGGCGCCAAATCATGAACGTCCAATGTTGCTTCTGCGCAGCAGCCATCGATCACCCGGGGTCGGGAGGGAGTCAGACTAACGCTTGAGTCGATGGGCGACGGGGCGGCCCAAGCTCTCTTCGCCCACGCTCGCTGCCTAGAGACCCGCTTTGCGCCGATCCTCGCGACTGAGACGGCCTTTGACGCCCGTGCCTTTGAACCCGATTAGATCAGCTATCCGGCCCGAAGCCGTTGACCGTTTCTGACCCGTTGCGGACATCTGGCGGGCCGGACATTGATCGCCCGAGCGCCGGCCGATATTCGTGCGCCATGGTCAAACTCCGCCAGTCCAGGCCTTATGACGGGCCCCGCGTCGTCGACATATGGCGCAACGCCGTCGACGCCACTCACGACTTCCTGACCAGGGAGGATCGCCTCGCCATCGACTACGAGGTCAGAG